>CAYVBQ010000014.1:42736-84137 GCA_964449775.1 uncultured Melioribacter sp. | reverse complement strand
TCTCCTGCTTCATTAGTAATACTAGAAAGTGTGTACGATGTTGTGCTATTTATGATCTAGTATCTAGTATCCAACATCATTTCTCCAAACCAAGTTTATGCATAAAAATACCGTAGATAATCTTCGCATCAACAATCTCATCATTTATAATTTTTTCATCTATTTCATAAAAAGTAAACTTAATTAACTGAGAATCCTTCTCACCCTCTGAGTGAATGTGATTGTCATAATCCAAACTTTCTGCACATTAAATATGGAGTGCCTCATTTCAGATATGCGATTGTTGTAAATTTTCATAAATGCAATAATTATATTTGAATTGCATTAAAATGTTATTTTGTCGCAATTGCTTTTAATCATAGATTATTAAATGAAACTACTTTGATAATGATAACGGAGGTTGATAATGAAAAAGCTAAAACAAAGTCACATTGTGTACTTAATAAGTTTTCTAATTCTAGCTATTATTATAATGCTATCCTTGTTTGCATGTAAAACTGAAAGTGCAAATTCAGCGACCAATTCCACCGCGGATGTCATCAAACTATCTAAGCCAATTTTTAGTAGTAATACATCAATTGAGTCTGCTCTATTATTAAGAAGATCGATTCGGTCTTATAAGAATGCACCTCTAACACTTCAAGAAATATCTCAATTACTTTGGTCAGCACAGGGCATATCTGATTCATCTAGTGGTTTCAGATATCGAACCGCACCATCCGCCGGGGGACTTTATCCATTGGAAATATATGTCGTTGTTGGTAATGTCACGGATTTGATGAATGGAATTTACAAGTATCGTCCTATTACACACGATTTAAAGAAAATTGCCGAAGGTGATAAGAGAACAGAATTATGTAATGTCGCACTAGGGCAGACTCCAATTCAAACGGCTCCAGTTGTCATAGTCTTTTCTGCGGTTTTTGAACGAACATCTATAAAATATGGTAGCAGAGCTGAAAGATATATCTATATGGAAGTGGGACACGCTGCAGAGAATCTTTACCTACAATGTGTTTCTCTTGGTTTAGGAACAGTGGCTATTGGTGCATTCACTGATAGTGGAGTTAAAGCAACTATGAACATGCCAGATAATGAATCACCAGTGTATATTATGCCGGTAGGGAAAAAATAGAATTGAAATTGGTCTGACTAATTGATTATGGAACGCAGATTTTTATGTCCGAAGAACTCCTATGGAGATGGTTGTGATTTTTAAGGATCATGATTAATCATAAAAATCATAATGATCTATGTTCCATTAAAAGTTTATAAAAATATATTCCTGAGATAGTCTTCGCATCAACAATTTCTCCGTTCCGGATTTTTTCTTCCACCTCGCGGAGAGTCAGTTCAACTATCTCCATTCCTTCCTCGCCCTCTTCTCTTGCATGATCTCCCGGAATTAAATCTTCTGCAAGATAGATATGCAAAACCTCATTACAAAAACCGGGAGTAGTATAAATCTTACCAAGTTTGGAAATATTATTCGATGAATAACCAGTTTCTTCAGTAAGCTCCCGCGAAGCACAGACAAGTGGATCTTCTCCCTTTTCAAGTTTACCTGCCGGAAGTTCTAGAAGAACTTCATTGTGTGGATAACGGTATTGAGTTATAAATTCAATTTTACCGTCACTATTTATTGGAACGATGACTGCACCTCCCGGATGAACTGCAACTTGTCTATATGCTTTATTCCCTGTACCGTTGTATTCAATTTCATCGACTCTGACATCAAATACTTTACCGTGAAAAACTTTTTCTATTTTTTTTACGTCGAAATTCATTACACTTCCAAATTTGTTGTTGCAAATATACTCCACTGCCCGTTAATTAGGAATATAGATCATACTTCACTACTTTATAGTAGTATTGCATGAATGTCTCCGAGATTGTATCTATTCAATAAAAATGGAGTATTGTATGGAAAAAGGAAATCGGATAATATCGCCTAACAGAATTAAAGTCCGTCAACTTCAATTAGAAGACTATGTTAAAGTTGTTGAGCTTCAAAAAAAATGTTTTCCTGGAATGCCGACATGGTCGAAAGAACAGTTTGAAAGTCAGATATCAATTTTTCCCGAAGGACAAATTGGAATAGTTTATAACAAAAGACTTGTCGCTTCATCCAGCAGTCTAATACTTGATTTTACTTTATATTCAGAATGGCATGGCTGGAAAGAGATTGCCGACAATGGATTTATAAGAAACCACGATACAAATGGGAATACTCTTTATGGAATTGAAATAATGGTTGATCCGGAATTCCGTGGATTAAAATTTTCACGCCGTCTTTATGAAGCTAGAAAAGAATTAAGCGTGAAGAAAAATTTAATGAGAATTATCATTGGCGGGCGAATCCCCGGTTATAGTAAACATGCCGATAAGATAAGTGCAAGAGAATACATTGAAAAGGTGATAAGTAAGACTTTAATTGATCCTGTACTTACAACACAGATATCAAACGGATTTGTTCTAAAAAGATTGATCCCGAATTATCTAACTTCCGATGAAGACTCAAAAGGATATGCAACATTTTTAGAATGGACAAATATAGATTATGAACCGGATACTTCTCGTATTTTTATTCCAACACGTCCGGTTAGAATATGCGCCGTTCAATATCAGATGCGTTCAATAGAAAATTTTGAAGCATTCGAAAAGCAATGCGATTATTTTATTGATGTGGCTTCAGATTATAAATGCGATTTTATTATCTTTCCCGAAATTTTAACAACTCAACTTCTATCATTTCTTCCGGCAGAGCGCCCCGGTTTAGCCGTAAGAAGACTTGCTCAGTTTACACCGGACTATCTTAATGCATTTTCCAATCTTGCAATTAAGTATAACATCAACATTATCGGCGGTTCTCACTTTACTATTGAAGAGGATCATCTTTATAATATCGCTTATCTATTTCATCGCAGCGGAAAAATTGATAAACAATACAAACTGCACATCACTCCAAATGAAAAAAAATGGTGGGGAGTTGAACCGGGAAATAAGGTTGAAGTTTTTGATACAGATAGGGGTAAAATTTCTATTCTCATTTGTTATGATATTGAATTTCCGGAAGTCTCGCGCATAGCTGTAGAAAAGGGCGCTCAATTAATCTTTGTTCCATTCTGCACTGATGAGCGTTATGCATATTTGCGCGTTCGCTATTGCGCTCAAGCAAGGTGCATTGAAAACCATGTATTTACAATCATAGCAGGTTCGGTTGGCAATTTACCTTTTGTTGAAAATCTTGACATTCATTATGCTCAGTCTGCAATTTTTACCCCAGCGGATATTCCTTTTTCGCGCGATGCAATTCAAGCTGAAGCAACACCCAATGTGGAAATGGTAATTATTGATGATGTGGATTTAGAATTGTTGAAGAAGCATAAACAATCCGGAAGCGTACTGAATTGGAAGGATAGACGGTTGGATATTTACTCGCTCAATTTTAAAGAATGAAAAAATTTTTTATAACCGATGTTTCGAAATGTTAAAATCTTTGTGCCTTAATGATCTTTGTGGATGATTCTAAAGTATTCAACTTCTTCTTAACACAAAGTCACCAGGACAAAAAAAATCTTATTAGGTTTTTAGCAGTCTCCAATTATAAAAATTAACCTATGATTAATTTCAATTTTGTGTTTCATTTCTTTCTAAAAAACAATGAGGTTCTTATTCTATTTATCGATTGTAACACTTTGAGTCTTTCCACAAATTGTCACACTTCCTTTAGGAACCAGATTAGGAAGAATAACTTTTCCGTGAAAGACAGTATTAGTTTTTACAACCGAGAAATTCATTAATCATAATATGGAACTATCTCACTTCCTAAATATTTAATCGCTGCCACAATCACTCCAAGATCGTCCAGATAACCGAAGAGGGGTGCAAAATCGGGAATCGCATCAATTGGGCTGATGAAATAGATCAATGCCGCAACCACAATTGTTTTGCGGTACCAAGGAACATACTTATCCCTCATATAACGGTATAGTGCTTTAATATCTTTTGCAAAACGGATTTTACTTCCGAAGCGTTCAACTTTATCCCAAAGCCGCTCTTCAACATATTGAGTACCGCGTTCAACTTCTTCTTCGGTATCGAAACGCTTCTCCTCTAAAGTTGGTGAATCCCAATATTCTTTTTCGTCGTAATTCATTTTTTACCCCAATTTATTTTTTATGTTGATTGAACCAGTCAAAAACTGTATTCCACCAAAGTCTTGCATTCTGAGCTTTTTGAACAAAGTGCGTTTCATCTGGGAAATACAAAAATTTACTTTCCACATTCATTAATTGAAGAGCTGTGAATAATTCCATCGCTTGACCTTCGGGAACACGGAAGTCGTTCCCGCCATGCACAATAAGCATCGGCGTTTTGAAATTCTTTACGAAACGATGGGGCGAAAATTTTTCATAATCGGTTCTGTCTTTCCAGTACGGAGCGCCGTATTCCCAAATAGGAAACCACAGTTCTTCTGTTGTACCGAACATGCTTTCTAAATTGAAAACTCCGTCATGACTTACAAGTGCATTAAATCTGTTTGTGTGACCTTCGATCCAGTTAATCATGTAGCCGCCGTATGATGCACCTGCTGCAAAAGTATTTTTCGGATCGATGAATTTATAATTCTTAATTGCATAATCGTATGCGTTCATTAAATCGGCATAAACTTTTCCACCCCAGTCGCGTGATATTTCATCGCAGAATTTTTGACCGTATCCTTGGCTGCCGCGAGGATTTGGTGCTACAACAACATAACCTTTTGATGCAAACAATTGTGTATTCCATCTAAAGTGGAAATCATCCATCCAATGACCTTGCGGTCCACCGTGAATTAAGAATATGAGCGGATATTTTTTATTCGGATCGAAGAATGGAGGTTTGACTAAAATGGATTGAACCTTCGCACCTTTAGCGCCATCGCTCCAAAAAGTTTCTATTGGATTCATCTCCAACTGGGAAAGTAAATCGTTATTAACGAAAGTAAGTTGTTTCGATTCTCCGCCATTCGTACTGACGGAAAAAAGCTCATACGGCATTGTTGATTTTTGTTTCTTGAAATAGAGAGTTTGCCCGTCCGGTGAAAGTGTGAATGAAGTATTTCCATTTTCTTTCACAATGATTTCATGCTTCGCGGTAGCAACTTCTATTTTATAGATTGAGTTGTTGACTTCGTTCGGTGCATCAAAGTAGATATATTTTGAATCCGGCGACCAGATAATTTCTCCGGCGGTAAGATCAATTTTTTCCGTGAGGTTTCTTAATTGACTAGTTGCACGATCATAAAGCATAATAGATTTTTTATCAGCTTCAAATCCCGCACGTGCCATTGATGTAAAAGCGATATACTTACCATCGGGAGAATAAACCGGTTGCGAATCGCTTCCTTTGCTTTTCGAAATTAGTTTATATGGATATCCACTGTTCCTTTGAATGATAAAAATTTCGTTGTTGGTGCTAGTAGCAACAACTTTATCCGGATTCATAGTAAAAGCAATTTCGTTTCCATCAGGTGAGAATGAGTAATCATTCGCCGAGCCCAAATCGATAGGTGGTACATCAAAAGGACTTTCTTTGGTTAAGTCCATAAATTCTTTGGTCTCAATGTTATAGAGAAAAAGATGGCTCCGTTTATCACCGCGCCAGTGGTCGAAATTTCGGTACATCAATTCTGTTATGATTTTGGCTTTGACCGGACTTTTATCAGCGGCTTCATCTTTTTCTTTGTTACAATCTTGTGTTGGGCAATCAGGATAGACATCCGAGACGAAAAGAATAGCCTTGCCATTGTTCGACCAAACCATTCCCGATGCACCAGTGTAGAGATCGGTCAATTGTTGATCATCGGAACCATCAATGTTGCTTATCCAGATTTGACCTTTCTTAGAATAAGCAATCTTTTTTCCGTCTGATGAAAATTTTGGTGCACTTTCACCAGCTTCAGAATTTTTAAATGCGCGAACATTTTTTCCGTCAGCATCAATAAGCCAGATATCTGAATTTGATTTGTTAGTTTCCATGCTATATGAAGTAGCCGCAAACGCAATTGTTTTTCCGTCGGGTGAAACATCGTACGCGCCTATACGTTTCATTTTCCACATATCTTCAACTGTCATAGCACGTTTTTGCTGTGCGTTAATTGATGTTAAGGTGAGAATCAAAATTATTAAGTGTACTAAGTACTTCATTGCTGCCTCGGTTGGTTATTATTCTGAATGCAAATTATGAAAAGAGAAGGGAAAACTAAATAGATGAAAATATCAAAATGGTAACTGCTTTATTCTAATTCGAGATGGCTCGATAACGGTTCCAGCACAAACGAAGCCCGAAGGGTTTGTATGAAAATCATTTGTGCTGTGTTAGGCGGCGTTAATTATTATAAAAGTACATCTGATGGTTCAAAAACTAAAATTCCTTTTGGAGCTTTTTCTTTCATTTCCTTATCTTTAGTCAAAAGAGGAATACCATGTTGCTCTGCTACTTGTAGGACAATAGCATCTCCACCTCTTAATCCAGTTTTTGTCCCTAACATTGATGCTCTTTCAGCTACATCAAGTGTTATATCTAACCAATTTATTGATGGTAAGCGTGCTAAATTTCTATAAATGGCAGCAGCAATGCCTTCGTTATTCGTTCTACGTCTTATAACACAGGTTATCTCAACTAAAACAAGAGAGGACATAATGCCTCGATTTCAAAATTCCACATCTTTTCAAAAATTGGATGGCATTCGGCATGAAAAATATCATTAGGATCAAGACTGCTGACAAAAATATTACTATCTATTACAAATTTCATCTTTGCCGCTCCATATGTATTTCTTTAACGCTATCGCCTCCCGTTGATGAGTCCCCTATTTTTTCAATCAACTTTGTGAAAACTTCTTTCCATTTCTCAGAGTTTAAGCCTTCAGCAGATAAATATGGCAGCATTAACGTCAAACCATATTCCATTGCCTCACTTGATGAAAGTTTACTTTTTTTTAAATAAAGCTCTCTCTCAATATGCTTAATTTCATCTATTATTTTCATCCTCTGTTCGTCTCCCATACTATACCTCCGTATTTAAATGAAATTTAATGTCGCCTAACATTATATGGCTAACGGAAATTCTCTATAACGTAACAATTCAGAAGCAAAGTGTAATGCTTCTTAGATATCTTCATTTTCCAATTCAGGATGTTCCTTTAATATTGATTGAGGATTATATTCCTCCGCGAGCATTTCTATAATAGTAGCAACCGGCATTCTCAAATCTCTAATACAAGGAACGCCACCCATTTTTTCATGATCAATATTAATTCGAGTGTATTTATTCATTTCACAATATCCTTTCTCAAATTTGTTTACAAATTAAGAAAAGTTGAATGGAAATGAAACACGGGAAATCGTTCATCCATATCAGTCATTTCTCTCAGCGTTCTATTAAAACCAATTTCTTGATAAACCATCCGCTTTTTGATAAGTTTGAATCCAATTTTAATAAGCACATCAATCAAAATGAAATATCCTTTTCACGAAGTAGAAAGTAAGTGGCAAAAGTTTTGGGAAGAAAAGAAAGTTTACAAAACTGAATTAACTAAGATCGAGAAAAAGCTTTACTGCCTTGTAATGTTTATCTATCCATCCGCCGCAAAAATGCATATCGGCCATTGGTACAATTACGGACCAACTGATTCATGGGCTCGTTTCAAAAAGTTGAAGGGCTTTAATGTCTTTGAACCGATGGGTTATGATGCGTTTGGATTACCGGCAGAAAATTATGCTATCAAAACGGGTGTTCATCCTAAGGACAGTACACTAAAAAATATTAATGATATCCGCATAATGATGAAACAGATGGGCGGAATGTACGATTGGGATGCGGAGTTGATGACCTGCGTTCCTGAATATTACAAATGGAATCAATGGCTCTTTCTTCAACTCTACAAAAAAGGTTTGGCTTACAGAAAAAATGCGCCGGTTAATTGGTGTCCCTCTTGCCAAACAGTTTTAGCTAATGAGCAAGTTCTGAGCGATGGAAACTGTGAACGCTGCGGTACAACAGTAATTCAGAAAAATCTTACACAATGGTTTTTCAAGATTACAAATTATGTTGATGAACTTCTTAAGGGATTAGACAAGATTGATTGGCCAGAGAAAACAAAACTGATGCAAGAAAACTGGATCGGGAGAAGTGTTGGTACCGAGGTTGAGTTTGCTATTGAAGGTTACGACGAAAAAATTACAGTATTTACAACACGACCGGATACATTATTCGGTGTAACATATGTTGTGCTTGCGCCTGAAAAAGAATTGGTTCAGAGAATCGCAAAACCGGAATTTAAAGAGGGCGTGGATCAATATATAGAATCGGTAGAATCATTTAGCGAAATCGAGCGAACCTCTACTGTTAAAGAAAAAACCGGTGTACCAACAGGAGCTTATGCAATAAATCCGGTTAATGATGAGCGTGTTCCTATCTGGATTGCCGATTACGCACTTGCAACATACGGAACTGGCTGTGTTATGGCTGTACCCGGGCATGATGAACGCGATTTTGAATTCGCCAAAAAATTTAACTTGCCTATCCGTAAAGTCATTCTTCAACCGGATTCAAATGTCGAAGCCGAACTTAAAGAAGCTTATACAGAAGTTGGAACAATGGTTAACTCCGGCAAATATGACGGGATTAACTCCGATGATGGTATAGAAAAAATTACAGATGATCTTCAAGCGGAAGGACTCGGAAGAAGAAAAACAAATTACCGTTTGCGCGATTGGCTTATCTCACGCCAGCGTTATTGGGGAACACCAATACCAATTATCTATTGCGACAAGTGCGGAGAAGTGCCGGTTCCGGAGGATCAACTTCCTGTTGTTCTTCCATACGATGTTGCGTTCAAACCGGATGGCGGTTCTCCATTAGCAAGTAACAAAGAATTTGTAGAGACAAAATGCCCGAAGTGTGGTGAAGATGCTCATCGCGATGTTGATACAATGGACACATTTGTTGATTCATCATGGTATTACTTGCGTTATATGAATCCGAATTTCAGCGATGGAATGTTTGATGCAAAACTTGCCGATTCCTGGACACCAGTTGATATGTACGTTGGCGGTTCTGAGCATGCTGTTATGCATTTACTCTATGCTCGCTTTATTCACAAATTCATTCGTGATATCGGGTTAGTAAATAGTGACGAACCGTTCCAAAGACTTATTCATCAAGGAACAATTACAGCTCAAGGCGCCAAAATGTCGAAGTCGAAAGGTAATGTTGTTGATCCACATTCCTTCATGGAAAATTATGGCGCCGATGTTTTCAGAATGTACCTGATGTTCATGGGTCCGTATGAACTTGGCGGCGATTGGAGTGATAAAGGAATTGTAGGAGTCGACCGTTTTGTCCAGAGAGCTTATACAATGTTTGAGGCACATTCAAATATTGTAAAAAAATTTCCGGCTAAAGATAAATATGAAATTTCAGAATTGACCGAAGTTGAAAAATCGGTTTATAGAAAAGTAAATCAGTCTATTCAAAAAACAGATGTTGAAATTGAGAACTTTAGATTCAATACTGCGGTTGCAACATTAATGGAACTTTCCAACGAGATGAAAAATTTAAGTGATTGCAGAAAAGATCTTCAAACCTACGCGCTGGAAAGATTTGCCGTGATGATTGCACCTTTAGCTCCTCATCTTGGAGAAGAATGTTGGAAGTTGATTGGAAATGAAAAATCTTTGTTTGAAAAACCCATTTGTTTCGAAGTTGATGAGAACGCTTTAACCGTAGACAGCATGACGATTGTTATTCAGATCAATGGAAAAGTTAGGTCGAAGATTGATCTGCCTGTGAACACATCCGAAGCAGAAGTTAAACTAGCTGTCTTCGCTGATGAAAAAGTAAAATCTTACACAGACAATAAACAAGTAGTAAAAGAAATTTACGTACCAAATAAAATTTATAATATTGTGGTTAAGCAATAGAACGCTGATCGTTATGATCTTTTATCATTTATTAAGATCACTCAAGTTGACTGTTTCGGGAGAAGGGGTTAAAACCCCTTTTGGTATTGGGTGTTTTCGTTGTCCACGCCTTAAAAGGCGTGGTTATTAACCCCACCCTTTAGGGTGGGGGACACAAAAACCCCACACTCCTAAGGGCTTTAGCCCATTTTCAAAGGAGACGGTCAACTTGAGTAAGATCATAAAGAATCATAATCATCATAAAAAATCTGCGTGCTATTGTTATTCTAAAAATACTTATAACGAGAAGAGAGAAAAATGTTAGACGTTAAATTCATCCGGGAAAATCCGGAATTAGTTAAACAAGGATTACTTAATAAAAATGCTAAAGATATTGTTGACGATGTTCTTGTACTTGACGAGCAGCGCCGTTCTTTGATTGCTAAGACAGAAGATCTGAAAGCAAAGAAGAATCAAGTTTCAGCTCAAATTCCACAGATGAAAAAGTCGGGACAAGATACATCCGAAGTATTCGCTGAAATGAAACATGTCGGCGATGAGATCGCTTTGTTTGACGGACAGCTCCGCGATGTTGAAGAGAACTTAGATAACATTTTACGCAACACACCGAACTTGGCACATTCTTCAGTCCCTGTAGGTAAGACTGCTGAAGAAAATGTTGAAGTCCGCCAATGGCTGCCGGAAGGTTTTTCATTTGAAAATGATTTCAAAGTCCTCGATCACGTTGAGCTGGGAAAGAAACATTCGATTCTTGATTTTGAAAGAGGAACAAAAATCTCCGGTTCGGGGTTTCCACTTTATATGGGTAAAGGCGCAACACTAGAACGTGCATTAATTAATTTTATGTTGGATTCTCATTTGCATAATCATAACTACTCGGAAATATTTCCGCCGATTCTGGTTAACAGAGAATCGATGAAAAGCACCGGACAAATTCCTAAGATGGAAGAGGATATGTATTTCATCGAGAAAGATGGATTATATCCTGTTCCAACTGCGGAAGTGCCTATAACAAATATTCATCGCGATGAAATTCTGGCTGAAAAAGATTTGCCAATTAAGTATGTCGGTTACTCGCCCTGTTTCAGACGTGAAGCCGGTTCATATGGAAAAGAATCAAAAGGATTTTTGCGCGTACATCAATTCAATAAAGTTGAAATGGTGAAATTTGCCAAGCCTGATAATTCGTATAATGAATTGGAAGCGATGGTTAAAGACGCTGAAGATATTTTACAAGCATTGAAAATCCCATATAGAATTTTATTGTTATGTACAGGCGATTTAAGTTTCTCCGCCGCTAAATGTTACGATATCGAAACATGGTCTCCGGCAGAAAACCGCTGGCTCGAAGCATCCTCTTGCAGTAACTTCGAAAATTTTCAAGCTCGCAGAGCCAATATTCGTTACCGTAAGGAAGATAAAAAACTTGAATTCGTTCACACACTCAATGGATCCGGACTAGCAACAAGCCGTTTGATGGTATCGCTTCTTGAAAATTATCAAACACCGGAAGGAAAAATAATTGTTCCGAAAGCGCTTCATAAATACACTGGATTTGAAGTAATAGGATAGGAATGAGTGCAGAGTGTAGAATGATGAGTGTAGAGTAAAAGTATATGAATTCTACGTTCTTCACTCTTCGTTCTACGTTATATAATAGAAAGGGCGATGGTTCAAATTGTTCGGCAATCTTAAACATCTTAATAAATATTTCCGCCGTTATAAAGCAAAATTAATTCTCGGTTGCGTTTTTATTCTGCTTTCAAACATTGCGAACGTTTACATACCGCTTAATGTTATGCAAGGAATAAATTCGCTTAACAAGAAGGGCGATATACGGGTAATTGTTAATCTTGTTTTACTTTTACTTGCGGCGGCAATTATAAGTAACATTTTTCGTTTTTATATTCGTCAAACTATCATAGTCGTTTCAAGAGAAATTGAATACGATCTGCGGCAGGATTTTTGGGCACACATTCAAAAACTTCCATTAAGATTTTTCCAAAATAATTCAACCGGCAATATCATGGCACACGCCACTAACGATGTTAGTGCCGTAAGAATGTTCGTCGGTCCATCTGTTATGTACTCGATTGATAACGGAATAAAATTTATTCTAACAATTTCTGTTATGATTTCTCTCAGTCCGCTACTTACACTTTACGCACTATTACCTTTGCCCCTGCTATCATTTGTAGTTTATATCGTGATGAAAAAAATTCATTCTAAATTCACGCGTATTCAGGAAAAATTTTCTGAGCTTACGGCTCAGGCTCAAGAAAATTTTTCCGGCATAAGGGTAGTAAAATCATATGAACGTGAAGAACACGAAATAGAAGAATATAAGAAGCAAAGTGCCGAGTATCTAAAACGTAAAATGGATCTGGTGAAACTTCAAGCCCTTTTCATGCCGGTGTTTTTTATGATCGCGGGACTTTCTGCAATCATAGTTGTTTTAGCCGGTGGCAGCATGATAATCAACAAAACGCTAACTGTGGGTGCTATAGTTGCGTTTATGATGTTTCTTGTTGATTTGATCTGGCCAATGATTTCTTTTGGCTGGGTTGCAAATTTAATTCAGCAAGCTGACGCAAGCATGAAACGGTTACTCAAAATCTTCAATGAGCCCATTGAAATTGTTGATTCCGTAAATGAATTCGATGTAAAACAAATTAAAGGCAATATCGAATTCAAAAATGTCTCCTTCCGCTATGCTGATAATTTACCTTGGATTCTTAAAAACGTTAATTTTAAAATCGAACACGGTCAAACGGTCGCATTCGTTGGCAACACAGGTGTCGGTAAGACAAGTCTGATTAATCTTCTCTCACGTTTATATGATGTCACGGATGGAAATGTAAAGATTGACGGGCACGATGTTAGAGAAATTCCACTTGAAGTGTTGAGAAAAAATATTGGAATGGTTCCGCAAGAAAATTTTCTATTTTCTGACACTCTTGCCAACAATTTAATCTACGGATTAAATAATGGGAATCAAGAATTGATCAATAGAGTTTCAGAGATTGCCCAACTCTCAAAAGATGTATCAACTTTTCCGGGAGGATATGAAACAATTCTTGGCGAGAGAGGCATTACACTTTCGGGAGGACAGAAGCAACGATCAACACTTGCTCGAGCACTCGCGATCAATCCCAAAATTTTAATTTTAGATGATTCATTCTCAGCAGTTGATACGAATACCGAAGAAGATATTTTAAAACAACTAAAAGAATTCATGAATGATAGGACAAGTATAATTATAAGTCACAGAATTTCTACCGTAAAAGATTCTGATAAAATATTTGTGCTGGAAAATGGCAATATAGCCGAAGAGGGAACTCACGAAGAATTAGTTGAAAAGGGGGGAATATATGCGGACTTACATATGAAGCAGTTGTTGGAAAAAGAACTTTCGGAAATGAATTAGAAAGAAGAAGAATGGCAGAACAACGAAAAGATGATGATATACTTGGTAAAGCGTACGATGCAAAGTTAATGCGTCGGCTGCTCCGATACGTAAAGCCATATAAAAAATATGTAGTTGCGGCTATACTATTGAACATTATTGTGGCTGCGCTTGGACCGTTACGTCCATTCTTAACTAAAATAGCTTTCGATGATAATATTAAGAATAAAGATTTCGATGGCTTGTTGATAATCTGTGCTTTACTATTAGTTTCATTGATGCTTCAAGCATTCATTCAGTATTTCCTAACATTTTACACAGAGTTAATGGGGCAAAAAATTGTTTACGATTTACGGATTCAACTCTTCTCGCACGTACAAAAACTCGCACTCAGATATTTTGACAAAACTCCGGTTGGCAGAACTGTAACGCGGGTTACAAATGATGTTGATTCGCTGAACGAAATGTTTTCGTCCGGTATTGTTTCGGTATTTAGCGACATATTTGTAATAGTGTGGATCTTTATCTTCATGTTCGCAATGTCCTGGGATCTTTCGCTTGTAACGCTCGCAGTTATGCCTGTCCTAATTTATGCAACCATATTATTCAGAAAGAAAGTTCGAGAGACATATAGAGATGTTCGTCTTCATCTTGCCAGACTGAATTCTTATATGCAAGAGCGGGTAACCGGGATGAACGTAGTCCAAATTTTTGCTAAGGAAAAAGAAGAGTTGCAAAAATTTTCAATTATCAATAATGACAACCGGCTTGTTAATATTAAATCAATCTTTTATTACGCTGTATTTTTCCCTGTAGTAGAATTGCTCAGCGCGATCTCTGTGGGATTAATTATCTGGTATGGCGGCGGCGAAGTAATTCAAAGCCGTCTGAGTATTGGTGTTTTAATTGCTTTTTTACAATACACAGAAATGTTTTGGCGTCCGGTGCGTGATCTTTCCGAAAAGTATAACATTCTTCAAACGGCTATGGCTTCTTCGGAAAGAATATTCAATCTTCTTGATGACGAAACAATAATCAAGAATCCTGATAATCCGGTAAACTTTACAAGTATTCGCGGTGAGATTGAATTTAGTAATGTTTGGTTCGCTTACAATCCCGGCGAATATGTTTTGAGAAATCTTTCATTCAAAATAAACCCCGGTGAAAGAATAGCTATAGTGGGTGCAACCGGCGCGGGCAAGACAAGCATTATTAATATCTTTACAAGATTTTATGATATCCAAAAGGGAAGCATCACTCTTGATGGAATTGATATTCGGAATCTGGATATAAGCGATTTAAGAAAACATATAGCTATGGTTCTGCAAGATGTTTTCCTTTTTAGCGGAACTATCAAATCGAATATTAATCTTGGAAATAAAAATATATCGGATGATGAGATTATAGAAGCGGCTAAAACTGTTGGCGCTGATAAATTTATCTCCCAGCTTCCAAATGCATATGATGAGGAAGTAAAGGAGAAAGGTGCTACTTTAAGTGTTGGACAAAAACAATTGATTTCTTTTGCGCGGGCACTTGCTTATAATCCGCAAATCCTTATTTTGGATGAAGCAACTTCCAGCGTTGATACAGAAACAGAACAGTTAATTCAAAACGCTATTGAAAAACTTTTGATCGGTAGAACATCAATTGTGATAGCACATCGCTTATCAACAATTCAGAATGCCGATAAAATTTTTGTTATGCATAAAGGTGAGTTAAAAGAAGCAGGTACACATCAAGAGCTTCTCGCAAAACGCGGTATCTATTACAAACTTTATCAACTTCAGTACAAAGATCAAGAAATAGTAAAAACTGCTTAAGAGAGGTTTGAATGGGAACAAAACGGTTTATGACTTTACCCCGTCATATTATGGAGGGGGAAAAGGAACACCCGGAAGCAACCGGCGAACTATCAACTATTCTTCTACAACTTGGACTAGCTGCAAAATTAATTTCACTCGAGGTAAATAAGGCAGGTCTTGCCGAGATTCTCGGATTCACAGGCAATGAAAATGTCCATGGTGAAAAAGTTAAGAAACTGGATATCTACGCTCATGAGATATTAATCAAGGCGATGGACCACGGCGGTCATTTTTGCGTCATGGCATCAGAAGAAGAAGAAGATATTATTCATCTCCCTCCATACCAGAAAATTGGTAAGTATGTTTTACTCTTCGATCCGCTTGACGGATCATCCAACATCGATGCGAACATAAGCATTGGAACAATTTTTTCCATCTATAAAAGAATAAGTTCCGGAAACGGACCGGGAACACGCGAGGATTGTTTACAGCCCGGTTATCAGCAGGTTGTTGCCGGCTACGTTGTGTATGGTTCAAGTACTATGCTGGTTTATACTGCAGGGCACGGACACGGCGTTCATGGTTTTACACTCGACCCCGCCTTTGGAGAATTTCTTCTTTCCCATGATAATATTAAAATTCCTAAGCATGGAAGAATTTATAGTCTTAACGAAGGTAACTATTTTTCATGGCCGCAAGGATTGAAAAATTACATTAAATACCTGCAATCAAATCTGTTTGATGGCAAACCGTATCAAGCGCGTTATGTTGGTTCAATGGTAGCCGATATTCATCGAACTCTTTTATACGGCGGTATTTTTATTTATCCCGGTGATAAAAGAAATCTAAAAGGTAAATTACGTTTGATGTACGAATGTAATCCGATGGCGTTCATTATGGAAGAAGCCGGCGGACGCGCAACAGATGGTCATAAAAGAATTCTTGAATTACAGCCCGAAGCTCTGCACGAGCGAACTCCTGCCTACATTGGCAGTGAGGAAGATGTATTACTCGTAGAGAAATATTTGCGCGAAGGGGAAGACAGGTATTGAATTGAGAATGGAGAATTGCGAATTGAGAGTATTTATTAATTCTCCATTTTCAATTCTCCATTTTCAATTCTCAATTATCCATTAATTTTTGCTAGTTCATCGGCAATTTTTTTTGCCAGTTCCGGCTTAGTAATTCTATCAATTTTAATTTTTGTGGAACTTACCAAAATTTCAGGTGCGTCCCCTTCGCCCTTCATATATTTGAAAAGACAATAGCCAAGACGGTTTCTATCGTTCATAATCGGAATATTTTCTTTAAACATTTCAGTAATATTATAGCACTGCTTTTCGAGTGAATTTTCCGGAAATTTTTTAACAGCCGGTGGAGGTAATGTTGTCATGGTTCAACCTTGTTTTTTTACTTACCGAAAAATACTGAAGTGAACTTTTACATCCAACTGCGCTGATTGGAATGGATAGGATTATTGGCTAAATTTACATTGAAAACAAAAATAAATCTGCGTGCCCACAATACTGATAAATAAAATTCTTGTCATTCGCCTCAGTTCACTGGGTGATATCCTTTTAACCACTCCGGTAATCCGGGCATTAAAACAACAATATTCTTCTGCTAAAATTGATTTCGTTGTTAAGGAACAGTATCAAGACTCACTGCTTTTTAACCCGAATATCTCTAATCTGTTCATGTACGAAAAAGAAAAAGCGGAAAAATTGAATTCTGATTTAAGAGATAATAGCTATGATCTAGTAATTGATCTTCAGAATAACTTTAGAAGTCACAAGCTGACAGGCGGAGTAAAAGCAAAAATATACCGGTTTAAAAAACCTTCGATTAAGAAATTTTTTTTGGTCTGGTTCAAAATAAATTTATTGAGAGATCTGAAGACAATTTCTCAACGGTATGCAGAAACTGCCGGAGTGAATATTGATGGAAAGGGGCCTGAATTATTCTTACCGGAAAATATAACGAGTCGACTTGAAGAAGGAATAAACTACATTGGTTTTTGTCCGGGTTCTAAACATTTTACAAAGCGGTGGCTCCCCGAATATTTTATTCATCTTGGAAATGAATTGGTGAAACTTGGTTTTAAGATCGTATTATTTGGTGGCAAATCTGACGAGGAACTCTGCAAGGCAATATCCGGCAATATCCAGGGTTGCGTCAACTTACAAAATGACGATCAAGTTCTTCAGACTGCTGCAGATATGAAGAAATGCAAGCTTATTCTTACGAATGATTCCGGTTTAATGCACACGGCATCAGCGGTTGGCGTTCCACTCATTGCTGTTTTCGGTTCGACAGTTCGAGAGTTCGGATTTATTCCTGTTGGTACGCAAAATTTAATTTTAGAAAATAAATCGTTATCTTGCCGACCGTGCAGTCACATTGGTAAATCAAGCTGCCCTAAAAAACATTTCAAGTGTATGAAAGAAATTACACCTGAATTTGTACTTAATCAGCTGCAAATGTTCAAAGAAGGTATATGAAACAAGTCTGGTATCTTTTCTACAACGCAATAGTAATTCCACTAATAAAGTTTGCACTCTTCATAGGTCAAGCATTCAATCCAAAAATACGAACCGGTCTCAAAGGTAGGAAAAAACTTTATGAAAATTTGATAATTGATCTGGCTGGAATTGACCGCACTAAAAAGATGATCTGGTTTCACTCCTCGTCAATGGGTGAGTTCGAGCAGGCAAAACCGATAATTGAGAAATTACGAACTGAAAAAAATGTAAATATTATTATTACATTTTTCTCACCTTCCGGTTATACGAACTCATTAAAATATCCGCTTGCGGATGTAATTGCGTATTTCCCCTACGATACACCGATGATGACAAACCGGTTTCTTAATCTTGTACGCCCAAACATTGCAATATTTATGAGATATGATATTTGGCCAAATATGATCTGGCAGCTGGAGAAAAAGAAGATACCGAGTTTTATCGTGGATGCCACTATGCGTAAGAGCACACCCCGGAAATGGTTGGTCGCAAAAAGTTTTCACAAATCTCTTTATGCACATGTAACAAGAATTCTAGCGGTATCGAGCGAGGACGAATCGAATTTTAAAGAATTTGATATTGACGGCGAGATAATTAAAGCCGTAGGTGATACACGTTTCGACCGGGTTTATCAAAAAAGTCTTCAAGCAAAGGAGAGAAAACTATTCAAGGATGGTTTCTTTGAGGGAAAAAAAGTTTTCGTTCTCGGAAGTTCATGGGAAAGTGATCATGAAGTTATGCTGCCAGCATTAATGAAGTTGATGAAATATGACGAAAAAATAATCACGATAATTGTTCCGCATGAACCAACTATCTTACACCTTGAAGAAGTTGAAAATACTTTCAGCGGTAAATATGATTCAATTAGATTTTCCTATCTAAATAATTACAAGGGGGAACGAGTAATTATCATTGATTCAATCGGGGTTCTTCTAACTCTTTATACTTATGCCCAGGCGGCTTATGTTGGAGGTAGTTTCAAACAAGGAATTCATAACGTACTTGAACCTGCGGTTTATGGGATACCTGTTTTGTTCGGTCCAAAACACCAGAATAGCCAGGAAGCCGTTCATCTTACCAAAATTGGAGGTGGAATTTGTGTTTACACTAAAAAAGATGCTTATAAAAACTTACGTATAATTTTTAGCAATGAACAATTAAGAATGAAACTTGGTAAAATTTGTGCCGATTATGTAAAAGAAAATATTGGCGCCACATCGAAAATCTTGGATGAGATTTATAAATTCATCTAGAATTGAACTGTTTGAGGAGATTCAGTTCTCGAACTTTTCATTTCTAATAAACTATTCATCATTTCTTATTTAATTTCTATCCCGTATTTCATAAATTGATACTGCATTTAGGATAAAACTGTTAATGACCACATCCTTAGAAAAAACTTTCGAGCATTCGCGCACAGAAATTTCTTTCCGTGAAATTCTTGAGTTTACACCCGTTGGCGTATTAATATTTCAACGCGATTGGAAAATAAAATTTGTGAATAACAATTTTTTCATGTTCAATGGTGTTGTTAAAGATGCACCGGAAAATGTGATCGGGAATAGCATTTTTGAAAACCGTTTGTTTTACGAATCTGATATACGTGAAGAACTTAATCTAATCAAAAAAGGGGAGACGTTTGAAAAAGAGATAATAGCTTCCCGCACTTTAAATGGCGGCACAGTTTCTATCCTATTAAAAGGTGCACCTATTATTTTTGACAACGAATATACCGGCGGTGTACTGATACTTGAGGACCTAAAAATTGATACAATGAAAGCACAAGGTTCATTAGTACAGTCGGCAGACTTTCAAAATTTTCTGAGTACTTTCACAGATTTTTATATTGTGGTTGATCAAGAGGGAATAGTTCGGGTTTTACCCCCAACCGGAATAGAAATGTTTGATTTTCTCTTTGAACCGGATTGGAGCAGATCTCCACTCCAATCAAAAAAAATATCATCGCTTCTGTTTAAGAAACTTCTTGAAAATGTTTTTTCGAGCAATAAAGTAATTACAACACAAATTCCTTTCATAAGAAATCAGAGAGAGATACCTGCTCGTGTTACAATGATTCCATTTAGTGATAATGGAGTAACGGTTAATTGGGTTATTCTACTTGTAAAGGATTTAAGTAAAGAAACTGACCACGTAGGATTATCCGAAGAGGAAATCTCAGAACTCTCAAAGTATCAGCAGATTACTGCGACAGTAATAGACGGACTTATCGGTACAAATAAAAATGGAAAGATTACTTTTTGGAACGAATCTGCCTCAAAACTTTTTGGTTTAACACGGAGCGAAGTGTATGGAAAGTTTTTAGGAAAGATCTTTCCGATCATTGATGAAAAATATTTTGAGGAATTGAAAAAATACCTCCATATAAACAGTGAATGGAGAGGTCATCTCTATAATGGAGAAGATGAAAGTATAGCAGACGTCTTTGATGTTAAGATTGGAATAATAGGTGAAGGCGATGATGAATCAGTTTTTTTCCTATGCTCACCAATAACCGAACGAGTTAATCTAGAAAAGAAATTAAAAGAATCGGAAGAACGGTTTCGCAACATTGTTACAAACTCTCACGAGTTTATATGTACCCTTGATACGAGAGGGAGAATCACTTATGCAAATCCTAATCTACTGGAAGTATTTCAGTACACAGAAAGTGAAATTATAAATCTTGAGTTTACTGAATTAATTGATTCATATTATTTAATCAATGAAGAGTTTGATCTAAAAAACATAGCCCAGAAGCAATTACGAACATTCGAACTGCCTCTAATTACAAAACATGGACAACGAATTCATGTGCTCTCAAGCTTCTCTTCAGTGGAAGATGTCACCGGAAACATTCAGTACTACAATGTCATTCTAACTGATATTACATTAAAGAAAGAATCAGAAAAAGATTTGATGCTGATACGTTCTGTATTCGAAGCCTCTCAGAATGGTATTGCATTGTTAAGTAAAAAAAGAATAGTTCTCGTAAACGATTCATTTGTCCAGATGTTCAATTACAAAAGCGCAAGCGAAATTCTCGGACATAATCCAATAGATTTGATTGATGATAAAGACAGAGAACGTGTTGCCCGTATGATGGATCTCGCCGATGAAGGAAGAGACTCACCTTCAAGATTTTATTTTACCGGTAAAAAGAAAAATTTAGCTCTTTTTGAAGTAGGAAATTCCGTCTCTTCTTATGAAATCGAGAACGAAAAATTTGCAGTTTGGATTTTACAAGATGTGACTGAAGAAAAAAAGGCTCAAAATGCACTTTCCGTTTCTGAAGAACGCTATAGAAGTATTACAGAGAACATTAATGAGAGTATCTGGACGGCAGAAAGACAAGATGGAAAATTGAAAGCTGTTTTCTACACTCAGGCAATCAAAAAAATCACAAGCTATAATGCTCATTCCTTTATTGACAATCCTAATCTTTGGAAAGATATAATTCATCCAGACGATGTTTATGAAACAGTTGATAAATTGCACAAATTTTATGCAGACCCGGCTCGCCATTCGAATACATTTGAGTACAAAATTATAGATACTCTCGGTAATGTAATTTGGATTGAAAACAGAATTACTGTTGTCCGTAACGAAAAAGGGAAGATTCAAAAAATATTCGGAATAGTAAGCGACATCAGCCTTTCAAAACGGGCTGAAGAGGAATTGAAAAAATCGGCTCAGAACTTAAAAGAACTCAACGAAACGAAAGACCGTTTTATTTCGATCATCTCTCATGATTTACGTACTCCATTCAGTTCAATTCTCGGTTTCACAGATCTTCTTCTGAATGATAAAGAATTGGACGAAGAGAGACACACGCAATATATTCAATACATCCAAGAATCCTCCAAGAGTATGTTGAGCTTGGTAAATTCTCTTTTAGATTGGACACGTCTTCAAACGGGCAGTATAAAGTTTGAGCCGGAAAGAATTAATGTAAAAGAGCTTATCGAAAAATCAATACAGATATTATCCGGTTCAGCTTTGCAAAAGAAAATCAAATTATTTTCACTGATCCAAAAAGATTTCTACGTTCATGCAGATGCCGGTTTGTTGTTGCAAGTATTCAACAACTTAATTTCTAATGCAATAAAATTTACAAAACCCGATGGAAACATACGTGTTGATGCTCGGGCAAATATTGAAAAAAAACAGGTCGAGTTTTCGGTTAAAGATGACGGTGTAGGAATTCGAAAAGAAGATATTCCGAAACTTTTCAAAGTTGATGCAAAATTCACATCAAGTGGAACTGCCGGCGAAAAAGGAAGTGGTCTGGGTTTGTCCCTTGTGCACGATATAATTCTTAAACACGGCGGCGATATTTGGGTTGAAAGCGAAAGCGGTAAAGGAACTGAGTTTATTTTCTCAATACCTGTAGCATCTTCAAACATTTTGTTTGTTGATGATAGTAATACCGATAGACTGCTCTATTCGAAATTGATTACTAGTCTTATACCAAATTATAAAATATTTAATGCAGAAAATGGTAAAGAGGCACTGGATATTATTAAACAAGCATCTCCTGCGCTTGTAATAACAGATCATCAAATGCCGGTAATGAGTGGATACGATTTGGTCAAACAGTTGAATATTACCGAATTAAAATACAAACCGCCGGTGATAGTATTGAGCAGCGATATCACTAAGACAATTGAGGCAGAATACAAAGACTTAGGTGTTGAATATGTTTTTCAAAAGCCGGTTAATCTGGCAATTTTCAAAAATGCGATTGAACGCTCATTGAAGAAAGCAATATTTTCGTAAAAATATTCTCAGTCTTGGATCCTTAGAGGAAATATTTCCCATCGAATAAAACCAAGACAGATCCTAAAATTTATTTCAATTTCAAAACCATTCCCGTTGAGGTTTCCAGTTTTATCTTGCCATCTAATTCATACATCGTTTTCAAACAGGCAGAGTTCTTATCAACCAGCACTTGCCACGCTCCCTCCGGCAAAGTAAAATTAAGTTCCTCTCGCAGATCAGCATTAAAGATGACGATAAAAACATCTTTATCATGTTTCAAAATATATGCAAAGCCGAAATCGCTCTTTGGGTGTTCATAAAAAATGATATTATCATACTCCGCACGACGGAATGCATCATAGGTATTGCGTAGAGCAATCAATCCTTTATAGTAATTTAACAGCTCTTTGTTGATCTCTGCATGATCGTAGTTAAGGTAGTTGGTCTCGTTATCCTTGTTGTATGAATTATGGTCAAACTTGCCTTTGTCTCTATCTTTCTCCTTAGACTTGTGTGGAATTACTTTCGAACGAGCAAATTCTTGTCCCTCATGCAGCATTGTCATTCCTTGAGATGTTAGAAGAAACAAAGCGCCGAGTTTATTCAATTTCATCTGGTAAGAAGTGAGCTTAACATTTTTATCAACGTCTTTGATAATTTTATCCGGATCAACTTCGCGTGAACCGATACGAATGAAATCCCCGAGTGTGTACCCATCGTGAGATTCAAGATAATTCACCGAATGCTCTTTCTTTTGAAATAACCCGAGAGTATCGCGAACCAATGTTCCATTAACATAGCTCTTTATTCTTTTTGGTGAATTGTTCCCGTACCATTGACCGAATATCCAGCCCAATCCATCTTTTGGATTCTCCCCTTTGATACCGTTACGGATCTGATCATTCCACGGCGCCCAATCGCGCTTTGAAAAACCCGCCGGATCGTATCCACCACCCCATGGTTCACACGTAAAAACAACACTTGGATTTACTTTCCGTGCTTCACTAATTATAGTTTCGATAGTTTCCCAATCCAAAAGTTTTCCAAGATCAAATCGGAATCCATCAACATGATACTCCTTCATCCAATAGAGAATACTTTCAATAATTAACCGCCGCATCATTGGTCGTTCTGTTTTCAAATCGTTTCCACAAAAGCTTTCTGTAATGTAATTGCCTTTAGCATCCATTCTGAAGTAATAATCTTTATCAATCTGTTTTAAATTTCCAATCTCATACTCGGAAAGATGATTGTAAACAACATCCATTATTACAGCAATACCTTCTTTGTGAAATGCCTTCACCATGTCTTTAAAGGCGTTGATTTGCAAACCATCTTTACCAATCCATCTATTCCACTCCAGTTTGTCCCAACTTTCTTTATAATAAGCAGCCGGTGCGAAAAAGTTTGATGTCATGTAACCCCAATGGTTACGTTCGTATGGATTCCATGCATTAAATTTACCGGCAAGTGAATCCATAAAAGGAATTTCAATGTTACCAAATTCTTGCGAGGGCAATAGTTCTACCGTATTTACACCTAAGGCTTTGATGTAATCAAGTCCACCCTTAATTCCTTTCTCAGTCAATCCTTTATACGATCCGCGATTCTTTGCACCGGATGACTTGTGAGCAGTCATGTCACGTACATGCATTTCATAAATTATCAAATCACGCCAATCACGTTGAATCCAGGTTGTTCCTTCCCAATTGTATGGTACATCTTTCATAATTAATGCGCGCCGGGGATTCATGTAAGATGTATAAGATGAAACAGCTTTTGCATAAGGATCAACACAGATAGGTTGATTTTCATTGGATATGTCGTCACCCTTATGAAATATTTTGTAACCATAATAAGTGCCGTATAATTCTTCATCTATCTCAACTTCCCAAACACCATCTTTATCTCTCGTCAAGAAAAATTCTTTTGCTTTATTGTCTTCCGGATTTTTGAATAGACAAACCTTTACACCAAGCGCGGTAGGCGCAAAAAGTCGAAAATAAGTTTTACCGTCTATTACAAAAGAGCCAAGCTTTTTATCGGAATAATATTGATCTAATTCTTTATACCGTTTTTGAAACTCGGTTGAGTCCGTAAAGGATCTTGTGTAGCGTGTTTCTCTTAAATACAATTTTTCTCCATTAGATATCTGTGAAGTAAGATTGATGCCAATTAGTAAAATCACTGAGATTATTATCGAAATCGTTTTCATAATTTTTCACTTTAATTGGAAAAATTCCTCGATCCGCAGCGATTGCTTCGAGGTTATAATTTTATAACAAAGGTCGAGGATTAAATACCTCGACAGAGTTTTAAAAAGCCCTTCCCTTTGGGAAGCCTGCCTGCGGTAGGCAGAGGTAGGGATGGGCTTTTATTCACTTTGCTTCTCAAAAGTGAATTGTGTACAGCGCAAAATAGGAATTGCATGATTGAATGGAAACTGTGACTTTTAATTAAAAAGGCAGTCGCTTTATTTTTAATTCCGGCATCCGGAACTCAGCATCAAGTATCCGGTAACAAATATCCAGTATCATTTGATACTATTTCAGATAAAGCATTTTTTTCGTTTCAACAAAGTCACCTGCTTGAAAAGTATAAAAATAGACACCCGAAGAGAGTGAAGAACGTAGAGTGTAGAACGACGAACTATAAATTCCCGCTTGTTTGAATTCATCCACGAGTATGGCAACTTGATTACCCAACACATCATAAACTTTCAAAGTAACATGTTGTAAAGATTCGCCGCGGCGAGTCTCTACGGATGGAATTGTGTATTGAATTCTTGTTTCCGGATTGAATGGATTCGGATAATTCTGCGAAAGAAAAAATACCGTTGGGACTTCCGGGTTCTCATCAATTGAGGTCGTACCAACAATATCTTTAAGAATCCAATTGTCAGGATCAACTTCAATTTTTGATGGTTGTCCAACAACGGGAATAACCCAAACTTGTTCCTGAAGATTATTGAAAACGGAAGTGTTTACTACACCATTTGGAGTTGTTATTCTAACTTGAACAGGCATTACAAAGTATTTTGGATTTAAGCTTGCGTTTGTGTTTTGAAGAAGTCTGACTGTTACATTGTAATTATTGCCGCTAATTTGTTGAGAGCTTGTTCCAATCGTAAATTTTGGATAGCTATCACCGTAAATCCATTCTTTAAAGAAGTAATCCAGACTTTGTCCGTAAACTCTTTCGGCAACACGCTGGAAATCTTCTGTTGTTGCTACATTATAGCTAAGTCCGGGCTCGGTCAAATATTCTTTTAGAATCTGGAAAAATTTATCATCGCCAACAATTCCGCGCAGCATGTGTAGAACAATAGATCCTTTGGCATATGATCGGCTTGAGTTAAAAATTTCTCCAATACTGCTTATGTTTTGAACATAGATGCTTCCTTTAGCATTTTTAGCACTATTCATATTCGCTGTTACATCATTCATAAAAGCTTGCTTGCCATACTTTGCTTCAAAGTAAATGCTCTCGGAATATGTTGCAAATCCTTCATTGAGCCATATGTGTTGCCAATCTTGGCAGGTAACTTTATCTCCAAACCATTGATGGGCTAATTCATGAGCTACCAGATCTTCATTAAAATTAATAAGGGAAGTTATTGTTTGATGTTCCATTCCACCGCCCCAGGAAAACTCAGCATGACCATATTTTTCTTTTAAAAATGGATATTCTCCAAATTTTTCTGAGAACACTCTTAGCATATCTTTGGTTGCTTCCATTTGAGTTTGTCTTGCTGGTGTAAATTTTTCGGGATATGTATAATTAGTGATAGGCATATATTTTGTGGGCGAGTATTCAAATTTATCTTCAAACAAATGATAGTTAGTCATTGCTAAAGAAATTAAATAGGTAGCGATCGGGTACCGATTTTTCCATTTGTAAGTCTTTGTGCCATCACCATTAGTCACCACATTTGTAAGCAGCCCATTAGAAACGGAGACAAAATAATTTTCGGCTGTAATCCAAACATCGGAGGAATCTGCCTTATCTGAAGGCGTATCTTTACATGGCCACCAATCTTTGGACCCATAGGGCTCGCTTAAAGACCAAATAACTTTATCAACCCCGCGATCAGTAAAAACGAAACTTCCAAACCCTGATGATGCCGGCGGTCCATTATATGCAATTTCTAATTCAAAACTCTCGTTACGGCTAAGTGATTTACCGAAAACAAAACTTAACAAATCTCCCGAGTGGTTAAAGGCAATTGATGTCCCATTCATCTTAACGCTTGTAACTTTCATGTTACTGATTAGATCGAAATATGCATTACTAAGATTATCAACTATTGATTTAGCTTTAACAGTAACCACCCCTGAAAGTGTCTTTGATGCGAAGAATAATCTTAAATCCAGCTTGTAATAAGTTACATCGATATTGCTATCTCCGGGATACATCACCATATTATTTTTATTTAGGCGCTGCAATGCGTTTATTTTTCCTTGAGAACATAATTCTGTTGCATCTTGGCTAAATATTAAATTGACAGAAAGCTGGCAGATAAAAAGAATTGAAAATAATTTTTTCACACAAACCCTCTAATTATGACACTAAAAGATATCCAACCTTCACTTGAAGAGAAAGGGATTTATTATGATCCTTCTACTTAACTGAAGAGTGGAAAAAAATCGTAATATAATTTCTTTAAGACGTGAACTAATTTCCTTAATTTGAATATAAGATAATTGTCATTCTCTCTATTAACTAAGAATTTATATGAAAAAGAAATCTTTCCCTCTACACACAAAAATTTTAATTGGTTTATTCGTCGGAATATTTTTTGGACTGCTGGCTAATATTTTTCTTAACGGTAATAAAGATATTCAATGGTTGGTTGCTAACGTTGCTTACCCAATAGGTCAACTTTTTCTTAGGCTGATCTTCATGATAATAATTCCGCTGATATTTTCTGCCATTGTCCTGGGAGTAGCAGATTTCAGGGACTTGAAAAAGATTGGGAGAGTTGGGGGAAAAGTGCTGATGTTCACTGTTGTTATTACGGCAATCTCGGTGTTAATCGGGATGTCCATAGTAAATATTGTCCAGCCCGGAAGTGGAATATCTGAAGATAAAAGAGCTGCTTTGACGCAGGTAATAACAAATAATCAAACCGTTACAAGTATAATTACAACAGCTAAGGAATCGAAAGGATTTTTACAAATCATTGTTGACTTAGTCCCGAGGAATCCTTTCGCGGAAATAGTAAATTATCTCGATCCCAATTATCGAGGCGGGGGATTGCTGGCAATAATGTTCTTCGCGTTAATCTTTGGTATTGCTTTAGCAGTCAGCGACCGGGAGAAGACAGAAGGACTTACAAAAACACTTCAGGGCGTTTATGAAGTGGTTATGAAAATTATCGATTTCGCTATGCGCTTTGCACCTTACGGTGTTGCGGCACTTGTGTTTTCTACCGCTTCTCAATTAGGTCTTCAGATGATTGGTATACTGTTGAAATATGTTCTTGTCGTTTTGTTCGCGCTTACTCTTCATTTTCTTTTTACATACGGCGTTATAATTAAATATGTTATTAAAAGAAGTCCCAAAGAATTTTTTAAAGGGATAAGCGAAGTAATTATAACCGCCTTTTCTACAAGTTCATCTAACGCTACATTACCAACTTCTATAAGGGTATCTGTCGATAATCTAAAACTTGATAAAGATATAACCAATTTTGTCTTGACTATAGGAGCCACCGCAAATCAAAATGGAACGGCTTTGTATGAAGGAATTACTGTTTTATTCTTAGCCCAGTTCTATGGAATTGATCTTTCGCTAGCTCAACAATTGATTGTCGTATTTCTTTCAATACTTGCTGGAGTCGGTACTGCCGGTGTTCCTGGCGGTTCGTTACCGCTTGTTGTAATGGTACTTCAAACTATTGGTATTCCCGCGGAAGGGATAGGAATAATTCTGGGAGTGGATAGAGTGCTTGATATGTCTAGAACAGTTGTGAATGTAAGCGGTGATATAGTATTAGCAAGCTGGGTAGATGCTTCAGAAAATAAAAGATTATCTACCGTGATGTGAATTGACTCATGAAAAGAAAACGCCGGAAGAGCATTCCGGCATTTCTCTTTTCTAGAACTTATAACCAGTTAATTACTTCTTTTTTACTTTTTTATCATCCGCTTCTTTTATAACAATCGATGCAAATACAGAGATGATTAACACACCAACAATGACTATTAACGAAACTTGAACCGGAATATGAATTAAATTGGATAGAAGCATCTTCACTCCAATGAAGAATAGTATTAATGAAATACCATATTTGAGAAAACGGAATAAACCTAGGATCCCCGAAAGAGCGAAAAACAGAGAACGCAAACCAAGGATCGCAAATAGGTTGGAAGTGATTGCGATGAATGGATCATGCGTAATAGCCAACACCGCCGGTACCGAATCAACCGCGAAGATCAAGTCTGTTGATTCAATTAATACAAGTGTAATAAACGCAATTGTTGCGTAACGTTTGTTGTTATGTTTTACAAAAAAATGATCTGTGTTAGCATCTGTTTTAACAGGAAAAAGTTTTTTAGTTATTTTGACAAAAAAATTGTCATCCGGGTGAATCTCTTCATTTTTGGAAGTGATCATCTTTATTGCCGTATAAACCAGAATTGCGCCGAAGACGTAAATCATAAAGCTAAATGATTTAATAAGTTCTACGCCGGCAAGAATAAAAACAATTCTTAAAACAACTGCTCCGATTATACCCCACTTTAATATTCTCGGCTGATGTTTTTCTGGAATTCCCATAGTGCTGAAAATCAGCAAAAAGACAAAAAGATTATCTACGGAAAGAGATTTTTCAACCAAGTAGCTTGCTATGTATTCAAAACTTTTTGTGTGACCATCAGGGAAGAAAAAGAAAATTAAAATTCCAAAACTAAAACCGGCTGCAATCCAAATTACACTCCACATTAAAGCCGCTTTAACATTTATCTTGCCGTGATGATGGCTTGTGTAAACCATGTCAAGAATGAATACTGCAACAAATAACGCTGCAAATATTAACCAAAAGAGAATATGTATTTCCATTATATCTTTTTTTTGTTGGTGCAAAGATAGAAACTGTATCGATAGGAAAAAAATGGCAATGGGTTTATGAATGCACCGGATTAGAACAATGTGAACGAACTTCCCTTGTCTCGATGTTGCGGGAGGGGTCGTTGTATTTTTAATCTCTTCGGGTTGAATTCCCTGCTGCCCCGCAGGTTGCGGCGTCATTCCCGCATGTGCCGCCTTTCGGCATCCCGTAAAGCGGGACTTTTGGCGGGAATCCATTAGTGGATGCCCGATAAAAACATTTCCCAAAGGGATCCCTTCGGG
Source organism: uncultured Melioribacter sp. (assembly GCA_964449775.1). GTDB lineage: Bacteria > Bacteroidota > Ignavibacteria > Ignavibacteriales > Melioribacteraceae > Fen-1258. The sequence goes on along the minus strand of CAYVBQ010000014.1, from coordinate 54,322 downwards.
ACGGGCATAACAAGATACCTCGCTCCGCCTTCGGGCGGATTGCGGCGAGGAGGTTTATTGAAATAAAAAGTTTATTTATAAAATCTTTTTTTGAAGGTGCGCTTTTTGCCTCTGATATATTAGCCCCAATTGAAGTACAACATCTTAAAAGTTGTTTGAAGATAGGTTCATATAATCTGTCTTTGTTCAAGTAGCTCTACACTCATTACTCTACGTTCTACACTCTTCGTTCGTTTAGGGTTTTTCGCACAATTCTGTTAAAACGCCGCCGGTGGTTTTAGGATGGAGGAATGCAATGTTCAAACCTTCGGCACCTTTGCGAGGTTCTTTATCAATCAACATGATACCTTTTGCTTCAGCCTCTTTGAGAGCATCTTTCAAATTTTTTGTAGCGAATGCAATGTGATGAATTCCTTCCCCTTTCCTTTCGATATACTTTCCGATTGGTCCATCCGGTTCGGTGGACTCGAGAAGCTCAATTTTTGTTTGTCCAACTATAAAAAACGCAGTTCTTACTTTCTGATCTTTCACTTCTTCGAGCGTGTAACATTTTAAACCAAGAACATCTTCATGGTACTTTATTGATTCTTCCAAATTCTTTACTGCAATTCCAATGTGTTCGATGTGTGTTAATTCCATTTTAATCTCCTTTAAAAACTCTACGTTCTGCACTAAATTACAACGCGTTCTTTGTACTCGCCAAAAACATTACGCATTGTGTTACAAATTTCTCCGACACTTGCATAAACTTTTACAGCGTCAAGAATAAAAGGGATAAGGTTAGCATCACCTTCCGCTGCAGTTTTAAGAGCGGCAAGTTTCTGTTTTACTGCTTCATTGTTTCTTTGAGCGCGAACTTTATTCAAAAATTCGATTTGAGCGCTCTGAACCTTTTCATTTATCTTTAACAGTTCGCCATGATTTTCTTCTTTGTCAATAAATTTATTTACACCAACAACAATTCGTTCGCCCCGTTCAAGTTCTTGGTTGAATTGATAAGCAGATTTTTGAATTTCGGTCTGTGGATAACCTTCTTCTATTGCATTTATCATTCCACCCATCGCATCTATCTTAGCAATATATTCTTCGGCTTCCTTTTCAATTTGATCTGTCATTGCTTCAACGTAATAGGAACCCGCTAATGGATCAATAGTGTTTGTCACACCGCTTTCGTAAGCAACAATTTGTTGTGTTCGTAATGCTATCTTAACCGATTCTTGATTTGGCAGGGAGAGGGCTTCATCTCTGGAATTGGTATGAAGACTTTGAGTACCGCCAAGAACAGCAGCAAGTGTTTGAATTGTTACGCGAACTATATTATTATCAACTTGCTGTGCAGTGAGTGTTGAACCGGCGGTCTGCGTGTGGAAGCGAAGCATTTGAGATTTATCTTTCTTTGCATTGAATCTTTCTTTCATAATCTTTGCCCATAAACGGCGAGCTGCACGATATTTAGCAACTTCCTCAAGTAGATCGTTATGTGCGTTGAAGAAGAAAGAAAGTTGACCGGCAAACTCATCAACATTTAGACCGGCTTTTATGGCGGATTCAACATAAGCGATTCCGTCGGCAAGTGTAAATCCAACCTCTTGCGCTGCGGTGGATCCGGCTTCACGAATGTGATATCCTGAAATTGAAATTGTATTCCATTTTGGTATTTCCTTTGCGCAGAATTCGAATATGTTAGTTATGAGTCTCATAGATGATTTAGGCGGATAGATATAAGTACCGCGAGCCATATACTCTTTTAAAATATCATTCTGAATCGTTCCGCTGATTTTTTCTCTTCCAACTCCTTGTTTCTCTGCAACAGCTATATACATAGCTAAAAGAACTGAAGCCGGGGCGTTGATTGTCATTGATGTAGAAACTTTATCAAGAGGAATCTGATCAAACAAAATTTCCATATCGGCAAGAGTATCAATTGCAACGCCAACTTTGCCAACTTCGCCAATCGCCATCGGGTCGTCGCTATCGTACCCAATTTGTGTCGGCAGATCGAAGGCAATCGATAAACCGCTTTGTCCCTGTCCAAGCAAATAACGATATCTCTCGTTCGATTCTTTCGCAGTTCCGAAGCCGGCATATTGCCTCATTGTCCAAAATTTTCCGCGAAACATTGTCGGTTGTACGCCGCGAGTAAAAGGATAAAGACCGGGATAGCCGATCTTTTCATTGTGAAACTCTTGATCAATATCCAGAGGGGTATAAAGTGATTTAACCGGGGCGAAAGATTGAGTAGTAAATTCTTTAAGCCGTTCAGAAAATTTGGATGTTGTCTTTTGATAATTGTTTTTATCCCAATTAGCGTATGCTTCTTGAATTTTCTTTTTAAGTTCGTCTGAGTTCATATTTGCTATCCCTTCTATAGATAAAAAGCAGTTTCAATTTATATGCATGTACAAATATCGAAATTCCTTACCAATAAAGTAATAAAATGAATTAAAGGAAGATATTTTCATTAGGCATTAATTGGGGTTATTCACCCTCTTCTCAATTATTGGAATGTTATTATCTTTAATGAAAACGGAAGGGGTAAAAATTTATTTTTAATTGGGACTTGACAAAGGAATGCGCAAAATCTATTTTTACGCCGCAAATTTATTCCGCGGTAGCTCAATGGTAGAGCATGCGGCTGTTAACCGCAGGGTTGCAAGTTCGAGCCTTGCCCGCGGAGCTAAGGGGCTCTGAAATTGTTCGAGTTCCTTTTATCTAAAGAGCAATTTTCATTTTGATGATTGAATAATTACCAAAAATCTTCAGATGCTCTGTTTAACTAATTTATTTTTATCATTTTTTCAGGAGCATCTTCAAGATGTCAGAAAAAGTAATTGGAACCGTAAAATGGTTCAATAGCTCAAAAGGATTCGGATTCATTTCTCGCGAAGGCGGAGATGATGTATTTGTTCATTTCCAGGCTATTGTTAGTGACGGATACCGTTCACTTCAAGAAGGTCAAAAAGTTGAATTCACCGTTACCCAAGGTCAAAAAGGTCCGCAAGCACAGGAAGTAAAAGTTATCGACTAGTTATCCGATAGAAATTTTCTTCTTAACAAAAAGCCCCCGATTATGATCGGGGCTTTTTTTGTCTCACCAAATACTAAGTTCCTAACTAAGGGCATCTCTAATAACAGTGTAAGGTTTTTTTTATGCGGGGATAAATTTCTGATAATCAAAATAGTCTGATTTCAGAAATGACTCAAAAATTATTTTGAAGCAGTAATTAAAAAATCAACTATTCATCTTTCCTTCAAAACAAAATTGGTGTATTTTGTAACTAAATTTTATTGATCACTTTTTAAAAAAACTATGGAGAGAAAATGAAGCGCTTTAATAAATGGCTTCTCGCAAATATCTTCTTATACGTCTGTCTTGCAACAAATTATGCTCAGACATCAACAATTCAGCGTGATGCGACAATCTTTGAAATGATAGAACAAATTTCTTCTTCAAATCTTGAAAACAATATCCGCAAGATGGTGAGCTTTGATACGCGGCATACTTTTAGTACGAGGAGTGACAAAGAAAAAGGAATAGGAGCCGCGTGCAATTGGGTAAAGAATGAATTTGAAAAATTTGGCAAAGAATCCAACGGTAGATTGGAAGTAAAACTAGATTCTGTTTACCTGGAACCCGATGGAAAAAGAATTACAAGAAAAGTTTTATTGACGAACGTTATGGCAACACTTAAAGGGACTGATCCGAATGACAAAAGAGTTTTTATTGTTGGAGGACATCTCGATTCGCGCAACAGTGAAGCGAACGATTCTGTTGGAACCGCTCCGGGCGCGAATGATGATGCCTCCGGTGTTGCCGCTGTTTTAGAGTTAGCCCGTGTGATGAGTAAACAAAAATTTCCCGCAACAATAATATTTGTCGCATTCTCGGGTGAAGAGCAAGGATTAAACGGTTCAACATTTCTGGCTAAAAAAGCTAAAGAGCAAAATTGGGAAGTTGTTGCAATGCTTAATAATGATATGATTGGCAACAGCTATTCAAGCGAGACTAATCTAAAAAACAATATGCAAGTCCGTTTGTTCAGTGAAGGTATTCCATTATTGGAAACCGATGAGATGAAAAATATTAGGCAATCAACAAACGGTGAGAATGATGGTAAATCCAGACAACTTGCGCGTTATATTAAAGAAGTTGGTGAACGGTACGTTGATCAGCTGGAAGTAAAACTTCTCTACCGCAATGATAGATTTTTGCGCGGCGGCGACCATACGCCATTTAACCGCCAAGGATTTACAGCTGTCCGTTTCTGTGAGATGAATGAAAATTATGATTATCAGCACCAGAACGTCCGCGAAGAGAATGGATTTAAATTTGGCGACTTACCCGAATTTGTAGATTATGAGTATGCGAGAAAAATTACTTGTGTGAATCTTGCAGTTCTCTCAAACCTGGCGTTAGCTCCTGCCGCGCCGCAGAGTGTAGGTGTTGTGGTAAGCGGAATGACAAATTCATCAGAATTAAAATGGAAAGCTCCGCAAGGCAAAACCCCACGCGGTTATTTTGTAATGATGCGCGAGACTTATCAGCCGCTCTGGGAGAAAAAATTCTTTACCGATAAAACCGAAATTACTTTGCCTTACTCAAAAGATAATTACTTCTTTGCAGTGCAATCAGTTGATGAAGAAGGGCACGAGAGTCTTCCGGTCTGGCCTGTGCCGGTAAGATAAAATTTTATAGAAAACGGATTACGCGGATCCACCCCGTGGAATAAATTAAGAATCAAATTGTTTCAAAAATACAAATGCTATTCCACGGGGTAAACGGATATACACGGATTCATTAGTGTAAATCTGCCGAATCAGATTTTATCTTTGTTCTATTCTTTCTTTAGCTTATCCGCAAATATTTTTTTAAACTTTTCTACCTTCGGCGTAATTACAAAACTGCAATAGGGCTGATTTCCATTCTGGTTGTAATAGTTCTGATGATAATCTTCCGCTTTGTAAAATTTCTTCAACTCACTTATTTCCGTTACTATTTGATCTTCCCAAATCTTTGCCGCGTCAAGCTCACGTTTGTATTTTTCCGCAAGCTGTTTTTGTTCATCGTTGTGATAGAAAATTGCTGAACGGTATTGTGTGCCGGAATCGTTACCTTGACGGTTTAATGTAGTCGGGTCGTGAGTTTTCCAAAACACCTCAAGAAGTTGTGGATAAGAAATTATTTTTGGATCGTAAGTTATCTGCGTACATTCTGCGTGTCCGGTTTGTCCGGTACAGACAGCTTCGTAAGTTGGATTTGGAACAGAGCCGCCGCTGTAACCACTCTCAATTTTTACAACTCCTTTTAGTCTTTGAAATACCGCTTCTGTGCACCAGAAACATCCCGCGGCAAATGTTGCAACTTCATATTTGGATGAATCATTCATAGCTTCCTCAAGTCTGGTTTTGGCGTTGTTGGAACAGCTTATAACTGCAAGTAAAAACAACAAAACAAATTTGTTCTTCATTTGTGTGCTTTCGTTTTATGTACTAACAGATAAGTGTAAGAATTTGTTCCCTACGAGCTGAAAGAGATTTCTGTAAATTTTTTATATCAGTCATTGCGAGGCGCATTTTGCCGAAGCCTGTCTGCCGCCAGGCAGGCAATCTAAAGTTTGTTCTTCAGTCAAAATCTAGATTGCCTGTCTGTCAAGTCTGTTGCACAACTTGTCATTCTGAATGAATCCGGCATTAGCCGGAGGAATGAAGAATCTCTATGCTAATAATTGCACTAATTCTAAATTTAAGTGTGAGATTCTTCGCTCGTAGACTCGCTCCAGAATGACATATTCGAGTTCTGCAATAGACTCAGCCGGCTTTAGCGGGCATGACAACTGTTAGTTATGTATGTTAAAAAAAAGGTTGACGTGTATCGTCCAATGACGTATATTCGCTTATGAAAATTATAGAAACTTCCGTTTTTACAAAAAGATTGAAAACTCTTCTTCCTGATGAAGATTATCGTAGACTACAAAATGAGATAATACTGAATCCAGAAAAAGGGAAAATAATCAGTGGGAGTGGAGGATTGAGAGAAATCAGATGGTCTATTTCCGGTAAAGGTAAAGGTGGAGGTGTTAGAATTATATACTATTGGGCTAAAACAAAAGAAATAATCTTGATGCTTTTAATTTATTCAAAAAATGAACAAGATGATTTATCAAACGAACAATTGAAAATATTAAAATCTCTTATTGAAAAGGAGTTCAAATGAAAAACGAATTATTTTATGAGTTACAAAAAAGTATAAAAGAAGGCGGAAAAATATTAAAAGGTAAAAAAAAACCGGGTCGTGAATTTAGTTTTGATAATCCCGATCCTAAAATGATAAGAGAACACTTGGGATTATCTCAAAACAAGTTTGCGAAATTACTCGGAATAAGCGTATCAACTCTACAGAATTGGGAACAAGGGCGTCGTAAACCTGATGGACCTGCTAAAGTATTGTTGAATGTAGCAGCTAATTATCCCGAAGCAATTTTTAATACTGTTTTCCAATCATAGTTGATTCACACATATCAATCGTTGTCATTGCGAGGCGTATTTTGCCGAAGCCTGTCTGCCACCAGGCAGGCAATCGAATTCTTAATTCACGTTACGCAGTCCACATGAAAAAACTTAGCCACTAAGGCACAAAGACACAAAATCTTCACAAAGTTTATGTTTTTCTTGGTGAAACCTTTGTGCCTTAGAGTCTTCGTGGCGAATCTTTCCTTTCTGCGTAACATGAATTCTTAATTCAAAATGATGAGATTACTTCGTCGCTTCCCGCCCGACTTCGTCGTTCAAGGCGGGCGCTCCTCGTAATGACACGCAGCAGTCATTGCGAGGCGCATTTTGCCGAAGCCTGTCTGCCGCCAGGCAGGCAATCTAATTCTTAATTCAAAATGATGAGATTACTTTTTCTTCTGAAACACGGAAAATAAAATACGGATAGATGCTCCAATTAAGTAAAATAAATTTACTATTTATAAAAAAATAACTTGTGAAAGTTAATAGAATTACTACTTTTGTATATCCAAAACCCACCGGAACAAACTTTAGCAAGAAAGAAATTTTTTGTAATAGATTCTTTTGCAGTTTGAGGTTATTAATGACTAAAGCAATCCAAAAAGTTGAGCGGCTTTCCGCTGAAACAAACTTCAATGAAGATTTTGAAATTGACGAACAACCGCCGAAAGATCTTTTCTCTGAAATAGAAAGACCCATTAGAGCTTTACTTGAGTTGCCGCGCAATTGGTGGTCAAGCCATTCTTCTATTGGCGCAGATCATAAATTTAAGAAGCTCGATTTAATTAGACTTAACAAAGAAAAAATTGATAAGCATTCTTTGCCAAAACCGGTTGATTGGAATGTTACCGATGGTGATTATATGTATGAAATGACAGAAAATGAAGAAAGCCAGGTCTACTCTATTGAGGGTAGAAAGAGGTTGGAGAAAATTTATTTTGGAGTTGCATTAGTTTTTGCTTCTCTAATAACATTACTTTTTTCTTCTATTGCTTCTTCCATTAAAAATTTTTAATGAATAAGGTTCGTTATGAAAAAACAGTTACTTCTTTTTACGCAAGCGGGGAGAGCCATCAATCACCTCGTCTGTTTTCTAAATCAGCAGGAAAGAAAAATATGACGAAGAAAAAGACAACGGCACCGGAGTACGCTACAAGAGAAATTCTGAAAGAAGAAATCTTAGCGTTTGAACAACACCTTGATGCAAAGATTGACGGTGTCGAGAAGCGCCTTGATGCAAAGATTGACGGTGTCGAGAAGCGGCTTGATGCAAAGATTGACGGTGTCGAGAAGCGGCTTGATGCAAAGATTGACGGTGTCGAGAAGCGCCTTGATGCTAAGATTGAGGCAAAGGTTGACATGGCTGTTCAATCAATGAAAGACTACACCGACAGCCGCTTTACGCAGCTTGATACAAAGATTGACGGTGTGCAGAAATCCGTTGATGAGCAAGGCAAGAAAATGGACCGGTATTTCAACGGCATTGTGAAAATGATAGAAGGGCTCACAGGCAGAATAACCGACAATGAAGAACATCTAAAAGATTGCGAACAGCGCGTTGACGAAATTACCACGATACGCACCATGGTTGAGGGACATGAGAAACGGATTGGCGCGCTTGAGGCGAAAGAGTAAACTAATAAAATTTTTAAACTTTATGCGAAGCATCCTTTGAATAATTTCTTAACGCAAAAGTATTTATGAGGCGTATCTAAAAAGGTCTATTTTATAATTTTTATGTTGGAATATGGTAAAATTTCAGAACTTATTTTTGGCATAAATACCTTTTTAGAGGAGACTCATTTGTAATACAAAATTTTCTTTGGTGTTGTTTTAGTTTTTATCTCTCTAATAATTTTACTTTTTTCTTCTATTGCTTCTTCTATTAAAAATTTTTAATGAATAAGGTTCGTTATGAAAAAACATTTACTTCTTTTTACTCTTCTCTGGCTTATTGCTTTTACACGGGTGGGGTGGGGACAAACAAGCTCAAACAACGAAGAACGGCTCATACGGGTTGAAGAAGGGGTGAAGAACTTAGATAGGCGATTTGATGATATGAACAAACGCATCGACGCTTTAGAGACACGTATGGATAAACGCTTTGACGAATTGAAAAACGACTTGCAAGGTTTTATGCGTTGGGGTTTTGGTATTTTATTTAGCGGTATGTTTATACTTATTGGATTTATTCTTTGGGATAGAAGAACCACCCTTGCACCGGTTGCCAGAGAGACTAAAGAACTAAGAGAACTTATTGAACTTTTACAAAAAAATGATCGGGCAGTTAAAATGGTCTTAAAGGAATATGCAAAAGAAAACGAATCCCTCTCTAAAATTTTGGACAAGGCTGCTTTGCTGTAATTAAGGAGGGTTCTAAAAATTATCGTTTGTAAATATCTAACGCAGAGAACGCAAAGAAAGCGCAAAGTCCGCAGAGGATTTTGATATTTTTAGAACCGCCCTTAACATAGTAACCTCGAAGGTTTTAGTAGATGCCCGATAAAAACATTCGGGCATGAAAAGATACCTCGCTCCGCCTTCGGTCGGATTGCGGCGAGGAGGTTCAGTGGAATGTTACCGATGGTGATTATATGTCGGAAAATGAGGAAAACCAACTCTCGTATAACGAGGAAAGAAAGAAATTGGAAAAAATCTATTTTGGAGTTGCTCTATTTTTAGCCTCTCTTATTACACTCCTCTTCTCTTTCGCTGCTTCTTCGATTAAAAATTTTTAGAGCATGAGGGTGCTATGAAAAAATCTTTACTTCTTTTTATTGCCGTTTTGTTTTTAATACCGGTGGCGAGTTGGGGACAAGCCTCTGGCGATTATCGGTCAGCAGCTTCAGGAAACTGGATTGCAAATGCAACTTGGGAAAAATATGATGGTTTAAGTTGGATTGCTGCTACCGCAATCCCAACAAATACTGATGGAGTTATTACGATCCGAAATGGTCATACGGTAACAATCTCAGCAGTAGGATTATCATATGATCAAGTGACGGTTGATTCTGGAGGACAAGTTACAGTAGCATCAACTATTACAAGTACATTAGCAGATGGAACTGGTACGGATTTAACAATAAATGGAACTTGGTTAAATCAAGGCGGAATTTGGACAACAACAGGTACTTGGGTTGTGGGGAGTGGAGGTACTTATATTCATAATACAACAAGTGGAATTGCCACACCATTAGGTAGGGCTACATTAGATGCTAATAGTACCTTTATTTATCGAGGTTCATCAACGCTAACCCCTGCAATTTCATTGTCAGGTAGAACTTACGGTAATTTATCATTTGAAAGTACTTCTGGAAGTTGGACAGAATCTGGTACGGGGGCCAGTGCATTGATAATAAATGGGAATCTTTCTGTAGGAAGTAATGTAACATTTAATTGCAACATTACTGGGACACCTGGTCATGCAGTAAAAGGTAATTTTTCTGTAGCTAGTGGTGCAACACTTACATTTACACCTGCTTCGGCTGGGACGGTTAGCCTTAATGGTTCAGCGTTACAGTCTATCAGCGGAGCTGGAACAATCACTACCAATGCAAGCTCAACGATCGCCGTCAACAATTCAAATGGTATCAGCCTTGGTAAAAATCTTTTAATTGGCGGGACGCTTGCAATGACGCAAGGCAACATTGCACTTGGCGGAAATACGATTACATTGGGACTCTCAGGAACAACAATAACTACTACAGGTAATACGACCATTAGCTCAACATCAATCACTTCTGTAGGTTCTACTGCAGGTGTCGTGGTTGGTATGAGTATCACGGGCACCAACATACCGACAGGCGCAACTATCACAGCGTTTACGGCGAACACAATTACTCTCTCTGCAAATGCAACAGCTACGAGCACCGGAGTGACTCTCACAATAAATTCAATAGGCAACACACTAACTTACACTGCAGGCTTTTTGACTGGAAGTGGAACATTTACGCGTTGGTTTGGAACCTCTGCGATCACGATTGGCACTGCCGCCGGACAATTCCCTTTTGGTGTTTCCTCGAACAACCGCAATGTCTGGGTTGGCGGAACACCAACGACGGGTGGAACAGTTAGCGTGCAGTACGCTGATGCAAGCGGGGCGACCCAACCCTTTACCTCAGGTTCTTTCTCAGAGAATTCTCAGACTTTTGTCAATCGCTCGAACGCGAGTTGGACTGTTGCGACTGCGAATAGCTTTGCCGATGCTGGTGCGGGTCTCTCTTTAAGAATACAAGGAACAGGATTACCGGGCATCAACGCAGTTGGAGATTTGAATATTTCAGGGGCGGCTGCATCTGCATCTGGCACATACGCAGCACCTGGAGGAACGACGACAGATCCGCAAGTCAACAGAACTGGCCTCGATCAAACTGGATTGACCAGCACTTTCTATTTTGCTTCAACTAGCAATTCACCTCTCCCAGTCGAGCTCACATCATTCACAAGAAGCATTGTTGGTAAAAAAGTAATACTCAACTGGCAGACGGCAACGGAGGTGAACAACTATGGATTTGAAATACAGCGGTCAGCAGTCAGCCATTAGCTAAAAGCCAAGAGCTAAATGCTAACAGCTGGACAAAGATTGGTTTTGTCCAAGGAAATGGAAACAGCAACTCTCCAAAGAATTATTCATTTACAGATGAACCTTTCGGCGGAAAGGAATTTAAGTACCGTCTAAAACAGATTGACTTTGATGGTGCGTTCGAGTACTCAGATGAAGTCACAGCAGTTTTTGAAGATGTAACTACATTTGCGTTGGAACAAAATTATCCCAATCCTTTCAATCCGGTTACAAAGATCAGTTATACAATTCCGCAAAGATCAAATGTAAAACTGAGAGTATATAATATGCTTGCTCAACTCGCCGCAGAGCTTGTTAACGATTCCCAGGAAGCAGGGCATTATCAGGTTTTATTTAACGGAGGCAATTTACCGAGCGGTACATATTTCTATAAATTAGAAGCCGGTAAATTTGTTGAAGTAAAGAAATTTTTATTGGTAAAATAAATTTTTGTAGAGACGAGGCATGCCTCGTCTTTACTTTTGTTTGTGTTTCTTGGAGTCTTGGTGTCTTTG
>CAYVBQ010000014.1:24809-42636 GCA_964449775.1 uncultured Melioribacter sp. | reverse complement strand
AATAATAAATTCGTTGTTTACTTAAAAACCAAATAATGCCACTAAGACACAAAGTCACAAAGTCATCACTAAGGAATTTTAAGACAACCTCAAATTAGAAGCCGGTAAATATGTAGAGGTAAAAAAGTTTTTATTGGTAAAATAAATTTTTGTAGAGATGAGGCATGCCTCGTCTTTACTTTTGTTTGTGTTTCTTGGAGTCTTGGTGTCTTTGTGGCAAATAATAAATTCGTTGTTTACTTAAAAACCAAATAATGCCACTAAGACACAAAGTTATCACTAAGGAATTTTAAGACAACCTCTTTTCTGTTAAAAATTGTTAAATACCATCAACTTTACCTCCTATCAGTACATCTAAATTAAACCTTTTATAAAATTACGGTGTTTGATTTAGGCAATAAGTTTTTTTAATTAATCTAGTGGGTCAAATTGATGAAAAACATTTTTGGTTTTAAACTTCTCTTAATTCTCGTTATCATAATTCTAACAACTTTTACATTCACGGCTCAGAACATGCCGGGGAGCGGGCAGGGTGGCGGACAGGGCAGACGCTTTGATCCATCTATGATGCAAGCCGCGGGAAGAATTTACGGCTCGGTTGTAGACGCTCAATCTTCTCAACCGGTTGAATACGCAAATGTTGTTGTATTCAAATGGAGAGATTCCACAGTTGCATATGGAATTGTAACTAATGATGAGGGCAATTTTGAAATAAATAAAATGATGCCGGGCAGATACTTTATGAAAGTATCTTATATAGGTTATGCAACAAAAAGATTCGACTCGCTGATTGTAATGCCGAATAAATTGGAATCCAATTTTGGCGTTATAAAATTGAACCCCAAGAATGTTAATATGAATGAAGTTGTTGTTCAGGGGCAGAGAGACGCTTTGACGGCGAACCTGGATAAAAAAGTTTATATCGTTGATCAGAACATGGCTCAATCGGGCGGCACTGCGGTTGATGTTATGCAGAATGTTCCATCTGTTGCCGTTGATGCCGATGGCGGCGTTACTGTAAGAGGAAATTCTAACATTAATGTTCTGGTTGACGGAAGACCCGCTGCATTAGCCGGCTTTAGCGGTTCGGATGTGCTTGCTCAAATTCCCGCAAGCCAAATTGAATCTATTGAAATTGTTACAAATCCCTCCGCTAAATATGACCCTGAAGGTACGGGGGGAATAATCAACATCATTCTAAAAAAGAAATCTAATCTTGGCGTTAACGGAACGCTGATGGGCAATGCGGGAACCAAAGGTAGATACAATTCTTCTCTAAATATGAATTTGCGCGGCGACGATTTTAATATTTTCTCAAGTTATGACGGAAGATTCTTTAATATGAAAGGAGGCAGTACCTCGCTTCGTACATCTACTTTTCCTTCACCTAAGGGAGATATAACTTCCATTTTAGATCAAAATTCCAGTTCGCAGAACACAATGAATAATCATAATATAAATTTAGGAGCCGATTATTATTTAGCGGAGAAAGAATTTGTAACGCTTTCAACTCAATTTAGATTTGGGAGTTATGACAACCAGAGTTTTAATGGAAATCTTAATTCAACAGGAGCAAATATTCTTCAAAGTCAGTTCGATAGAATTACGGACGGAATTCGCGATAACAGTTCCGGTAATTATACATTGAGTTATAAAAAAACATATGAAAACCGAAATCAAGAACTTACTGCTGATGTTATGTATTCACAAAGTTCCATGACAAGCGATTCCGAAATTAGACAGAACTATACTTACCCAACTAGTTCAACGTCACTTCAGAAAGCGTTATCCAATAACACAAATAAACTTTGGTTAATTCAATCGAACTACGTTCAGCCGTTAGGCGGATGGGGAAGATTGGAAAGCGGATTAAGAAGCCAGATAAAAGATTTAACAATGGTAAACGATTACTTAATCTGGAATCCGGTCACTCAATCATTTGGCGCCGGCAATTTGATCAATAATAATTATGACTATAAAGAACAAGTCCATGCTTTATATGGTATCTTCTCCAATTCACTTGGTAGTTTCACAACTCAAATTGGTCTCCGTGCCGAACAGGTGATGGTTAAAGGAGAAAGTTTTGTAACCGGTCAAACATATGAGAGCAATTATTTTGAAGTCTATCCTACTGTTCATCTGCGCTATAATTTTAATGAGTTGGATGAAATTCAATTGAGCTACAGCAGAAGAATAGATCGTCCACAGAACAGACAACTCAATCCATATGAGGATCGCTCCGACTCTTTGAATGTATTTAAAGGCAATCCAAACTTAAGACCGCAGTTCCATAATTCTTTAGAACTCGGTTACACTAAAACATTGGGCAAGTCTTCCGTGGTTACAAATGTGTTTTACAAACTGAGTACAAATTTAATCAGCACAATCAGCACACTTTTACCGAATGGTGTTTCTTATTCAACATTTCAGAATATATCTAACGGAAAATCATACGGTGTTGAGATGATAGCTAACTCACCTGTTACCGATTGGATGCGATTGAACGGAAGCGTCTCATATTTTAATAATAGCGTTGATGATTTGGGAACGCTTGGCGGTACAAACTCCAGCAATAGCTGGATGGCGCGAATGACTTCAATGATGACTGTATCTGAAGGATTGATAGTACAAATGATGTTTATGTACAGCTCGCCAACCATTCAACTAAGTACCGGCAGCGTTGGATATGGCGGCGGTGGAAGAGGCGGTGGAGATATGGGCGGCGGCGGTGGATTGCTCTTTGGCGGATCTTCTGCTCAAACTAAAATGAAAGAAATGTATTCGATGGATCTTATGGTTAGAAAAGATTTAATGGACGGAAGATTATCGGTAACCATGAGGATATCGGATTTGTTCAATACCCGTAAATTCAACACAGAGACCACCGGTCTGAATTATTTCATGATCAATAATAGAACTTTCGATTCACGCATCTTAAACATTGGCGTTTCTTACCGTTTAGTCGACACAAAGGGCAGAATGATGGATCAGGAAAAACGCAGAAGAATTGAAGAAGGTTACGACGAATTATAATGCTCGATGTATATAGAAGTAGAAACCCCGGTCTGGTAAAACCAATGCTGTCAACTTAACACGCAATAGAACGCAGATGACACGGATTCACCCCGTGGAATAAATTAAGAATCAAATTGTTTCAAAAACACAAATGCTATTCCACTGGGTAAACGGATTTGCACGGATAAAATCCGCGATTATCAGCGTCATCTGTGTAATCCGTGTTCTATTTCTTTTATCCTCTTTTTTCTTTCTCTTTCTAAGTTGACAACATTGCTGGTAAAGCGGAGCGGGTTTTTTTTATTTCCAATCATTAAAGAGTTCACTCCAAAAAGGTATTTTTGGTATTTGTCATTGCGGGTATAATAGTCATTTTGTGTTGCTGTTTTAACATTGAATATTACTACAAAAACAATTTTAGTTGTTATACAGCTATCATAATTTATTCAACAACTTAAAAAGTATTGTAGTGTTTTTCTCAAGTTGTTTTTCCGCATTGCTTTTAACAGCATGTTATAAGGATGAAAGTCATCTTCATTATTTTAATGATTATATTTTGTGTGGTTGCATTAAAAAATTATATGTTATAAAATAAAGACGCCACGAAAAAGCAAGGAGTAAAACTAAAAATTAAATGAAAGATAATTCAGAAACTCATTTGTTTTAAGTTTACTCCTTGTAATTATTTGTGATATAATAGGTTACTGTAATTTTAGCAACACTTTTTGACTATTATACCCATTGCGAGCACGTTCACTCCGTTCAGTATAAACTCCGCGAAGCAATCTCCAGAATTTTGCTCAAAATCAATAGATTGCCTGCCTGGCGGCAGACAGGCTTCGTCGCTTCGCTCCTCGCAATGACAGAAATAACCTTTTTAGAGAAGACTCATTAAAAATTTGCAGTAAATGTTTATATTTAGTCGTGACTTAACTTTAAAACTGAGACTATAAAATGAATATTATTTTAAAAGAAGTAAGCTCAAGAAGCGGATTGAAAGAATTTATCAACTTTCCTTTTACACTTTACAAAGACAATAAATTTTGGGTTCCGCCGTTAATCTTTGATGAACTCAAAACACTTAGCAAGGAAAAAAATCCGGCGTTTGATTTTTGTGAAGCCAAATATTGGCTTGCTTATAAAAATGATGAGATTGTTGGAAGAATAGCCGGTATTATTAATCATAAGTACAATGAAAAGTGGAATCAGAAGTCAGCACGCTTCGGCTGGATCGATTTTATAGATGATGAAGAAGTTTCCAAATCCCTAATTGATCAGGTTATCACCTGGGCTAAAGAAAAAGGAATGAACAAAATTCATGGTCCTTTAGGATTCACGGATTTTGACGGTGAAGGTATGTTGACGGAAGGATTTAATGAGTTAAGCACTTTCGGTTCTATCTATAATCATTCGTATTATCCAAATCATATTGAGAAACTTGGTTTTGAAAAAGATGCCGATTGGATCGAGTTTACAGTTAAGTTCGATCCAAACGTTCCTGGTCCCGAAAAAGTTTCGCGAATAGCTGAAGCGGTGGCAGAAAGAAATAAGTTACACCTTTTACGAGTTAAAAAAGCTAAAGAGATGCTTCCTTATGCAAGAGAAGTTTTTTATCTGATAAACGAAGCGTATAAAGATCTTTTTGGTTTTGTTGAATTGACGGACAGGCAAATTGATATGTACGTTAAAGCATATTTCGGTTTTATTAAACCGGATTATGTCCCCATCATTTTAGACATCAATAATAAAGTAGTCGCTTTTGGAATTACAATGCCCTCTCTCTCTTTAGCGGTTCAAAAAAGCAAAGGACGTTTATTTCCCTTTGGATTCATCCATATTCTGAGAGCAATGAAAAATAATCCGGATGTTGATCTGTACTTAACTGCGGTTCATCCCGGGATGCAGAACAAAGGCGTAAATGCGATGCTTATGAATGAGATGCACCATGTTTATGTAAGGAATAAAATACAGAGGGTTGAGACTAACCGTGAACTTGAAGAAAATGCCAAGATTCAAGCTCAGTGGCGTTTTTTCGAGAATAGACTGCATAAGAGAAGACGCTGTTATAAAAAATCAATTTAGAAAAAAAAGCAAATTTTTTCACCGCGGAGGCGCTGAGTCGCAGAGGAAAATGCCCCAAGAGGAACTTAATCGAATTAGTGGTTTAATATTAGATTCTGCTATCGAAGTGCATAAACAATTGGGACCAGGTTTGTTGGAGAGCGTTTACGAGATTTGTTTATTTAAAGAATTACGTTCGCGGAATTTATATGTAGAAAGACAGATCCCGGTTCATGTTGTTTATAAAGGTGAAAATCTAGACGCCGATTTTAGAATCGATTTATTAGTTGAAAAAGAAGTTATTGTTGAATTAAAGGCGGTTGAGATAATATTACCTGTTCACGAAGCTCAATTGTTAACTTATATAAAACTTGCTGAGAAACATCTTGGCTTGTTAATTAATTTTGACTCTGGTCTAAAAAGGTCTCTTTTGTCATTGCGAGGCGCATTTTGCCGAAGCCTGTCTGCCGCCAGGCAGGCAATCTAATTCTTAATTCAAAATGATGAGATTACTTCGTCGCTTCGCTTCATTCCAGAATGACAAGTTCTGCAACACACTCGGCAGACAGGTAGGTTTGCGTCTCTGCGGTTAAATGGAAAATATGAACAAGGTAATTCTTTTTTTACTGCTTACTTTTCTGACTATTTCTGCTCAAGAGAATAAGTCAATTCATCTGCTTGAACATGAATACTATTCGCAGCATACTCAGACCACTAAGCCGCCCGCAATTCCAATCTCTCTACAAAAAAACAATTCAACTTACACCAATAATCTAAACAAGATAGTATTTGGATTTTTACCCTGGTGGGAATACTCAGCCGGATCTCATCATAGCATTAGATATGATCTACTTACTCACATTGCAATTTCGTTTTTTGATTCGGACGGGGACGGTAAGATAACGGAGCCTCCATATTGGCCCTGGAATGATCTAATAAATAAAGCCAAAGCGAACAATGTGAAATTGATTATGGTTGTCAGTAATTTCGACGGTAACCAAATACATAAACTATTAACCAATGAAGCATCTAAGCAGAATATATCTAAAAACATTTTAGAGAAGATGGATAACTACGGATTTGACGGAGTGAATATTGATTTCGAAAATCTACTCAGCGGAGATGAAGGCAGTCTGATAATTGGGTTCATGAGATCTTTAACCGATTTCATCAAACCGAAGAAACCTTTATCAGAAATATCTTTTGATTCTCCAATAGTAAATTCTAGCATATGGGATTTTAAGGGACTTGCGGCTGCTTGCGATTATCTCTTTATAATGGGATACGATTTTTACGGAAGCTGGAGTAATACTACCGGTCCATCCTCGCCACTGATAGGAAATAATTATGGCTTAACTTTTTCATTAAACAATTTTTATTCATCAGTCTCACCGGAAAAATTAATTCTGGGTGTGCCATACTATGGAAATTACTGGAGAACGAATTCAAAAGATCCTTATGCGAAGGTTACACCTTATGATTCAACTAAACCAAATAACAATTGGGTAAAACCAGCTCTTCGTTATAAAGAAATAATTCCGCAGTATAGCCAGAAAGAATTGATGTGGGATAATGTCTCGCAAACATCATGGTTACGCTGGGAACAAAATGGAATTTGGAATCAGATTTGGTATGATAATGATTCATCTTTGGGACTCAAATATGAGTTGGCGCTCACAAAAAGCTTAAAAGGTATAGGAATTTGGGCACTTGGGTATGATGATGGACGTAGTGAATTATGGAATCTGATAGAGAAAAAATTTACTAAAACAACATCTGTTAATGAAAACGTTGCAAGCATTCCAGGTCGTTTCGAATTGTACCAGAACTATCCAAATCCTTTCAATCCGGAAACAGTAATCAGTTATCGGCTGCCGGTCATGTTTCTTTAAAAGTTTTTGATCTGTTGGGACAAGAAGTTGCAACCTTAGTAAATGAAGCTCAGACCGCTGGAATTTATAGCTCTACATTCTCCACTCTACGTTCAACACTGACCAGCGGAATTTATATCTACTCATTAAAAGCTAATGGATTTATCCAGTCGAAAAAAATGGTTTTACTTAGGTAGTGTCTTGAATCTTTTATTCCGATATTACATCACATGTTCACACAAACAAAGGAGTTAAAATGAAAAAGAATGTTGGTGGTATTGATAAAGTTGTTCGTCTTATTCTCGGTTTAGTAATAATCGCACTCGGAATTCTCTATCAGAGCTGGTGGGGCTTAGTCGGAATTATTCCACTATTCACATCAACTACCGGTTGGTGCCCGGCGTATCTTCCGTTTGGTATCTCCACATGTAAAACTAAATCTGAAACAAAATAGATTTTTACCCGGGGCTGTCTCAAAAGTAATATAGGCGGTTATTGTGAGGAGCCTGCCTGCCGGACATAGGCGTCAACTTAATAAAAAATTCTCCAATAGAAATTTGAACAATTGCGTCGTTCATATAACAAAATATGGGTTTTATATCTCATCCCTAAAGGGATTTTATTTATTTTTTTGTTCATTTTTTCTATAAATATGTAATCCCTCTGGGATTATGAACTGATGTTACGCAAAGACATTATTATTCCTCGGCGGATTATCGGGGGAAGAATCTAAAAACTTCTTTTTTGCTCGATTCCGAGATTCATCACTCCTCCGGCTAATGCCGGATCCATTCAGAATGACACCTTTCGTAAGGTGACTTATGAATTCTAAATCCCGTTAGGCCTGCCCGGCTCTGACGTGGGATGATATATTGGTTTCAATTAGAAAAATAACAAACAAGGTAATACTAACAAAAAGCGTTTAAGGAAGTCTGTTTTCGCATATTTTTACAGTTCATACCATACAGTAATCTAAAAAAAATCATAAAATTAGGTTGACGCCTATGTGCCTGCCTGCGGCAGGCAATCTTTTGCTTTTATAAAAAATGAGATCACTTCGTCCCGATGAATCGGGATTAGTGTTGACAAACGATCTTTTGCGACGGTTCCCTCTTATTAAAATTCCGCGAAGCGTGAATTGCTTCAACATCCAGAATAAATTCAAATTCCCAGCATTATGCTTTGGTCTTTAATTCCTCTTTTTTATATTGTAAAAGGCAAATAAAGAAATGAATAATTGACTGAACAGAATTTTAATATTACAAGCGATTACGGAAACGTCATTGAAATAAATCAACAAATAAGAAAATATTTAGCTGATGATAATCTGGAAGAGCATCTTTGCAATGCCGTGGAAATTTGCCTTACCGAAGCACTGAACAATGTAATAAAACATTCTTATGGCAATGATAATTCCAGGATGATCGATATTAACATTAAAAAAGATTCCAAATTTTTAGAAATTGAAATTGTTGATGCCGGTTTTCCAAGAAAGAATTTAATAATTAAAGATCTCGATTTTGATCCGGCAGATATTGAAAATTTACCTGAGGGCGGAATGGGATTGTTCATCATAAAACAACTTATGGATGAGTTGAGCTACAATTCTATAGATGGAAAAAATTATTTCATACTAAAGAAGTGGTTGATTTAAACACTGACCCCAAAATAAAAGTCTAATTCAAGAAACATGCACGCATAATCATTGTATAAGGTCATTCTTATAATTCATACTCTTAAGGCGGGTTCTAAAAACTATTTTTTGTAAAAACTTAATGTAGAGAACGCAAAGTCCGCAGAGAATATTGAAGTTTTTAGAACCACCCTTAATTAAATTTATCACCAAATAAAAACTGGCAAACCTTTGCGAAGTATTATCACATTCTTTCTTCTCGTTTCAATTTCAATATTTGCTCAGGACTCTACACGTAGTGAAGCATTCAGAGATAACTTCCCGCGTAAATATCCACTGATCAAAGCAAAATATCCTTCCTATTCTCTTATTGCAGGATATGTTTTAGTTACAGAAGCAAACCGTAACGATCCTTACGCAGAGCATGAACTTGGTCTTCGTTACTTACTCGCTAACGGATTTCAAGCCGATACTGCAAAGGCAATTTATTGGATAAGAAAAGCGGTTGATCAAAACCTGCCTGCTGCACGTTTCAATTACGGAATAATGCTGTATAATGGTATTGGCGTGCCCTGGAATCCATTTGAAGCATATCAGAATTTTAAGGTTGCCGCTAATGCAGGTTTACCGGATGCACAATTTGCAGTTGGATTATCATACACAGACAATCTTTTACTCAATAGAGATTTAAACAAGGCATACCATTATTTCAAATTAGCCGCTGCGGGTAAATATGAACCGGCTAAAGAAGCATTAAAACAATTATTGAAAAGCGGTTTTTCACCATCACGGGATTCTCTTTCGAAGGAAGACATTCAAAGCGCACTTAAGCAGGGAGAGGAAACAACTCAATTGATGAATCCAAATTGGGATTTGGATTTTTATGATTTCGATAAAAAAGATAAGAAAGAGGATCTGATAAATGAGGTCCTTAAGAAAAAACCTGAGGAGTTGAAAATTTTTCTTGGATTAGATAATCTTACCAAAGAAACTATGCCAAAAGATACAAGCACATTTGGTTTACTAAAATTCGCCTCCGAGAGCGGAAGTCCTGAAGCTCTATTAATTATTGGTCGTGGTTATGAGAATGGAATTATTTTCCAAAAGGATTTGGTTCTCACAGTTGTTAACTATCTGCGTGCATATCGTTTAGGCTCACTCAAAGCGGGTGAATATTTATTTAGAATGATTCAGTCAAAAGAACTATTTAGCAAACTCAAAGAAAAAATTGCAAGCGGGGACGCTAATGCTATGTATGCATGGGCTGGAATTTCTGCACTAGGATTTGATAACCAATTCGCCGGAGGCGAATCAAATCAACAAGCGCTCGATTTCCTCAAGAATGCTGTTGATAAAAAGCACATCCCATCAATGATCGAAATGGGTCTTCTTTACTCGACAGGAACCCTCGTTCAAAAGAACAAACAAAAAGCATTTGAGTATTGGACTATGGCGAAAGGATTGGGCAGCAAAGAAGCTGCTGTTCGCATAGCGTTTAGTGATGTTGTTGATTCGACTTCCCAAAATATTTCCGAGGATATAATAATTCTGGAACAAATTTCAGATGAAGGATCAGTCCTGGCTCAAACAGCTCTTGGTTTTTGTTATGAGAAGGGATTAGGAGTTAAAGAAAGTAAAGGAATTGCAATTCGTTTGTACCGCCAGGCGTCTCAAAGAGGAAACGAAACTGCTTTCAATTCTCTCAAACGAATGTATGATGAACTAAGACCCGAAGATGATGAGTTTAAAATCTTCGATGTAAACTAATCTGCTTTTAGGATGACGAAAGTGAGATCGTCATTTTGATATGCTGTTCCTCTAAATGAGATGATGGCATTAAGCAATACACTTTTAATTTCTTCGGCAGATTTATTCGAATTGTCTTTTATAATACGTTTAATATTCTCTTCACCAAAAAGCTGGAAGTATGGATTCATCGCCTCAGAAATTCCATCGGTGAAGAAGAATATAATATCCTTGCTTTCCGGTTGAATTGTAACTTCTTCCAATGTCTTTTCGAAAATACCCTTATCATTCAAACCAATTCCAAGTCCTTGCGGACAAACAATAACAAATTCGTTCGAGCTACTTTTAAACCAGAATGTGGGCATATGTCCTGCCCGGCAAATTTTTATGGATCCATCATTTTCCACCGATGCCATCGAAAGAGTCAAAAAATATTCTCTTCTAAGATTTTTGGAGAAATATTTTTTAAGATTGATAATTATTTCCTTCACTCCGCTTAGACTTTCTAACAGCATATGGATAATGGATTGAACACGTACCATATAAAGAGCAGCAGCCATCCCTTTGCCGGAAATATCTCCAACCACTATGTAAGATCTTTCCGGTGATTCTATAATATCGAAATAATCACCACCCACTTCGCGTGCAGGTTCATAATAAGATACAATTTCATAATTAAAAATCTTTGCTGAATGTTTAGGTATCAGATCGAATTGAATTTTACGTGCAACGTCTAATTCTCCGCGGGCAGAAAGTTTATCGGCAAGTTCGAAGGCAAGTAAAAGATTGAGTATGATGAATGCGAGCAATGCATATCCATGATTCACACTTGTATAGCCGACTATAAAAAAAAGAAGAGACGCTAAGTAAAAAGCTCTTCTTGCGGGTGTGAGTTTGAGTATAAATGCGTTGAATAAACTTCTGAGAAAAATTAGCCCTCGTGAAAATTTACTTTTCGAAGGGTTGGGTTTAGGAATTTCTTTTGCAAAAAAATCATAAACTTCTCCGGCTTCTCTCTTGATGAGGCGCTCAATCTCTTGATAGCTCAAATCGCTAGTGTAGAGATCGAATAATCTTTTTATCGGGTTCGAATTTGACACTCTATTCTCTATTTCTCTAAACCGTTAGACGGTTATACTACAAATATGTTTGAGTCTTCATCTAAAAATAGGTTATTCCTACTAAAGTTCTATCTTCATAAGAATATTATGTTTCTTTGAAAATCAAGATTCAATTACCTATTTTTGACCCACAGTATCCTATTAATTATTCTACTCATAGAAAGAACGTATATGATTTGGAAAATAACCCTCTTTGTTCTAATGTGTTTTGTCATCATCACAGGTATATCATTTCCAATTGTACCACACCCTACTTCATGGACTCAATTCCCGATAATTCCCGGACTGGAAGAGAAAGCTAAAATAATTTTCTTTCATGTACCGACTGCCTGGCTCTCTGTAGTGGCTTTTCTGATGGCAATGATTTACGGAGTAAAATATTTACGTAATAAAAATTTGGATGATGATTCAAGATCATCCGCGGCTCTTCAACTTGGAATGATGTTCTCAATTTTAGCCACAGTTACGGGATCAATATGGGCAAAATTTAATTGGGGCTCATTTTGGAATTGGGACCCGCGCGAAACAAGCATCTTTATTCTATTGTTAATTTACGGCTCTCTCTTTGCGCTTCGTTCCGCTATTGATAATGAAGATAAACGCGCACGGCTATCGGCGGTATATTCAATTATTGCCTTCTTAACCGTTCCGTTTTTTATTTTCATCATGCCGAGAATTATGATGGGATTGCACCCGGGCTCACTGGAAATTGATCCGGTAACAAATAAAGTTGTTCAGGGTACAAGTCCTGTTGTTGATTTTAAAATGAACGGGAGTATGAGGTTGGTATTTTTTACATCACTCTTTGCCTTCACAATTCTTTATTACTGGTTGTGGAATCTTAGAGCCAAAGCGATTATCATAAAAGAAAATCTTTCTAAAAAATTAAACTGAGGTAGAGGTTGGAAAACGGATTTTTAGGATTTTTCGAGAAAAACTCGATATACATTGTTCTAGTTATTGTACTTGTTGTGTGGGCTGGAATATTTTTATTCCTGTTAAATACAGATAAACGTCTCAAAGCAATCGAAAAAGAATTAAAGGAGAAATAATTCAATGAAAAATAAATATATCTTCGGCGGGGCTATTATAGTAGTGTTTCTTGGTGTGATGATCTATCTATTCACACAAACTAATGTTTCATACGAGCAAAATTTTACCAAGATTATGCAATCCGGTAAAACTATTAAAGCAACCGGTACATGGGTGAAGGAAAAAAATTACGAGATTGATAAAACCAATAACGTGTTTTCTTTCTATATGAAGGATACAGAAGGTAATCAGATGAAGGTCTATTATCACGGAACAATTCCAAACAACTTTGAATCATCAACTAGTGTTGTTGTTACCGGTAAATACACTCAGGGCAATTTTCACGCGACCGATATTCTCACCAAGTGCCCGTCAAAATATCAAGATCAACCGGGCCAAAAAGCTAACTCATAAGGTTAGCAGTTAGGAGATTTTATGATTGGTAATATATTACTCACTCTGGCATTACTTGCCGGAGTGTTCACGGTTATTATGTATTATCTAACCTTTAAAGGTTATGAAAATACATTAAAGCTGGCACGTATAGGTTATCACACTACTGCGATTATGATAATTGCATCTTCGGCACTTCTACTACATGCAATTCTTACTCATCAATATCAGTATAAGTATGTTTACAACTATAGCGGAAGTGATCTTTCCACCGGATTGTTAATGTCAACTTTCTACGCCGGTCAAGAGGGAAGTTTTCTGCTATGGACTTTCTTCACGGCTATCATTGGATTAGTCCTTCTAGATTACACATCTAAGCGCGGCGATCTTGAACAACGCGTGATGATGATCTTTACGCTTTGCCTCGCCGGTTTGGTGGTTATGATTAGTCCGCTTCTGAAATCGCCATTCAATTATATCTGGATGGAGAGCGATTATCTCGAATTGAAGAATATCAATCCCGCGTTCCTTTCATTATCGGCAATACAAAATTTTATCTTCAACGATCCGCAATCTAATAAGCAGTTCATCCAGATGGGTAAAGAACTTTACGCATCGCTTGTTTCCAGTAATGTGGCGCTGAATGATTTTATTATTCAAGGAAAAGGATTAAATCCGCTGCTCCAAAATTTTTGGATGCAGATACATCCGCCGATTCTGTTCGTAGGATTTGCAATGTCTACAGTCCCATTTGCATTTGCAATGGCGGCAATTTTGAAAAACGAATATCGCGATTGGGTAAAACAAGCATTGCCTTGGGTTCTTTCCAGCACGATGGTGCTTGGCTTAGGAATTATGCTTGGCGGTTATTGGGCTTACAGCATTCTTGGATGGGGCGGTTATTGGGGGTGGGATCCTGTCGAAAATTCTTCGCTTATACCATGGATTGTAGGTGTCGCATCAATTCACACACTACTTGTGCAAAATAAAACACAAGAGAAGGGCAGTGTTGGAAGATTTGTGAAGATGAATCTGATATTGAGCATCATGACATACATACTTGTACTCTACAGCACTTTCTTAACCAGAAGCGGAATTCTAGGAGATGCTTCGGTTCATTCATTCGGTGAACCCGGAATGATGGTTTATTGGTTCTTAGTGATTCTCCTTTCTGCGTTCACACTCATTGGAATTGGTGGAGTTGTATACCGTTGGAAGTATCTTACTAAGAATTTCACATTTGAAGAAAATGTTCTCTCGCGCGAGTTAGCACTTTTCACTGGTTCCGTTGCCTTAATAGCTTCTGCAATTATTATTCTTGTCGGAACCTCGGCACCTATCTTCGGCACAACGGTTCAGACAAGTTTCTATAATGAATTGAATCTTCCGATCGCAATAATTATTGGTTTGCTGAATGGCTTAAGCGTTTTATTGAAGTGGAAATTCACTGATGGAAAAGATATTTGGAATCAATCACGGTTTTCTATAATTGCAACATTAGTTTTCACTCTTCTGGTTGTAGTTGTTGGCGGAGTTCATAACCTGATGCATGTTATCCTCACACTCTCATCTGCATTTGCTCTTTTTGTAAATGGAGAAGTTGCGTACAAAATATTCCGCGGAAGAAAATCGTTTGTCGGACCATACATTGCTCACATCGGTATCTCAATTTTCTTAATTGGTGTTCTTGCAACAGGAGGTAAATCCGAGCAAAAACAGATTGATCTTGTAAAAGGTGAAACGGTAAATCTTTTTGGGCACGATCTTACTTTTAAAGGGATAGAACCTTTTGAGAATGGTAAGAAATATAAAATGAACATCGAAGTTAAAAGCGGAAATAGTGTAAGCACTATCGCGCCGGTTATGTTCATTGCTGAGTTTAATAATAGTCTTATGCGCGAGCCCGATATTTTAGTCGGATTCACAAAAGATTTTTATGTTGAACCTGTGAGTTATTCCGAAGGAAATGAAAATGAAACGGCAACTTCAATTTCTATCCAAAAAGGAGAGACTACTAATTACAACGGTGTGGAAATTACATTCACTCAATTCGACTTTCCTCCCGAAGTACGTGAAGCAATGATGGCTGGAAAAGATTTCCAGATAGGCGCAAAACTTTCTGTAAAGTATAACTACAAAACCACAGAAGTCGAACCGATGATGAAAAGTGTTGCCGGCAAACAAGAACATATACCCGTTGATTTGAAAGATGCAAATCTCAGAATTAAACTTGGAAGTATGGATGCTTCGGGTAAAGTCAACCTTGAATTATCAAAAATATCCTCGGCAAACAGTTCCTTAGAAAAGCCAAAAGAAGTTTTAACGGTTGAAGCAAGCATCAAACCATTCATCAGTTTAGTTTGGATTGGTGTGCTTGTTGTTGTAGCGGGATTCTTAATTTCCGCTTACAGAAGATCGAAAGAATCACTCGTTTAATTATTTTGTGTAGAGACGTCCCATGGGACGTCTCTTATTATATAATGCCAAACGACATAAACGGAATAATAATTATCAACCAATATGTAGAGACGAGGCATGCCTCGTCTCTACTCAATTTACCGTTAATTAATTGTATGTAGGGAAGGGTCTTTGACCCTTTCGCTGTTTTAAAGAATAATATTTCTTACACCCGGTATATTTAGATAAAAAGAATTCAGTCAAACTATTATATTTGCGTTAGCGGGATAATTTTATTTTCTATAGAAATCTCTTTGTGTCAATTAATTAATCAACCTTTGCGTATTCTTCGCAAGTGTAAAGGTAAAATTCCTTACATACTCACTTCACTTAAGAAGTGAATCGAGGGAGATACCTCCGGATTACCCCTGAGCTGCTCTGGAGTTTATACAGTTGATTAACATTTTTTGAACCGGGAGTTAGAAATGACGAATGAAAAAAAACAAAACGAACCGGAAGAAAAAGAAAAATCAAATCTTTCTGATTCCGACCGGATTAAACTGCTTACCGTAGAATACTTAAAAGATATTAATGAGAATCCCAAATACAAGGAGTTTTTTAATCAATATAATCAAGCAAGTATTGAAAGATTCAAAGAATATTTTGCAGGTGAAAAAGCATCACTTGTAGTAAACAGTAAATATTATATTGACCATGTTGAGAATGCCGAGTCGAGGTTTTCCTTTCTTGCCTGGGAAAAATTGTGGGAAATTCAACAACGGAAACTTTTCGACATGCAATGCTTATGGCGTGCGAAGCAGATAGACATACCGGAAATTAAAATCACTAACGATTTTAATTATTGGAGTCATAAAATTGAAGAGTGTCTTTTCCTCTCACCCATTACAAGTGGAGAGGTGGAAAGGTACGTTCATTTCCTGGAAAACTCGTCTTACGATGGTATTTTCAATTTCGACCATACGGATTGGCAAGAATACGATGACTTCAAACAGCATTATTTCGACAGCGAAAGTGAGTATGTCCAAGAACCTCCAGCCTGGTACGAATATTATGAAGCTGTTACAGGTCTTTCTTCATTGTATCACCTGCCTAATGTAAGAGGGGAAAAGGAAGAAAAGTATATCAAGATTGCAAGGGATCAAAGAAATGCAAAAGAAAAAGAAAAAAATAGAAACAAACCTATAACTCCTACCGACAACAAACCGGATTTTTATTATTATCAAGAAGAAGAACTATCGAAATTCATTAATAAATTTGAAGAATATAAAATACAATATGCACGTGAATGCCGTGAGAAATGGTACGATGTTTATGATGATAAAGATTTGGAAGAGGCAATTGAAACCCTTAAACTTGCAGATAAACCCATTCACCTTGACGGCAAGATGGAATGGCATGAAAGTATAATTGCGGCATCGAATAATTACATTAAGCAAAAAATTATTGAGAGATTCCCTGTTGTTTATAAGAGTTATTTGTTTAGGATTCAAAACGGGCTGGCGTTTGAAAAAGAACGGGGATGGAGAGAAGGAATAGATCATGTCGGAGATTACTTTAAGGAATTGGTTTTGGAAGGGAGAGAGCTTTTAGGCGAACCCCGCGATTTTAATTATTAGTATTCTTCGTTGTGGAAATTGCAGTTGTGATTTGCTTTTGCCGAAGGTATTCCTTCTGGACAAATTTATCCACCTTCGGTGGATGTTTCTCCCGCAAGAGGAGCGGGACACGTTTGACAATACTTGTCTGCCGAAGGCATGATTAAAACCAACAAATCCCGATTTGTTATTAATACAATGATTGTTGTGATTTGCTTTCAAATGTTTCTTTGACAATATTAAAACCAACAGAGCCTTGGCAATAGCGGGTGCAACCCTTGTTGTGATTTGCTTTCAAATGTTTCTTTGACAATATTAAAACCAACATATACCAGTATTGGTAGGCAATGATGATGGTTGTGATTTGCTTTCAAATGTTTCTTTGACAATATTAAAACCAACTCATTTCGGGTGTTGCACCGTGGACTTTTAGTTGTGATTTGCTTTCAAATGTTTCTTTGACAATATTAAAACCAACCAACCAAATCCAGAAGCCCGCGCCCGCAACGTTGTGATTTGCTTTCAAATGTTTCTTTGACAATATTAAAACCAACGATTACGTTAAGGTACAACTGACACAGAATGTTGTGATTTGCTTTCAAATGTTTCTTTGACAATATTAAAACCAACAAACTTGCTGAACTGCAAAAGGAATTTGAGGTTGTGATTTGCTTTCAATTGTTTCTTTGACAATATTAAAACCAACGACTTGTCTTAGTTGTGAGAACTCGTATAGTTGTGATTTGCTTTCAATTGTTTCTTTGACAATATTAAAACCAACTTCTGTAGTTTCTAATGTGTTCAAGGTAGTGTTGTGATTTGCTTTCAATTGTTTCTTTGACAATATTAAAACCAACAAAGTTTCTTTCCGAGTGTCCACCGATATGGTTGTGATTTGCTTTCAATTGTTTCTTTGACAATATTAAAACCAACATGTCAGTA
>CAYVBQ010000014.1:0-24709 GCA_964449775.1 uncultured Melioribacter sp. | reverse complement strand
TTGTGATTTGCTTTCAATTGTTTCTTTGACAATATTAAAACCAACATGTCAGTATTATCAGTCAGCATGTCAGTAGTTGTGATTTGCTTTCAATTGTTTCTTTGACAATATTAAAACCAACTTATTATGTCAGTAGTATGTCAGTATTAGGTTGTGATTTGCTTTCAATTGTTTCTTTGACAATATTAAAACCAACATGTCAGTCAGTCAGTGTCAGTATGTCAGTGTTGTGATTTGCTTTCAATTGTTTCTTTGACAATATTAAAACCAACTCAGTATTATGTCAGTCAGTATTGTTGTTAGTTGTGATTTGCTTTCAATTGTTTCTTTGACAATATTAAAACCAACTGGCAAAGATGGAATGCCTGCCCAAAAGGTGTTGTGATTTGCTTTCAATTGTTTCTTTGACAATATTAAAACCAACATGTCAGTATTATCAGTCAGCATGTCAGTAGTTGTGATTTGCTTTCAATTGTTTCTTTGACAATATTAAAACCAACGGAATTACAAGAAGCCGGATTAAGCTCAGGTTGTGATTTGCTTTCAATTGTTTCTTTGACAATATTAAAACCAACACATACCCCTTAAGATGTCATTGAAATTAAACAACTTACGTTGGTTTTAGGATTGAAAAAATGAAGAACCCCGCTTTACTGCGGGGTTCTTTTTTAGAAAAGTTCTAACTGATGCGGCTCTATAAAGCCATCCTCCTCCTTTTTACCGTAGAAAATCTCCATCATTCCAAACTGTTTATCGGTTACGGAAAGAATTCCAACATGCCCTTTTTCCGGCAGAAAATCTTTAATCCTTTTTACATGTACGTTTTTGTTTTCGCGGCTGCTGCAATGCCGTACATAAATTGAAAACTGAAACATCGAAAAGCCGTCCTTTAAAAGCTCCTTGCGGAAACGTGTATACGCTTTCTTCTCCTTCGGCGTTTCAGTCGGAAGATCGAACAATACTAATATCCACATTATTCTATACTCGTTAAATCTCATTTTGCTTATAATCTTATAAACGGTTGAAACCGTTATATTGTATTTATTTTATCATATTAGCCCATAGATTAATCTATGGGCTAATAATTATAATAATGAATATTATTTACAACCGATTCATCGGTCTCCCAAATCAATTTTATATTTCTGTAATAATAGGTCATATTCTTCCGCGAATGTTTTTCTGCGGTGATGTTCTTTTTGATTTGCAATATATTTTTCAACGGCATCAATATTCGATTCACCTACTGAGAACGCACCGTAACCAATTTGCCATGCAAATTTAATTGCGATTAAATCGTTTTGGTTAATCCAATGCGATGATTCGCCTTTTATGTAATGAAATATCTCTTGTATTGAATGATTATGATTTAACAAAAACAAAATGTGAATATGATTGTCTGTTCCGTTAATTGCTTTAACATAACATTTGAAGTGTGCGATGAGATTCTCTTTGATGTGATTGTATAATCTTTGTTCAAAATTTTCCTTGATTATAGATTGTCTTTCCTTTGTGCTGAACACTCAGTGTATCCATATTTTTGTAATTGAATGCGACATATTCTCTCCTGAAACATATTATGAAACGGTTGAAACCGTTATCTTGTTTTTGTCCTATCATATTAACCCATAGATTAATCTATGGGTTAATAGACGGGTAAATTATTTTTCTCGCCTCACCTTCAAAACATTTAGCTAGTGAAGAAGTTGTTTTCTGTATTCCAACCATCAAAGGACTCTTCTCGCCATCAATTATAATATCTACAACGGGAATGGAAAGAAGCTGCTTCTTAATAGACGTTGTTAGTTCGTAAAAATCTTCACCGTTGCTAACCAGTTCTAAAACTATCTTGTCCACATAAGGTCTGTAAGGTTCCATTATATCATCCGCAAGGCAATATGCGTTATATTTATTTGAATGATGTATTCCGAGTGTCGGTAAAAGTCCGGAGCCAACTAATCCCCGTGCAACAATCGCTCTAAGTATAGCATAACCATAATTGAGAAGATTATTCGGCGGTTCTCCAAAACGGTCTCTGGTAAAATCCGGTATCATTGGAAAGAAATTTTTCCAATAATATGCCGCCGCCCGCCCTTCGTAATTATCCGGATCTCCGCTGCGTACCTTTTTTGACCATGTATTCATATTAGTTACGGAAATATTTCTATGCCGCAGAAGCGCCGCTTGATTACGAATCTTCATAGAGATTGTCTGCTGCCATAATTGTTTTTTAAGCGGTTCACTTACTTCTATTTGCGCCTTAAATTTCTCGCTCTGCAGTTGATTAGATGATAACGGCATAAACAAACCGTTTGGCATGTGAGAGCCATCGCATGTAACTATCGCGGCATTATTATCAAGTAGGGAAGAGAGTAATCCATGCGTTATGGTTATTTGCTGATTATCTAAAATAGCAATCCCGATATCTTCAATAGGTATTGTATTAAAAATTTCCTTGGCAACATCTTTTCTCACTTCCTTCTTTTCTTCTTTTCTTTCTTCCTTCATTTCATCATTGCTTCTTTCCTTTATGCCCTCATTGCTTCTTTCCTTCATTCCTTTTTCATCTTGCTCTTGCTCGTGATCTTGTTCATGCTCTTGTTCTTTCAGCTTCACAACCATCTGTTCATTCTTCTTAGAAAGATATGCCGGATTGCTAAAGTATAATGTTCGCTTGATCATACGCTTTTGCTTATTGTTTGTTAAACCGTTAAAACGGTTTTGGGTTTTAGGCGCTCTTGCTTTCACCGTGATAAATCACGGTGTTAATGTGACACCCTAATCACGGTATTAACACCTCGATTTACGAGTTGAATAAGATTTCCGGGTACTAACTTTATTAACACCTCGATTTACGAGTTGAATAAAAATTCCGGGTACTAACCTTATTAACACCTCGATTCATCGAGGTGGATAAAACATAATCAATGATTACGATAACTGTTTTAACAGTTTATATAATTACGCCGCCAGTCCTATGTTACCTATATCGTAATTAATATTTAAAAACAATATCTCCGTCAGGAGTTATAATGAAATCTTTTTTTTCAATTAAGAAATCAAAATTAATCTTGCTTAATAATAACCTTGGCCAAGGATTTTCATAATTAAACTGTGAAAATCCATTTTTCCCTTTTTGACCATACTGCTCTTTTGGAAATGCTGCTGTCAATTCTTTATCTCCTCTTGCTTCGAGATGATATTGAAACTGTATTGTTCCTGTCTTAGAATCGAATAGATTTTTTACATAGTAGAGCCGTTTTAATAATTCAATTTTAGTAAGTTCTTTCGGTTCATCTTTATTCTCATCCTTATAGAAAATAACTTTTAATCCGGGTTTAAGAATTGTAAAGAGTTTGTATTCTTTGTGCCCGGCAACAAATGAATTTTCAAAGAAATCTTCCTCTTTGCTAATATCAATATCTCTTTTTATTTGAGTGGCATCAAACAAATTTAGTGGTCTGAATTTTCTTCTGCCGTCTTCTGTTTGATAAAGCGCATATAAAAAACTTGTTGCATTAGCCGCATAATAATCATGTTTATAATCATATTTTGATAAGTACGTTTGTTTTTTAATAGGAAGTGGATCAGTAACATCGGCATAACATCTTAAATGTCTGATTCTATTTACTTGTTCCCCATTTTTATTCGTCATCCAAATACCTTCTGAAAAAGCTTTTTCTAATGTTCTTCCGTTAAGCTGGTTTTCAATTATTTTTCTTACGAATGGGTCAACTATCTCATCTAATTTTTTTATTGATGTTAATGGTTTTCTGATAACAAACATGAATCCTTCATTCTTTTCCTCAAAAATAAATTTACTGTTGTCATCGGTAATCGGATTTCCTTTGTCGTCCCTTTTAATTGCTCTAATTTTACCATAAAAAGTTTCTAGATGTAATTGACCCCGAATACTATCGCCAGTAATAATTATAGACTTCTTTTTCCCGTTTTCATCTAATAAAATTTGTCCCGATTCATCTCTTAAACACACCATCTTTCCTCTTTTTCTTAAAATTTTCTTTGCCGGAACCAACGCTTTGTCTTTTGCAATGTTGTTGATTAAAATATTATTGTCAATTTCTTTGAGGTGTTCTACTTGAAAATATAAATAAGGTTTTTCGTGGTATTGTTTATCTCCTCTTTTATCAAGCTTACCCAGTTTCCATTTTTCATAATGTTCAAAAGACTTTTGCAATATTTCTTCTCTTTTCGCCGATGAAGGAATGAGAGTTAAAACAGCGGCATCTATTGCATGGTGAGAATGTTTAGCTCTGTTTTTTTCCTCATCCTTCGGTTGTATTCCATATATCTTACGGAATTCTGCCGTTATACTTCCTTTCTCTACTTTAACGTTATTAAAGACTGTCTTCAAATAGTGGAAAGCATATTTGGAAATTAGTTGCGTATCAACTAACTGACTGTTTTTAAAACCGGTCGTTACTTCGGTCATGGTAAATCGATTGTATTTATTTTCCCAATATTCCAACTCAAGCTGCCATAAATGTCGTTGTTGAATTGCCGGGTCTTTTGCTTCTTTTTCTTGTGCCTGTTTAGATTTTTTCTTCCAGAATTCGATATTATTTTTTAGTTCTTCAATTCTTTTTGCCCATGAATCAAGTCGTGGTTTTATCGCTTGATAGCCACCCCACTCTTCCTCATAGTTTTCAAGTGCTGTCGGTATTCTATTTTTTTTTATATTACGGTTATAATCTGCATAACAGACCGTAAGGTTTGCTAATGAATTGTCGAATGAAATACTCCTTGGAATTGTATGTTCAAAATCAATCACATTCTCATCAAATAAATTTGTTATAGTTATCAAGTTGCCCGTGTACATACACCTACACTGTTGCTCTTTCCATAAACGGTATTTCTTAACTAAATTTTTTTCCTCAACCACTTTCTGAATTATTTCATTTCTGATATTATTCCAGTCATATTTTCTTCGATCATTATTTTCTATTTCGTTGCCATCCTTATCCAGTTTGTTTTTTGCCGGTTCTCTCTTAAATATTCTTTTATGCTCTATCTGTTCATACCATAAACGGAATTTATCTATATCATCATTACTGTTTGGGTCGGCATTTACTCTTCCAAATACTTCGGAGTCATTCATCAATTCCGTTATCGCTGTAGCAAATTCTTTGTTCTCCTCCTCTCTTCTTCTTTGATAAGTTTCTATTGCCCATCGTTTGTTTGCATCATTTAAATCACGTGCAACTTCAACGACAACTTCCGTCTCTTCATCAATAACATCAACAGAGATTAAATAATTAACAAGCTTGCGCAACTCGTATAATGTACGCATTGCCATTGGATTCTTAAACGAGCCCGTCTTGGGACTTTGCAGAAGAATTTTACCCTCTTTATTTGGTTTAGCTTTTGGGTAAATATCTATTTGTGAAGGGTGATATAATTTGTCAAGCTGTTTATCGGCTATGTTAAACTTGTCTTTGAGATTTTTCTTAATATAATCTAGTAAGTGAGGAACCTTATAATAACCGCTTCCAAAACTTTTATAGTATGTATCGCCATTAGTCTTAATTACATAATATTTTTCGTCTTTTATATAAGTCCATTCGAAATCTGTTTGGAAAAAGCATTGATAAAGATGTGTTACTTTGTTTACGATGCTTGCTTTTTCTTCGATATTTTTTTCTGCCCAAGTTTTTACCCCAAACGCTTTTGAAATTGTATCAAGAACAAGTTGTTTATCTTTTTCGTCAAGGATATAATTGGAATTTTTATAACCAACTTTATAATCGCTTGCATGCCACCTTGAAATTAAGTCCTTTACCATGCTAAGTAATTGTTTCTCATACCTATTCTTAGCAATCAAATCAATTATACTGTTTGTAAGAAGTTCTTCATTTTCTTCCCAAATATCTTTTCCCAAAACAGTAGGCATGTTAGCTAATAAAACAGCTTCTGTATAAATGAATCCTTTTCTCAAAAAGGGGATTATTTTATTTATTGCGTTTATACTTAACATGGAATACCCATCCGGCATTTGCTTCCAAGCAGTAACTAAACTCTTTATTTTAACGGCATCATTAATTTTGAGTTTTTCTTTGGTAAAGTCAGTAATACACTCCTCATCTCCAAAAGAAAATAAAATATGCCACACATCCTCCATTCTATAAGTAATTTTGTGTTCTTGTGGTGTACCGTCTTTCTTCTTAACAATCCGTATTTCGGTTGTTTCATTTTTATACTTTTGCCAGTCGTCCCCAAAAATATTCTTTAATCTTGCTGAAACGGGACAACCGGAAACATTAGTTTTATCGTTGTAATTAATCGTTCTTTCTCTATAATCCAATTTTATTTTCGTTCCTTCGTTTGTAAGAAAGCTTTCAATAAATACTCTTATCTCGGAAAAGTGAAAGTAATCTTTCAATCTTCCAACAAATTTCTCTAGATATAGTTCTTCTTTCATTTTTAAAGACAATCTTTTCCAAGCATCATCTTTACTAATTCTATATTGAATGTTATTGAGAAAAGACCATGCTCTAAACTCCTCAAAACCCGGATGACCAATTGGACACCGAGGTTTACCGGTTATTATCGTTTTCCCGGTTTTTTTATCTTCAAAAGTATTTTGTTCTAGTGTGCATATACCGACTAATCCTTTTTGTGATCGGAGTGGTCTTTTATAAAAAATGCTACCATCGTTTTTATTTTTTTTACTTTCAATTAGGCCCTGATAAAGTAATGTATCTTGCCCTATACCTTGTACTTCGAATATTTTATTGATCTCATCTTTATAATGTTGCCGAATAGTGTATTGAATCCATTCCAACCTAATTCGATTACCTAAAGTTTCTTCAATAGCAAAAGCGGCACCAATAGTTGGCATATTATGTTTGGAAAGCAACTCCTCAATTTTCGAACTCCTTTTCTTTTCGGAAAGTTGTAATTCTGAAATTATATTAGAAGAATTTTCGTTGTCTTCCTTTTTCTCTTTTCTACTGCTTTTAAAACCTCGTCGCTGAGCAATATGGTATATAGCTCTTCCAATTTTATAACGCGCAGTTTTGTCGTTTAGATCAAACTCTTTTTCAATTAATTCTTTTCTTAACTGATATGGACTTGTATAATCCGGCTTTCCATCATTATCAAAATCCAATCTAATCCATTGTTCAAACTCCGTTGCATGTATAGGGTATTTCCTAAAGAATCCTTTCTCCTTGTTATATATTCGCCACTGGTTTAAATCCTCTTCCGATAACGGACAATAATCATGTGCAATAAGAATCCCTAACGTTTCCCACAAACGATATTTCCGCACTTGATAAAGTCTTCTTACAGTCCTATTCTTTGTCCTCTCTGCAGCAAGAGAAAACTCTCCAGTTTTTCCTTCACCAACTCCTTTTCTGAAAATATTTACACCATATTTTTCAAACTGATTTTTATCAAGAATAGTATCTCTAATTGCCCACCCTATTGAATTAGTGCCAAGATCAAGACCAAGTTTTTTGTTCATTGTCGTCTCACTTTTTTATTTAACAAAAGATTTTTCTTGCAAAATTTATTTTCATCTCGTATGTTGCATTCGAAAGCTTATCACAATAAGGCTATAAGCCGAAGATTTATCTTAAGTCCCGCGTATCCGTGGGACTTTTTTTATTCCGTTGTGAAAAGTTTACAGTAGTCCCGACGAAAGTCGGGATTGTTGTTTTAAAACCCATCTATTTTTCACCAATCACAAATAACCAATTAACGGGCGTTACTCTATTTTTATCTTGCATTTGTTCAAAAAAATTATATTTTTGCAGTTAGGTATGTTCAAGTTCTTATTATTTGATAAATTACACAAGTAAATTCTTTTATTCCAATATAAATTTCTTTTCCTCCTACTTTTTCACCTAAATAGTTATTCTCTTCTAATTACGGTTAATCTTCCTTCCGGAGTGGAAAAGAGCAGATTGATTGTATTCTGTTTCAAATAATACCTGTACTGTCTCTTATACACGGCGAAGCGCATTAAAGGAATATCGTACCAGACCAAAAAACTGGTGAAGTGTCTCAAAAAACTGGTGAAGTGTCTCAAAAAAATGGCGGAGCGTCTCAAAAAAACGGCGTAGAACATTAAAAAAATGGCGATTTTGATTAAAAATTGAGCAATCGGTCTAATGTGAAGAGATTTCTTCTGAAAGTATTGTAAAAGTACGATAAAACTGTGTTTTTGATAAGAAAATGAATGAATATCTCTTAAATGTTGTGTAAACAAGGAAATTCTTCTTCTCCGAAATAAATTAACTTATTTATAACATTTTAAAGGATGGTAGAATGGCAAAAGCAGAAGAGAAGGCTCGTATTTACACCGGTCCCGATGCCGATATGATTCAGGCATCGAGAGTAATGCATGGTCTTTTTGTTGAAGACAAAAGTGCATTCACAAATTTCGACGGAGGATTTATTGATCCGTTCGCTGAAAATTGGCTTCAAAAAATTGAAGCCGGAAATGATGTAGTGCAAGATTCTTTATACTTAAGCGGTCAAATTGAATTGACCAAAAATGTTGAACTGAAAATGAATGAGTGTAGAGATTTTTTTCAAATGATGAAGTACTTTATTGAAAAAGCTTTTCCAAACAAAAAAGAGATCTGGGCTCAATTCGGAGTTAATGATTATGAGAAAGCGCGAGTAAGTGAAACCAAGATGATTCAATTCCTTGGAGTGCTTCATAAAACAACAACCGAATTTAGTACCGATCTTATAGCTGCCGGATTTAATCAAGAAAAAATTGATAAGATAGCATCATTACAGACGAACTTGATTAATGCCGATTACGAACAGGAGTTGAGTAAAAAGAAAAGACCCGCTGTAACACAAGTAAGAATTGAAAAATTGAATGAGTGTTTTCAATTTATGCAGAAGGTTAGTAAAGCGGGTAAAATTATTTTTGCTAACAACCGGGCAAAGTTCGATCAATATTTAATGCCTAATGAAAGAGTTGTAAAGAAACCGGATGAGCCGGCACCGGTAACACCTTAATTAATTATTTAAATATTACGTAGGGAAGGGTCTGTGACCCTTCCGCTGTTTTTTGAAAATATATTTTCGGATCGGTTACCCCGCAAAAAGAACGGGGCAAGTAAACCGATCCCTACATTAAAATTTTTTATATGATGAAACGCGGGTATTGATCAGCTCATTTCTATGGCGGGAAATGTGATGGTAAAGACCGTCCCGCGCGGTTTGTTATCTTTTATCTCGATTGTACCGTTCATCGCCTCAACAATAGATTTAACCAGACTTAAACCCAAGCCGTATCCTTTAATACCGAGGTTCTCAACTTTTTCAGAGCGGTAGAATCTATCATAAACTTTTTCTTTTTCTACTTCGGCAATCCCAATACCGAAATCTTCAATTCTTAGAAAAACCTTGCTGTCCATTTGTTTTGCATGAAGCGTGACCCAATCCTCGTTTGAATATTTAAATGCATTATCAACCAAGTTCTGAAAAGCCATTAAAAAATATTCCGAATTGCCCCGTATGTAAATATCTTGTTCGATATCAAGTTCCATTTTTTTTTCTTTATAGATTTTCTTAATACTCTCTCTGATAAAATTTGACAAATTAAAAACGGATTTTTGATCAAACAGTGTATTCGAATCTTTTGCAAGCAGCAGAAGAGATTTTACAATTTTTATCATCCGCTCGGTTTCTTCTTTTATTACTCTAACGGAATTACTTTGATCGTCAAAAATATGGTTATTGTTTAAGAGAAAATCTAATTCTGAATTTATAGCGGTCAATGGATTCATCAATTGATGCGAAGCAT
Organism: uncultured Melioribacter sp.; assembly: GCA_964449775.1. Lineage (GTDB taxonomy): Bacteria > Bacteroidota > Ignavibacteria > Ignavibacteriales > Melioribacteraceae > Fen-1258. The sequence continues at coordinate 14,919 of CAYVBQ010000014.1, read as the reverse complement.
TATCGGTAAAAGAGGATATCTGTTTTACTTGAAATTCAAGTCGCTCGAAAAGTTCATTTAGCGTATCTCTTAATTTACCAAGTTCATCTTTTGAATCGGCTTCATAACTCACCCTTTCATTTAAGTTGGATGTGGAAATATTTTTAGCTGTAGAGATAATTTTGTTAATAGGGGAGAAAGTTCTTTTTGATATGAGTATGCTTGCTATTAAGATCACTAGTAGTATCACCGGAAAAGCGATAAGATTAAAAATCAATAAATTTGTTGTTATTACTGTTAACCGCGATTTTGTTGTAGATAGTTGAAGATATCCTATTAATGTTCCGGTTTTGTCTGTAAGTTTTTTATAGGCGGAACGAATCTCTTCTTTGCCGGCATAGTCATCCTCAAAATAAAGTTCTTCGTTCAGTTCATGGAACCGTTTAGGAATTGGTGGAATAAACTCGGTATTTTTGCTTTTAAGTAGGAGTTTTCCCTTTGTATTATAAATCTGTACGAAAAATGGATGATCGGTTATTCGAGTTAAATCTGCCTCTAGAAATTCATTCGGGTTAAGAATCAAAATTGAATCTTGTTGAATCTGAAACGCCTTATTTACATTCTCGATTTCATGTCCAAGACTGTTATCGAGATTTGCGTTTAACTCATGTTTCAACAGCCCGAATGTAAAAACATTATATAGAATTAGAAAGCCAACTATTACGGACGCTATTAAAAAAGAGTTTTGTAAAACACTTTTTGAAAATTCGATGTTTAAATACCTAATCTGCAAAGAAAATATACCCCTCGCCATACATTGTACGAATGAATTTTTTCTTTAATCCGGTTTCTAATTTCTTTCGCAGATTTTTAATTGTCACCTCAACAAAATTTGTCTCGGGATTGCACGCTATATTCCAGACCTTTTCGCAGAGCTGTTCTTTGCTAACAATAGATCCTCTGTTGAGGAGAAAATATCTTAACAGATCAAATTCTTTTTCTGATAATCTGATTTTACCCTCGGTTGAAATAACCGTCCGTTCAATCAGATCGAGAGAATAATCTCCGAAAGGAAGGGCTGAAACAGATGATTGATATCTTCGCAACACGGCATTGATTCGGGCAAGTACTTCTTCGAAAGAAAATGGTTTCGTTATGTAATCATCGGCGCCGGCATTCAATGCCTCAACTTTATTTGAGATTTCACTCAGAGCGGTCAAAAGAATGATTGGCGTTTTTAATCCCGCCTCTTTCATTTTCTTGCATAATTGTAATCCGGTCATCTTAGGCATCTTCCAATCCAAAAGAATAACATCGTACTGAATATTCCTAATGGTACTTAGCGCGGCTTCGCCGTCAGTAACTACAATTGCATGATGACCCGCATTCAAAAAATTCTTTTTTAATGACCCGGCAATTGCACATTCATCCTCAACTATTAGTACTTCCATAAAACTTCTCCAAATTCACCCAAAAGATAAATTATTATAAGGATACAATCCCACATTAAAAAAATGAATAATTTTTCATAATTGTTAATTTCATTAAGATGCCTGAGTCTGATATATTTCCGAGAGAATTAAGATCATATTATCCATTAAAATAGGTTCGTTATGAAAAAATCTATACTTTTTATTTCCGCCCTGGTACTATTCAGTTTTGGTACTATGATGGCTCAAGAATATGCCGGCAGTGAATCTTGTAAAAACTGTCATTCCACTGCATATAATAATTGGAAACAATCCGGGCACCCTTACAAAATTCAAAAAATAGTTGGAGGAAATCCTCCAGCATATCCGGTTCTTTCCGCGCAAAAAACAGTTGGTACTGTAGTAAATTATACTCTTAAAACTGGAATACCTAACGCACCAGCCGGATTAAATTGGAGTGATATTAGCTTTGTAGTTGGCGGCTATCATTCAAACGCACGCTTCTTAGATAAAGATGGATACTTGATTTGGGGCGATAACAGACAGTATAATCTTGCGACGAATAGATGGGTCTCTTACACACAGTCAGCTCCTGGAAAAGGAGCGTATGGTTATACTTGTTATATGTGTCATACAACTGGTCCAAGCAGAACAAAGACAACAGAATTTCAGGCTTACCCAGGTATTGAAGGCAGTTGGGTTGAAGGAGGAATTGGTTGCGAAGGATGCCACGGTCCAGCAAAAGCTCATACAACAAATGTTAGTAATAAGCCGCCAACGGAAGGTTTAAACTCTTGTAATAAATGCCATGCAAGAGATAGAAATTTTGAAACTACAACTTTTCCTTGGAATAATAGAGTTGAATGGCAAGCAAGAACTGTTGGTACAACAAGTACAGGTTTTATAAGACATAGAGAACAAGGAGATATGCTGCTTGCTTCAAAACATGGAAAAGCTAATTTTACCTGCGCAACATGCCATGACTCTCATAAAGGTGTTTATTTTAACTTAGGAGGTGTCAAAACAACGGCAAAGTGCGAAACATGTCATCCAAATAAAACTATTGTTGGGCATGAAGCTTCAAAAACAATGGCGGAGTGTACAGACTGCCACATGCCTTTTGCAGCAAGAAACGGTGATCAATTAACAGCCTATATTTCAGAACAGAGTACTCATTATTGGAAGATCAATACAAACCCTATTACAATGTTTCAAAACTTAGATGATATTTCCAGTACAACTACTCCACCAGTTGTATATAAATTCATTAAAACTGATGCGAATGGTATATCTGGTTTGACTTTAGATTATACCTGTATACAATGCCATACTACAAAAGATATTGCTTGGGCATCGAGACATGCAATAAAAATGCATAGTGGTCCTGTTAGTGTTGAAAACACCAGTTCTATTCCATCAGCATATGCATTATCTCAGAACTATCCTAACCCATTCAATCCAACAACAATTATTAAGTTTGCTTTATCTAAATCTTCCTCTGTAACGTTGAAAGTTTATTCGGTTACCGGTGAACTTGTGAATACATTGGTTAATGGAAATATTAATGCCGGTTGGCACGAAGTAAATTTCAATGCATCTAATTTAGCAAGTGGTGTTTACATCTATAGAATAGAAGCTGCTGAATTTGCTTATTCCAGAAAGATGCTGTTAGTTAAATAAAACTGTTTTAGAAAAGTATTAAGTCACATATCCAATAAAAAAGGCGGTCAACAGATCGCCTTTTTTATTTCTAATTATTAAAAGGATTTTCCCGATTCTGATTAAAGTAAGGGCGATAATTATCAGAACTTTCCACCTGCTGGATCCAGCCATTGTGTAAACTATACTTCTCCATCAGTTCAATTGCTTTTTGATATTCTGATTGACGAAGCCGCCGGTCAATCAAAATATCTGTATGCGCCTTATTGGAAGGAAAATATTGCGACATCAGCGAGATATGAACATTAGGACTTAACTCTTCTGCAATGAATTTAAAAATATTCTCTGATTCCGCTAATCCATTTGGCAGAACCAGATGCCGGATAATTAATCCTCGAACGACAATATCTCCATCATATACCAATTCATCTCCAACTTGGCGGAACATCTCTTTAATTGCTTCTTTTGTATGATCAAAGTAATCCTCTGCATTAGAATATTTTTTAGCCGATTGATTATTACCATATTTGAAATCCGGTAAGTAAATATCTATCACACCATCGTAAAGTTTTAGCATCTCAACAGAATCATATCCGTTTGTGTTATAGATGATTGGCAAACGTAATCCCTTTTCAGCCGCAAGAGAAATTGATTTTAAAATCTGCGCTGAAAAATGAGATGGAGAAACCAATCCGATATTATGGCAATTTTTGTTTTGAAGCTCGATCATAATATCAGCAAGACGCTCAAAAGAAATTTCGTTCTTCTTTTCTTCTTTCCAGTTCTGACTAATTTCAAAATTCTGGCAGAAGATACATCTCAAATTACAGTTGCCGAAAAAAATATTTCCAGCGCCTCTATTTCCCGATAGAACTGGTTCTTCTCCAAAATGTGACGTATATGAAGAGACTATTGGAAGTTCGAGACTTTGACAAATTCCATACTCTCCTCGCGTACGATCAACTTCACAGTTACGCGGACAACTTCTACAAGATTTTAAAACGCCAAGGGCGGATTGAGCTCTTTTCTTGAGTTCATCATTTTGGAATAATTTTATATATGAGGGAATAAAGTTCATTTATCTATCAGCAAATTTTCTTTAGTATAAATCTATAAATATTCTTGTTTCTTTGACAATACGAATTATTTGAATGTCGTAATCGAAACTGATAAAAGTAAAATTCTCACTGCTTCTTTTAATATGGGACCAGAGGCAAATTGAATAAGAACTATTCTAGGAAATTTGTGAGAGGTGTCATTCTGATATTCCTTATCTTTTGTTATCTTAAAAATAAAATAGCAGCAGAGCAATATGAAGATCACATTTAAAACACGATTAGATGATTTTTTTAAGAGACCGTTAGTAGGACTTATTTTTACATACCTCTCTGTGACAATCATTCTATCACTTCTTGGGTTCTCCTATTTTAATGGACAGAAAAACAAGATCATAAACGATCGTTATGAATATCTCGGTTCGACTGCGGAATTTAGAATGTCGCAGGTCATTCAATGGTTGAAAGAGAAATATTCTGATTTGGAAATTCTCAAGGTCAGTTCTCCGCTAATAAATCTTTCAAGAACTAAATTGTCCTCCCAATTGAATGTCTCACCCGAGGTCAAAAGTTGGTTCGGTTCGTTGAAGAAGTATTATGGGTATGATGATATCATTATTGCAGATCACTCTAAAAAATTAATCTACAGTTTGTCCTCGACCCAAAAATATTTTACTAAGACTGATTCTTCATTATGTGGATTAGCATCTGATTCCAATATGGTTCTTTTTTCCGATTCAGATGATAGAATAACTGTCCAGACCGCTCTTAAGTTTTACATACCTCTCGAAGAAAAAAACAGCGGTGAAAAGAGGAATGGCGGTGTATTGATTCTCATTTTAGAACCAAAGAAAAATTTTGATCCTATCTTAAATCAAAACATTGATAAATCTCCAACTCTCGAATCGTTGTTGGTAAAAACAATCGGCGATAGTGTAGTGTATCTAAATTCATTACAAGTTGATCGTGATAAAAATGTATTGAGTCTGCCTTTAAAAAATAAAGCTCTTACGTCTGCCAATGCCATTGAGGGAAGAAGAAATTTTGTGGAAGGGATTGACTATAAAAATGAAGAAGTGATTGCCGTGATTCAAAAGGTGCCTTCTTCATCATGGTTCTTGATCACCAAAATTGATAAATCGGAATTTTATCAACCGGTTAATGATTTCGGTAAAATCGTTTTCTTGGCGGTGACATCATCAGACTTTCTGTTGGCTATTATATTATTCTTCTTCTGGAGAAAGAATATCTTTTCTAATTATAAAAAAAGATATGAAGCCGAGATTGAAAAATTAAAATTAGAAAATCGTTTTGAAGCATTGATAAATGAAGTGAGAGATTATGCGATATTTATGCTGGATGCCGGCGGCAACGTGATATCGTGGAATGAAGGATCAAAAAAAATAAAAGGTTATAATCCGGAAGAAGTTATTGGAAAACATTTTTCTATTTTTTATACCGAAGAAGATAAGATCAAAAATAAACCATCGAATGAATTAGAATTTGCAGTAAAGAACGGCAGTTTTGAAGAAGAAGGATGGAAACTGAAAAAAGACGGATCTTTATTCTGGGCTAATGTTGTAATCACTTCATTGAAAGACGACAAAGGAAAATTGTACGGATTCTTAGAAGTAACGCGCGATCTAACTGAAAGAAAAAAAGCAGAAGAAGAAATAAGAAAATCAAGAGATTTTTATTTGAAACTGCTTGATGATTTTCCAAATCCCGTCTGGCGTTCAGGTCTTGATGGTAAATGTAATTATTTTAATAAAGCGTGGCTAAATTTTACCGGGCGTTCATTTGATCAGGAAATTGGAGATGGCTGGGCTGCGAATCTTCACCCGGAAGATACGGAAAAAGTAATGAATGAATTCCACACTGCATTTAAGCAACAAAAAAGTTTTACTCTTGAATACAGAATGAAAAATTCAGAGGGGTATTATCGTTGGTTAATCGATTTTGGAATGCCGTATTATGATATGGATGGAAATTTTGCCGGCTATCTCGGTTCACGTTATGATAATGATGACCGCAAGAAATATGAGGAAACAATCAATACGTTATTGAGGATAAGTGAAAAACTTTACTCCTCTCTTGAGATTGAACAGATTACGGACTTTTTGGTTACTGAGAGTATACAATTAGTGAATGCTGAAAGTGGTTTTACATGTTTGATGAATGAAAAGGAATTTGAAGCAAAAAGATATTATTACAAAGATCACTGGGAATATCTTAACAAAATCTATCCGACCGATGACGCACTCCTAAAAAGATTCATTGTTGATAAAGAAAGTTACACATCGGTTGACACCTTGAACGACGATCTGATTGATAAAGAAATTGCCAATCGTTACGGTATAAAACAAATCCTTTCAACTCCATTGTTTGGTTCAGCCGGAGAGTTGATCGGATTTTTCGAGATTCATAACAAAAAGAATAATAAAGTTTTTAACAACGATGATATAAATTTGTTGAGAGCCGTAGCGCGAAATGCTTCAATCTCAATTGCAAAATCTTTGAACTACGAAAAATTGAGACAGACAGAATCGCAGTTGCGGAATCTTGCAGTGCAAATCCAATATGCAAGAGAAGCGGAAAGACAACATATAGCAAGAGAAGTACACGATGAGCTTGGACAATTATTCACCGGTATTAATTTGAATGTCTCTCTTCTTACCGAGATGTTAGAGCAAACTAAAAAACCATCGGTAATGGAAATACTTGACGAATTACGCTCCGTTCAGGTTTTTGTTAATAAAGGTATTCAAATGGTAAGAGATATTTCGGGAAGTCTGCGGTCATATGTACTTGATCATCTCGGTTTGATTCCAGCAATTCATGAATATTGCCGTGAGATAGAACGGATAAGTAATATCAAATGTAATTTCAAATCAGAATTGGAATCCTTTAACCTCGATGAAGAAAGAAATGTCGCTCTATTCCGGATTATTCAAGAAGCATTGACGAATGCGATCAGACATGCGGATGCCAACATTATAGATGTGAAAATAATGCAGTCGAAAGATTATTTGGATATTTTGGTTTCAGATAATGGTAAGGGAATCCGGGAAAGTTCCGAGACCAGGACGAATTCGATGGGTATTCTGGGTATGAAAGAAAGAACTATCTTTTTAGGTGGTAAATTGAACATTGAAAGCATCGAGGAAGAAGGTACCAAGATTCATCTTTTAATTCCTTTTGAAAAAGAACCAAATACGGAAAGCTGAGGGTATAAAATGAATATCGCATTGACAGACGACCATGAAATAGTAAGAGAAGGACTTAAAAAAATATTGTCCAAGCAGAGTGATCTAAATGTTGTTGCGGAAGCTTCGAGTATTAAAGAATTGGAAAGCAAATTGAGTGAGCAGCAAATTGATTTGGTGATGTTGGATATCTCTTTGCCGGATAAAAGCGGATTGGATTTTATTAAGGATATTAAAATTCGCTACACTGATCTAAAAATTCTAATGTTCAGTATTTATCCGGACGAAAAATTTGCAAAGAGGGCAATTAAAATGGGGGCAGACGGCTACCTGAGCAAGAGCGCTAAACCAAGTGAAATTATTAATGCCATAAGAAAGATTGAAAAGGGCGGGAAATATATGAAATATGAACTGCTTGAGGAATTAATTTTTAACCCGCTAAAATCCATTGGCTCAGCTAACCATGAAATTCTTTCCGATAGAGAATTCGAAGTGCTTAGATTATTGGCACAAGGGAATAAAATATCTAAAATTGCTGAAAACCTTAGTCTGAGCGTTAATACAATCGCTTCGTACAAAACCCGAATTCAAGAGAAATTAAATATTAAGTCTACGGCAGAGTTAATTCGATATGCTATTGATAATGATTTAGTTGAGAAATACTAAATAATCCAAGCTAATCGTCTTATTTTTGTAGTAAAATCAACCACATCCTTTTACAAAAAGTAGCTACATACAAGGTTACCTCCCTCTTATAAATTAACCCATAGAAAAACAACATTACTGAAATGAAAATTTTGATTGCAGACGGATCAAAAATATTAAGAGAAAAGCTAATAAGGTATCTGAAACTTGAAAATTACTTTGATGATGTTCTTGAAGCTAACACAGTAAAGGAAGCAAAACTAATTATGCAAAAGCAGAGAATTGATGTGGTTCTGTTCGATATTCAACTGCCGGATAAAAGCGGTCTTGAATTAGTTCCTCTTGGCAATAGATTATTTCATAAACCGTTAATAATAGTATGCTCAAATTATGCGTTGCCACAGTATAAAAATACTTACGAAAATTCGGCGGTGCATTATTTCTTTGATAAATCTTCCGAGCTGGTTCAGCTCAAGACTTTTATAAGAGAACTTGTAAAAGAGCAAAAAGAGAATTCAAAATTTTTATTACATAAACTAAACTAAAAATAAAGGAGGCAAAAATGGAACGCATGAATTCTTTCATTTCTTCATTTACAGCAATTATACTTTTTATGATAATTGGTTTTGGCTGTAAAGAACAGACAGGCGTTACTGAACCCGGATTTGGGACCAATAAAAACTTCTCTCAAGCTTTAATGAAAAGCGCTGATAATAGTCAGTCAACCAATTCTTTTACACAAAACTATAACGAAGAAGATGCTATGCCACTTTCCGGCACTCTTGGAAAGGACATATATCCAATTCGTGTCGGTCAGCATCTGAAACTGGTGGAGAAAAGTATGACCGTTGTAAAGGACAGCACTACTGCAACCGGGACTTTAGTACAAAAATTCGAAGGTGAATTGATTATCGCGGGTTCACTCAAACAGCCTGGACCAGGAACATATACACATGTTGATACTGTAATTCATAAGCCGTTATCAACAACTATCACACGTATTATAAAATTCAAGAAAATTGCAAACACCGGCAACGATACAAAAGATTGGAAAGTTACGGCTATCTCACTGCCCGTTGGCGGTACAGAAGGAGATGATATTCTAATCACAAAATTAACATTAACTGCCCGGGATGGATCAACGGTTGTTATAAATGACCCTAATGCATTTTTCTTTAACGTAGGTAGTGATAAGGATGATGATAACGATGAGGATGATGATAATGAAAACCATGGAACTGGTTCAGGAGTGGGTATTGGAATCGGTTTACATGACTGGCATGATTTGTTCACAAACTATACAAAAAATCAACCGGTGAAACTTGAAGTTGAACTTTTGAGCAAATCCAGCGATGATGATTTCTTGACAATTACCTATGGAGCCATGATGAATGGAAAATTTAGAACAAAAGAAAAATTTAATCTGAAATCCAGCATTCAGGAAGGAACTTACTATAGAAAAGTTTATGAGAGAAATTGGAAAACTCATTCTTATGCGGGGAGAATGCATGCAGTCATTAATGCTCTTCCAAAGTCTGTAATCTACGACTCAAATACAAGTGTAGTTGAAAGAACATGGGGCATACCATATAAAGTAAAATGATTTATCATAATATATATTATAGGAAAGTCACAAGCATTAACTAAAATAGTTGAATGACTTAAAAAATTCATAAAATAGGAGAATTCCAATGAAAAAGATAAACGCAGTATTTTTAGTTCTGATTTTTGCTGTATCCCTTTTTGTTTACGGCTGCAGTAACTCAACTGATCCGGTTCCCACTGGTACTACAAGTAAAATTTCGATGACTGCAGTATATACTACTAAGGCTGTTTCCGGCTTGCAGAAATCAGGCTCAGTAAATGCAGTAGATTCTATAAAAATAACTCGTGTTAGAGTTATACTGCGTAACATAAAGCTGAAAGCTGAAGACAATAATGAAGTAGAAATGGAACACGAAGAAAATGGTATAAACTCAACCAAAAAACTCGCTCCGTTTGTATTGGATTTAAACCTTTCCGGTGCAATGCAACAGATTTCTATTTCGAATATTCCATTTGGTACTTATAACAAATTTAAATTTGAGATTCACAAGGTAAGTCAAAGTGAAATTGATACCTTATCAGCTTCACAAAAAGCAACATTTATAGATTTTCTTAGCGGCGATAGGTTCAGCATAATTATAGATGGTAACTTATATAAAAATGGACAGTCTACTGCTAATGCTTTTACTTATAAGTCAAAGATCAATGTTGAGTTTGAAAAGACACTTTCCCCCAATTTGGTTATCAATCAAACTCAAACAACATTTAATCTTACTTTACAGATTAGCTCAGCTGGCTGGTTCCTGGATCAAAATAACGCTCTGCTTGATCCAACAAACTCTAATAACTTTAGTGTTATAGAAAATAATTTGAAAAGTTTCTTAAAAGCATTTAAGGATAATGATAAAGACGGAAAAGAAGACAGCAATTAAATCAACTTTTAACTCTCTGAATCGTCCTAAAAAAAGTTGACAGTTTTAGTTAAAAAGCCTCGTATAAAATCGGGACTTTTATTTATTAATAATGAAAACTAATTTATTAAAGGAGATAAATTATAATGAACAAAATAAAAAACGAAATTTTTCGAACACTTACTCTTTCAATAACAACAATTACAAGGAGAATTTTATGAAAACTTACACAAAAAACAGAAAAGGTATTTTACACCGTTTCATGAGTTTACTCGGAACGGGATTGATATCTGTTTTGATGTTGCCTGCGGTTGCTTTTTCTCAGCAAGCGCCGGTAACTCTTGGTTTGACCGACGGATTTGCAATTCTGTCGTACGCTGGAATCACCAATACCGGTCCTACGAGTATTACCGGAGATGTTGGAGCGAGTCCTATCACCGGTGCTTCCATGACCGGATTTGAGACAGTAGCCTTAGTCGGAACGATCTACACGGTTGACGCTTCCGGTCCTACGGGTTACGTGACAAACGCTGCTATGTTAACTCAGGCAATGCTTGATTTAACGACTGCATTTAACGATGCCGCAGGACGAACAGTAAATCCTATCGGTATAGCCGGAAATCTTGGCGGACAAACACTTCCCCCGGGACTTTATAAATCCACCAGCTCGCTTGAAATATCGTCAGGCGATCTTACTCTCGATGCTAAAGGCGACGCGAATGCTGTTTGGATTTTTCAAATAGCATCCAGTTTCAATATGACATCCGGTCGCCAAGTTTTCCTAATCGGCGGCGCGAAGGCTTCCAACATTTTTTGGCAAGTCGGCAGTGCGGCAACTTTTGGAACAACTGCTGTAATGAAGGGAACCATTATGGCTTATGCAAACATTACGTTTGCTACAGGCGCATCTTTGGAAGGCAGAGCATTAGCGCGAACTGAGTCGGTTACATTAGATGCCAATACCATCTCGCTGAATACCGGGGCAACAGCCTCCAATGCCGTCACCAAACCGGCAACAGTTACCTCGGTCGAAAATGATGTAGTGCCTCAAGCTTTTTCTCTCGACCAAAACTATCCGAACCCATTCAATCCGTCAACAAAGATTCAATACACAATTGGAAATGCCGGTTTGGTTTCCCTCAAGGTGTATGATGTGCTCGGTCATGAAGTTGCTACTCTTGTGAACAGCAATCAGGAAGCCGGAAGTTATACAGTACCGTTTAACACGAGCGAACTGAATCTTTCAAGTGGTGTGTACTTCTACCGTTTGCAAGCCGGGTCGTTTGTTTCGATTAAGAAGTTGATCCTTCTTAAATAAATAAGTAAATGCTAATCTCAATCTCTCAGAAGTCCGAGAGATTGAGGTTATGTAAAAAGTCAAAAATATTTTTTAGGATGTTTGTTCTCATTCAATCAATAAAAAAATTCACTTCACCAAACTATTCAAAATATGAATAGTAATACATCACAAAAACGTCAAGGAGAGTTTTATGAAAACTTACACAACAAATAGAAAAGGTATTTTACACCGATTGACACGCTTCCTCGAAGCGATGCTGACGGTTGCTTTGATATTGCCTGCCGTTGCCGTGTCTCAATCGTCACCGGCACCAGTGAATCTTGGAACAGCTGGCAATTTCGCGATTCTGGCAAAAACCGGAGTTTCAACCACTGGAACCACCTCAATTGTTGGTGATATTGGAGTTAGTCCAGCCGCTGCGACATACATAACTGGATTTGGATTAATAATGGATGCCTCGAATACATTTTCGACATCATCTTTAGTCACTGGAAAGGTATATGCCGCCGACTATACTCCCCCAACTCCAGCTAAGATGACTACGGCTGTAGGTGACATGGAAACCGCGTACACCGACGCAGCTGGACGAACATTGCCTAATTATACTGAACTGTACGCCGGAGATGTTACTGGGCAGACCCTCACTCCTGGTCTCTATAAATGGGGGACTGGGGTTCTAGTATCTGCTGCTGGTGTTACTATTTCGGGCAGCGCAACTGATGTCTGGATTTTCCAGATAGCGCAGAATCTAACCTTGGCCAACGGAGCCATTGTTACTCTAAGCGGTGGCGCATTGGCTTCCAACGTCTTCTGGCAGGTCGCCGGCCAAGTTACTCTTGGAACTACGGCTGCCATGAAGGGAATCATATTGTGTCAGACGTTGATTGAGATGCAGACCGGTGCAACTTTGAACGGCAGAGCGCTGGCACAGAGCGCAGTTACATTAGATGCCAATACCGTCACTAAGCCGGAAACGGTGGTCTCGGTCGAAAATGATGTAGTGCCTCAAGCTTTTTCTCTCGACCAAAACTATCCGAACCCATTCAATCCGTCAACAAAGATTCAATACACAATTGGAAATCCTGGTTTGGTTTCTCTCAGGGTGTATGATGTGCTCGGTAATGAAGTGGCTACCCTTGTGAACAGCAATCAGGAAGCCGGAAGTTATACAGTACCGTTTTACACGAGCGAAGCAAAACTGAATCTTTCAAGTGGTGTGTACTTCTATCGTTTGGAAGCCGGATCCTTCGTCTCGACGAAGAAGTTGATCCTGATCAAGTGAATAAGTAAATGCTAATCTCAATCTCTCAGAAGTCCGGGAGATTGAGATTGTGTAAAAAGTCAAAAATATTTTTTAGGATGTTTGTTCTCATTCAATCAATAAAAAAATTCATTGATATACCTTTCCACTATTCACAAATTCTACAAAAGAAAAATACAATTATTTTAGCAACTCAATGGTCAACAAATAATTTAATTAGGAGAACGCATGAAAAAAATATTTATCGGTATTCTTAGCTTAGTATTCTTTCTCATCATCAATGGTTGTTCCAGTAATACAGACCCACAGTTCCGTATCCTGAACGAACAGGTGAACAAAGTCAATATGAATATACAGACATCAGGAAATAATAAATTCAGCATTAACAATGTCGAACCCGGACAAACAACGGCATATCAAACCGCCTCTGAAGGAAATATTACTGCGACAGCTGTTATCCAGAATGAGTCGGTATCGTTCCTTGCTGCAAAGAATACTCACTACACAATTATCATAAGTACAGGTAAACCACCATCAGTGCACGTTGATCAATAATTGTGTAAATGCAATAATGATAAGCTGGCACTGCATACGCGTTTGTGGGAATCCACCACTATGTGGGAAGTAGCCAATTATTCTTTCTCTTAAGGAACTCTAAATAGATTGTTAAAGGTATTCTCATGATTAATACAATTAATTTCTCGCCGGAATCTCGACATTATCGGAATGCTCTCTCACCCAAAAGAAGTAGTTCCTTTTTCATTCCTTTACCCGATTAAATTTACATCCTAATTAGTTGTATCTTAATTCTGGTAGTAAGTGACGAATGCTATAACAAAATAAATAAGGAGTATCTATAATGAAACATTTCAATCTTATAGTTGCAGAGGGTATTATGAAAATGATTATACGGTCGTTTCAATTTTCAGTTGTAATTATTGCACTCACAGCACTGATGAACACACAATCGAGAGCGCAAGTGAACATTAAACTTGGCGGCGGCATCGGTGTAATGAGTCCGGCTTCTAACTTCAGCGGCTCAACCATTGAATACTATAACGGTTCCAGTTATGGACTCAGCAGTGGTCTTAACATTCATGGAAAGGCGAAGATCGGGTTGTCCGGACTGAATCTCGCCGCTGAAATTGATTACTCATCGTTAAGTAACACTGGAAATTCTGAACCAGGACAGGGAAAAGTGGATATATCGCAAAAGATACTGTCGCTGAAAGTGGGACCTGAATTTCGTCTCAACTTACCTGTGTTACCCATTACTCCGTACATCGGCGTAAATCTCGCATTGAATTCGTTTAGTGGCGAGACGACGTTTCAAGGGGTTTCCAAAGTTCCGAGCGCAATGTATAGCGTGCAAGGTGCAACACGGTTTGGCGTAGGGTTCTCGGCGGGAACGGAAGTGAGCGTAGGTCCTTTCCTATCGCTCGACTTTAATCTCTCGTACAACATCATGAATCTTTCCGGCAAAGAATGGAACGACGTCAATCCGGGAATAAACCAACGCATTGATTCCTATCTTTCTTTGAATGACGAACGAGATCCTCTCTACTCTGCGGGGGATGATAAACATTTTATTTCAAACGCGCGGAGTATTCATTCGATTCTGTTCACGGCAAGCGTCTTGTTCGGTTTGTAGAACAATGAAGCTAAAAAATATATCAACCAACTATAATGAGTTTATCTATGAAACAATTTAATCTTGCAATTATTGCACTGTGTGTATTTTTCTCAGTTCAGACATCCAACGCACAAGAGCGTAAATTTGGTCTCGGCGTGATGATCGGTGAACCAACAGGCTTCAGCGCGAAGTTATGGACGTCGAACAGCAACGCATTCGATTTTGGTCTCGGCTGGTCAGTAATTAATAACTCACCTTACGCAAAAATATTTATTTAAGCTTGGCATTAGAACTT
>CAYVBQ010000013.1:50549-94896 GCA_964449775.1 uncultured Melioribacter sp. | reverse complement strand
TGCAATCCTAATTCATACTTAACTGTTTTCTGCGATTTCAATTCCGGATTTCCAACACTTGAAGAAAGGGATGAAGTCTGATCAATTATATAAGCATAATTACTATATAAGTTTTCAAAACTCGGTATCTGGAAAAAGTGTCCGTATGAAAAATGGATAGCTCCCTTGTCAGACATAGGGAATGAAACACCGAGACGGGGACTGATCTGATATTCAGATTCTGCATCTTTCTTTAGAAATGCATTTGCAAAATTTGGATTATTCAACGGGTTACGTATGTCCGCCGGTAAGTCTGTGTTCGAACTGAAATAATCGAATCTAACGCCGGCATTGATAATCATTATATCATATTCCATCTTATCTTGAATGTATGCAGAGATTTCGTAAGGGTATCTCATATAACTCTGATTAAACTTTGTATTAGGATTACTATAACCAAGAGTAAAAATTGCATTACCGGTAGAGTCTATCTGACCTTCTGTCATGTTCCGTATTGTTTTCCAATTATTAGAGATCGTATGAAGTCTTGCCTCTGCACCAATCTTAACTTTGTGCTCTTTCGTCAGCTGCGCTTCCAACGCAATCTGTCCGATATAGGTTTGTGTATATCTATTGTATCTATCAGTCTCATTACCGCCTTGATTAAAAGTATACCCGGTAATAGGCGAACCCTGATTGGGTTCAACGTAACGAGGATCGTATTCATCTTCATATAAATAGCCCCAGAACTTATGATAGTTCGATGAGAGCTTTAATGTTGCATAGGTACTCTGAGATGGTAACCAAGAAATTTGGAAACTATGAATTGTATTTGTCCGATAATTATTTTTTATCGCATCGGGTGTCCATTTGTATCCGTGGTTATAACCTTTACTCCAGTTATCATCCCAAAAAGCACTATAACTGAATTTCCATCTGTTAAAATTATAAGACAGTTTTCCGTTAAACGATTTTTTATCGTATGGATTCATGGGAACAAAAGCGCTATCGCCCGTACCATGATCAATCCAATACGTTTGATTTCCCGCTATGGGAAATGTTGGTCTATCATCTGAAACATTATAATATCTTTGCCCATACATATAACCATCGTCGCGATAATATCTGCCTGTAAGAAAGAAAGTCAAATTGCTTAAAATTTGTGTGGGTCCGCTCAAAGTTAATTGCAAATCTCTTGGACCATTCAGATTAGCCTTGTTCACATTTTGAAAAATGTCTGTGTGGGTTGTAAAATAGTTGCCCACATATGCGGAAGCAGAACCTTCGTATTTTGAATCGCCGTCTTTTGTAACGATATTGACAATACCAGCCATCGCTTGACCATACTCAGCATTAAATGTACCGCTGATAATTTCCATCTGGCGAATTGAAGTGTTCTCTACTTCCACCGACATACCGCCGTTGAAAACATCCGTCACTGTTACACCATCAACTAGATAAGAAACTTCACCGGAACGTCCTCCTCTAAAATGCCCGTTAACAACACCGGCTTGGAGGTTAACCACTTGATTCAGATTTTCAACCGGCATCAATTTTAATTCTTCTGCAGAAACGATAGCCGATGATGAAGTGAGATCTTTTGTAACGAGCGGCTGCTTTGCCTGTATTACAATTTCGCCTAAAGAAATTGATGAGGACGTTAGGTTAACATCCAGACGAGTAGTTTGATCGATCTTAATAGAAATTTTTTGAATTGTAACTTTGTGATAACCTATGGATGTTACAACAACCGTATAAATACCGGGGGAAATATTATTGATATAATAATATCCCTCTAAATCGGCTACAGCGCCATAGTTGGTGCCCTGTAAAAGAACAGTTGCACCAATCACAGGCTCTTTGACTTCAGAATCAAGCACTTTACCTGCAAGTTTTCCAGTCGTACCCGCATTAATAAATGAAGAAGCAAACAACAACAATATAAGACTCAGTTGTAATACACTTCTCGACAACTTGATTCTCTCCATTGTATTAATCCTGCACATAATCTATCCCTTGAAAAATTTTAGTTAATGACCCGCCTTACGCAAAGACATTTTGATTTGTCATTCTGGGTATAATAGTCAAAAAGTGTTGCTAAAATTACAGTAACCTATTATATCACAAATAATTACAAGGAGTAAACTTAAAACAAATGAGTTTCTGAATTATCTTTCATTTAATTTTTAGTTTTACTCCTTGCTTTTTCGTGGCGTCTTTATTTTATAACATATAATTTTTTAATGCAACCACACAAAATATAATCATTAAAATAATGAAGATGACTTTCATCCTTATAACATGCTGTTAAAAGCAATGCGGAAAAACAACTTGAGAAAAACACTACAATACTTTTTAAGTTGTTGAATAAATTATGATAGCTGTATAACAACTAAAATTGTTTTTGTAGTAATATTCAATGTTAAAACAGCAACACAAAATGACTATTATACCCATTCTGAGCGAAGCGAAGAATCTAAAAATTTCTTTTTGTTCGATTCTGAGATTCTTCACTTCACTTCGTTCCGTTCAGAATGACACCTTGCGTTATTAAGGTGTTTAATAGAAACAAAAGGGGCACCACAGATTCTGCAGTGCCCCTAAATTGATTTTGATTACTTAATCAACATCATCTTTTTAACATTAGTAAATGAACTGCTCTCAATTCTGTAGATGTAAACACCTGATGCAAGACGTGACGCGTTAAAGTCAACTGTATATTTGCCTGCTTCTTGATATTTATCTACCAAATCAGCAACCTGCCGACCAAGAATATCATAAACTTTCAAAGTTACAACACCAGCTTTAGCAATAGAGTATTTAATCTGTGTAGTTGGGTTGAAAGGATTTGGATAGTTTTGATCTAATGAATATTGGAGAGGTAGTTCATCTTTTACATCAGTGGAAATTACATCAGTGTTACCAAGCCATGTGTACATCCATTTAGAAGGATCACGCCACCCGGCATCATTATCAAATGGCGACCAGCCGATTTGACCTTCGCGGTTACTACCTAAATCGGCTGAATTTTTTCCATCGTTGTCACCAACAACCAACTGAAATGGAATTTTATAACCTTCTTTAACATAGATTGAATCTTTAGTGCCTGCAGGAACTTTTCTTAATTTTGCAACATCAGTTAATTTAAGTCTTGCCTCAACAATATACCCTGATGGGAATTTTTCCGCCCACCAATAGTTTACGCCCGGTAATAACAAAGAATCTTTTTCAGATTCCCAGTGATCGCTTCTTGCTCTATCTTTATTAAATCTGAAATGATAATCAGGAGTCTTACCGTGTTTGTATCCAGTATGTTGTTTCGCTTCTTGATTGTAAAGACCAATTTCAAGATCAACAGCGTCAAGCGCCCAGCTGTAACCTTTACTCAAGTATGATATATCATTAAAAACAATATCATCAGTAACATTAGCAGCGAAATACAAATAGTCTTTATCCATTACTACATACATCTCTGCAGAACAATCAGCATCATTAGTAACAGTAAAACCAGTCATAATATGTGCTGTTCCTTTAGACGGGTACATTTTAAATGGAGTCGCAATTCCTACGAATTCATTAAGATCTCCATCTGCTTTAAAATTTGGAGTTCCAATAGCAATTGTAGGAATACCTTTTGACTTATTGGTCGGTCCGGCTGCAGTTGTAACTGCACCGATGTTACCTGCTTTATCAATTGCATTTACAGCGTAGTAATATTTAACATCTCTATCAGAAATTGGAACTCTTAAAAGATGCTCAATTACTTGTGTTCCTCTCGGTACATCAAATGCAATAAGTTCAACATCGGTTGCCTTAATATTAGTGATTGGAGATAAGCTTGCGTAAACATAATATTTTTCTGTCGTTTCACCGGCAAGATCATTCCATGTAACAAGATTTGAATAAGTACCTTTAACAACATTCACTGTTGGAGCTAATGGAGCTACTATATCAAAAATTTGATAACCTGATTGCTGCATTACGCCAAACAACATCGTTCCAATCAGTTTTTCACCTTTTACACCTGCATCCGGTCCAACACCAACACCTAGAATTTCAATCCTAATTTTAGTCATCTTATCTGGATTGAAAGTTTGATCTCCTTTAGCGCCATTTGGATTTAGCCCAAACCCGCCAACAGGAGGATACTGATCTCCATTAGTGCTGTATGTTAATTGTTTTAATGGCAAATCATATCTTGTCCAATCTGAAACTTTAGTTAAATCGATAGGAATTTTTGTAATCCATTGCTCATCTTGACCAGCACTGTTTTCAAACAGAAAAATTCTCATGATAGCTCTTTGGGGAACAGTTGTAGTTACAGCTTTCAAATTTTTGAGAAATAATGATAAGTAAGTTCTCTCAACAAATTTTGCCGGAGCTGTTACGGGAATATCGAATGCAACAAAACCGCCCCAATCCTGAGAAGCAAAACATGTATAATCAAATTTTAATGAACCTGTTGTACCTTCGACTTTATCAGTAGCTTCATTTGTTAAAGCAACTGCGCCTTTACCTGCTGGACCTGCCCAATCCATATCGTCTTTACCGAACTGAGCAGCCATGTTCACAAAAGAGAGGATGGGCGGTGTATAACGGTCACCTGTAACTGCAAAACCGTCAAAAAGAATTACACCGGATGCAGTTGGAGAAGCAACCGGACCGCCGGCTACGATGTAAACTAACGCCAACTCGAATGTCTTGATTTTATCAAGCTGAATCTCATTGTCGCCGTCGCCATAATTAGGTTGAATAACCCATTCTTTTGTTTTGTCGCCCACTGCTTTAAAAATTGTAAAATCAACCGTAACTTGTTTCCATTGACCTGAAGCATCTGCCAGATCAATAGGCATTTCGCGGTACCAAAGATCACGCTTACCTGCATCATCTACGTCACCCATCTTTAATTCCATAAGGACTGAACCGGGTTTAGAAACAACTACAGGAGTTACAACCTTGTACCAAAACGTAAGAGATGTGCCTGTAGATAAATTAACATAATTTGCCAATGGATTTGGCGTTGTTCTAACAGTGAAACCACCCCATGGATCGCCAGCGCCGATAGTGTAATCAACTTTTAATGATGCTGTACCCTCCTTTTTATCAGCTGTGTAATCAGACAAATCCATTTTGGCGACTGCTGAACCCTGGTTATTGTAAAAACCGCTCGGATCCCAGAAACCGCTGGAAACTGAATTGTCACATGGTTGGAAAACATACTTCTGAGCGTATGATGATCCAACGATGAGTAGAAATAGTGCGAGTGTTAGAAGTTTTTTCATAGTACTTCTCCTTTTGTTTAGTGCCTTTGTTATTTATTTAGAACCGCTTGTTGAAAGTGTTATTTGATTTATACAAAAAAATACCACAAACTCAATGTCAAGATTAATATTAAACCCGATAGAACAATGTTAACTCTTACATGCGGAATACCCGCAACACCGTTAGTCACTTCTGTATCAGAATATTTTTGACCAAAAAGAAAATGGAACTTAGATGAACTTAATTCTTCTCCATAATGGAAAATATAACTGAGAGAGATTAAGAGTAACGAAGTTGCGAGGAAAAGAAATATTGTAAAGTGTAAGTAATTTATCTGCGCATAAGCAGCCAAAAACGGATTACTGATCATCCCCGATTTATTCAAAAATTCAATTAGAAATCTGGAGACACCAAGAAATTCACCTGCAATTAGAGAGATAAGAACACTCTTAGCGTTGATTTTTTTAAGTGTTAATCCTAAAATAAATACAGCAGTTATTGGAGCGCTGATAAATGCCTGAGTACTCTGCAAAAAAATGTAGATGTGAGAATTGACAATTTTCACAAATGGAACCAGCAGAATTACAACAACAACAGTAGTTATAGTTGCCATTCTTCCAACCAATACCAAAGTTCTGTCCGATGCCTCAGGATGTTTTGGTTGATAAAAATCAATTGTGTATAGAGCGGCAATACTATTAAACGCTGCGGAGAGAGATGACATAACAGCAGATAAAAATCCTGCTATTACCAATCCTTTAATTCCAACCGGAAGAATATTACTTGCCAACAAAACAGGGTAAGCTTCATCACCTCTTATATCAGGATAGAGCGCAAAGGCAATTAAACCGGGCATTACAAGAATAAAGAGTGGTAAAATTTTAAGGAAGGAAGTTATGATTGTTCCGGTGCGGGCATCATTGATACTTTTTGCACCAAGTACCCGCTGCACAATGTAATGATCTGCACACCAATACCAGAATGCTATTATCGGTGCACCAAAAATAATTCCTGTCCATGGAAAGTCGGGATCGCTCATCGGTTTGAACATCTGAAAATGTTCGGCAGGTAATCTTTCGCGCAAACCGGCGAGACCGCCAACCTCGTTAAAGCTGAAGATTGTTAATAAAAATGCTCCTACAAGCAAAAGAATTCCTTGGAATACTTGAGTACGAACAACAGCGGAAAAACCGCCGACCAAAGAGTAAATTCCGGTAAGAAGAACAATAATAACCGCAGAAGAGAAAATGCTTAATCCAAAAATTTTGTTAAAGAGAATTCCGCCTGCAAAAAGAGTAACCAACACTTTGGTTATTACGTAAGTAAAAATTGAGAGTGCTGAGAAAAATTTTCTGCTTGAAGCATCGAATCTCTTTTCTAAAAATTCGGGTGTAGTTAGAACTCCGGCTCTTTTATATATAGGTGCAATGAACCATCCAAGAAGTATTAAAAGAAAAATTGCTATCAATTCAAATTGAGCAACGGCTAATCCCCGTGCCGCACCCTGTCCTGCAAGACCTATAAAATGTTCACTGGAAATGTTGGTTGCAAAAAGTGAAATGCCAACTGCAAACCAGCTAAGATTTCTTCCAGCAAGAAAATAATCCGTTAAATTTTTATCTCTGTTGCGCATGTATAGTCCAATCCCCAGAACGGCAAAAAAGTAAACAAGAATTATCAGACTATCGTAAATGCTGATGGGATTATTCATGGAGAATACTAAACAAAAATAGTACCGTTGATGAATTGATAATTTCGTCTAAATTGGCGGTAATTCTAAGGGGCTTTTATAGATAACTTATTATTTTGATAACCGGCGGTTATTAATTTGATAAGTTATTTAAGAAGTAGCATCTTCTTCGTTAAGGAATATTTATCAGTGGTTAATTTGTAAAAATATATGCCGCTTGGCAATTCGGAATGGAGAATGGAGAATGATG
The DNA here is from genome assembly GCA_964449775.1 of uncultured Melioribacter sp. GTDB lineage: Bacteria > Bacteroidota > Ignavibacteria > Ignavibacteriales > Melioribacteraceae > Fen-1258. The sequence continues at coordinate 87,715 of CAYVBQ010000013.1, read as the reverse complement.
AATTCCAGCCGGCTGAACTTCATTCACAAGAGTTGCAACTTCACGCCCAAGCATATCATAAACTTTTAAAATAACATGTTGTAAAGACTCGCCGCGGCGAGTCTCTACGGATGGAATTGTGTATTGAATTGTTGTTCCCGGATTAAACGGATTTGGGTAATTCTGTTCCAATCGAAATTCAGTCGGCAATTTTTCTGTTTGGTTTTCTTCAACACTTACACTCAAACCATCTTTGGAAGCATACGGAAGGTATGTGCTTCTTAAATTGGCGGCAACCGGTTTTTCAGTTTGGCGATCCATCGAGATCAAACCCATTGTTTGATATCCATTCGACTTGTACTGGTACCAATCGAAAACGCACCACCAGGTAGCTCCCATTAGAAATCCGTTTGGGTTGGCATCGCCATATATATTATAAGGCGTATGAAGCTTAAATGCATTGAAAGTTTGGGTCAATAAATTCGATTGCTCATTTGTAGTTGATCCATTTTCAGACGACCAGTAACCAAATTCGGTTGCAATGATTGGTTTATCATGATTTGCAGTTTTTGCGTTATTCAGGAAGGCAAACGTTCCACCGAATGCTTCCTCCAAACGTGGTGAAGGCGCGTTAAACTTATGAAAAATCCCGAAGTACATTGTCCAACCTGCAACATCGAGCGGAGACATAGTGGGATCGATAGGTCCCGGTCTATCTGCCGCTGCCGATTGAGTAAGTAATCTTCCATCGTTATAATTTGTTTTGTAATCTTGCTTAATAACATTATGATAATCCAATCTGCCGGCTTCTTCTTTACATTCATTAGAAGTACTCCACATTATCACCGATGGTCTGTTATAATCTTTGAAAACCATTTCTCTAAACATTTGCTGATGAATGTGGCGCAGATTGTTTTGGATATTGAAAGACTCAGAAGTATCGAACCAGTAGACAGGAATCTCTTCCATGATCGCAAGACCTAATCTATCTGCAATTAAATATGTATAAGGATGATTGGGATAATGCGCTGTTCGCACATATATAGCATTCAAATTTTTTATTGTGTTTAGATCCGAATAGATGATCTCCTTCGGGACACTTCTTCCATACAGCGGATGTTCTTCATGGCGCGCAACACCGGGTAAGAACATTATCCTATCATTAAGTGTAAACTTACCTTGATTCGTTCCGACTGTTCTAATTCCAAATTGGGTATAGTATTCATCAACAACATTTCCGTTTTCTGTAATGGTAATTTTAGCAACATAAAGATTAGGTTGTTTGGGATTCCATAGTTTCGGATTGGTTAAGGTCAGATCAGTTTTCCAAACCGCAGTATTTTGATTATCTACAACAATTGTATTTTGCACGGTGCCTGTCACGCTAACTTCGTTACCGATAATTTCTTTTGCAAATTCCGACTGAATATTATTCTGATTAATAGAAGCCTCATAAACTTTAATAGATGCGGTTACAGTCGATGAAGAAGATTTCTTATTCAAAAGAATGGCTGTAGTTTCAAATTTTCCATTTAAGTCCATTGGTATAACATTAGTCCTTACAATTGAAACGGGAGAAGCAACTTCAAGATAAACATCGTGAATTATTCCGGAATAGTTGAACCAATCGCATTGTGTATAAGGAACGATATCATTTCGACTGTTCCATGCAATATTATCAACGCGCACGGCAATTGTATTCGTACCGCCATAATTTAGTTTGGATGATACATCGAATGCGAAAGGTGTATAACCACCTTCATGATAACCAACATATTGATTGTTAATCCAAACATCGCAGATATAATTGACGGAATAAAAGATCAGCTTAACAAATTTGCCTGCATTTGCTGCATCAACATTAAAAGTCTTTCTATACCAAATTCCGTCGGTATAAAACTCCGGAGGTTTTGGAAATGTGTTCATCTTATTTTCTACACCGGGGAGTGTTTTGGTTTCCCATGATGCATCGTCGAAAGTGGAAAGATGACGGTTGGCGGCTTCTGTTTCAATGTTAGCTAAACCGGCAGCATCACGCTTTGCTAACGATAGATTATCATTGGCAGCAAATCTTTGTTTCTTCCAATCACCTGCAAGATTGATAATAACTCTGGATTGCTTTTCGAATGTAGGAACCGGAAATCCATTTTGATATGGAATCTTAATACCATCAACATCAACCAAACTCAACGTGGGCTCTAACGTGGCGGTTTGTGCTGATGTGATGCTGCTACCAATTAAAATCAGATTTATGAGAATGACAATAATTATAAGTATTGGTTGGCGCATTGAAAACTCTTTTTGATTATAAATCGCGCTATTATTTTTCAAAAAGAGTACCAGAAGACAAAATGAAAATTGTTCGAAATTGGAATGTATTAGGATAACTTAGAGCTCAGAAATGATTGTGATTATTAGAATGATAACAATCTGTTATGATTTTAATAATGGATACTGCTTTGCCAAAAGCAGAACAAAATTTTACACCGATGATATGTATGGCTATTTCAACTTAAGCTCTTTGCACATTCTGTAATAGTTCGGCGGTGCAAGACCTAATTTTTTGGCAGCATCGGCATCAGACTCCGATTGCAAACGAATATACTTGAAATATTTTTCTCTGAAAATCTTTTCCATATATTTCAGCGGCTGAAGTCCATCAGGCGATATAAAACTTAACCCGTCATTGGCAAAATAATTTTCATTAAGAGATGCTCGCTTACCCAATGCAGTTTGAATCAATTGAGGAGTAACAATTTTTTCATCATAGAAGAGTAAACGCTGAATCAGGTTTTTTAATTCGCGCACATTGCCGTGCCATTCATAATTTACCAGGAGTTTCATAGCTTCTTCGGTTATCACAGGTATCTCTTTACCCATGTCGATGGAAAACTCATTCATAAAATAATCTGCAAGGTACTGAATGTCTTCTTTCCTCTCCCGTAATGGCGGTACATGAATGGGTACAACATTTAACCTGTAAAATAGATCTTCCCGGAATCTTTTTTCGCGAACCTCATCTTCAATGTTTCTATTCGTTGCTGAAATTACTCGAACATCAACTTTAATTTTTTCTGTCCGACCAATTTTTTCAACTTCTCCATCTTGTAGAACACGTAGAAGTTTTACCTGAGCTGAAAGCGGCAATTCGGAAATCTCATCAAGAAAGATCGTACCGTGATTTGCCATCTCAAAAAGTCCCGGTTTACTTTTTTCAGCACCGGTAAATGCTCCTTTCTCATAACCGAATAATTCACTTTCGATAAGTTGATCGGGAATGCCTCCGCAATTGATCGGAACAAAATTTTCATACTTACGCGGACTATTATAATGAATATTGTAAGCAACCAATTCTTTTCCGGTACCCGAAGAACCTGTAATTAATATTGGCGCATTACTATTTGAATATTTTGAAATCTGTTCGGTTAATTCTTTGATGGAGGCAGAAACACCGATTATCTTTTTGCTGGAAAGAATATCTTCAACATTTCTGTTAAGCTTTTGATTTGACTTCTGCTTCTCTTTGATGAGTTTCTTCCTCTCATAAGCATTGAAGATACTCATAATAAAATCGGTGGGTTGATAGATGTATTGTTCTATATCCCCTGGATATTTTGTACAATACCAGAATGCACCCGCTTCAATTAAATTGTTTGCAAATTCATAATCGGTGATATTGATTGTCATCTTTGTTATAACGATAATCTGAATAGCCGAATCGCAATCTTTTATTTTTTTAATAAGCTGAGCGCCACGTAGTCCTCCTGCAATTTGATAATCCATAATCACTACATCATAAAAATTCTTTTTCTTGTCCAACAAATCAATTGCAGAACGACCGTCAGAGACTACATCAATTATTTTAATTCTATTTTCAAACGGCTTGATTGTTTTTTCAACTCTTCGCATATCAAAGTCTTCATCCTCAATCAACAAAACTTTTATTTGCTCCTCAGAAATCATTTTCTTCTCCGATAAAACTTAATGTGGAATTCCAATTGTGAATTTGCATCCGCGACTCTCAAGATTTTCAACGTCTATACTCCAGCCGCATCTTTGCTTAGATATCTCATAAGCAATATAACATCCATATCCCGATGATTGTCCTTCTGTTTTTGTTGAAACGTTTTCCAGAAACAATTTTTTAACACCAAATTCATCTTTCTCTATAAGTTCGGGAAGAATTCCGGGACCATTATCAGAGATGACTAGTGTTGTACTATTAGTTTCAGAATTATACTTTGTTTCTATATTTATAATTAATTCAATGTCGCCTCCATGATCAATACTATTTTGGATCAAAGGTTCAATCACCTCCCAAACAACAAATTCATTTATACTGAGAGGAGGAATTGTTCCATCTAAATTCAGTTTTATTTCGAACGCTCCTGATTTGCACGCTGTTCTGTTAAAAATATTTTCTACAATGAAACGTATTACGTCATTCAGCTCCGTTTTGAATGCCGCATTGCGAATTGTTTGAACCGGTGGATCATACCATTTCATATCATATATTACGCGTGAAATAAAATTGGAGTAACGGGAAACACGGTATTTAATATCGTTAATATTTTCCGGCGAGAGCATTCTGAGATCATCTTTAATAAAACCCATTACCTTTTCAGCTTTATGATGAGTATGGTAAATGCGTTTTGTAAACATTGCTTCCTTATCATGTTCAATCACTTGTTTAATGCTGCTTTCATGTTCTTCAAATAATAGTTTTTGAGTTTCGTCCCGTTCTTTTACCGTATAAGTTGAGATGTAATACATCGCCAATAAGCCGAGTAAAAAGAGTGCCGAATAAATTAGAGATGTCTCTTCGTAGTTAGAAACAATTTCGCGCTGTATGAAAGAAATATCGGCAGTATTGCGCATATAAAGGGCGCCAACAAATTCACCGCTGGGAACGAAGGGGACAAATAGGTGATAGGTTTGTTTATCACTTAACACGTTTATTATCTGTTCTTTATTCATAAGCTCTGTTTTAATACTATCGTAAAGCTTAATTGCTTGTCTATGCCGTTCGGTTGCATCCGGTAGGTCAATCTTCTGATTGAAGATAAATGAAAAGAGAATGCGTCCGTCATCAATAGCACGAATTTTTTTACCATCATTTACAAGCAAGCAGATCTCCTCAACATTCTGCTGTAGAATTTGCTGATTAAGAATAATATCGAAAAATTGAATGATCCTACGCTTATCTGTTTCATTTACAGGTGTATTTAACTTCGAAGTTTCCAAAAGAAGTTCAAGAGTTGTTGTGCTCAGATTCGCAAATCTCTCGGCTGAGTGTTTTTGGAACCACTCCTGTGTATTCTCTACAAAGCTGTGAAGCGATGCTTTATGCACGTAAGAAAGAACAAGCTGAAAAATTATCAATCCGATAAAAAGCACGGTTAAGTGCTTAAACTCGAAGTGGTACCTTTTAAGATTTTCGAATAGTTGATTTTTCATTGTAAAATTATTTTATAAAAACAACACCGGAGTTGATGATCCGCTGGGCTTTGCTTAGCGCTTCTTTAACACCAATTTGATTTCGGATTGCTAAATTTAAGTAAGACGCAATTATATCGGAACATTTTGTATACTTCTCTGAAAATGGTCTATGAACACCGCTCTTTAAAATTTTCTTGTAAAATTTCAATTCCGGATTTTTCTTAATGAACGTAGTATCAGAATATATGCTTCTCTTAATTGGCAAGTAACCTCCCATTTCATAGAATATTTTCTGTACTTCATCACTCAATAGATATTTTACAAACTCAATTACTTCGTTCTTCTTCGTTGAGTACTTAGACATCATCAAGTTCCAACCCCCTATTATACTTGCTGGTACCCCCCCCGAAAAATGAGGCATGGGTGCTTTTTCATAAATATACGAAACGTCTTCATTCTTTATATTTTTGTCGTACCATTCGTAAAATCCCCACCATCCTCTAAGAAAGACATCCTGATTCTTCACAAAGTGAAAATAACTCTCTGTTTCCTGGAAATCTGTAATTTCTTTCGGTGAAAGATTATAAGTGTTCACAAGATCAACTAAAAGTTGAAGTGCTTTTTCTGCGGCTTTAGTATTTAACCGAACTGTGTCGTTAATAAATAGTTTTTCGTTCTGAGATTCCAGCATTTCAACAAAACTGCACATCAATCCTTCGTAGTCGTCTGCCGGAAATACATAAACTTGATGACCATGCCGCTTCAGATTCCTTCCAATAGAAATGAATCTATTCCATGTAATAGAATTATCAAGTTCCTTTTTAATCGCAGAATAATCCGGCAGTTTTTTGAGAATTGAATTGTTGTAGTATAAAATTCCTATATCAAAATAAAGAGGCAGCGCAACAAGCTCATCTTTGTAATAACATGTTTCAATAGCTTGATTAATTATCTCCTGACGCTGAGATGGCGGGAAATATTTAGTTAACGGTTCCGTCCACTTTGCAAAACGCGGCACCCATATTTGGTCAACCGAAAAGAGATCCACGCGGTCGCTCTTGCTTCTAAGATAACGTATAAGTAATTCTTTCCTTTCGTTAGTGCTGAATTTTTCAAACGGGAGATCAATAGGTACAACCTCAATTCTCCCTTTATTCAAAGCATTAAAGCGGTCTATTACAAGTTTATGACTTCGGGAAATATTATCCACATAAAAAATTTTCTTGACTCCTTCGTTACCAACTTTGAAATAATCTCCGAATAAAAACATAACTACAAACGCCAGAATTACAAGAACAGTAATTGCTGCGATGGAAAGATAGAACGTTTTAATATTTGGTTTTAATTTTAGCATGATAATAGTTTTATAGTATATTCTTTTTTTTCAATTGCTCAAATTTTTTGAACCAGCTTGAAAAATCTGGCGAGAAAGGTACAGCCAGTAGTTGCCCTCCAAAACCAAATCTTCGCATAACAATCATATTGACTGAAGATACCTTTACAGAGTTCAATGCGGCATCATTTATCTCCACACCATATGTTGCGGCAAGTTTCGCCGTAGTATCATCGAGGTTCTTGTACATCTTCTCAGTTTTCAAAATATTTTTAATATCTTCTTTCGCTTCTTCGAATGATGCTACTCTCTCTTTTTTACCTTCTCTTTTATCTAATAATTTGATGAGTGAATATCCATCTGCAGTTTTGATTGGTCCATTAATTTCTCCAATTTTCATTCGAACAACTGCTTTTTCTATTTCCCCTTTTTCGGACGCTTTAAAAAATCCCGATAAACCTTTACGTGCTCTTAAGGAATCATTCGATGCATATTTTTTTGCCAAATCCTTGAAGTCCGCACCCTTATCTAATTCGTTGAACGCTAATTCAATTGTGTTCAGATCGTTCGTTATAATTTCAGCAATATTAAATTCATCCGGTTGTTGAATTACTTGGTTTGCTTTCACAAAAAAATTATAAGCATCATCATCGGTTACCGATTCATCTCTAAAATATTTTTTCATCATCTCATGTGCCAGGTAGTAATCTCTCCACATTTTCAATTCAGAAGCGACTTCGGGCAATTTATCGTATCCGCGTTTCTTTGCTTCCCGGACAAGCATTTCGTTTTGAATATAGAAACTGATGTAAGAATTCAAGCGGCTTTTTAATTGAACTGAATCAACGGTATAAAATTCGAAATCTTGAAACGCGAGATAATCAAACATCTTAGATAATGTAACAGGGTCATTCGGAAATTTGATGATGATTTCGTTTAGCTCGTTAGCGTTAAATGATTTTTTGAGTGAAGGAATATCTACCTCGCCAATCTTGTACTTACCTTCCTTGTCTTTAACAAGCTTCATCTTGTTTTCATTCAGATAGTTAATAATCACTTTAAACAACTTCTCAACTATTGAACGATCTGCATTAACAACAATCCCCTTGAAAAATTGCTTGTAAAACGCCTGGTAGAGTTCATCTTCAATTCGCGATTTGATTACTTTTTCAACTTTTGATTTATCCCCTTTGTCTAAATCAAACTTTGATGTGACAGAGTATATTTTACAGATGTACCACCCTTCTTTAAGTTCTATAGGGGGAGTGATCTGTCCACTACCCATTTTATAAATTGCCTCTTCCATTTTTTCATTCATAGTACCAAACGTAACCTCTGCTGCTTCTCTCTGTTCTTTCATTTCAGGTCTTGTGGCAAGAATTGAATCAAATGATACTCCCGCCTTGATATCAGAATAAATTTTTCCAATCTCATCTTTATCCCGAGAGTAGATGAATTTTGTTCTCACACTTTTCATTATTCGAACTTGTCCCTTTATCACTGCCGAATCGGGTATAACTATTTTATCCAGAACCTCTTTCTTGTATAAAGCATCCCTCAAATAAATATTTGATAAATTTTCAATCATTGCGCGAAAGTTTTGTAATCGATCAATTCCTTCATCAGCGGCGGCTTGTGCTAATAATTTTTCTGCGATTAGTGTGTGTAGAAAATTCTTCTTTAAAGTTGTTGAATCGAAGCTATCATCGGTTCTAACATGCGGAATAAACTCATACCGTTTTCTAAATTCCTCTTTGGAAATTGTAATATCACCCGCCTTTGCTACAATCTCTTTTGAAGATTGCGAAAAGAGATCGGACATTCCCCAAAAAAATATTAACAGCGAAGTAAGAATCTGAAAAAAACGCATAGTTTTATTTTCACATAATTATTAATAACATAGTTCAAAATAACAAAAAAATAAGTTTAACAACCGATGTTAAAAATTGAGTGCACTATCGAACTATCTATTTCACTTAACGGAATGATAAACCAATTTTCCATCTGCTTGTAAATTCAAACAAAATTGATGTAATTTTCTTGTGCAATTTTTATCACTATTTTTTTAGAATGAGGTTACAATGATTCGTAGGATATTTTCTTTTGTTTCGATTTTTTTAGCATTTTTTTCTGCAAGTTGTAAATCGCAGTCCACAGAAATCTCGACTGAAAAAGATTCAACTGAAATTCAGGGCTGGAGCTTAGTTTGGTCTGATGAATTTAATTATACAGGTCTCCCCGATCCGAAGAAGTGGGGTTATGATGTTGCGGCTCCCGGTTGGGTTAACAATGAAGCTCAGGCATATTTCGCAAATAGATCTGAAAATTCCAGGGTTGAAAATGGAAAACTTATTATAGAAGCTCGGTTGGACAACTATAATAATAACCTTTATTCTTCTGCTCGTCTTATAACAAAAAATCGCGGCGATTGGACATACGGACGATTTGAAATTCGGGCAAAACTTCCTTCCGGAAAAGGAACGTGGCCTGCAATCTGGATGCTGCCAACTGTATGGAACCTTGGCAACGGCAGTTGGCCGGATAATGGCGAGATTGATATAATGGAACATGTCGGGTACGATCAGGGTGTTATTCATGGGTCAACACACTGCAATAAATATGTATGGACAAATGGAAATCAAAAAACAGGAACAATGAAAGTTTCCGATTGCTCGACGACATTTCACAATTATATTTTGGAATGGTCTGCAAATGAAATTAAAACTTATGTTGACGGCACTCTTTACTTCGTTGTTAATAATGAAAATAAAGGTTGGCAATACTGGCCATTCTTCAAAGATTTTCATTTGATTCTGAATCTTGCAATTGGCGGCACATGGGGTGGGGCTCAAGGAATTGACAATAATATTTTCCCTCAAAGGATGGAAGTAGAATATGTGAGGGTATATAAAAAAATCTAGTAAGTAGTAGTGATTAACAAAATTGGCGGAATAAAATCATTTTAAAAACAAAAACCTCGAAAACAGCATTCATTTGCTATAATCGAGGTTTTATTTTACTAAGCGGAGAGTCAGGGATTCGAACCCCGGGTGGGCTTACGCCCACAACGGTTTTCAAGACCGCCGCATTCAACCACTCTGCCAACTCTCCATTGCTTCTTAATAACTTCAAAAAGCGGTTACAACAATAACTATTTTTTTTTTAATTCTCCATTCATCTTATTGATTATTGATAAATTTGATTCTTCATTCTTAACAAAGATCAATATATTTGTACTATCAAAATAATAATGAGCATTCACAATGAAAAAGATATTAATCATTTGCCTCTTAGTTTTAACTGTAAATTCTTTATACGCTCAGAATAAATCTGAAAGCGTTCCATCATGGGCAAAAAAGGCAATCTGGTATCAGATATTTCCCGAAAGATTTTCTAATGGCAATCTTTCAAACGATCCCAAGCCGGAAGACATGGAGGGCGCCTGGCCATATTTTGTTCCTGAGGGTTGGCAAAATCATCCATGGACATCGGACTGGTATAAGCTGCACCCGTGGGAAGTTAAAACGGGAAAAGATTTTTATTGGAATGCAGGAGTAAGAAGATATGGCGGCGATCTGCAAGGAATCATAAATAAACTTGATTACCTAAAGCAACTAGGTATCAATGCAATTTACCTTAACCCAATTTTTGAATCACCTTCTCTTCATAAATACGACGCAACAATGTATCACCATGTTGATAATAACTTTGGACCTGATCCTGAAAAAGATGTTGCGATATGGGCACAAGAAAATCCGGCAGACCCAACAACATGGAATTGGACCACCGCAGATAGAATTTTTCTTAAACTTATTAATGAATGCCACAAACGCGGAATGAAAATTATTCTTGATGGTGTATTTAACCATACCGGCACTCAGTTCTGGGCATTTCAGGATATAGTTAAGAATCAGCAGAATTCGAAATACAAAAATTGGTTTACAATAAAAACATGGGATGATCCGAAAACAGAAGCTAATGAATTTGAGTATGAAGGTTGGCTCGGTGTGAAAGATCTTCCCGAAATTCGCGAAGACGCAAAAGGACTTGTAACCGGTCCTCGCGAACACGTGCATGCAATTGTTCAACGATGGATGGATCCTAATGGAGATGGTAATCCAAATGACGGCATTGACGGATGGCGCCTTGATGTAGCGGAAATGGTAAATCATAATTTTTGGAAGGAGTTTCGTACTTGGGTAAAAGGAATCAATCCTGATGCATACATAGTTGGAGAAATTTGGTGGGAAGATTGGCAAAACTATAAAATGATGAACGCTGCACCATGGTTAAAAGGCGATCAATTTGATGCAGTTATGAATTACCGTTTTGTTCGAGCATTAAAGAATTTTGTGATTAACAAGAAAGATCAGATTGGACCGCAAGGACTGATTGATTCTTTAAATACTCTTTATAAAGAATACCCAACAGAAAATAATTATGTAATGATGAATCTGTTAGATAGTCATGATGTTGAACGCGTATCAACTATGGTCGTTAATCCTGATCTTTTGTATGATCACGGTGGAAATCCGGCACAGACTAGAACGTTCGATGTACGCAAACCAACTTTACAAGAAAGAGAGATCCAGAAGCTAATTGTTGGAATGCAGTTTACACTTCCTGGTGCACCTCAAATTTATTATGGTGATGAAGTTGGAATGTGGGGCGGCGACGATCCTGATTGTCGCAAACCAATGGTGTGGAAAGAATTAAAATACGAGACAGAAACAACCCATCCCTTCGGTTTAGCAAGAACGGTTGATGAAGTAAAGTTTGATGAAAACATTTTTAAGTGGTATCAAAAAATGGCTACCATACGTAACGAGAATAAAGTTCTTTCACTCGGAGATATAAAATTTTACATATTTGACGAAGCGAAAAAAATAATGGGATACAGGCGTGTATTTGAAGGAGAGAATATTTTTATGATTATAAATAATAATCCCGCTGCTAATAAGATTGAATTGGATAAAGGAATGTTATCCGCAGGTATCAATTCCTATGTTGACTTAATCAGTGGCAAAAGGATTAGATTAGGTGGGCATAATGTTCAAATAGATTTGAATCCATACCAGATTTTGATATTAAAAGAAATATTATGATCTCCTCGAAAAAGATCGGAAGAAATTATTTTTTTCAACTAAATATTTAGATGCAAAGAATATTTTATTTTGTTGATGATTCCGGGAGATAACCGAATTTCTTGAGAAGATAGTTGTCATCACATTTGATGATCCTTTTTGTTTGAGAATAAGAGGCAAAGAAACCTAATCCTCCATCAATATTGGTCATATCTGCCGGAAAGTTTCGGATAGTAAAACCATAATCAAAATATAGATATAGTTTTGAATTGTAATATTTTGATAAGTTTTCGTCAAATAATAAGATTTCTACTTGTACTGGGCCCACATAATAAAAGCTCTTTTTCGAATCTCCTTCCGATATTTCCCTAAGCGACTCCTCAAGTAATTTCCGTTCAATATGCAACTCATCTTTCAATGCAATATCATTATAATCCGAGATAGTCTGATTCCCTTCCTGTTTTGAGGTGATTGGTATTTGTTTAACAAACAAGGTTTTTTTTCGGTTTCATCTTTATGATAATAATTGAATGAAATTCTTTTTGCTTTAAAAAGATAGGGATTTTCATTTTTCCAATATACATGCAGATAGACACTATCATAATTGTATACGATGAGAGGTGGAATAAAAATGAGATTTGTGGTCTTGGTCTCATCAAAATTAATTTTACTTGGTACCTTGGTTTTTGAAGTCAATTTTTGACCGTCTGGAAGATTAATACTCAGTTCAATTTCTCGGTTATAATCCGGACGAAAAGATTTTAGAAACGAATACTTTGCGGGGGTGTTGCATCTGGGATTCAGATTGTTATAATCAATAGTATCTCTGAAGGAGTAATTTGTTTCTTTGTCGCTATATTTTATTGAAATTCCCGCACCCAACACACCCGGGTCTTCACTAAGAGTATTCGGATCAAATCCTTCAACATCATACAATCGTGATAGATATGCACATTGTAATGTTGTGTCTCCCCTCAGTATATGATTAACCGAATATTTTTGCTGTAACTCTCCTTTAGGAGATAAATTCTCTTCACAGCTTTCAATTGAAAAAAGAATTATTGCTGCTATAACAAAAGTAAAAAATCTTTTCAAGCTAAGGTCGAAGGAACCATCTCTCAACTTCTCACAAAAGCATACACAACAGACTCCGGCTTGTTAGATTATTCTCCAAAGTTGTTCTTATATCTCACCTTTATGATTTTCTATACATAGCTTGGGTTAATTGTCTTTTTAAAAACAAAAAAGGCTGCCCTTTTGAGACAGCCTTCCTTGGTAAAAAATGATTTAGTTTTTCTTGACTGTATATGTAAGTTTTACTGGATCAAACCGGATAGTGTAGTTGCCGGCAGTTGCTAATGGTATATCCTTTCCGCCTGCCTGCAGATTTCCATCTGCTGCGTTACTACCATAATTAAGATCCCATGCGTCATTTGCTCTGAACTTAAAAGCACCTACAACTAAGTTAGTTGTAATTTCCCACATTTTGCGTTGACCATTATAGAACATAGGTGCACTTGAACTCCAACCAGTAGTAGGAACTGCATCTCCAATAATTCCCCAATCATCGGTCTTGGTTAGTGTTATTGTTTTTGCATTTATATCAACAACAACTGCATAAGTACCTGCGCTAACTGAGAAATCATTACCACTTGCGTCAAGCGCGCCAGAATAATTATTACCCGTTTTAGTTAATGTACCGCCATAGTTTGGTCCATTCCAATTTGGATTAACAGTAATTTTGAATCCACTTGCAGCATTAGTACCATCTTTAATACGTAAAACACCAGCGTATTGAGAATTAAAACCATATGAATACAATCTTCCATTTTCAGCCCCTGGAGACCAACCCTGATATGCGCCAGGCACATATACCATTGGATAGTTTATCACTGCATCGTAGGGAGTAAAACTCTTTGATTTAGTGTCAGTATAAACAGTAGCTACATTGGAACTTACTGAAGCGCCGATTCTGTAATAAACCGTAACTGCTGTTCCTATGGCATAATTCCATGCCAATAATAAAGTATTTAAATCACCTACTTTATAGGTCCCACTTAATTTCTGAGTAGTTAAAACAGTAGCTACATTGCTGGAAAAATCATTTTTGGGTGACAATTGCACAGAGTAAGAGGTTGAAGAAGCAAAGCCAAAATCTGCAGCAGACCAGGAGAACCTTATTAAACTATCTGCATTATTTACAGTAAATGCCACCGTAAATGATAAATCTGCAAGTGTTGACTTACTTGGACTTGAACTAATCACTGGTTCGGTTATATCTCTAGCGCAAGAGACTAATAGAAGTCCCAGCACTGCTATAAATAAAGTTAATTTTATTTTTTTCATTTTTGTCTTCCTTAAATAATACTTTTCATTTTTAATAGCCGACATTTTGTTTCAAGTTCGGATTTGCGTTCAGGTCGTTTATCGGGATTGGATACAAATCCCTGTGAGAACTTGTCTGAATTCCATTTTTAACCTTTCCTTTCCATTCCCAAACATAAGTGCCGTTGGTAAACTGTCCAAAACGAATTAGATCTGTCCTTCTGTGACCTTCCCAATACAACTCTCGGCCGCGTTCATCCAAAAGGAAATTTAAAGTTAAACCAGAAGTGTTAATATTTCCTGAGATGTTACCGTAAGCGCGTTGTCTTAAAGCATTGACATAACCAACAGCAGTTGTCATATCACCACCAGAACCGCCTCTAACTACTACTTCGGCGTACATTAAATAAGCATCAGCCAAACGGAACATCGGGAAATCTGTACTTACAAAAGTGGGATGTGCATTTGGTGCGGCTCCTCCGGTTGAAGTAACGTTTTTAAACTTGGTTACACCAATTCCATGAGTGAATGTACCGACATTAGTTATTTCCCATTGCCAGCTAGATTTATCAAAGAAGAACATTCCTCTTTTGTCGCTGCCCCGGTATTGAGAAGTTGAAGCAAAATTACTTTCGCTTATATTAAATTTGGAAACAAAGTCTTTAATGGTTCTAATTCCGCCCCAGCCGCCGTCTATTCCAGATAATGGCATACCTCCGCCATTAGAAGCGTGTAAAATGAAAGTCATTCCTCCGTATTGCTGAGTGTTTTGTCCATCAAAAGCAACTGAAAAAATAATTTCGCGGCTTTGGTTATTGTCAGCAGTGAATAATCTCTCATAATTGCTTTCTAGAGAATATCCAGCAGCAATTACTTTGTTAATGTAAGTGAGCGCGTCAGTATATTTTTCTGTGCCAATATATACTTTTGCATTTAAATATAATTTTGCAAGCAAAAACCACGCTGCTCCTCTATCTGCTCTTGCGTATTCGTTTTGTCTTGCAGGAACAAGTTCGGTCTCAATTTCTTTGAGTTCTTTTTCAATATAGGTAAAGAGATCAGCACGAATAATCCTTTTGGGGAAAAATGCGCCCGGTAAATCATCTTCGGTAATAAAAGGAACATTACCAAACATATCAATAGCATGCCAATAAGAAAGAGCGCGTAAGAAACGGGCTTCTGCTTTAAACGCCTTCAGATCACTAAGAAAAGTTCCGGAAGCCGATCCAATCTTGCTATTCACATTTCTAATGAATTCGTTGCTGATAGTAATAGTATAGAATATTCTTGAGTAGATCGCCGTAGTAAACACATCATTTGGCGACCAGGTTTGCCAATGAAAGTCTTTAATTGTGGCATCATCCCAAGCAATAATTGCTTCATCAGTAGAAAGTTCCTGTAAGCCCCAATATTGGCGGATGTAATTGCCAAAGTTCTCATCAATACCTGAAATATCAGGGCTTCCGCCGCCGCCGCCGGTTTGCCCGCTAATAGCATAGCTAGCATATAACTTTGCCAGCGCTTGTTTATATGCTGCCTGATCCTTAAATACATTGTTTAAGGTATTTACATTTGGATCAATCGGCTCTACATTCAAATCTTTCACACAAGATGAAAATAAGAATGCAGTAATTAATATTACTGGAGCTAAAAATGTAATTTTTTTCATTTTCATTTTCCTTCTAAAATATTAGTAATTAAGACTTATTGACAACATGTATGTGCGTGCTCGTGGATATATGTTGTTATCAATACCGTTATCAACTTCGGGATCCAATCCGGTATACTTAGTTATTGTAAAAACATTTTGAACTGATAATCCGATGCGTCCGCTAAGATCATTACCGAATAAAGATTTAAAATTATAACCAAGGCTAATATAATCCATCTTGAAGTACGATCCGTTTTCTAAATAAACGCTAGACCAATACTGCGCTGTAGTAAAATTTGTCTTTCTGACATCAGTTAAAATATTTGACAAATATCCACTTTGGTTATAAACTTGTTGATATAGGGCTCTGTTAGATGCGTTGTTATTGTATACATAATTGCCTATACTCAACCTGCCCGAGAAACTTAAATCAAAGTCTTTATAGTTAATTTTTGAAGACATGCCTACTAAATAATCAGGGTCGGGTGATTTATAATAATATTTATTTAACTCATTACCAGATACGTTACCTCCTTGACCGCTTTTATCAACGTACAATCCCTCAACAGGCATGCCGTTTGCATCAAGGACCTGAGAAAACAAGAAGAATACTCTTGCAGGGTATCCAACAATAAATTTTTGGACATTATTTCCAACACCGCCTGATATACCGCCTGTATTGACTCCGGTATATGCGGGATCATCAATTAAGGTTAATTTGGTTATCTCGTTTTTATTATATGTCAAATTTACTCCAAGTTCCCACAATAAATCATTCGTTAAAATCGGGGTAACGTTCAAACCAACTTCTACACCTTTATTTACCATTGAACCTACGTTTGTAAGCAAAAAGTTCGAAAAGTTACTGCCAACTGGAATAGGTATACTATTTAATAAATCATCAGAAGTATTCTTGTACACTTCAATAGAACCAGATACTCTTTTATTTAGTAATGTAAAATCTAATCCAGCGTTCAAGGAAGTTACGGTTTCCCATTTTAAATTTGCATCATATGCATCCGGGCGAAGTGTAGGATAGAATGTATCTCCAAACTGATAATAAGCACCAGATGTGCTGCCTGTGTATGTTGGAATATATGGATAGTAGTTACCTCCTACATCTTGCTGTCCGGTTTTTCCCCAGCTCAAACGAAGTTTAAGTTCATTAACCATTTCCGATTTTCCGATAAAAGATTCTTCGGTTAATTTCCAAGCAAAAGCAAATGCTGGAAACAGTCCCCATCGGTTATCTTTAGAAAATCTTGAAGAACCATCGTCTCTTACAGTTGCTGTTAATAGGTACCTATCAAATAATGTATAGTTTAATCTGCCAAAAAATGAAATTAGAAAATACTCATTTTTATATGGTGTTACGCGTGCGCCCAACATTGTTGCAGCCGCAGCGTTGGAATTAACTCCTTCATTATAGAAATGTTGGTAGGAATAGCCACCTGTAAGATCAATTTTGTTAAAACCAAATTCTTTTTTATAGTTTAAATAGAAATCTAATAAACTATTCGTCTTTGTCTGTTTATACCCTATGATTTGTCTTTCCGGTTCTCTGTAAGACCAGGAAGCTAATGTACTTGTAATATCATTTCCAGTTGTCTTATAGTAGTCATAACCAAGATTTAAAGTTGCTTTCAAATCAGGTATATAAGGAATTTTATAGTCAAATTTACCACCAATAATATATCGATCCGCCTCAGAGGTATTATGGCGATATTCTAAACGAGCGACAGGATTATGAGTCGCAATATTATTTGGTAGGCCATTGAGTGGATCGCCAGAGCTGATTTCCGTCCATGCCGTATAACCACCATATCTTGTGTTCCCATTCTTAATTCGTTGTGTTGGGTCAAATTCAAGAGCAGAACCAATCGCATCATTATTTGAAAAATTATTGCTTATCGATGAAAGCGAGGCATTTAAATCCATATTCAAACTGCCGTCCAATAATGATGGTGTCAATGCAAGAGAAACATTTTTTCTATCTATACTATTATATTTTAAAATCCCACCCTGGTATAAATAATCTAATGAAACACGGTACGGTATTGAACCTATAGAGTGGCTAATACTTAGATTATGCTCGGTTGAAGGGGTAGTTTGGTAAATTTCTTTTTGCCAATCTGTATTTGCCGTTCCCAATCTGCTTAGTGCTGCGGAAGTCAAACCATAGTTAGCGATCCTATCTGCAATTAATGCCCTGAATTCGTCTCCTGTAAAGACAGATAATAATTTGGCAGAAGTTGCCAAAGAAACATTGCTGTTATAGTTTAGGGTCATTTTTTCTGCTAATGAACCCCTTTTAGTTTTTATGATAATAACACCATTAGAAGCTCTTGAACCATAGATAGCCGTTGCAGAAGCATCTTTCAGAATTGTAAATGACTCAATATCATTTGGATTAATTGATGAAAGCGGATTAGCCATACCCGAAATTCCCGAGCTCTCCAAAGGAATGTTATCAATCACAATTAAAGGATCGTTATTGCCTTGAATGGAGGAACCGCCGCGAATACGGATTTTAGTTCCTGCGCCTGCAGCACCGCCAAGCGAATTAACAACAACGCCCGGCGCTTTTCCAATAAGCAATTCCTGCGGGGATGTAATTGTTCCCTGGCTGAAATCCTTTGCTGAAATAGCTGTAACAGAACCAGTTGCATCGGCTTTTTTAACTTCTCCATATCCGATTCCTACTATTACCACTTCTTTAAATTGCGCAACATCAATTCTTAATGCAATATTCAAATAAGTTTGATCTGTTACTGTTACTTCTTCTTTTAAAAAACCCACATAAGATATGACTAGCACAGCTCCTGATTTTACTTTTAAACTAAATTCTCCCGCCATATCTGTAGTAGTACCGTTTGTAGTTCCTTTCTCGAAAATGTTAGCGCCTATTAGTACCGTACCATCTTCAGCACTTCTTACCTTTCCGCGTATCTCTAGCTCCTGCGCTAAGAGGAGTGAGCCTGCTTGCATCATCAAAAACACAAAAACAATCACGAACTTATTAAATACTTTGTAACTGTTTCGTGTTTTAAATTTCGCGGATAATATACGATTTCTACTAAGTGTTAAACTTAACTGGCTCATTATGCTGCTGCAAAAACTTGCCAATAAGTTTACTTGTTTTGGTTTTGTCATAATTTTCCTCGTTTATTTTATGTGAAGAAATTAGTGAGTTGAAATAAAAAACTTTTCTATGTTTTAGTACTCTTGGAAGTTGAGATTGATTATTTAAGAACCCAATCTTGGTTATAATTGACAAGGTTACATTATCAAGTAACAGATATTCACCAATCATATTATTAAGAATAGAACGACGGGTAATAATATTTTCTTTTATACCGGATGAAAAAAGATAATCACTGTAACGATCTACAAACTCATTAACCGTAATTTTGTGTTCTGAGACTATGGCTAAAACTTGCTTAGGTAGCGCTAACTGTTGAGATTGGATAAATGAATTGATAAAAAATGAAATAAAAAAAATAAATTTGAAACCAGTCCTATACTGTGTTATCATTTTTATGTTTCAATACAATAAAAAACGTTGGATCAAAAAAATTAATCCGTCTTGTGATTTTCATAATAAATGGTTGATATAAATCACTGTTTTAATTTACGAAATTCACTAACTAAAAATCAAATTTTTTAATGAAAGGAATATCGGATATATTGCGCTATAAATAATGCAATCCAATTAGTTTCTTCCACTATCCCTTAATCATGTATTTCATTATGTTGAAGAGTAATTTATACGAAAAGATGCTGAGAAATAATTAAAATTATGCGACCAAGACAAGTAACACTAAACGATATTGCGCAAAAATTGGGTGTTTCAATAATTACTGTTTCAAAAGCGTTGCGCGGACATCCAGATATTTCGCACAATACAACCGAATTAATCAAGAAGACTGCCAGCGAATTAGGATACTCACCAAACTTTATGGCTAGGAATCTTGCCTCAAGAAAATCGAACACAATTGGTGTTGTTCTTCCCCAAATAGCGCATCATTTTTTTAGTTCGATTATTGACCATATCTATAATTATGCCTTTATGAACAATTACGAGGTCTTTCTCACTGTTTCACAAGAAAACTCTGAAATGCAGAAGAAACAAATTCAGACTCTTATTTCTATGAGGGTTGATGGAATAATAATATCAATATCTCAGGACACTGACAATTTTGAAATATTTGAAACTGCTAAGAACAGGCAGGTTCCATTAGTATTTATGGATCGAATTCCGGATTTAACAGACTGTAATACGGTAACGGTGGATGATAAAGGCGGGGCTTATAAAGCGATTGACCATGCAATAAGACTCGGATACAGAAAGATTGCCCATTTTGCTGGATACACTAACATTAACATTGGACGAGATAGAATGATTGGTTTCAGACAAGCTATGAATGATCATGGAGTTGAGATTAATTATGATTGGATATTAGAAGGAGATTATGTAGAAAAAAGTGGTTACGATTCTTTTATGAAATTATACCACGATAAGAATCTTCCCGATTTAATACTTGCAGTAACATACCCGGTTGCTATTGGAATTTATATGGCTGCTCAAGAAGTTGGAATGAAAATCCCCGATGATATCGATTTGATCTGCTTTGGAAATTCTCCGGTTCAAAATTTCTTATCACCGCCTCTTAGTTGCATCAATCAACCAACCGAGCAATTAGCCGCTAAATCGATGGATCTCTTAATCGAAAATATTGCAAATATCGATGATTTTGAATACAAGCATATTATTATCGACACTGATTTAATATTGCGCCGTACATGTATAAAATGCAATAGAGGAACACAATAATCAAATGACTCTTGAGGAAAAAGCTAAACTTCAGATCGAATTAATGTCTAATCAATGTGTAGGAACAGGGTTGATTATTTCAAATATAGTTAAGAAAGATTTTAACTTTGAATTCATTGCTCACTATGGGAAAGAATGGGAATCCATCCCTTCGGGAAAAGTCAAGATTCAGGTTTACTTTGGAAAGAAAGGAATAAAAACTATACTTCAAGGAGATCTGAATTCCGGATTGTATAAAACATTGAATAATCTGGTATTGGGTGATCCTAAACTGGTTTTTACCGAGTCGAAAATTAAAGAGCCACGAGAATACATTGGCACGGATGAAGTTGGTAAAGGGGATTTTTTCGGACCCCTTGTTGTTGCTGCAGTTCTTGTGAATGAGCGGAGTAAAAAGTTACTTGCCAAAATAGGTGTACGCGATAGTAAGGACTTGAGCGATTATCAAATAACATCTTTGGCAAAAGAAATCAAAAAGATCGTCGGTAATAATTTTCAGATTGTAAGGATCAATCCGCAAAAGTATAATGAACTTTACGAACAGTTTGCAAACTTGAATAAACTTTTAAATTGGGCTCATTCTAAAGCAATTGATAATTTACTCGATAATACTTCATGCAAATATGTTATAACGGACAAATTCAGCAAAAAAGAATTGGATGTAGTCTCTCTATCAAAGCACTCGGATGTTGAGTTTGTGCAAGAAACAAAAGCTGAAAAGTATATTGGAGTGGCGGCAGCTTCAATTCTTGCAAGAGATAGTTTAGTGGATTGGTTTGAAACTCATGAGCGAAAGGGATTGAAATTGCCTAAGGGTTCATCAATAGAAACAGAAAAATTTGCGAAACAATTATTCCAGAAGATCGGGAAAGAAAGATTAAGTGAATTTGCAAAATTACACTTCAAAACTTTCACAAAAATTAAATAAGTTCATTTGTTAAAACATCATATGGGCACCTCTAAAAACTATTTTTTAAATGAATAGGACGCGGATAAACACGGATAAAACAGATTCACGCAGATTATTTTTGGAGTTTTTAGAAGTCCCCATAGTATATTATAGAATAGATCAGTCGGGAAGATCTTAATATAAAGGTAGTTCTAAAAACTTCAAAATTCTTCGCGTACTTTGCGATCCGCCGCAGCGGACTCTGCGCTCTTTGCGTTTAGACTTTAAATAAGATGGTTTTTAGAACCACACATAAGAACAAGGAGAAAAAGTGGCTAAATCAAAAGTAAAACGAATTGCAATATTAACTGGCGGCGGCGATTGTCCCGGTCTTAATGCAGTAATCAGAGGTGTTACAAAACCCGCACATGATATGGGATTAACTGTACTCGGAATTCTTGACGGATTTGAAGGATTAGTTGAAGGAAAAGCTCATGAATTATACAACAAAGATGTTTCCGGTATTTTAGCAACCGGCGGAACAATTCTTGGTTCATCGAATAAAGGAGATCCGTTTCACTGGCCGGAAGAGATCAACGGGGAAATTAAAATCGTCGACCGATCTAAAGACGCAATGAGAAATTACCTTGCTTGGAATATTGATGCTATGATTGCTATCGGCGGAGACGGCACAATGCACATTTCCAATAAACTGAGCCAGATGGGAATGAACATTGTAGGTGTTCCGAAAACAATTGACAACGACCTCGAGGCAACCGATCAAACATTTGGACACGATTCCGCGCTCTATGTTGTTTCTGAAGCGTTAGATCGTTTGCATACAACTGCATCAGCACATCACCGTGTGATGGTTTGTGAAGTTATGGGAAGATACGCAGGATGGATCGCTCTAAATGGTGGTTTAGCCGGCGGTGCGGATATCATTTTAATTCCAGAAATTCCTTTTGATTGGAATGTAATATATGATAGAGTAATTCAAAGAAATATGAGCGGAAAAAGATTTAGCATTGTCTGTGTGGCTGAAGGAGCCAAATCAAAAAATGGAGCTTTAATTACTAAGTCCAAAGACCTTAAAAGGACCGATCCAATTCAGCTTGGCGGTGTCGGTGAATACGTTGCAAAAATGATTTCAGATAATACCGGATTAGAAACCCGTTATACAGTTCTTGGACATCTGCAAAGAGGCGGAAGTCCATCACCATTTGATAGAATTCTTTCTACAAAATTTGGGACGAACGCTATTCAACTTGCAATTAAAAAGCAGTTTGGTCGAATGGTTGCATTGAAAGGAGCAGAAATAAAAAGTGTACGAATTGTCGATGCAATTGCTCGTCAAAAACTTGTAAAACCCAAAGACCAAGCCGTATTGGCTGCAAGTGCTGTTGGTGTAAGTTTTGGGACTGAAAATTTATAATTTCTTGCTTTGGATATAGTTTAATTGTTATTTTTGTCAGCCATTAAATATGGTACGTTCTTTAACGGGGTCGTAGTTCAGTTGGTTAGAACGCCTGCCTGTCACGCAGGAGGTCGCGAGTTCGAGTCTCGTCGGCCCCGCTTAAAAAAGAAATTACGTTCTTAAATTTTAACTCTGAGCAACATTTTATTTAGCGATTCTAAATTAGATGGAAGAGAATTATCTCCTCAACTTAATTTCTCCTTATCCAATTTAATCTCCGTCATATACGTTTCCAACTTCAATTCGTTTTGAGTCGGATTGCTAATCTGTTAATTAATTTCTTGTCAGGGAAATACAAATAACAAAAGGAGTAAGTGATGAACATTTACGTAGGTAATTTATCCCAGCAAGCAACCGAACAAGACTTAGAAGGTCTCTTTAAGGAATTTGGCGCAGTATCGAGTGTAAAAATTATACGCGATATGTTTAGCGGTGAATCGAAAGGATTTGCATTCGTTGAAATGAATGACAAAGCAGCCGGTACAAAAGCAATTGAAGCTAATAACACAAAGGAAGTTAAAGGCAAAAAAATTGTGGTCAACGAAGCTCGCCCGAAAACCGACACCAGACGCGGTAGCGGTGGCGGCGGAAACCGTGGCGGCGGAAGCGGCGGCGGCGGAAGACGCTGGTAATCTTTTTTTTATATTCTGATTATCTTATATTGTCCTTGCCCTTAGGGTAATTTTTAAAATAATTATAGGGATACTGGTCCCACTACTTGCATCCCGCCACTAGGCGGGATTTTTTTTCAATCCCAATTTTCATCTGCTTTATTTTTGTTTTAACCTGTTACCTTTTTCTTTATGTTCTATTCAAAATAATCGAACAGAATGGAATCTGATAAAGTTAATTACAATAAAATTTCTTCGAACTACAATTTGCGTTATGATGTAAATTCTCTGTATGGGATTGGAAGCGCACTTCATAAAATAATAGATCTTCATAAACCTAAAACCATATTAGAAGTCGGTTGCGGAACAGCACGATGGATATCCGAAATAGATGATAACGATTTTATCAAAATCGGAGTCGACAATTCTTCGGGCATGTTAAAGAGAGCTAAAGAAACTGATGCCCGTTTACATTTGATTTGTGCCGATGCAAATTCCCTTCCATTTAAGGACAAAGAATTCGATCTGATCTATTGTGTAAATGCAATTCAACATTTTAGAGATAAAAAAGAGTTCATATTTTCAGCTGCACATCTGTTAAATCAAAATGGAACTCTGGCAATTGTTGGCGTTGACCCGCACAATAAAAATGATGAATGGTATGTCTATGATTTCTTTGAGGGCGTTTACAAAAAAGATTTACTAAGATTTCCTTCATCTGAAGAGGTTGCGAAATGGATGGACGATATTGGTCTAAAACAGTTAAAGAAAAACACAGTGGAGTGTGTGGTTAAAGACTGGATTGGTAACGATGTATTTAACGATACTTTCCTTCGCAAAGACCAGTCGTCTCAACTAGCAATTTTAAGTGAGCGAGAATATTCTTTTGGAATTGATAAGATCAAATATGCTATTGAAAAAAATCCGCGAGTGCATTTTCCTGTTAGATTGACCTTCAACTCAGTTTCCGGAATGAAAATTTAATTTATAAAACTCTCCTCAAAGATCATTTCTGAAATTTTCTTCCACATGAATTAGTTATTAGAGACCTCTGAACAATCTTATAAATGCATATTCGTTTATAAATGATATAGAAAGCGTAAATCTTTTTACTCAGCTCTCAAACCGAATAACGAAATAATTCTTACTCAGCAGATTCTTTTTTATTGAGCTATTTTTGTTTAGATTAATTTAGCTTAATAAACAAGAGGAAGTCAAAATGACTCTCGGAGGATTTCTATTACTATTAGTTATAGCAGCAATCTGCGGTGGAATCGGTCAGAGTATTGCCGGATATTCACTTGGCGGATGTTTTGTTTCAATGATAGTTGGATTTATAGGTGCATGGCTCGGTCCATTAATTGCACGAGAATTAGACTTGCCCATGTTTTATACTATGAATATTCAGGGAAGAGAATTTCCTATTGTATGGTCTATAATCGGTTCAGCAGTTTTTGCTCTTGTAATTGGCGTCTTAACAAGAGGGAAAAAACAGCAATCATAATTTAGGGTAGTTCTAAAAACTTCAAAATTCTTAGCATACTTTGCGATCCGCCGCGGCGGGCTCTGCGCTCTTTGCGTTTAACTTTTAATAATATGGTTTTTAGAACCACCCTTTATATATCGCTCATGATGAACTAACATCCCACACGATTGGTTTAGTCTAAGAAAGAACTATTGAATGACATTGTTGCAAAAAAAATCCAACCGCTTAATCAGCGAAAAAAGTCCTTACCTTTTACAACACTCCCTTAATCCGGTTGATTGGTATCCTTGGGGCGATGAAGCATTTGAAAAAGCGAAGCGCGAGGATAAACCAATCTTTCTTTCTGTCGGATATTCAACATGTCATTGGTGTCATGTTATGGAACGTGAGTCATTTGAAGATCAAGAAACAGCCAATTTAATGAATCAAGTATTTGTTTCGATTAAGGTTGACCGTGAAGAAAGACCTGATATTGATAACATTTATATGATGGTTTGCCAGATGATGACGGGCAGCGGTGGCTGGCCATTATCTGTGATTATGACACCTGATAAAAAACCGTTCTACTCAGGCACATATTTTCCCAAAGAAAGTAGATATGGGAGGATAGGCTTCAAGGATTTGATAAGAAGTATTGATGAGGCATGGAAATCCAAACGGGCTGAAATTGAAAAAAGCTCAATTGAAATTACAAATCATCTGCACGAATCCTACTCTTCCAATTCTACGAAAAAAATTGAAACGAAAATTTTTAATGAGGCATTTAAAAATTTTGAGGAAAGGTTTGATAGTACCCATGGAGGATTTGGCAGCGCTCCAAAATTTCCGTCTCCTCACAATTTGATGTTTCTCCTCCGTTATTGGAAAAGAACCGGCATTCAAAAAGCTTTAGACATCGTTACAAAAACCCTCACTGAAATGAGGCGCGGCGGAATATATGATCAGATTGGTTTTGGTTTTCACAGATACTCTACCGATTCTAAATGGCTTGTCCCGCATTTCGAGAAGATGTTGTACGATCAAGCTCTACTCACAATGGCTTACACAGAGGCATATCAAGCCACCGGGATAACTGAGTTTGGAAAAACTGCTGATGAAATTATTACTTACATTTTACGAGATATGACTTCACCCGGCGGAGGGTTTTATTCCGCCGAAGATGCCGATAGCGAGGGAATTGAAGGAAATTTTTACGTTTGGACCCGGGATGAGCTTATTAACCTTTTCGGCAAGAAGGACGCAGAACTAATTTCCAAATTTTACAATACCAGTCGTGAAGGAAATTTCCAGGAAGAAGCAACACGGGCATTTTCCGGAGCGAATATTTTTCATCTCACAGATTCATCAGCAATAGACATTCAAGATAATGACCGGTTCACAACTATCCGCACAAAGCTTTTTGAGCATCGAGAGAATAGAGTTCATCCTTACAAAGATGATAAGATACTTACTGATTGGAATGGTTTAATGATAGCAGCTCTCGCAAAAGCGGGACGAGTCTTTGATAATCCAACATACATTTCTGCCGCCGAACGAGCCGTTGCTTTTATAAACGATCATTTGACAACCCCGGATGGAAAATTAATTCACAGATATAGAAACGGTGATTCGGGCATAACCGCTAATCTTGATGATTATGCATTTATTGTTTGGGCTCTGCTTGAATTGTATGAATCCACGTTCAAAGTAAATTATCTTGAGCAAGCAATTCAGTTAACCGAGATTTCTATACAACATTTTGAGGATAACAAAAACGGTGGTTTTTTCTTTTCACCCGATTATGGCGAGCAGCTGATTGTCCGCACAAAAGAATATTATGATGGCGCTATACCTTCCGGAAATTCAGTATTTGCGCAAAATCTTTTGCGTATTTCAAGAATTACTGCCGACTCAAAATATGAAAACCTTGCCGACAAATTATTTACCTCGGCATCATCGATCCTTTCAAAAAATCCGCAAGCATTCACACAATTTCTCTCTGCTTTTGATTTTGCAAACGGTCCAAGCTACGAAGTAATTGTTGCGGGTGATTTCGAGAATCTTGCCGTGAGAAATATTTTATCCGGGTTATCCGGAAGATTCATTCCCAATAAAACCGTAATCCTTGCTCAAGGGAAGAACCATCCTCAATCTCTCAATTACAATTACCTCGATTCATACACTATGATTAATAAGCAGCCGGCAATCTATATCTGTAAAAATTTTGTTTGCAGTCTGCCAACGACGGATATTAACGAAGCGTTCAAACAACTTGTTTAAAAATATTTGCACTTACTCTGCACCGTAAGACTTTCTTAATCTTGATCATAATCTAAATCTTGCTCTGCATTAAAGAATAGAGCAAGAGCAGGATCAAGAGCAAGAACATGAGCAAATTATTCTTTCATCAAGAACTATTTCTCGATATTTTCGAGCGGAATTATTTCATTATCATTCAAGGAGATACTTGATGAAAGTTTTACACTCAGCCATTTACATATTTTTTCTAATTATCTTATCTATCCCTTCTCTTCATGCGCAAACGAAAGAAGATGGCAGTTCTAATATCAAGAAAGACGAATTGATGAAAACCGTAAATTTTTTAGCAAGCAAAGAACTGGGTGGCAGACTTCCCGGCAGCATCGGTTACACGAAAGCCGCAAATTTCATAGCTAAGGAATTAAAGAAGATGAATCTGAATCCGGGTGGAGAAAAAAACTATTTTCAAAAATTGAAAGTTGAATACAATGAAATCCTTCATCCTGAACATCTTGCCATAATAAAAAACGGAAAGAGAATTTCTTATATACTTGGCAAAGATTACGCATACCGCGGATTTACCGGAGCCGGCAAGTTTACTGCACCGGTAGTGTTTTGTGGATACGGTATTTCTCAACCTGAATTAGGTTATGATGATTATGCAGGTATTGACGTTAAAGGAAAAGTTGTAATTGTGTTCAAGTATAATCCAGGGTGGAATATTAATGGAAAGGTATTTACTAGTGGTAATCCAAGAGAGAAAGCGATTGTTGCAGCTAATCATGGCGCAATCGGAATTTTGTTTACATCATTTCCGAATGATGCAGAACCGCAGAGACCAATCGGCAGCGTGATACATGGCGAGGGCGAGCAGATGAAAAACTTTCCGGAGATTCATATTGATCTTCCGGTTGCTGATGACCTATTTAACGGCAGTTCTTTTACACTTAAAAGTTTGCAAACCAAAATTGATTCTGAGAAAATACCTTCTTCAGTTTCATTAAACAATCGAGTTGACCTGGAAGTAAACACAAAATATGAAAAAGAAAAAGCGGTTGTGAACGTTGTCGGCATTTTGGAAGGAAGCGATGCAAAGTTAAAGGATGAGTATATAATAATGGGTGCGCATCTTGATCATGTAGGAAGTCAAGCGGGGAAAATATTTTTCCCGGGCGCAAATGATAACGCTTCCGGATCCGCGGCGCTTTTACAAATTGCAAGAGCATTTTCATCATTAAAAGAAAAACCAAAACGCTCTATCATTTTCGTCTTTTTTGCTAGTGAAGAACAAGGATTGAACGGATCAAAATTTTTTGCCGATAATATGCCATTTTCCAAAGAGAAAGTTAAAGCAATGATCAACATGGATTGCGTTGGATATGGAGATAGCATACAAGTCGGTGGTGGTGAAAGCGCTCCTACTCTCTGGAATATTGCGAAACAAATTGATAGTGAGAACGATAAACTTTTAGTAACAAAAACATGGAAGGGCGGCGGTGCCGATGCCGAACCATTCTTTTTGAAAGGAATTAAAACATTATATTTTGTTACAACTAACAGTTACAAGCATCTTCACATGTTGACCGATACCCCTGAGACACTTAACCAAAACCTGTTTAAAGCGATAACCAAACTTGCATACTTGACGGCAATGAATATTGCAAATGATTTTTAAGTTGTAACGGTTGTCTCAAAAGTCAGAGAGGCTGTCTAATGGAAGAGCCTGCCTACCGCACATAGGCGTCAACCTAATTTTATTATTTTTTAGATTACTGTATGATATGAACTGTAAAAATATGCGAAAACAGACTTCCTTAAGCGCTTTTTGTTAGTATTACCTTGTTTGTTCTTTTTCTAATTGAAACCAATATATCATCCCACGTCAGAGCCGGGCAGGCGGGATTTGCAATATAAAATCCCAGAGGGATTAGATATTTATAGAAAAAATGAACATAAAAAAGAATGAAATCCCTTTAGGGATGAGATATAAAACCCATATTTTGTTATATGAACTACGCAATTGTTCAAATTTCTATTGGAGAATTTTTTATTAGGTTGACGCCTATGTGTCTGCCGCCAGGCAGGCAATCTTTTTTTTTATCGAAATATTGAGATCACTTCGAAATGACTTTAGAACCTTTTAAAATAACCTCAACTAAATGCATCTTCTACTAAGAATAATGCGAGGAGTAAGTATCAAGTAAATTTCTGATTACTTTTTGATATTGACTTCCGTGTTTCTTTGCAATTGATTTGAAATATTCCACGCTGGACTTACTTAGGTTCAGCGTGATCTTAGTGGTTTCTTCCTTTAGAACTAATTCCTCGGGTTTGGGTAAAAAATCTTTAAGGATTTCAATTTTACCATAAATTAACAGATTGGAAATCTGTTCTACAAATAACTCTACTATCGGCAATGATTTTTGTAATGCTTATTTGTTTGTAGCGCAGATTTTCTACCTGCCCGTTCCGCAGGCGGGTCTGCGCTTTTGCTAGTAAAGACAAATTAACAGATTAAAAACCTGCCCGGCAGTTTTTTGACGGATTTTTCTGGCGGGTCTGTTCTACAATCTTTAAAAAACAAAACCCCGACGAATGTCGGGGTCTTGTTTACTAATAGCTAAAAGCTTATAGCTAATTGCTACTACTTACTTCATCAACAACATCTTCTTAACTTGAACAAAGCTGCCGGCTTCGATTCTGTAGATATACATACCGCTTGATAATCTTGTAGCATCAAAGTTATATGTATGGAATCCAGCAGGCATTACCTTGTTAATTAAGGCAGCAACTTCTTCACCGAGGATATTGTATATCTTCAATGATACGTTGCTTTCTGTTGGTAATGCAAACTTAATGTTTGTTGTTGGGTTGAATGGATTCGGGAAGTTCTGCATGAGTGCGAACTCAGTTGGAATTGCCTCTTCCGATTCAACATCTGTTAAACGTGAATCTACTCCAAAGCTGTACGCAAAGAAATCATTATTAGCAGCATCAATAGCTGTTACGGTAATCACTGCTTCACCGATGGTAAGAGGAGTTAATTTAACAGAAGTACCGATGATTTCTGCAGTTGCAACTGCCGGGTTAGATGATTGAGCTGTAAATGATAGAGTTCCAATGTTACCTTGGAATGTATTCGTCAGGGTTAACAATTTAGCGCCCTGTGGAACTACTAACCAAATTTTACCATTGATGAGACCGAGTGGATTTGCAGATTTCAAAGTAATATTTGATTTAACACCGAGCGTAAATACTGCACCGCCAGTTCTTAAACCACCAACTGAATTTCTGTTGATAGCTGTGAAGCCGGTAGTAGAATTTACTTCATTATCATAACCGGTGTTAAGACCTTGTAATAACCATTCGTTATTAACATCAACAACTGCACCATGACGTCTGATGATTCTAACGTTAGCAGGTGCATCAAAATCTGTGAAGTTTCCAGCGGTTAAACCAAGATCAAATACTGTAGATTGACCAACACTTCCGACTGTATAAAGATTCCAGTAGAATGCAGGATATCTTGAAACATTAATACCTGTAGCAACACCATCTTTAATTGGCAAACCAGAAGATCCGCCAGGATTTGAATTAACATGGCTGACAACTATTGTTGCATTTGGAGTTGTAGGAACACCGAAAGCAGGATTAAATGTTAATGATGCCGGTCTGTAAACAACACCAGTACCAACAGGGAAAATACTTGTTGCTTCAGTGGAAGGAGTTGCACCACCAATAGCGCCGGTATTGATCAACGTCTTGCCAACATTTCCAACGACCATGCTAGCAGCACTAGCGCCTGAGAAACCTTGGCTCTGTGCACCACCAGCAACTGCTGTTGTTGTTGGAGCAGGGATAAATAGAATATTACTACCTGTTATAATATTACCCTTTGTGAAAGTAATTGTACCTGTTGCTAAGTTTCCACCAACTAATGTAAGTGTATTAGTATTAGCAGTTTTATTAATTGTAATTGCGCCAACATTTAATGCTGGTGTTAAATTAGGCACCGTAAATGTAGTATTGCCACCGCCAAATACCATTGATTGATTAAATGTTGTAACTGGATTTGCCGCAAGAGCAAAATTTGCAACATCATTAGCAATAGTAACATCACCATTAACAGTAACCACAATTGGAGGAGCTGCCGCGATAGTAACATTATTTTTTATTGTTAATGTGCCATTAATTGTAACTGATTTGTTGATAGTAACTGCACTGTTTCCACTATTTGTATTTCTGGTAAACGTTAAATTATTAACTGTAGAGGGAAGTTCTACAGCATTAGCAACACCTGCATAAGCAGCATTGTTTTTGTAATTAACATTATTAGCGTTACCATAAACAACGGAGCCTGCACTTGCAGTAAATGTACCAGCAAGCACATTAATTGTGCTGGCGTCAACAAGTGTAAGCACTTGTGTAGCAGCACTAAGATCTAATGTACCTGCGGTTAATAAGATTTCTTTGTTAACTGTACGAGCTCCAGGAAGAACTGCACCAAAGCCAGGATTATTGATTTCTAATTGCTGTACAAAACCAGTAACCGCAGGCCATACTGTTGCATGAATAACTCTTGCAGCACCAGCAGTGTTTACAACATGTAAATTAGCAGTTGCGCCGTAAACTGGAGCTACGTCAAATTTACCATCTGAATAATATATATCAGCAGCATCAGAAACATAAAGTGTACCGGTATGAGTAATAGTGTTTGTATTTGCGTTATCAACATAAAGTTTCTTTGTTACGGTAACATTGCCTGTTCCGCCAAATGCAATATTAAGAGCATCTGCAACACCAAATCTTAGATTTGGAATTGAGAATCCTGTACCTTGATTGAATGCAGCATTTCTAACTATCAAGTAGCCTGTTCCAGCAGAGTAACCGCCTGCATTAGCTGTTCTTGTAAATCCGCCGGCAACTGTTAAGTTCATATCACCAAATGTGAAAAGACCGCCATCATGTGTAAACAAACCATTTACGGTTAATGATGGTGATGAACTTCCGCTCAAAGTAACATCTTTACTTACTCTAACGTTACCCATTGTAACTGCACCACTGAATGCCCATGTTAATGGAGGTGTTGCGGCATTTAAGCGTAATGTACCAATACCAGTGGTATTAAATGAACCTGTTGAAGTCAATGTAAGTTTTGAACCTGTTAATGTTAGATTTCTTGCAACACCGGCAGTGCCTAATTGAACCACGCCTTTTGTTACTGTGAAGTCATTAGAAACAATTAGATGTCCTGCAGTAGCGTTGTTAAGTTGGAAAACGTCTGCTGTATTAGCCAAGTTAACTTGAACTTTAGCAGCAATTGTAACATCAGTTGCTACAGCTGAGAATACAACTGGAGTAGCGGCGTTACCGGTAAAAGTTAATGTACCAAGACCGGTTGTTAAAGCACCGCCTGTGAATGCTGGAGCTGTACCTCTGTGTTTCCATGTAAATGTATCATCAATTTGAATTGTTCCAGCAGTGTGAGCAACATTACCAGCTTGTGTTAAATTAGCACTGATGGTTAATGTGTTGCCTGCATTTGCTGTAGTTAAATTTAAAAGATTGGTTCCATTCAAAGCACCGGCACCAAACATAACTTTTAAGTCTGCGGTACCGTTTGCAAATATAAGAGAACCGGTTACTTCAGTAGTTGCAGGGACAAAATCGGCAGCACCACCAACACCACCTTGTAAATTATCTGCACCTAAGAAAGTGGTTACAAGACCTTTAGCACCGTTAATTATATTTCCCGCTGTTCCACCAAGAACTTGAACATTTGGTAACCAGCCGGAACCTGTAACAGTTGTACCGGTAGTTGCACCGAATTGTAATTCATCACCAGCACCAACGTTAGCAAGAATACCATTATTAACAAAACTTGCTCCGGCAACTACAAGGTCAATACCATTCAATAATAATGCTTGACCGGCATTAATTGTTAATACACCACTTACTGTAACAGGCACGGCACCACCGCCAGTTAATATGGCACCTGTAATATTAACAGTACCAGAACCGGCAAGAGCACCATCTGTAGTAGCAACGGTTAAGTTATTCAATACACCGCTGACACCGGATTCCATTTCGAAAGAAGCAGTTTTATCTGTACCGATATAGGAGATATTAACAGTAGTACCGGCACCATATGCTGGAGCCGCGGTTAATAAACCAGCGTTTCTAACGATTGTAGGAACAACTGTCGAATTATTGAATGTAGCGTTATTGATTGAGTTATCTAACTGTCCTCTCGTAAGATATAAATTACCTTGAAGAGTAATTAGAACTGCAGGAGTAACAGCAGAAAGAACACCTGGATTAGTATCGATTTCAAAATCACCATACTGATAAGTTGCGCCACCATTAGCTGCAATACCCTGAGTTGCTGCAGCAAGAGTAGCTGGATTAATACCACCGTTCATTGAGACAGCACCCATATTGATTGAAGTATAACCGGCTGTATTTGTAAATGTACCGTTGCCAAGAGGAGTGCCTAAGCTTTGACCAACGATAAGTTTTGTTCCATTAAGTTGAACAACACCGGCTGTGAATGTAACGTTGTTCAATACTCTTACGTTTCCACCCGTGAATACAACTGGGACAGGAAGAGCAGTACCGTTATTAACTGTTAAACCACCAGGTATAACAGGAACAGCCGGACCAAATGTAACAGTCTGAACTTGAGCAAAAGCCGGGGTTGTGAATGTAAATGTTGTAGTATTTAAATAAGTATTTGGTGTAATAGTTGTGTTAGCAGTAGCGCCACCAATTGTATGAGAAATTGCATTTGATGACCATGTTCTTACAGCAGCAGTACCAACTGCCAATGTACCACCAGTGAGTGTTAAGCTGCCACTAGAAATTGCTGTAACACCAGTTGCAGAAATATCTAATTTACCACCAGTCAAACTAAAGCCGCCGGTAAATGCAACTGCACCTGTATAGGCTGCAGCTGTAAATGTAACCGTACCGCCTGAAATATTTGTAGCACCTGTTACGGTGAAACCTACAGCACCGGTTGTATTAACAATGATATCTGCAGCACCGGAGTTTTCCAATTTACCACCGATTGAAACTGCACCGGTTGTTACGCCACCAAGAACGATATCGCCATCTGCATCTGTTCTTGAGTTGATCATGTCACCGGTAAGGGTAATGGTTGCACCACCAGCATTACCGGCACCTAAGTTAATATAACCACCCGATCCACCTGATGTAGTAACGTTTGTACCAATAAATGCACCTGTAGTAAGAGAAGCAACTGCATCAAGATCAACCGCGCCATTTTGTTGAGCGGCAGGATCAAAAGTGTTGGTAATAATAGAAGATGTATTAGAGATTGCAACTCTTTGACCGGCAGCACCAACACCAACAGCTCCTGAAGTTCTACCTGTGAACAATACAGAACCTGATTTTGTTATTGCACCTGTTGATTTACTTAATGTAAGAGAGCATTCGTTAGAGATACCGCCATCTATTCTTGTAAGTTGAGCAACTGCAGCAAATTCAACTGTTTTAAGATTAGCTAGAACTGCTGTAGTTGTGGTAACTGAACCGCTGCCTGTAAGTTTAACAGAGCCGTTAATTATATGCGCGCCTGCATTAAACAAAATGTTAGAAACGTTTACAACAGCAGTAGAAGTAGTCGAAATCGAAAGAGCTGCTGAGTTGATAACATTTCCATTGATTGTAACAACACCGCCTGCAAAACTTATCTGAGCTTTATTGCTTGCGGTTGCTACACCAGATTGTTCAACATCTTTCTTAATTAATAAAGTTCCGCCACCTGTATAAGAAATAATACCACTGCTGGTATTCGTAACCTTTCCGGTACCTTTTGTATTATCAATAGTTACAGCTCCACCTGTAGATAGAGTGATAGAGCTTGCTGAGTTTGCGGTTAAAGACCCGATAGAAGTTGTAGCAGAAATGGTTAATGTACCGCCATTCTGAATAGTAACGTTAGGTAAAGCACCAGCATTACCAAAAGACATAGCACCGTTTGTTCCATCAACAACTACACCACCTGTAGATGAAGCTGTGATAGCACCTGTATTAGCGTGAGCAGCAGAAGCAGTTAATGTAAGCGTGTTTGAACCCAACGCAAATGTTGAGTTTGCATTTGAAGTAAATGTACCAGAAAAAGTTCTGCTGGCATTAAGTGTAAGTGTTTTAGCAACTGTTAAAGCAAGTGTAAGGTTTTGAGGAATTGTGCTTGCACTGCCTAATTCGCCGCCAGTTGTTCTATTATTAGCACCGTTGTATGTTACATTAACGTTACCAGAATAAACAAGAGCAGCATCTACTGTACCTTCAGTAACAGTAACTGCTGTTTTAACTGTTAAGTTGCCTGCGCCTAAAACATCGCCGGCTGTTAACGTTAAGCCACTATTAACAACAAAAGGGCCAGTGAATGTAACTTCATTAAGGTATGTTGGTCCAGCAACAGCTGTTAAGTTAACCAGAAGTCCTGTAATTGTAGGAGCTGTAGCATCATATGTACCAATGATGTATTCCTTTTCATTTACGCCGGCACCTAATGTGACGGTTTCGTTATAGAGCAAGCCGGTACCTTTAACTTTAATAGTGGTACCACTTGGGAATGCAGCTAACGCAGAACCGATTGTTGCTTTCGGCGTAGATGCAGTTAAACCGTTGTTGAAGTCATTACCCACACCAGGTGTGTTATCAACATACACGGTTGTTTGAGCAAACGCAGTTGTTCCTAGAAGAACAAAAAACGTAAGCATCAAAAAGAGTTTCTTTAGATTCATTTGAATCTCCTAGATTAGTTAATTAAATAAGTAATAAGTAAAAATGAAATAACCTGCTTGCAGCAGGCGGGTTTACACACAAAAAATAATTTCTTCTTTTGCCCCCAAAGCTGGTAGGCGTTTTTGCATCTAGTTCCTCCTTACTTAATGAATTAGTAGATGAATTAATTTTACAATTTGAATAATGATTTTTGAAAGTTAAGTTCAATGTTCTTATATAGTTATGTGAAATAGTGTTAAACATTACTTTAAGTTAATTGTTAGAATATAAAAAAGCAAGCTCCAAACAAAAAAAACCTTCACTTTGTTCAGGACAGATTTTGTTGAAAAAAGAGCAAATTTCCGTGTGTAAGTAGAAATTTACCGCACTTCCGTATTTAAAATAGTTAATCATATCTATCTTGTCAACTTAAAAAAACAGTAAGTAGAAATTAGTAAGTAGTAAGAAGACAGTAGTAAGAAGACAGCAGTAAGAAGTAATTTGCTG
The DNA here is from genome assembly GCA_964449775.1 of uncultured Melioribacter sp. GTDB lineage: Bacteria > Bacteroidota > Ignavibacteria > Ignavibacteriales > Melioribacteraceae > Fen-1258. The sequence goes on along the minus strand of CAYVBQ010000013.1, from coordinate 51,108 downwards.
ATCCTTCGCTAGCGCTCAGGACAGGTTTCTGATAGCTGACAGCTGATGGCTGACCGCTTACAGCACTTCCACACGTAAAATATTCGCACTCCGGTAAATTTTTTCGCACTAGTATAAAATCTCCGAACGATTCAAAAAATTGTTTTCTGCATTTAGGGCAGGATTAAGCGTTTTAAATACTTACTCTTGCCTGTTCCTGTTTAACAAAATATTTAAGACGACTGTTATACGCAATTGCAATGCCAGAGGGGGCGAGAGGTGAGAAGTAAGAAGTAAGAAGTAAGGAGTAAACAGTAATTTGCTGACTTCTGAATTCTGCATTCTTATTTTCCCGTCATTGCGAGACTTACGTTTTTTGTAAGGCGAAGCAATCTAAATTGACAAGAGCGAAGAACGAACGAATGGATGAGGGGTGACGGATGATGGATGAATTCTGATTTACGATTTTTGATTTACGATTGCTGAATTCTGATTACTGAATTCTGATTGCTTACTTCTGATTTTTGCATTCTTATTTTCCCGTCATTGCGAGACTTACGTTTTTTGTAAGGCGAAGCAA
>CAYVBQ010000013.1:0-50449 GCA_964449775.1 uncultured Melioribacter sp. | reverse complement strand
GTCATTGCGAGACTTACGTTTTTTGTAAGGCGAAGCAATCTAAATTGACAAGAGCAAAGAACGAACGAATGGATGAGGGGTGACGGATGATGGATGAATTGTGATTTACGATTGCTGATTACTGATTTCGTACTTCATACTTCTTACTTCTTATTTAATGTGCAAAACTTTTCTCGTGTATGGGGTGATTTGCCTTAAAAGAATCTGCAATTGTCGAAAGCCAATTTTTAATGGTCTCTTTTGTTATCAGGAATATAAATTGTCTTACTAATATTCTTCGGATTATTTTAAAATCATAAATCTCAATACGTGCTAATTCTTTTGTTTGTGAATCAACAAAAAACAACATATGACCATCAAATGGACCTGAGATAACATCTAATGGATTATTAACTTCTTTTATATAAGCTGTTAATAAGTCTAATTCTTTATCAATTTCTATTTTTATTTCATTCATTTGTGCCATAACTCAACCCCTTCCTTGGGTTTATCATCTGGGTAAAAAGTTACGATAATATTTTTCTTGTCAATCAGTTTACTAAAAAAAGAACTATACCTTACAACAACAATAAGATATTTATGGTTCTTACTTATTAACCGAATATTATAAACTTTTGTGTTTTTTCTATACTTACTTTGTACAATACTTTCTGGTGAATTAAATTGTACCTTTAAATCATCGATATATTGATACGATTCATTATGATTAGAATCTTTAAGATGCTTGTAAACAACCGACCGAGGCAACAATACTTCTTTATTCTCTCGATCTTTTAGTATACTATGAACTTCTTTTATACTAAAAACTCCCTAACTAGTGATATTATCGGAAAAGTTCATTACAATTTTAGCTGCTGGATTTTTGGTCTCCTTATTGTGGTATAACGAAGAACCTTTTGCAAATCTCTGTGGAAGTATAAACACTTGTGTCTACTTTGTCAATGTTAATTATTTACCAAAGTAAATGGGAAGATGTCAGACCGAGCGAAGTCGAGGTCAAGGAAAGAAGGAAGGAAAGAAGGAAGGAAAGAAGGAAGGAAGAAAAGAAGGAAAATTGAAAATTCCTGCATTCTGATTTCTGCACTCTGCACTCTGCACTCTGAATTCTGCATTCTGATTTCTACACTCTGCATTCTGATTTCTTATTTCTTAAACCGCAATCGGTTTTAGAATAAAAACTTTGGCTTTCTTCACGGCAGTTTCAATATCTCCAAATCTAAGAGCTTCTCTCACTTCATCCAACTTTCGGGCATCTTCCAAAGATAGAAAAGGAGCCCAGCCCTCACCGGAATCAATTAATTCAACATCAATCTCCGCCAAATAATTTCCTTCCTTTACAATTTTTGGATTCTTCCTTTTCGTCATTTCTTCCTCCTAGTTAAATCATCCGACCAATATTGTGGATCCGGTCTATATGCAGTAACTAAAACCGCCGGGAAATCTGTGTTTTAGATATTCCCCAAACTACATGAATAGGTTCGCCTTTAAGATCTTTTTGCAACACAAGTACACAAGGGCCTTTTGGATAATCCGGGTAATCTTCTAATATTTTAGCATCTTTAATATTTGCCAGTACGTCTTTTACTAATATACCATCTTCCGCTAATTCATCATATCCATGAGATGAAATTTTTACTTGATTAATTTCTAACAGTTCTAGAATTCTTGTGAAAGTTTTGTTCATTTCATTCGTCTTCTAAAGGGACAGTAGTTATAACAAATGCAGAAAATCGTTCACCGGTTTATTTCCATTCTTTCTTTCTTAGATTTTTTAACCATCCTGAGCTATCGTCAAATTCTATTCTGTCTTTCCAAATTCCAATGAATTTTTCGTTTGACAACTTTAGTGCTTTTAAGCGGTTCTCTTTACTTGTGGAGAAATACTTGTTTTGCAGAAAATCTATAAACGCAAAAACTTGTCTCTGTGCTTCTAATGGCAGCGATTCAAATTTATTATTTAATATTGAGTTTACTCTAAAAAGCTATTTGTAATGTTCGTCATTGCGAACGTAGTGAAGCAATCTCTAGAATTCGTCTCGAAATCGCAAGATTGCTTCGGCAAAAAACGCCTCGCAATGACAATAATGACCTTTTTAGAGGAGACTCAATATTTTATTTTCCATTATTATCCTTTTCGATGATCTGGCAAATCAAATTTAATCAAAATATGAAGTAAAATAAAACAGATGTTTTAGAAGTGAGAAGTAAAAAGCAAGAAATAAGGAGTGATTTCTGACTTCTGATTTCTTACTTCTCACTTACTTACTACTTTAAAACCGTTTTAGACTATTTTTTGTCCCGTCTCAAGTATTTCTTTTACTAAGGGGTTGTCGTCCGTAAAATCCTCAGTCTTAAACGGATGAACTTCAAGGTCGAACGACGATTTAATTACATATTTGCCTAACTTTTCTCTATCCCAAAACCTTCGACCTTCGAATTTATCAGACACAATAGCAATATCAATATCACTGCTATCACTGGCATTTCCTTTAGCATAAGATCCAAATAAATAAAGAGTCCTTACAGGGAATTCCTGGGAAACCAAAGAAATAAATCTTTGAATTATTTTATTTACATCTTCTTTCTGATACATTGGAAAAGCTCTTTAATCTTTTTAATATTTTCTTCGGTAAATTCCTTTGTACACCCCTTGTAAAAATCCATTTTATAATCAGGGTATCTTGTCTCAAGATGAAAATTAGTAACACGGTTCAGGAATAATATATCTTCTTCTTGAAACTCTAATTTTGCTTCTTCAGAAATTTTTAGCAGGTTATGAGTTTTAGTCGGAATGTTGCTTTCGTTATTTTTAACCCACATGGCTTTCAGAATCTTTTCCAAAGCAAGATGTCCAATAAAAAGAGCCCAATCATATTTACCTGTCTGGAAATTACTTTCCATAGAAGATAAATCATCCTCCGAAGTTTTTATCCAATACTCGATATAATCTTGCTTTTCCACTTTGTATAATATTTTATTAAATAGAATATAACAATATAGGGTCTTAAAATAAATATAAGAACATCTACTTTGTTAACAGTAGCTTATCATCAATTGAGAATGAATCTGGATACTGGATACTGGATACTTCATTCGCAATTCTACATTCTACATTCTACATTCTGAATTCTTATTTCCCCATCACTCATCGCGCAGATTAGTTTGCATGTCATACCAATAAATAAACCATGTTCTACAATTCCTGCACGTTGATTTAATAACACAGAAAGTTCTTCCGGATTTTTTATTTCGCCAAAGTCGGCATCTAAAATGAAATTATTCTCATCGGTTATGTAATCACTTCCATCGGCTTTTTTCCTTTTCACTACTTTTGCGCCGAGTGATTCTAAATATTTTTGTTCAACGCTTACGGCAAATTGAATTACTTCTACCGGCACATGCCATTTGATTCCGAGATGTTTAGATAATTTAGATTCGTCAACTATGATAATATTTTTTTTACTTGCTTGTGCTAAAATTTTTTCGCGCAGAAGCGCACCGCCCCCTCCTTTAATAAGATTTATTTGTTTAGATCCTTCTCCCGATAAACCTGTCTGCCGATAGGCAAGATCGGGATCAGGATGGCCTACGGCCACTTCATCAGCACCATCAATTGTAAGATCAATGTAGAAGGCAGATTGTAGAATGTTGAGTGATTCTGGATTCTGGATACTGGATGCTGGATACTGGATGCTGGATGCTGGATGCTGAATTGCTTCGTCTACGCTCAGTTCAGGGCTGACTGCCGACTGCCGACTGCCGACTTCATTTAGAGTAACGAGTGGAATACCGAGACGTAACGCTTCCACTTCAGTCCGATTTGAACTTGGAATGCATCGAATATTTTTCAACTCACCTTTTTTAATTTTTTCAGAGATCTTTTCTAATGCAAATTGAACTGTGCTGCCTGAGCCCAACCCCACAATCATTCCCGATGAAATTTCTTCAACAGCTTTTTCCGCAGCAAGTTTTTTGAGTTGGTTGATATCCATAAATTTATCTTAAATAATATTTTTTTGTTGTTTCAAGATAAGGAATAAAATAATAGTTATCATTTGAATGTAGAGTGATGAACGTAGAGTGACGAATAAATCATAGTGCGGTAAGCCACAATGTATGATGTTTGATGTATGATGTTTGATTTTTGATGGATGATGTAAAAATCATTTCAAATATCCTTACACAAAAAATCCCAGAAGGGATGCCTGTGGCACAAAAAGTTAAATGACAATACTATAGCGCATAGATCATTCTACACTCTACACTCTTCACTCTACACTCTGCACTCTGCACTCTTCGTTCTACACTCCTCGTTATCTTCTTGTTAATGAAATCCTTTCTTCCTAATTTTTCACCCCGTTACATATCCAGGTTTCATATCGGCATTTTTAAGTGAGATATTAGCGAAAGAGTTTATATGTATCTTTATGACATCAAAAGACATAGTAGAAAGAAGCGAATAACGATCGCAGTAGTATTTTTCATCTTTGCCTTGGTAGTGATGAACCTAATAATGTATCTTCTGTTTATATAAAAAATAGTGTAAGAGCAAGAACGTGGAAGGTTAGAGAAGTGGAAGGAAAGGAAAAATATTTTTTTGATCATGAAAAGTTACATGTTTATACAAAAGCCATTGAATTTGTTGAGTGGGTTGATAAGTTATTGAGAACAATTTCAAAGAAGAACTCCATTTCTGACCGACTTTATAGAGCACCTGAATCAATTGTGTTAAACATAACTGAAGGAAATGGAAAATTTAAACCGAAAGATAAATGCAGATATTTTGATATCTCTCGCGGTTCAGCCATGGAATGTGCTGGTTGTCTGGATGTTTTATCCGCTAAAAAATTAATTACTGCTAAAGAGAGAGAAGAAGGTAAAATAATTCTTAGAGATATTGTAAATATGCTCATGGGATTGATAAAGAGTAATTCCAGCAGATCATATGAAGCTGATGAAAATTACAAATCATAATATTTTCTTGATCGTGCTCGTGATCTTACTCTTGATCTTTAAGTAAAGAACAAGAGCATGATCATGAGTAAGAGAAGGAACATGATAAAAAATAATATATACATCGAAACATACGGCTGTCAGATGAACTTTGCCGATACCGAATTGGTAATGGGCATCTTAAAAAATCAAGGTTATGAATTAGCTACTGAGATTAGCGAAGCCAATGTAATTCTTCTGAATACCTGCAGCATCCGGGATAACGCCGAGCAGAAAATATATGCCCGCCTTGAACACCTTAGAGGAAACAAGAGAAGAAAACCGGGAACGGTGATTGGAATCTTGGGCTGCATGGCAGAACGTCTACGCAAAAATTTAATGGAAGAGAATGGGAATCCATCCCTTCGGGAAAAAATTGTAGATCTTGTAGTTGGTCCTGACGAATACAGACGCTTACCCGAATTTATTGATTCCGCATTCGCCGGCGAAAAAGGAATTGGCGTCAAACTTTCAAGAACAGAAACTTATGATGATATTATTCCCTATCGCGAAGATGGATTGAACGCATGGATTTCTGTAATGAGAGGATGTGACAAGTTTTGCACATTTTGTGTTGTCCCTTTCACTCGCGGACGTGAAAGAAGTCGCGCACTCGATTCGATTGTGGCTGAGATTGAACAAATTTCCAAAAAAGGATTTAGAGAAGTAACATTGCTTGGTCAAAATGTAAATTCATACATTGATGGCGAAAATGATTTTGCAGATTTACTTGCAGCTGCGGCAAAGGTGGATCGCTCAATACGAGTAAGGTTTACAACATCACATCCGCAGGATTTATCAGAAAAGCTGATTTATACAATAGCCGAACATCCCAACATTTGTAATTATATACATCTGCCTGTTCAATCCGGCTCAAACAGAATTCTTGAATTGATGAACCGGACTTACACGATTGAACACTATCTTAATTTAATCGATAGCGCAAGGACAATAATTCCGGGAGTTAGTTTTTCTACAGATATAATTTCCGGATTTCCAACTGAAACGGAGGAAGATCATTTGATGACGCTTGATGTTATGAAGAATGTTCGTTATGATGGCGCATATATGTTTAAATATTCTCCACGAGAAGGGACAAAAGCATACGAAATGAAGGATGACGTTTCTGAAGAGTTGAAGGCAAAACGCCTTAACGATATTATTGACCTTCAGCATCAAATTTCTTTCGAGATCAATCAATCGCAAATTGGCACTGAAGAAATTATTCTTGTCGAAGGTAACAGTAAGAAATCCGATGATTATTTTGCCGGAAGAACCGATACAAATAAAATTTTAATCTTTCCCCGTAGTGACGATGTAGTTGTTGGTGATTACGTCAAAGTGAAAATCAATCGCGCAACTTCGGGAACATTGTTTGGCGAGGTTACCGACTTAATAAGATAGCACACAGATGACACTGATTTGACAGATTTACACTGATATAAAAAAATGGAAGAATATTTACACTCTGAATTAACTTCTAAAATTATCGAAGCATTCTATCGAGTTTATAATTCATTAGGTTTTGGTTTTCTGGAAAAGGTTTACGAAAATGCTTTGAAATACGAATTGGAATTGATGCATCTTAAAGTTGAAAGACAAAAGCCAATTAATGTCATATACAAAGAAATTAGAGCTGGTGAATATTATGCTGACTTGATCGTTGAGGATAAAGTTATATTAGAATTAAAAGCAGCTGAATGTTTAATTGAAGAACACGAACTACAGCTTATCAATTACTTAAAAGCGACAGAGATAGAAGTAGGTTTACTTTTGAACTTTGGGAAAAAACCGGAAATACGCCGTAAAATATTTTCAAATTCTAATCAGCGAAAATCTGTTTAATCTGTGTTATCAGCGTGCTATTGACATGAATAAAATTGTACTCATACTTATCCTTTTAACAAATCAATTATTCTCTCAAGAAGTGGATATTGCTCCGGCACTTCAGCAGATTGAAAGCGGTAACATATCTAATGCGGCAACAATGTTGCTCAATTTCAAATCTAAAAATGCGGGCGATCCTTCTGTTATTTTCCTTGATGCTATGTTAACTAAAGATGGCGATGAGGCGCTGAGAAAATATTCTACCATTATTGAAAAATTTCCGGAGAGTAAATATGCAGACGCAGCTCTATACAGAATTTTCTCTTACTATTATTCACTTGGTTTCTACAAAAAAGCAGAGACATACCTCGATAGATTAAAAAAGGATTTTCCCGAATCACAATACATAAAAACTGCCGATCGAAAATTACCCGAAATTGAAGAGCCAATCGTTCACACTATTGATAAACCGGAGACACAGCCGCCAACCCAGTCAGAAAAAGCAGAGATAAAAAGCTACAATTTTACAATTCAAGCCGGCGCTTTCTTGAATGTTGAAAACGCTAAGAAGCTTAACGAACAATTAAAGAAAGAAAATTATTTCACTGAGATCACGACCAAAGATGTTGGCGGAACTATTTTAAATGTGGTAAATGTTGGCAAATTCGTTAAAGAAGAAGAAGCAAAACCGGTCTTATCTTTCCTTCAGAGCAAGTTCAACCTAAAAGGGCGAACTGTTTCTATTATCAAATAAGAGAGACCTCTGAAAAATTCCGATATTTGTCTTTGTAAACACATTCGCTTCGTTCAGTATAAACTCCTTGCAATGACAAAGTGGAATTGACAAATAAAAAAATTTTCAGTCATTACGAGGAACGGAGTGACGAAGTAATCTAATTTCCGAATGATAGGAATGAGTTTGCCACATACAATAAATTGAGATTGCTTCGTCGTCCTTGTCTTCGATAAACTCAGACTGACGGACTCCTCGCAATGACTAGCTAGGAATAATTTTCTCGTCAACAATGATAAAAAACCGTTATTTTTAAGCGTAACAATTTCTACGTAATATAAAACAAAATGAAGATAGAAGAATTTCAGAAAAAATTTGGAATTATCGGCAAGAGTCACGAGATCCGCGACCTGGTTGATATCACCATGCAGGTTGCGCAATCTGACATCTCCGTTTTAATTAACGGTGAAAGCGGTGTTGGAAAAGAAATTTTCGCGAGGGCAATTCATGGCTCCAGCCAACGATCTAATAAAGAACTTGTCAGTGTAAACTGCGGTGCAATTCCGGAAGGAATTCTTGAAAGCGAACTGTTCGGTCATAAAAAAGGTTCTTTCACAGGTTCTACCGAAGACCGAAAAGGGTATTTTGAAATTGCTGACGGAGGGACACTTTTTCTTGATGAATTGGCGGAAATGCCTCTTACAACACAAGTTAAACTTCTACGAGTTTTGGAAACTCAACAGTTCATGCGAATCGGCAGCGAGACTGTTACAAAAGTAGATGTGCGAATTATCGCAGCGACAAATAAAGATCTTCAGAGAGAAGTTGACTCAAAAAAATTCCGGAATGATTTGTACTTCCGATTAAAAGCTGTTTCGCTCAACATCCCTCCTCTACGCGAAAGGCGGGGTGATATTTTAGAATTGGTTTCTCACTTCTTAAAGAACTATTCTATTAATAATAGAAGAACTCCGCCTCAGATAACAAGAGAAGCGGAAGAACTTCTTATCAATTACAGCTGGCCCGGGAACATACGTGAACTCAAGAATGTGATTGAGACATCTATCGCATTAAACAGAACCGGAACGCTGGATGTTGATTCATTTATTCCTCTTCTAACGGAAAAGAGAGTTGATGACGAACTGAGATATCTTCCCGTTCATGTCAACCGCTCAGCCGAATCTCTCGACCGTGAAATGATCTACAGGGCTCTTATCGAAATAAAAAAAGATTTGATGGATTTGAAACAAATTGCCATTAAGAATCAAACAGATATAAACAACTCTGCGATCAATCAAACTAACACCGAGGTTGTATCTCTCGAAGAAGTTGAGAAACGGGCTATTTTGAATGCAGTTGATTTTACTAATTTTAACAGAAGAAAAGCTGCGCGGTTACTTGGAATTAGCGAACGAACCCTTTATAGAAAATTGAAAGACTATGGAATTGAATAAAGAGTGCCTAAGTAAAAGAGTGCCTGAGTGCCTGAGACGTTTTTTAGTATTCATTTTACTCTTGAGCGGGATTGTAAATTTGCAATCATGCAGTTATTCTTTCACAGGTGCGTCTGTTCCATCTCACATGAAAACAATTTCGATTCCGATCTTCAGCGATAAAAGCGGATCGGGCGAGTTTGATCTGAACAGAAAATTATCAAGTCAACTAATTCAAAAATTTATTGACGACAACACTTTGTTAGTCAGCGACCGGCTCAATTCCGATTCTATACTTGAAGGTACAATCGTAACATTGAGTGATGCCCCGTCAGTTGTTTCCGGCGGTGAAACAGTTTCAACAAGAAGATTAACAATAACGATTCGTGCTGTATATAAAGATCTTGTTAAGAAACATACAGTATTCGAAAAAAGTTTTTCAAATTATGGTGATTATCCGACAACTAAATTTCCTCCAGGAGATGATATAACAACTGTCAGGAAAAAAGCTATCGATGCAGCTATCGATAAGATCACTGAAGATATTTTGTTGGGTGTAGTTTCTAATTGGTAAATAAAGCCCATCCCTACCCTTCCCAAAGGGAAGGGTTTTTAAAGAACTCGGTCGAAGTAATTATTCATCGACCTTTCGTTATAAAATAATAACCTCGAAGATAGCTTCGAGGAATTTTTCCGACTAATTGCAGGTTATGTAATGATCTTGGATGAAATAGTTCTCTTCACTTATATATTTTCTTTATCAATCATTTTGATATTCGGCAGCCACGGGTTTATCATGATTTATTATCATCATAAGTACAGAAAAAATAACCCGCAGCCAAAGGACTCTCACGATGAAGATGTGGTCACTATTCAACTTCCGATGTACAATGAAATGTATGTAGCAGAAAGATTAATACATGCCATTTGTGAAATTGACTACCCGATAAATAAATTAGAAATTCAGGTTCTAGATGATTCAACTGATGAAACTGTTGATATAGTTGCTGAAGTAGTTAAACAAAAGAAGAAAGAAGGATTCGATATAAAGCATGTTCGACGAACGAACCGTTCCGGATTTAAAGCCGGTGCACTTAAAGAGGGTTTGAAAACCGCAAAAGGAAAGTATGTTGCAATTTTTGATGCAGACTTCATTCCCAAAAAAAATTTTCTACACAAAACTTTAAAATATTTTACAACAGATAAAATCGGTTTGGTTCAGACACGCTGGGAACACATGAATGAAGATTTTTCAATACTCACAAAAATACAGGCTCTTGCTCTTGATGGACATTTTGTGATTGAACAATCCGTCCGGAATAAATCGGGATTCTTTATTCAGTTTAATGGAACCGGCGGCGTATGGCTTAAGGAATGTATTGAGGATGCCGGCAACTGGCATGCAGATACATTGACAGAAGACTTAGATCTCAGTTACCGCGCGCAACTTAAAGGATGGAAATTTGTTTACCTGCGTGACTTTACAACGCCCGCAGAACTTCCTACAGAAATGAATGCCCTCAAAGCGCAGCAATTCCGGTGGACGAAAGGCGCTATCGAAACGGGAATAAAATTATTGCCGATGGTCTGGAAAGGAAAAATTCCATTGCGCGTAAAATTGCAAGCCACGTTTAATTTAACAAACAATTTTGTGTTTCCATTTACATTGTTGGCTGGAATTTTAAATGTGCCGCTTATCTTTATTAAGAACGCCGGTCCTTATTGGAATTTTTTCAACTTCATGGCAATTTTTGTTGTGGCGTTTATAAGCACATTTTTGTTCTACTTGTTTTCACAGAAAGATGTTCATGCCGATTGGCGTAAAAAGATTACGCTGTTTCCGTTGTTCATGGCGGGCAGCATGGGTTTTGCTCTTAATAACACTCGTGCTGTTGTAGAAGGATTGATGAATAGAAAAAGCGAATTTGTCCGTACACCAAAATTCAAAACAGAGAAGAAAACCGATAAGATCATAGAAAAAAATAAATATTTCGCAAAGACAAAGATTCAAGCGTCAACATATGTAGAACTTATGCTTGCCGTTTATTGTCTTATAGGAGTAGGAGCGGCTATTTATTTTATGGAAATTGCAGCACTTCCATTTCAATTAATGTTCTTTTTGGGATTTGCAACAGTTTCGATTATGTCATTGAGACAATCATTTATTAAAAAAGAGCCGTTAGTAGAGTGAACAGATCAGAAAGAGATTTAACAGTAGATAAAATAAAGTTGATCTACGAATACAATGAGGGTTCTCCACTTTTTGCACGTGTTGCGGCATACGAGATAAAAGAGGGGAATATTAATGATGCTATTAAGATTTTAGAAACTGGAATTGGAATACACCCCTCTTACCCAACCGCATATCTGGTTCTCGCTTTAGCAAATGCATGTGCCGGTAAAGAAGAGGATGCAAGAAATTCTGCCGCTATCGGCAGCGAACTCCTTGGTTCATCGGAGACTTTTGATTACTACGAAAAGAAAATCTCAGAAATTATTTCTGAAAGAAATACATTGAGTGAAGCTAAACGTCCCGCCTTTATTGTCGATGGTGAAAACGAAAAGACAGAGGATGATTTTGAAAACATGGAGGACAAGCTTGACCTACTTGCAGAACGATTGAGTAAAGCAAAAATAATTCCAAATGAAATGGGCGAGCCGACTGAAGAAATTACAGCTCCGGAAGTGAAGGTAAAGAAAATTGTAACTGATACTATGGCTGAAATATTTATATCACAAAAAAACTTTACTGAAGCTTTAGCGATTTACGCAGAATTACTGAGACAGAGACCGGAAAAAGCTGGAATCTATCTGCAAAAAATTTCTGATTTAAATTCTCTAATGGAAAAATAATCGTAGAGACAGTTATTTGTCGGGGGAGAGTCAGGTCCATCATTTTTCTTAATTTAGACTTGATAAATCAAGTCTCTACAGCAAAACATTTCATTGCATGATCAATAGTTCACAAAAACTACCGCAAAAATTTTACATGCGCAATGTTCATATAGTTGCCAAAGAATTGCTTGGAAAAATTTTCGTTCGGGTAATTGGTAAAAATTTTCTTTCCGGGAAAATCGTTGAAGTGGAAGCGTACGACGGTTCAATTGATGAATCGTCACATTCCTACAGTGGAAAGACAAAACGGAACGAGGTAATGTTTAACGGAGGTGGTTTTCTTTACGTATATTTTACTTACGGTATGCATTTCTGCGCAAATATCGTAACGGGAAAGATAAATGACGGTCAAGCAATTCTTATCCGTGCAGTTGAGCCGATTACCGGAATTAATCTGATGGCAATGAACCGTTATAACAAAAAAGAGATAACTCCAAAAGAATTTATCAATCTCACAAACGGTCCGGCTAAAGTTTGTCAATCATTCGGTATTGCACGCATGCAAAACGGAATTGATTTATGTAGTGATGAAATTTGTGTTTTCAATTCGCCAAAACTCAGCTTATCTAAAATTGTAACCTCAACAAGAATCGGTATAAAAAAATCAGTAGATTTACCCTGGCGCTATTATATCAAGGATAATCCGTTCATATCTGGGAATCCATCCATTCGGGGAAAAAAATGAATCCACCAAAAAACATTTTAATTGTTCGGACTGATCGCATTGGTGATGTTGTCCTTTCGCTCCCGATGGCAGCAATCATAAAAAAGTATTTCCCAAAATGCAAAGTAACATTCTTACTTCGCCAATACACAAAACCGCTCGCCGGGAACAATCCGTTCATTGATGAAGTGATTACATTGATCGAAGAGAATGGAAAACCATCCCTCGGAAAAAATGTTGCACTTCTAAAAAATAAATATGATGTATGTGTTGTTGCCTATCCGACCTATACAATCGGACTTATACTTTTTCTATCCAATATCAAGACAAGAATTGGAACGGGTTACCGCTGGTATTCGTTTTTTTTCAACAAAAAAGTTTACGAGCATAGAAAATATGGAGAGCGGCACGAACTTGAATACAATGTCCGTCTGCTTCAACCATTGGGAATCAATGAAGAAGTGAACGAAGAAAATGTCTCGTTCGGAATTTCTCCATCACAAGAAAATAAAGAAAAAGTAAAAAATGATTTGACTTCGCTTGGTATAGATTTTTCAAAACAGATTATAACAGTCCATCCCGGAAGCGGCGGAAGCGCAGTTGATCTACCAATAGATAAGATGAAAACAATTATCAGCTCGCTTTCACTTGAACCGCTAGAGATACTCATCACAGGCAGCAGCAGAGAAAAGGAACTTTGCCAATCGCTTGTTGTAAACGAATCGACAAGAAATTTTGCCGGTAAATATAATCTTGGCGAACTGACAGCATTGATTGATCAAGCCGATTTAATGATTGCAAATTCAACGGGACCAATTCATATTGCTGCCGCATTGGGTAAACATGTAATTGGGTTTTATCCAAAGTTTAATGCTGTATCACCAATACGTTGGGGACCTTACACAACCAAGAAAAAAATATTTTCGCCAACAATCGATTGCAACAATTGCACGCGCAAACAATGTGAAAAACTAAATTGCATGGATAGCATTAGTTCAAAAGAAGTTGTTGATGCCGCAAAAGATATTCTCGCGAAAGTTTCATTGGAGGGTAAATGAAGTTTAGAGTAAAATTAGGATTTTTTTTAAAGAAGATAAAGATTAAGATTAAGATCAAGAGCAAGGGCACGACTTCTATAAATTTCATGATCGTGCTCGTGATCTTGTTCATGCTCACCGGTTTTTCTTATTCACAAAAAAGTGAATTCAGAAAAATTGATAACAATGCTTTTAAGGTTGGCGAGAAACTTACATTTGAAGTGAATTACGGTTTTATTACCGCCGGATATGCAGAGTACTCAATTCCTAAAATTGTAAAAATAGCGGGACGAGATGTTTACAATGTAACATTCAACGTCAGCTCTGTTCCAGCTTTCGATCCATTTTATAAAGTGAGGGATCACTACGAAACATTCATTGATGTAGAAGGAATTTTCCCGTGGCGCTTTGAACAACATATTCGTGAAGGCGGTTACTCGCGTGATTTTTCGGCGTTCTTCGATCAGCGTAAAGGCAAAGCAAAAACTTCGGAAGGGTCTTACGACATACCCAAATATGTACACGATATTGTTTCAGCTTTATATCTCGCACGCACTTTCGACTATTCAAAAATGAAAGTGGGCGATAAAGTTCATCTCGAAAATTTTTATAAAGATAAAACTTATCCGCTTGCTATTCTTTACAAAGGGAAAGAAACAGTTTCTGTTTCTGCCGGAAAATTTGACTGTATTATTCTTGAACCGCTTGTTCAAGAAGGAGGATTATTTAAAAGCGAAGGAAGCATTGTTGTTTGGCTTACCGATGATGCGTTAAAAATTCCCGTTAAAGTAAAAACGAAAGTTCTTGTTGGATCAATTGATGCCGAGCTTAGTAGTTATTCAGGACTTGCCGGGGAATTGAAGGCGAAGAGGAAGTAGAAATTAGTCTTATAGATGTGAACAATGAGAGAAATGAGCCCGAACTTCAGCAATAATTTTTCAACTTCTTCTAAAATGGAAGCAAAGTTTGTTGTGAAATGATTTTCTCCGCCCGGTTATAAACTATCTTAGCTAATACCTTCAATCCTATCAGCAAAAACATTCACAAGTTTGAAATCATCATTTAATTTTACAATAGCTTGCCAGTTATCAGAAATTATTCTGAAGAAGTCTTTGAATTTCATATTACCAAAACGAATGTGAATTACTTTTGGAGGCGGTGTACTAAGAATAATCCGGTGTGAGAAATCACTGTCTTTAGTAATAATTGTAAGATTATTTTCTTTAGCATAATTCCAAATTTGGGTATCTGTCCACCCATCATTAATATCTTTTTGGTGGATAAATTCCTCGTCATTCCAGAGGGAGAAATAATAAGGTAAGTTCACATCAACAAGATATTTCTTCATATTAAGAAACAGCTTTAATGATGTAGTTCCGGTTCATTAATTCTGATGAAAATTTAAGACAAGCAGAGATGTCTTCGTATTCAAGAGATGGATATTGTTTAAGAATCTCTTCCGGTGTTTCTCCGGCTGATAGATATTCCAGAATAGTTTGAACTGTAATCCTCTTGCCTCTGATTGTAGGTTTACCGTTACAGATATTCTCATCTATCGTGATTCTAGAATTTGTTGTTTCCATATTTAGTCCCTTCCAATGACACCGAAAATTTAACATTCATTTTTGAGAAATACTTGCCTATTATACAGAATAAAAGGAATTACTTTTATCCGAACAACCATGAATAATGGAAGACGAGGATCATTTAAAAGTGAGGGAAGCATTGTAGTCTGGCTTACGGATGACGCGTTAAAAATTCCCGTTAAAGTAAAAACAAAGGTTCCCGTGGGGTCAATTGATGCCGAGCTTAGTAGTTATTCAGGACTTGCCGGGGAATTGAAAGCGAAGAGGAAGTAGAAATTAGTCTTATAGATGTGAACAATGAGAGAAATGAGCCCGAACTTCAGCAATAATTTTTCAACTTCTTCTAAAATGGAAGCAAAGTTTGTTGTGAAATGATTTTCTCCGCCCAGTTATAAACTTTCTCGGCAAGATTAATTGCTTCGTTGAATTCGTCTTCGGTTACCGGTTCGTAAGGAGATGGATATCTGGTTTCAACTGCATAGTTTGTAAGCTTGGAAGCATCTTTTATTTCTTCGGGTACTTTTACATCATTTGCATCTAATGTATAAATTAGTTCACCAATATCATGAACAAGTCTAAACTTGATATTGTGAAAACATAGAACCGCTTTAAATGATTTTTCAACTGACTGCTGAGCATCATAACATAAATCTTCGTAATAAACTTCTTCCGGTTTTGGTTGCTTTGCGCGTACAAGATTACTCTTAGCCCTCTTTAACCACTTTTGGTGAATTGGTGTTTTATCCATAAACCAATTCTCCTTCTGTTATAGCAGTCTTAATGATATAATTAGAATCATCGCGGTAAGTTTTTAAGTCGTCTTGAGTAATTACAATTATATCGCTTGCAAAACCAACATCTACAAGTTTTCTGTAAATTTCTTGCGATGTTTTTCTTTTGTTTGTTCCATTGGGCGCTACAACAAGAAAATCTAAATCGCTGTCTGAATGAAAGGTATTATTAACGGCAGAACCAAATAAAAATATTTTCACCGGCTTAACAACTTCCGTAATTGTTGTTACAGTCTTTTGGACGATTATGTTAATATTATCTGGCAGCATTATATTCAAGTAAGTTTCTATTTAAAAATAATTCATCTGTTTGAATATTCCTATAAACTTTTTTCTGCATCTTGAAATAATAATGTAGATCTCGAACAGATTGAGAGAACCGTTCCGGATCTTTTTTTTCTTTGGTTGGTAATCATTTATTAAATTTTTTCACAGCACTAATCCTTAGCAACTCACTCACCTTTTTTATAATTTGACTTACCATGAATGAAGAATTTCAAAATCAGGAAGAAGAAAAAGAAGAAGAGCCTGTTGTTGAATTTGTAAAACCATTTTCAACAATTCCTCCCATGAGCGCGGCATTTATTGCGCTCATCGGAATATTTCTTCTTTACCAGTTTGGCGGTGCACTACTAACAATCGCAATCTTCGGTTTCAAATTTGAGGAAGCTGATATAAACTCAGTACGCCTGCTAACCATGAGCGGACAAATTCTTTTAATGCTTCTGCCAACTCTTATTTTTGCGCGGTACGTGTATCAAGAAAATATTTCCTTCATACTCCGTGTTAAATTTCCTTCACTCAAAGAGATCGGAATCTTTATAGTCGGACTAATCCTCTTAACTCCGTTGCTTCAATATTTTCTTTCTATACAGAAATTTGCACTTCAAAAACTGGCTGATGTTAGTCCTTTTGTTAAAAATATTACAAACATGTTAGACCAGCTTGATGAGTTAGTGGAAAAGACTTATGGAAGTTTGCTTACCTCGCATTCGGTGTTCGAGTCATCATTTATAATTTTGGTAGTGGCGGTTATCCCTGCACTGTGCGAAGAAACTTTATTCCGCGGATTCGTTCAAAAGAGCTTTGAACAAAAGCTGAAACCGTTTTGGAGTATTTTCATCACAGCTCTCTTTTTCGGATTATATCATTTTAATCCTTATGGATTACTTCCACTAATAGCGCTCGGCGCTTATTTCGGATTTGCTGCTTATGCAAGCAATTCCATTTTCGTTCCAATGATTTTACACTTCATTAATAATCTGCTTGCCGTTCTTGCGTTTTTCCTGCTCGGAAGTGATGAATTGATCAACACTGCCACAAACAAAACCGAATCACTCTTCCCCCAGCTCATAAGCTTTGCAATGTTTGGTACCCTTTTCTTTGCTTATATTTTTTATATTAAGACTAACTATAATAGAATTGTGTCCAACAAAAAGGAGGTAATATGATCTGTCCAAAATGTGAATGCGAATATTTAGATAAGGTTAAAACGTGTGCCGATTGCGGAACAGATTTAATTTCGGTTGAGCAGTTCGAAGGGAATTTAGTTCATCCAAAAGACTGGGTGGTTATTTATTCCAGTAACGATCTTATAGAAGCCGAAATGTTCAAAGCCAATCTTGAAGGTGCAGAGATCGAATCAATTATTATTTCACAGAAGGATCGAAACATACTGTATCTGGGCGAAGTCTCACCAGTTAAATTGCTGGTAAAGAAAAATGATGCCGAAGATGCTCTTTCTATTATGGACGATATTAACAATACAAAAATTGATGATGAGGAATAGATGACAAAAAAAATGAACAATTTATCCACCCGGATAATAGTTACATTGATTGGTGTTCCTCTGATTGTTCTGGTATCCATTGTCGGGAAAATTCCTTTTCTGATTTTTGTTCTGGCAATCGGTCTTATTTCCTATTATGAATATTCTAAAATGCTGCGCAATAAACACAGCTACCCAAATAAACTGATTGGTTATCTTGCTGTCGGGTTGATCATCATCAACGAATACAAAAATTTTTTTGATTACCACATTTTCTTTCTAATCGTGGTTGGACTTCTTTTATTGACAGAGCTGTTTCGAAACAAAGAATCGGCAACTGCAAATCTTGGCGCCACTTTACTAGGAATATTTTACATCGGTTTCTTCGCTGCTGCAATCGTTGATTTACGCGAGTTCTATAGTGAATCTGTTTTTCTTTATTCTCAGGGTGGATATTTGATAATTTCAATTTTTGTTTCAATCTGGATCTGTGATTCAGCGGCCTATTTTATTGGAAGTGCTTACGGACTTCATAAATTAATGCCGCGGGTCAGTCCCAAGAAAAGTTGGGAAGGCGCAATTGCCGGTTTTGTTTTTGCAGTGATTGGGATGATTGCGGCACGAGAACTCGTTCTTGAGTTTTTGGAATTACGCGATGCGATAGCAATCGGCTTAATCGTTGGTGCGTTTGGACAGATTGGAGACTTAGTGGAAAGTTTGCTGAAGCGCGATAACCACGTTAAAGATTCATCATCCATCATTCCGGGTCACGGTGGAATTCTCGATCGGTTTGATTCATTACTTTTCACAGCACCGATAGTTTATCTTTATTTTTTATTGATCAGATGATCCGTTTTAAAAAAGTAATCTTGAAGATCAATTAAAGACCCTGTCTGCCAACATAGAGTGTTGTACAACCAAAACATTGTCATTCAGAGTGAAAACATAAATACTTTTCTCTATATTTGTCCGTAGTAAAAGGAGAATCCAAATGAAATTCAAAGTTGTAATTCATAAAGCAGAAGAGGGTGGTTACTGGGCAGAAGTACCTTCAATTACCGGATGTGTTTCTCAAGGTGAAACTTATGAAGAAGTAGTCCAAAATGTTCAAGAAGCTATTGAAGCTTGTCTTTCAATTGAATCTTGGAAAATATAGTAGAAAAGAGGTAAGGCTATGAAAAAAGAATTTAATGTGATCATCGAGAAAGATACGGAAGGATTTTACATTGCATCTGTTCCATCATTAAAAGGATGCCATACACAAGCGCGCTCACTCGATCAGTTGATGGAAAGGGTAAAAGAAGCAATAGCATTATGCCTTGAAGTAGAAGAAGAGGAATTAACTAATTTTGATTTTGTTGGCGTACAAAGAATAACAGTTAATTATGTCAAAGCTTCGTAGTATCAGCGGTAAAAAACTCATTTCCCTTTTAGAAAAAATTGGTTTTGAGGTTAGCCGTGTGAAAGGGAGCCATCATTTTATTAAGCATAAAGATGGTAGAGCAACTGTTATTCCCGTGCATGCAAATGAAGATTTAGGTCCGGGAATTTTATCAAAAATATTGAAAGACCTAGAACTCACGAAAGAAAATTTTAATAAGTTGATTCAATAAATGAAAGAATTATTACTTGGACTTCTGATATTTATCCCACCCTATCTATCCGCACAATCGTATAGAAATTTTAATGGAACAATCAGATCAATATTTGACAAAAAACCCGCGGCAAATGTTACCGTTACAATGAGATCTACAAACAAAAAGCAGAAATCATAAAAAATGCGCCAATAAATAATCTCGACACAACGTATTTCAAAAACAAGAGATTCGTAATAGGGCAAGAATATCCAATCATCCCAAATGGAATACATGAAGTAATATTCGGAGATGCAGGAGGATTTGCCGCAACAACATTAACAGCATATGCAGATAATACGGGAGTAATCGGCAGAGCAGTAACAATGATTATACTCACCGCGTATGATGGAACAACATATCGTACAATTAGTCCTAAGAGTTTAGGACAAGCGATGAAGGATGGGTATCAACCGTAATTCTTAGTTTCCAAATTCATTATTATCTACAATAGAAGTCTGTTATAACATATTCACAGCATTATTCCCTCATTTTCTATAGCACTGTTCTTGATATTCAATTATCCACTTTCTATTTTTACTCAGAACATTGAGTAATTTTACTCAATGCAATGAGCAAACGAGGTTTGAATGTTTAAAAGAGATCATTTTAATAAACTCCGTTTACGATTAGAAGAGAGGCGAAAATTTATTCAAGTGCTAACCGGTCCGCGTCAATGCGGTAAAACAACTCTTGCACATCAAGTTGCAAACGCAATAAAACTGCCGGTTCATTTTGTCTCTGCGGATTCGGCAATTCCATACGGTTCAACCTGGATAGAGCAGCAATGGGAAACAGCAAGAACAATTGTTAAAAAAAACACCAAATCCGGTGCACTTATAGTTTTTGATGAAATTCAGAAAGTTAGCGGTTGGTCGGAAGTAATTAAAAAATTATGGGATGAAGACACAAAAGACAAAATAAACTTGAAAGTTCTAATTCTTGGCTCGGCGCCTTTACTGATTCAGAAGGGCTTAACTGAAAGTCTTGCCGGAAGATTCGAGTTAATTTCACTTTCTCATTGGAGCTATAAAGAAATGCAAAACGCATTCGGCTGGAATTTAAATCAATATATTTATTTCGGAGGATATCCCGGTTCTGCAGAACTAATAGGAGATGAGGAGAGATGGTCGCGTTACATTCACGATTCGCTGATCGAGACAACAATCTCCCGCGATATACTTTTGCTAACACGAATTGATAAACAAGCTTTATTGCGTCAGCTTTTTAGGCTTGGGACGAATTATTCAGGACAAATAGTTTCATACCAAAAAATGCTTGGGCAATTGCATGATGCCGGTAATACAACAACACTCGCACATTATCTTGAACTACTTTCAGGATCCGGGTTGTTAACAGGTTTACTTAAATATTCAGGATCACAAATAAGACAGCGCTCATCAAGTCCAAAATTTTTAGCTCTTAATAATGCTTTAGTAACTGCCCAGTCAAACTTCGGCATTAAAGAAGCAAAAACGAATAAGGACTTTTGGGGAAGACTTGTAGAAACTGCCGTGGGTTCTCATTTATATAACGAAATAATTGGTACAAAATTAAAATTGATGTACTGGCGAGAAGGCGCTAAAGAAGTTGATTTTATTTTGGTTAATGGCTCTCAACTTACAGCACTTGAAGTTAAAAGCGGAAGAGTTAGAGAAAGTTTAGCCGGCTTAGATTCATTTAATAATTTATACAAACCCAAAAGAAAATTGCTGGTTGGTCAAGGAGGAATTCCGATTGAAGAATTTTTGTTAACCCCGGCGGTTGAGTGGTTTTCTTGATTAATTTAAATTTATTCAGCAACCACGAGGGTTAAGTAAAGACCTTCGAATTTTGTTGCTTCCGTATTATTCCAAACTATTTAAGTATTTTTGTTGTTGTAAATATTGAGTCTACTCCAAAAAGGTATTTTCTGTCATTGCGAGGATCTTGTCTGCCGCAGGCAAGTAAACAACGAAGCAATCTTTTATAAACTGCTTGAATTCAAGAAATTGCTTCTCCCGCAAAATACGCGGGATCGCAATGACAAACCCGTATAAAACCTTTTTAGTAGGGCCTCAATATTGATTTCAAAACGAAAGGTATAAATGTCCTGCGAAAATAAAATATCTGTCATCACTCTCGGTTGTTCAAAGAACACGGTTGATTCGGAACGATTGATGAGCCAGTTCAAATTCAACAAGTTCGATCTGGTTGACGATCCAAATCAGGCTGATTCAATTGTAATAAATACTTGCGGTTTTATTGATGCTGCTAAGGAAGAATCTGTTAATACAATTCTTTCTGCAATTGAACTAAAGAAACAAGGAAAGATAAAAAAAGTTATTGTTGCCGGTTGTCTTTCCGAGAGGTACATGAACGACCTAAGAAAAGAAATTCCCGAAGTAGATGCTTTCTTCGGCACAGAAGCGTATGAAGGAATTGTAAAGGAATTTGGCGGCAACTTAAAATATGAACTGCTCGGTGAGCGCGTAATTACAACGCCAAAACACTATGCGTATCTAAAGATCAGTGAAGGATGTGATAATCCGTGTTCTTTCTGCGCTATTCCTTTGATGCGCGGACTTCATAAAACAAAACCAATGGATGACTTGATTGCAGAAGCAACCTCTCTCGCACATCAAGGTGTGAAAGAACTTGTCATCATTGGACAAGACACAACAGATTACGGAACGGATCTATATGGAAGAAGAAATCTTGCAGAACTGCTTAACAAGCTTTCCAAAATTTCCGGCATAGAGTGGATTCGTCTTCTCTATGTCTATCCTTCACATTTTCCGGATGATTTGATGAGTGAAATTGCCAACAATCCAAAAATTTGTAAATACATTGATGTTCCTCTTCAACATATTTCCGATCCGGTTCTGAAATCAATGCGGCGGGGAATAACACAGCGAAGAACAAAAGAACTTCTCATTACTCTTCAAGAGAAAATTCCCGGTCTTACTCTACGCACAACATTCATTGTCGGTTACCCTAATGAAACTGAAAAGGAATTCGAGGAACTTTGTGAATTCGTGCGCGATATAAAGTTCGACCGTTTTGGAGTATTCACTTATTCGGTTGAAGAGAACACACCGAGTTTTATTCTCGGTGATCCAATTGCTCAAGAAATAAAAGAAGAACGCAAAGCAACGCTGATGGAAATTCAAAAAGAAATTTCGGAAGAAAAAAACCGCGCTCTAATCGGCACACGGATGAAAGTTGTTATTGATTCCTTAGATGGAGAGCATTACATAGCTCGTTCCGAGCGTGATGCTCCTGAAGTGGACGGCGAAGTATTGATCAGCGCAAAAAACAATAAATTGAGGATAGGTGAATTTTATCACGTTGATATTTACGATTGCAATGAGTATGATTTATTTGGTAACTTTCCTGCGGCATGCAGGTTGGATTGAATTAAGTAGAAAGGAGTATCCTAAGTGAAAAAAATATTTTTGTTGGTGTTTCTTCTCGGATCGATATTGTCTGCTCAAGTTGAATATTCTTCCGGCAAGAATTCATTTGTTAACTCCAGCGGTTTCTTTGTTGATTACGCCGGATATAAAAGCGAAATAGCGAATAAAACCCGGATTGATGTTTTCGTTCAAGTGCCTTATCCAATTATTTCATTCATCAAAAAAGATGATCATTTCCAAGGTGGATTCAACGTTACTCTAACATTTTGGGATGAAGGGAAAAACAGCATAATCTTTGAACGCAACTGGAAAGAGAAAGTTACTACAGATGAATTTTCTCAAACCTTAGCCAAATCAAATTTTTTTATCACCTACAAATCTTATGATTTATTACCCGGTAAATATGTTTTAAAATGCATTGTTGAAGATTCCGATTCCCGGCGAATTTCATCGAGAGAATTTCCTCTCATTGTTCGTGAAATTTCAGGCACTCTTGGACTGAGCGATTTAATGCTGATCTCGGAAATTGTAAAAAATTCTGAAGGCGAAAAAATTATTCCGAATATTTCAGGTGCCGTAACAAGTAAACGGACTTCACTATCGTTCTACTTTGATATTTATTCCAGCACAAAAGAAGATGTAGTTCTTGAATACACATTGAACGATTTAAAGAAAAACGTTTCTCTAAGGCAGGAAGATCCACGCACAATTCAACCGGGCACAAACTCAATTACACACATTATTAACAATGCAAGTTTTTCAGTAGGGGGTTTTTCTTTATCTATTACACTAAAAGACGTGAACCGGAAAGAGATAACTTCAATTTCGAAAAGTTTTGTTTCCAAAATAGAAGGTATTCCTTCCTCTATCAACGATTTAGACAAAGCTATTGCACAAATGCTCTACATCGCATCGCCTGCTGAATTGAATTATATTAAAGAGGCAAAAGAAATCCAGGATAGGATGGATCGCTTCATGGCATTTTGGGATAAGAAGAAACCAAATCCTAAAGATGATGATAACCCGATTCTCAATGAATATTATAGACGGGTTGATTATGCTAATAAAAATTTCAAGGGGTTCGGTGAAGGATGGCATAGCGATATGGGAATGATTTTTATTACGTTCGGTCCTCCAAGCTATGTTGAAAGACATCCGTTAGATATGAACTCGAAGCCATATGAAATTTGGGAATACTACGAACTGAATAGATCTTTTGTATTCTTAGATCAAACCGGTTTTGGTGATTATCGTTTACTAGATCCCGATTTCAGCCGCTGGCCCGGATACAGGCAATAACTTAGAATGTAGAACGTAGAGTGTAGAATGAAGAAATATATTTCAACTCTACCTTCTAAATTATACACTCTACATTGCTTTATAACTCTTTTTCTAATTTTTCATAAATCACATCAATGATTCTTACTGTAACAATCAATCCCCTGCTTGAACGCAGATTGTTTTTCGATTCTGTTGAACTCGGCAATACAAACAGATGCTTGAGAGAAACATTTTATGGGGGCGGCAAAGGAATCAATGTTAGCCGTCAATTATATTATCTTGGAATTCAGAATTCTGCATTTACATTTCTTGGCGGCAACAACGGAAAAGTTTTGCGTCATTGCTTAACACAAGATAAAATTGATTTCTCCGTCGTGTCAACAAAATCAGAAACGCGTATTGCCGACCTGATAGTTGAAGAGAAGAACAAACGGGTTTCAACATTCTTCGGAAGGAACAGTTTGATCTCTTCCGAAGAAGCGGATGAATTCAAAAGCAAACTTGAAAAGATGATTCAGAATTGTTCGATAGTTATTTTTGCGGGCAGCTCTCCATGTAAAGAAACGGATGATATCTTTCCTTACGGAATTGAACTTGCCAACAAGCATGATAAAATTTCTATAGTGGACACTTACGGCACACATCTTATAAGCTGTATTGATGTGGGCCCGACAGTAATTCACAATATTATTGATGAGGTAGAAAAATCGCTTGGTGTTTCTTTAAGTACCGAAGATGAAAAAGTGGATTTCCTTAGAGAGTTGTACTCAAAAAATATTAAGCTGACTTTCTTAACAGATGGGGCAAATCCCATTTACGCAAGTAAATTTGATTTTCACTACAAAATTATCCCTCCACGTGTTGATGTTTTTGATGCGACGGGAAGCGGCGATGCGTTTGTAGCCGGTGTTGCTTATGGTTTGGAAAATGCACTTGTCTTCGATCAATTTGTTAAAATTGCTACAGCACTTGGTGCCGCAAACGCAAAGATGCTGGAAACATGTGAAGTTTCTTTTGATCGGATGAACCGCTTCATCGAACAAGTTGAAGTGATCTCTATTGGTAAAAAAATGAAAATTATTAATGACACACCGAATTATCTATAACGTAATGATTAGGTATGATCTCACTTTTCAAAAAAAATTGTGTACCTGTCATTCTGATCCCGCTTCAGCGGGAGAAGAATCTAATTACAGTAACCCATTCAATAATTAGATTCTTCACTCCACGTTGTTCCGTTCAGAATGACAACATGTATAACGTAAGTTATGATTTATACCGGGTAATTCCGTGTCACTTACATTCTGTTCACATTTTTATTTTCGCATTTCTCATTTTCATTTCAGCAGATCTATTCCCACAAACTATATCCAAAATTCAGATCACCGGCTCAAAAACATTTTCCGAGAACGAATATCTTGGCTGGATGAGAATTTCTACCGGCTCAAATTATTTTCCTGGAATGGAAGATTCGATAAAATCCAGAATCGCTAACGGGATGCAAGCGAAAGGATATTTTCATCTTGATTTTAATACAGTTGAATTACAAAAAATTGATTCGGCGAAATTTTCTATTTTAATTGATCTTTCAGAAGGAAGACCAACACTCATTAATAAGATTAGTTTCGGTAACGCGGTTAAAGATTCGCTCTCTATCGCAAATATTTTGTCGCAGATTCAAAACTCTCCGCTCACAAGTTCCAATATTGATTTTGCGCTTTCGGAAGTTCTTGACTACTACGAAGACAAAGGATTTCCATTCTCGTCAATAAGAATTGAATCAGTTGAGTTTACGGATGACTCGACAAAAGAAAACCATTTAGCGAATCTTATACTTTATATTGATGCAGGCACAAATAGCAAAATAGATAAGATAGAAATTGATGGTAACGACAAAACAAAAGATTTCGTAATAATCAGAGCGCTTCAGTTTAGAATTGGCGAAGAATATTCTCAGAAAAAAATTGACGCGGTACCGGACCGCTTGAACCGTTTACGTTTTTTTGAATTGGTTGAACCGCCAACTTTCTACTTCAACTCTAAACAGGAAGGCGTTCTCAAAATATCTGTTAAAGAAAAGCAAACAAATTTTTTTGATGGAATAATGGGATACGTTCCCGCAGCTAATGATAAGGAGGGAGGTTACCTAACAGGATTTGTTAATGTAAATTTGAGAAATCTTTTCGGGACAGGGCGCGCTGCTTTTCTTCGCTGGCAGCAGGAAAACAGTTCTTCTCAAGAACTTGAACTTCGCTATCTCGAAACATGGCTGTTCGATTTTCCATTTAACATCGAGGGGAAATTATTCCAACGGAAACAAGATTCAACCTACATTCAGCGGGATCTTGAAGCACGGCTGGAGTATCTCGCCACAGATGAGATATCTGCTTCGATACTTATCAGTACGCAATCAACAATTCCTTCTGTATTGAATTCAACTAATTTTACGGTGTTCAATTCTTCTTCATTTACGAGCGGTGTTAATTTTAAGATCGACACACGTAACGATTTCTATGCGCCGACAAAAGGAATTTATTTCAACAATACTTACAAGTACACATCCAAAAGAATAAATGGTTCGTCCGCTCTCATTACACAGGACACAAAAACTGATATTACACTTCAGCGACTTGAATTCGATTTTAATATTTTCCAGCAGCTTTTTCAAAAACACGTTGCTGCCTTCGGTATTCACGGTCGTGAATTGCGCGGAGACGATGTTGAATTGAGCGATCTCTATTTTCTCGGGGGTACAAATTCTCTGCGCGGATATAGAGAGAAACAATTTCAAGGGAATAGAATTCTTTGGTCAAATCTGGAATATCGATTTTTGCTTTCGCGCCGTTCATTTGCTTTTTTGTTTTTTGACAGCGGATATTTTTTACGAAACGAGGATAGGCGAAAGAATATTCCGGAGATCTCTTCTTTTAAGATCGGTTACGGCTTTGGTTTGAATATCGAAACCGGTCTTGGAGTTCTTGGTGTAAGTTTTGCACTTGCTAAAGGTGATTCATTCGGCGAAGGTAAAATACATTTTGGAATTGTTAATGAGTTTTGATTTCTTCGAGCTGAATTCCCCGTCGCTAATCCGAAGAGATTCAAGGCTTTCAATATCTTACATGCCCGGGAAATTCTTATTCAGTATCTCCATCATTGCGCGCCGGTTTTTGTATTGGATACGGAACTGCCCGACTATCTTTCTAACTATTTCCTCTCCGCCACTTAATTTTTGCATCTTCTTTACATAGCTAACAACATTAGTATAAATATCGCGTCCTGTATTCATTGCAAAAGTTTTAATCGCCGGTTCAAAAAGTTGAATGATTTTTTCCGGGTAATCATCTTTCAAATGATTTGCGTATTTATCTAAAAATTCAATGTGAGTAGAATTTATCTCTAATAATTTTAATAGCCGGTCTTTGTAATTCTCTTCAATAAAAATTTCGGCTAACAAAGTAGCGTCGGTATAGATGCTACTTTGTGAACTCCCCTTGATTTTATCTATTATTTTTTCGCACTTAGCCGCCCAATCATTAATATCATAAGTCGTTTTTATTTTTTTATAATACTTCATTCTGTCGTTGGTTTTAAAAAATAATTCTTCAGAAACTTCCCGGATTCTTTTTATATCCATTTTCTTTTCATAAATATCGAGCAGTATTTCTTTCCAGTAGATTCCATCCCATGAATGGCTTTCTTTTTTTGCAGTGCCAATTCCTTCATTGCATAATTCAATTGCTGAATCATAATCTTCACTTTTGACTGCTCTTTCTATCATCATCTTAAGAAATTCGGTAAAACGTCTATTTTCTTTAATTAATTTCCATGCTTCTTCAGTTTTCCCATTTTCTAAAAAATAATCAACTTTAGTTTTTATAAGCCGAACTATTCCGTATTCCGAATATGATTTTAATTTCTCAATTTCAATTCGATCATCAATAAGTTTGAAAAATTGTTCTTCATGTTCAGGTAAAGAAATGAGCGTTGATATCAGGTCTAAAAGATCATTATTAAATGACAGTTCATGGTATTTTTCTTTTGGATATTCTTTATTGAAATATTCAAATAAATTGTCTTTCAATTCCGGCGGGGCTTTTTCAATGATTTGTTGAAACAAATCAGATACAGAATATAAAATCTGACCAATGCCGCCGTCCGAATCATCTATGTTTTGGGCAAACAGAGGCACTTCCTCAAGAAGAGTTTTACAAATTGCAAGACTCTCGGTAATATTTCCGATATTAAATAGATCACTTGCCTTATTGATTAATTCGGCAAGAGGGCGGATTAATCGTGGCGCTGAATGATAATCGATGACCCCACCGCGCCCCACAGCCGCTTTGTAAATATTTTGTACAATGATTCGATATTTGCTGCTTGTATCTTCGTCGAGATATTCTGCGAAGTGTGCAATAAAGGAATTCTTTAATCCCTTGTTTGATGAAAATTGCGTAAGTAAAAAAATTTTTAATTCTTCGACTGATACCTTCGGAAATATCATATTGGCATGATCTTTTGGATTTCTTCTCGAACCTGTTTTCTTCTCTGTTAAATTTTCTGTGACATGATTTTCGGTTATTGCATAAAGTACCGCTACCACGTGTTTGCAGATTGAACCTTCAAACGGACAGTCGCAGTCCCACTCTAATATATCTTCATTATGCAATTCAACCGTTACAGAATAAATTTCCGTACCCTCAACTTCAGCAGTCCAGTTGCGCGGTTCAATTTCCTCAAGCTCTCTAACATATCCTTTCTTAAAGTAATTTTGCCCTCTCCCGAGTATTGCTTCACTAATTTGTTCTTCGAAATTTTGAAGTGTTATATTCATAATTTTATTCCATAAAAAATTAAGATGGAATGCTTTTTAATTTCTTTTCAAGTTTTTCATAGTTACCAAGATAGGCTCGCAAAAGTGATTTCCAGAGTTTGCCGTGATTGGGAACGTGGAAATGCAGCAACTCATGAACAATTACATACTCTCCGAGTTTCTTTTCCATTTCAAGAATATCCAAATTAAAATTTAGATTACCAGCTGTTGAACAAGATGCCCATTTCTTTTTCATTGGGCGAAGTGAAATAGATTTCACCTTTATATTTAACTGTTTTGCAACCGTTAAAACTTTATTCTTGAACTCCTTTTTATCTTGCCAAGTTTTCATTTGCTTTAATCAATATGTTAAAAAGGTTATCAATTAATTTACATGCATAATCAACATCATCTACTTGAGTGAGTACTGTAAAGTAAAGTGATTCTCTTAGTTCGCGGGTTTCTTTTTCGCTCGCTTTCCAATTAGGATACTTAGAAAAGGATTCGCTCATTTCTTTTGCGAGTTTTTCCGATTCTGCAATTTTATTTTCTTCAAGAAGTGAATTAATAAAAAACGTTAAGCTGTCGAATCCTTTTTCTTTTTTCTTTCTCTCTTTTTCCAGATGTTCTTTAATATTGTTTTCGAGCTGCGCAAGTGCTTCTTCTGTTGTGATAATTCTATCTTCATAGTTCTCTTGGATCGCTTGAGCTTTATCTTGCAGAGAAATAAGAATTAAATCTCCACTGTTTTCTTCGGCTTGTTTTTGAATAGACTTAATGAGGTTTATGATTTTGACATTATCGGGTTTCTGATTGTTTTTAATAAGCTCAATGGTTTTATCATTCAATTCATAAATCTCTGTACCACCTTTTAGATATTCGAGATCGATGTTTTCTTTTACAAGCTAAACGGTTTTCCTCTGGAATTCTTTATCTACATAAATTCTCTTGGCATAAGCATTACGCACAATGTAGAAAATTTGTGTGAGAATCTTATAATCATCAATAAAAGGTCTTAGGAAAAGATCGGGAGAAATAATTTCGTAAAGCATTTCCAATTCATTATAGAATTTGAAAAACTCTTTGCGTTTAGATTTATCCTTGAAATGAAAAATTAATTTATCAACTTCTTTATCGTTATATGGCGGCTGAATTAACTCCTTGTATTTAGGAGCTTCCTTCTCCATTTTATTTTTGAAAAGTGTTTTGAGAAGAGCAATATCTTTAATAACACTTTGCACATCTTCCGAATCAAAAGAAAGAGCTTTTTCGAGTTTATCAAATATTCCTATAAAATCCAGGACAAAGCCGAATGGTTTCTTCTTCCCTTCCTCATCCTCATAAGGACGGTTTACCCTTGCGATTGCTTGCAATAGCGTATGATCGCGCATAGGTTTATCAAGATACATTGCATAAAGAATTGGTGAATCGAAGCCGGTAAGAAGTTTTTCGGTTACAATTAAAATTTTGGGAAGTTTATCATGCTTAGAAAAATCTTTGCGGATTGTCTTCTCTTCTTCTTTTGTGATGTGATATTTCTTCAGTTCTTCTGTATCGTTATAAGCACCGGTATAAACAACTTCGGAGTATTCCGGAGGCAAATATTTATCGAGAGCAGTTTTATATAGTGAACATGCTTCCCGGTCAACGCCAACAAGAAAAGCTTTGTAGCCAAGATTTTCAACGTAAGTTTTATAATGTTCAGAAACGAACCTTGCAATTTTATCTATCCGTTCAGTTCCTTTTAGAAAGTTTTTGGTAACAACAGCTCTTTCCAGGATTTTGTTGAGTTCCTCAATATCACTTATGCCTTCAGCCTCGGCAAGATTCAAGAATTCTTTTTCTAGTGTTTCTCTTGGCACTAACAATTCATTAGAAGCGAGAGAATAATAAAGAGGAAGAGTTGTTCCATCTTTTATAGAAGCGGAGATTGGATATTTATCGAGATAACCTTTTTCGTCATCTTTACCGAAAGTTTTGAATGTGCCTTTGCCGTATGCAATTTTATCTATCGGCGTTCCGGTGAACCCGATAAAAGTAGCGTTTGGTGTTGCAGCCAATAAATAGTTGCCGAGATCGCCGGATGTTGTTCGGTGCGCTTCATCCACAAGCACATAAATATTCTTGCGAAGATTAACATCGGCGGGCATATCATTGAACTTGTGAATCATGCTGATGATAATTCCACGGTAATCTTCTTTTAAAAGCGAGTGGAGTGTGGAAATATGATCTGCATGAGCAATATTTGTAATACCTATTGAAGTGAGATTCCGGATTAATTGATCTTCAAGTTCGTTCCGGTCTATAAGTAAAATAATTGTGGGCTTTTCCGATGCTTGGGCTTTGAAAAGAATTTCAGCTGCTTTGATCATTGTAAAAGTTTTACCGGAACCTTGAGTATGCCATATTAATCCGCGATGCTTTACCGGATCGTGAGCACGATGAATTATTTTTTCTATTGCAGTTACTTGATGCTGACGTAAGATATACTTGTTTAGTTCTTCATCCTTTTCCGCAAAGATTATATAATCTTTTATATAGGAAAGTATTCTATAGATAGCAAAGAATGACTTTATCTTTTCTTCCAAGTTGCCAACTTCATCTGTTTTCCAAAAGAAGAGGTTTTTGCGGTTTGTATTCCATGTAACACCATAAAGAAAGCCAAGAGATTCCGTTACTGTAAATATTTGCTGCGGAATAATCATTTCCGGGGTTTCTTTATGATAGCGGCGAATCTGATCAATACCAATTGAGAGAGCTTCATCTTGAGTTGCATTCTTACATTCAATTACAATTACCGGAATACCGTTTATAAAGAAAACAATATCTTCCCTATTGCCGTAACGGCCGTTGTTAAAGTAGTATTCTTCCGATACGTGATATATATTATTCTTTTGTTCTTCAAAGTCGAGTAGAGTTAGATTCAGTTCCCTTTCTTCTTCCGGGCAATAAAATGTTTTTTCTCCACGAAGATAATATAGGAAGTCTCTATTGCCGTGAATATCCGATGAGAGTGAGGATAAACGGGAAATTAAATCATCTATGTTTTCCGTGAATTTGGGATTGAATGCTTTTACTTTTTCTGCGAAAACATGATTAAGAAAAAGAGATGATCTTTTGGATTGTTCTTCCGGCAAAGTTTTAGAGCGGTCGAATAAACGGAGTTCTTCCGTTTCCGATCTTGTTAGAATTTTCCAGCCGATTGAACCGGCGTATTCTAAAATTCTTTGTTGAACCGATTTGTGTTCTGTAAAATGGCTACTCATCTACTTTATAAATTATAGGTTATAACCACATTTTAATTAGAGTTAAAATTGACCTTAAAACCATTTGAAAATCATTTATAAACAATGTTTATATCTTGAGTTATAGTGCAATACACTATAATTCAAATCATCAGTCCCCTCTTGAGAGGGGCAAGGGGTGTGTCTGTTCATACTTGCAAATCCATTCTTCAATCCTTTTCAACACCACATCTAAATTATGTCTTACTTCCATATCATCAAAGCGTAGAAAGCTAACACCAAGCTGTTCCAATCTATTCTGTCTTTGTAAATCGTACACTTCATTACCGTAATGACTTTCTCCATCAACTTCTATTGCAAGCATTAATTCGCTGCAAAAGAAATCTACTATAAATTCATCTATGGGTTTTTGACGGTGGAAATCGTAACCCTTTAGTTGCTTATTCTTTAAATAATTCCACATCATTATTTCCGTAAAGGTGCTGTTGTTGCGCAGCTGCCGGGCTTTTTCTTTTAGTGCCGGGTTGTATGGAATTATTTTTCGCTTCATGTTTTTTGTTTATGCTTTTTACACACCATCTTTACACACTTTATTTACACACCCCTAAATCCTCCCGCTTACTCAGCGGGACAAGCTCTCTAAAAAAGAGGTGACCAATTACAATTTTATGTTTAGATATTTTGTTCCCTTTTAGACACACCCTTAAATCCCCTCTCTAGAGGGGACTTTTAAATCAGCCAGAGCTGACAAGTCTATATCTTTTACACGGAGTTGACCGGACATGAGTTGGTTGAGCATTGTCTTGAATAAATCTTGAAGCTGTGTTTTATTTTTGTTATGAAATTCGAGTTTTGTATCGAGCGAGGAAAGTACTTTTGAAATTTTCTTTTGTTCATTAAAATGAGGAAATGGAATAAGCATTTCTTTTACATTATCATCACGCACAGCGGGATAGCTTGCACCCGACTGAAGTTTGCCTATTCTTTCAATGAACGAATCTGTTTGGACGTATTGAAATAAAAAATCACTATCGAGAATATCAGATTTACATCTTAAAACACAAAAAGCAGTGCTACAATATTCATCATCAAATAACGAACTTATTTTAGCGATCCTTTTAAGAGTAGGGCGAATTGTTGCAAAGATTACATCACATTTCTTTACAACTTTTCTTGCTCTTCCAGGTGCTCCGATGCCTTTTACAAATTGATGATTTACTATCGTAAAAGTTTCATTAGACACTGATGACACATCAATATACTTGATAGATTTATAAGGTATTAATGAGGGATTACGAGTTTCTGTTTCTTCTACTACATCCTTTATTGCAACCACTTCCCAGCTTTTGGGAATTAAGCCGATCTCTCCGCCTATGACGGATTGTCTTTGTGGTTCGTTGTTAACGCCTTCTGTAAAAAGCTTTTGCATTAGAGCTTTTTTTAGTTCTTGCGTGGTTTTAATTATCTGCTCTTGCTTTTCAATTGCTTGCTGAATTTTGGAAAGTATGTGTGCAATTTTGCACTGTTCACTAAAAGGGAGTTTTGGGATACCGGCTGTTGTTTTATATTTATTAAAATCAAGATTACGAATCCCAGTAGTTCGGCCTTGAAGAGCATATGTTCTACCACTAAAGTAGAAACTCAATAATGAGTAAAATAAAAACTTGTGATGTATCTCTTCTGGTTTTTTAACTCGCAATGTTGAAGTAAAATTACTGAAGCTAAATTCACCATTAGGTTTATCAAAAAAAACAACGCGACCGACCGGTTGTGTTGGACCACCACCAGAACGTTCGATAATTATATCACCACACAACAATTTTCTCTTTTCATACTGTTTAATTTCAACATCTAATTCTGCAACGTCACTATAATCCAATTTACCAGAATTGGTGAAGTTTGTGTTACGTAAAACATTGATCTTAACAAATGGAGCCTTTTTACCTTTCCATAGTCCATTTAGCGTTTCAAAATAATCTTCATTATCTAAGTGGATTAATTTCCAATCATCTGGTATGAGACCAATTTCGGTTTGTTTGAAATTAGGACTCATCATTGTCCGGTATATTTTGCGATTTAATAAAAGAAGAGAGTTCAGCTTCAATTTCTTTAACGGATGGTAAAGCGGACTTAAGTTTTGGAGGAAGATTTTTAACAAATTTATATTCGGCAATTCCGATTGGTTTAGTCATATCGCGCACAGAATATTCAGCAATTATTTTATCTCTGGATTTACAAAGTATTAACCCGATTGATGGATTATCTTCTTTGGATTTAAGAATTGAATCAACCGCGCTCAAATAAAAATTCATTTTGCCGGCGTATTCAGGTAAGAATTCTCCAATTTTAAGATCAACAACAAAGAAGCAATGAAGTTTATAATTATAGAAAAGTAAGTCGAGTTCATAGAGTTTGCGGCTAACCACAAGCTTGTATTGGTTTCCAATAAAGGCAAACCCCTTTCCAAGTTCCAAAAGTAATTTGGAAATATTTTTAACCAGGTAATTTTCAAATTCTACTTCTTTCATTTCTTCCTTCAATCCCAATGCATCAATTATGTAAGGATCTTTTAATGTTTGTTGTGCAAGCTCCGAGATTGGCGAAGGCAATGTATTTTTGAAATTAGAAACGGCTTTGCCGGCGCGTTTAATAAGTCCGGATTCAATCTGGTTAACAAGAATATTTCTGGACCATCCGTTTTCGATAGTTTTGGCAATATACCATTCCCTCTCTTTTTTATTTTTAACTTTTTCCAGAAGAGTTATATGATGATACCATGGTAATTGTGCAAGCGGCTCCTGCACAATTAGAGTGGTTGCAGAATCGTCGTTAATTTGTGCAAGAGGCACTTGCACAAATTCAGGATATGCTTCGGCAAACTTTCTCATATAAATTAAGTTTCTTCTTGAAAATCCTTTCATTTCCGGGAAAGACGTACTCAGATCTGCAGATAATCTATCAACAACTTTAGCTCCCCAGCCCTCTTTTTTCTGTTTGATAAGAATCGACTTACCAATATCCCAATAAAGAATTAAAATAGATTTATTTGCCGATAGAACTGCTGAGTAACTTGCCTGTCTGATTTTCGATTTAACTTCATCAAGAAAATCAATGTATTCTTTTTGAGGAATTATCTCTTTGCTCATTTTAATTCACCCCGGCAATTAATAACCAAGTTTTAGAAAAATGTTTTTTAGTTCTGTATCTATTTCTTTCGATTCTTGTTCAAGTTCCTTTAAGTCTTCCAAGATTTCACCAATGGGACGGTAAACTTCTTCATCTGCCGTATGAATGTAGCGAGTTGGTGAAAGATTGTAATCGTGTTTCACCGCTTCTTCTCTTGAAATTATTTTGCTGAACTTCTCAATTTCTTTCCAACCGAGATAGGCATCAACAATTTTATTTTGGTTTTCTTCGGGAATAAAATTTTTCGGCTGTCCTTTAGTAAATTCTTTTGATGCATTGATGAGAATAATTTTATTCTTCTGTTCTTTCTCTTTGTTTCTGTTTAAGAAAACAACAACACCGGGGGCAGACGTATTGTAAAAAAGATTCTCGGGTAAGTAGAGTATGCCTTCAATAAAATCGTTATCAACAAACCATTTACGAATTTCTTTTTCTCTGTTTGTTGATTGATTACCGGAACCCCGGGATACTGCACCCGTATCTAAAATTACGGCGGCTCTACCATTTTTATTTAATGATGCAAGGATATGCTGCATCCAGCCCCAATCGGCAGTACCATTTGGAGGAAACCCGGCAGTGAATCTTTCGAGTTCATCATTCTCATAAGTCTTTTGAGTAAAAATACTTTGATTCCACATTGGATTGGCAGAAACTCTATCAAACTTTCTAAGTTTATTTTTCTCTTTGAATTTGGGCGAGTTCATTGTATCGCCTATTTCTATTTCACCTTCCATATCATGAATAACCATATTCATGTTTGCCATTGCCCAGGTATTAGGAAGAAATTCTTGTCCATAAAGTTGGAGTGGTGCATATCTGGTTTTAGACCGCAATTGCATTTTTTCTTGAAGTATAATTTGAAGCTTAATTAACAATCCAGCCGAGCCGGTGCAAGGATCGTACATTTCCATTCCGGGTTCCGGGTCAAGAATACGAGCCATAATAATACCAACTTCAAAAGGAGTATAAAATTCTCCGGCGCTTTGTCCACTACCTTCTGCAAATTTACGGATTAAGTATTCGTAGCTTTTTCCTATTACATCAGATTCAACATCATTAATACCGAGACGTTTTTTACTTATCTCTTCTATTAGATTACTTAGGAGTTGATCATCAATATCCCGCTGACCGTGTGTTGTAGCGTTAAAATCTACACGGTCAATTATTCCTTGTAAGCGAGGATTTTCTTTTGCGATTTGGCGAAGATGATTTGTAAGCTGTTGACCAATTTTATTTGAGAGTTCACGAATTACAGACCACGTTGGTTTTTCAATTGAATCCGGACGAAGAGGAATATAAAAGCGAATGAGTTTTCTGTCTTTTGCAATTAACTTATATGCTTTTTCTTTTGAACCGATTTTTTCAGTAATGCGATTAACTTCATCATCAAATACATCGCATAAACGTTTTACAAAGATGAGAGGGAGAATAAAGTCTTTATACTTTGGTGCATCTTGAGCGCCGCGGATTGCACAGGCTGCATTCCAGATCCAGGTTTCAAGAGAAATACCGTTACCGTTGGTGTTTTGCATAAGTTATGAGAAGTTTGATTTGTTGGTGTAATATAATCTAAAATTTTCTTAAGTATAAAGAGTAGTTTTTCAATTCAGCAATCTATATTTTTAATTATGAACTCCTTAAAAACATTCGATAACAAATTCCTCTCTCGCAAAATCAAGTTCATCGCCGGATGCGACGAAGCCGGGCGCGGACCGCTTGCCGGACCGGTTGTAGCGGCAGCGGTTATATTCGACAAAAAAACTTTTCATAAAGAGGTCAACGATTCAAAACAAGTTTCAGAAAAGAAGCGTGAAGAACTTTATGGGTGGGTATTAGAAAATTGTCTTAGTTATGGAATTGGAGTTGTCAGTCATGAAGAGATTGATGAGATAAACATTTTACAAGCCTCGCTCAAAGCGATGAAACTTGCAACTACACAACTTTCTCTTCAACCGGATTTAGTTCTTGTTGACGGCAATAAATCCTTCATAACAGAAATCAAAACAAAGACCGTTGTAAAGGGTGACGCCAAATCATTTTCTATTGCAGCGGCTTCAATAATTGCAAAAGTAACACGTGATAAAATAATGAAAGAGGCACATGAAAAATTTCCAGAATATCTTTGGAAACAAAACAAAGGATACCCAACTCAGGCACATAGAGATGCAGTTAAAAAATTCGGCGCTTCTCCGTTGCATCGTAAAACTTTTTTGAGAAATATTCTGAAAGAAGAACAAGAGAAACTTTTTTGACCTCCCCCATATCCCCCTCCTTAACTAAGGAGGGGGAATTAAAGGGGATGGTCGGTAAAATATGAAACAAAACAAACGAAATACCGGCAGCTACGGCGAAGACCTTGCTTGTAAATTTTTGCAGCAGCATGGATACCAAATAATCGAGCGGAATTTTTTTTACGGGCATGGTGAAATCGACATGATCGCGAAGGATGGAGATGAATTAGTCTTTGTCGAGGTGAAATATAGAACCAATCTTGAATTCGGACCGCCGGAACTTTCCATCTCTAAAGGGAAACAAAAACTTATAAGAAGAACTGCCGAGGCTTATCTGTTCGATAAACAAATCAAAGATCAACCTTGCCGAATTGATGTTGTTGCCATCTTACATCTTAAAGATGAGAAGCCGAAAATCAATCACATCATCAACGCGTTTTAATCTCTTCGGGTTAAATTCCCCTCCATTTGTTAAGCTGACCAAATAATATTGTTTAGATTGTAAAACAAACCTGCCTATCGGTCAGGCAGGCTTTAGTTCGTTAAATATTAGGCGAAAGCGAAATAATTCGCCTTGGCGAATCGCTCTACAAATAACCAATATTACTTTTTGGCCACTCTGAGCGGCGTCGTTTCCGCAGACCTTTAGCAGGAATCTATAAGTGGATGCCCGATAAAAACATTTCCCAAAGGGATCCCTTCGGGACGGACATGACAAGAGTTCTCCGTAATGACGCTCGTCTGTCATTGCGATTCCGATTTATCGCATAAGCGTCAACTTAATAAAATATTCTCCAATAGAAATTTGAACAATTGCGTCGTTCATATAACAAAATATTGGTTTCAATTAGAAAAAGAACAAACAAGGTAATGCTGACAAAAAGCGCGTAAGGAAGTTCATATCATACAGTAATCTAAAAAATCATAAAATTAGGTTGACACCTATGCGATTTATCGGGAGAAGCAATCTACCCCAGAGATTACTTTCCCGCAATAAAAACAGCGGGAGGCTATCACTTCGTTCCTCGTAATGACGCTCAGGAATTTTACAGAGGTCTCTGATTATTTTTACGCATAATTTCCCGCTCTACTACAAAGTCTTGGATTCTTTTGTTATTTTGTTCCCATCATAAAAAACATTTCGAATGAATCTTCCTAAACATAGATACGGACGACGGTTAACCTACGGAGATTACGTTTACAATTTCTTTGCGACAATAACGGGACTAACCATTTTCAATTGGGAATTTCTAAAGCAGGCATTTATACCGCCTTACGAAATTGCCGAAGTAAAAAAGCATATGACCGAGCTCGGTGTTAAAACTCTCGGGATTGTGAGCATCACCGGGTTCATCATCGGTCTTGTTCTGGCAATGCAGAGTCAGCCCGTAATGCAAAGATTCGGCGCGGGCGATTTTTTACCCGGTATAGTTGCACTTTCTGTTGTACGCGAACTTGGTCCCGTTATTACGGCATTGATATTTGCAGGTCGCGTCAGTTCAGGCATCGGCGCAGAACTTGGTTCGATGCGCGTTACCGAACAGATTGACGCAATGGAAGTTTCCGCAATCAATCCGTTTAATTATCTTGTGGTTACACGCGTTATCGCTACAACAATGATACTTCCCATCCTTACCATCTATGTTATCGTTATAGCAATTATGGGATCTTACCTTGCAATAATTATTGTTGAGCCGATGAGTTTCGAGTATTACAGAAGTTCCGTTGTACAGGCAATTGAGTTTGGGGATTTCATTCCGGGTGTAGCAAAAACTTTTGTGTTCGGATACATCGTTGGACTTGTAGGTTCATATAAAGGATTTTCAGCCGAGGGCGGCACCGAAGGCGTTGGACGTGCGTCAACAACTTCAGTGGTTCTTGCTTCTCTTCTCATTTTAGTTTTTGATATGGTTTTAGTAAAAATAACGTTGTGGTTATGGCCAACAATCTGATAGTAGTAGTAGAAAATTTAACCAAACGCTTTGATGGACTACTTGTTCTCGAAAATGTTTCTATCGAAGTTCATCACGCCGAAAACTTAATCGTGTTTGGAAAAAGCGGATCGGGTAAAAGCGTTCTGCTCAAATGCATCATTGGTTTAATGAAGCCCGACGCCGGGAATGTTTTTATAAATGATAAAAATGTGCTTGAATTATCCATCAAAGAATTGAACAAAGTGCGTAAGGATATCGGTTTTTTATTTCAAGGCGCTGCGTTGTATGATTCGATGACGGTAAGAGAGAATTTATCTTTCCCTCTAAAACGACACTTTGAAGAGATGACTATAAAAGAGATTGATGATAAAGTTAAGTACACTCTGGAACTTGTTTCGCTCGAAGAAGCAATTGATAAAATGCCATCGGAACTTTCAGGCGGAATGAAAAAGAGAATCGGTCTGGCGCGTTCAATCATAACCGACCCGGCGCTAATGCTTTACGATGAACCTACGACGGGACTTGATCCAATTACATCAAAAGAGATTAGCGAATTGATACTTAATCTTCAGAAAAAATTAAATATGACTTCTATTGTTGTAACACACGATTTGATCTGTGCGGAGATCATTGCCGATAGAGCAATATTTTTGAAAGATGCTCATGTAGCTTTTGAAGGAAATATTGACGAGTTGACAAAGTCCAATGATCCATTCTTGAAAAATTTTTTCAGTCATGACATAATAAAAGTTTAGCGGAGTAAGAAATGTTAAAACAACTTGAAGGCGCGCGGCTTGGAATTTTTATCTTCTTTGGAACTGTGCTTTTAGTACTCTCAATTTTTCTATTGGGCAGCAAAGAAAAACTTTTCACACGTACAAGCGAAGTAAAAGCATATTTCTCTCAAATCGAAGGATTAAAAAGCGGTGCGCCTGTTCGTCTTAGCGGTTACGATATCGGGAGCGTAAGTTCAATTTCATTTGCCCCCGATTCCACTGCTAAAGTTGAAGTGAAGATGAGGATTGACAACGCACTTAGACATTTTATTCATCTCGATAGCGAAGCCGCAATTGAAACAGAAGGTCTGGTTGGTAAGAAGATAGTTACTATTACTCCGGGAGGTGCCGATGCTGCGGAGATAACCGATGGCGGAGTTATTCCTTCTAAAAATCCGGTAAATATTTCTGCAATCATGGAAGAGACAGAATCAATAATGGGCAACATTAATAATCTCACAAAAGATTTTTCTGAAATTTTTGCTAAAATAAATGAAGGCGAGGGTTCAATTGGTAAGCTTGTTAATGATGATGGACTTTATAAGTCCGCGGTTACCCTCACTCGATCAGCCGATAAAAGCATGAGCATTATTACAACACGTTTAGATGAGATAGCTGATATAATTGTCAAAACGAGCGGCAGTATGAAATCAATTATCGGAAACATCGACAGCGCTACAGTTGACGTTCGCAATCTTGTTCATAGAGTAAATAATGGAGAAGGCATTCTCGGTACTTTAATCGGAGACAAGAAGATTTCCGATTCGGTTAAAACAATGATTAAAAATTTGGTTAAGACTTCCGATGATGCAAGGATTGCCACGTCAAGTTTAGCAGAAAACATGGAAGCGCTTAAACACAACTGGCTTTTCAAAAGTTACTTTGAAGAGCGCGGATATTGGAGCCAATCTGAATATGAGAAGGCACTCGAACTTCAATTAAACGAAATGAAGAAACAACAAGAGACGATTGATCAGAAAATGAAGGAACTGAAAGAATTAGAATTACGTTTGCAGAAAAAATAATTTCTATTTACGAATTACGATTTGGGATTTATGATTAATTATTGAACAAGTTTAGTCGTAGTAAACTTAACAAAACTTTACATTCACTGATTAATATTTTAATTTTTAATAGCAATAAAGAGTGCCGCTATGGAAATAAAAACAATAAAAGTTAAGAATCCTTCGGTAATTATTAGTGCAGATAAATACGAAGATCTAAAAGAGACACTCGAAATATTATCTGATACAGAACTTGTAAAATCTATTTCTAAAGCTCTTACAGAGCAAAGAGCAAACCGGAAGTCTCATAAAGAAGTCTTTGGAACTACCCTTAATTATCGCAATCGGTCATAGAAAAAATATTTATAGATCGTATTAATAACCCGTCAATTGAAATTAATCCTCGTCTCATGACTAAGACAAAGAAATTAAATCCAAACGATAAGATTATTGTCAAAGGTGCACGTCAGCATAATCTTAAAAATGTTTCGCTGGAGATTCCGCGCAACAAACTTGTTGTATTCACAGGTGTAAGCGGCAGCGGAAAATCCTCTCTTGTATTTGATACTATCTACGCCGAAGGACAACGCCGCTACGTGGAAAGTCTCTCCTCCTACGCCCGGCAATTTCTTGAACGGATGAACAAACCGGATGTCGATTTCATTTTTGGAATTTCACCTGCAGTAGCTATTGAACAAAAGACAGGTGCAAGAAATCCCCGCTCAACTGTCGGTACAAGCACAGAGATTTACGATTACCTCCGCCTGCTTTACGCTCGAATTGGAAAAACAATTTGTTTTGAATGCGGTAAAGTTGTTCTGAAAGATACAATCGCTACTGTTTCGGAATGGCTGGAAGAACAAAATGATGAGGAGAAATTCTACCTCGGCTTCCCTATTCATTCTCACGAAGGAAGAACCGTAAAAGAAGAGTTGGATCTGCTTAGGAAGAAAGGATTCTTTCGAATCTTTATTAAAGATAAGTTGATTGATCTCAACGAAACTAAAACCGTTCCTAAGACAAAAAAAGAGATCTATGTTGTTCTCGATCGTTTCAAAATAAAAATAGGGAAAGTAAGAGAGACATTTGCCGAATCAATTGAAACTGCTTTTAAAGAAGGTGAAGGACGGCTTACAATTATCAATGCCGACACGAATTCCTTAAAACAGTTTACAAAATTTTTTGAGTGCTGCGGAATCCGCTACGAAGAACCTGAACCGAGATTTTTCTCGTTCAATAATCCGTTTGGCGCTTGCCCTGTTTGTCAAGGATTTGGCAAAACGATGGGTTATGAGATGGATCTAATCGTTCCAAATCCAAAATTGAATTTATTGGAAGGTGCAGTAGCGCCATGGCGTACTGTGAAGAACAGTAAATATCTTCGCGACTTAGTAAAAAATAATGATAACAGAATTCTGTTAAATGTTCCTTTCAAAGATTTATCCGATGCGCAAGTAAAGCTGCTAAAGGAAGGATTCAAAGGATTTGTAGGGATTAACGGCTTCTTCAAACATCTTGAAGAAAAAACCTACAAGATGGGAATCAGAATTTTATTAAGTAAGTATCGAGGATACACAACATGTGCTGCATGCCGTGGTTCGCGCTTGCGCCGTGAATCTCTTCAAGTGTTGGTTGATGAAAAATCAATTCACGATTTTGTTCAGATGTCAATTGAGCGTGCGTTAATTTTTTTCAAAATATTAACACTCACAGATTACGAAAAAGCAATTGCGCAAAGAATTTTTGATGAGATTGTAAAGCGACTCACATTTTTAAATGACGTGGGTCTCGGATACCTATCACTCGATCGATTAAGCAGCACACTTTCAGGTGGTGAGACACAACGTATAAATCTTGCAACTTCTCTTGGTTCTGCATTAATGGGAACACTTTACGTGCTGGATGAGCCGTCAATCGGTCTGCATCCGCGCGATAATGCAAAGTTGATAAATATTTTGAAATCACTTCGCGATCTTGGTAATACAGTTTTGGTTGTTGAACACGATCCCGAAATGATGCGTGAATCGGACCTGATTTTTGATATGGGTCCCCGTGCTGGTATTCATGGCGGAGAAATAGTCGCATACGGAACGTACGATGAAATAATGAAGAATGAGAAATCGCTCACGGGAAAATATCTATCCGGCGCTCTTCAAATTCCTATTCCGGTAAAAAGAAACACAAGAGATACGGAATCGATAAAAATTATCGGCGCACGTGAGAACAATCTCAAAAACGTTACTGTTGAATTTCCACTTAAAAAATTTGTAGTGGTAACAGGAGTTAGCGGTTCAGGTAAATCTACATTGGTCCATGATATTCTCTACAGCGGAATTGTGAAGATTAACGGAGGCAATCCGCCAAAGCTTGGTAAGTATGATTCGATTGAGGGCTCACGTTACATTGATGAAATTGAGATCGTAGATCAATCACCAATTGGAAAATCACCGCGTTCAAATCCAATCAGTTATGTGAAAGGATTTGAAACCATAAGAGAACTGTTTGCAAATACACCTCAGGCACGTGCGCGGGGTTACAAGCCTGGCTATTTTTCATTCAACGTTCCCGGCGGTAGATGCGAAACTTGTACCGGCGAAGGTTATATAACAATCGAGATGCAGTTCCTTGCAGATTTGTATTTGGAATGTGACGATTGTAAGAGCACTCGTTTCAAAAAAGAAGTTAGAGAGATTACCTACCGCGGGAAAAATATTGTTGATGTTTTGAATATGACCGTTGATGAAGCTGTTGAGTTTTTTGTGAACAATAACAAAATCGTTTCGATACTTCAGGTGCTGTCTGATGTTGGACTTGGTTATATAAAACTTGGGCAGCCATCAACCACACTTTCAGGCGGAGAAGCACAAAGAGTTAAACTTGCATTGC
Organism: uncultured Melioribacter sp.; assembly: GCA_964449775.1. Lineage (GTDB taxonomy): Bacteria > Bacteroidota > Ignavibacteria > Ignavibacteriales > Melioribacteraceae > Fen-1258. The sequence goes on along the minus strand of CAYVBQ010000013.1, from coordinate 6,338 downwards.
ATCTTTCACAGCAGAAAAAAAATCAGCATACACTTTTCATTTTTGATGAACCGACTACCGGTTTGCATTTCGATGATATAGGCAAACTTTTAAGATGTTTCCAAATGCTCATCGAGAATAAAAATTCTGTGGTGATTATCGAACACAATTTAGATGTAATTAAATGTGCCGATCATGTAATTGATCTCGGCCCGGAAGCCGGCGATAAAGGAGGAGAAGTTGTTGCCGTCGGAACACCGGAAGAGATAGCGGCAAATGAAAAGTCATTCACAGGTAAATTTCTAAAAAAACTGATCAATCAAAATTCATTTTGAGAGATTCATGAAAAATTACTAAGCAATGTCATTGCGAGGCGTTTTTTGCCGAAGCAATCTTATTTGTATTCTGAATTGAGCCTATTACTTCGTCGCTCCGCTTCTTGTAATGACAAACATTAAATTTTTCTGATGTTTCTTTGAATTTATATTCATCTATGTTTGTTATTAACTGATGTTACGCAAAAACATTATTATTTGTCATTCTGACTCCGCGCAGCGGGGGAAGAATCTAAAAACTTCTTTTTTGCTCGATTATTAGATTCTTCACTCCACTTCGTTCCGTTCAGAATGACACCTTGCGTTAGGTGAATTGTTAAATCAAAGCTGTATTTTTAATTGGTAATTAATAACGGAATTGATATGTACCAGACAAATAGAAAATATATTACACCGGAAATGAAAATGTCGGATTTGATTTTCGATAATCCCTCAATTTTATTATTGATGGAACATTTCGGATTGGATTTTATCGTACATGAAAAAACCGTTTTGCAGTTGTGTGAGCAAAACAAGATAAACGCAAAAGTATTTCTCTCTTTTGCAAATATGTACAACGGATTCAATTTAGCAGAAGTTGAAGATTTTTCAAAAACCGACATCACAGACATCATACTTTATCTAAAGAACTCCCACAATTATTATGAAAACGAAAAGTACCCCGAAATAAGGAATTACATTCAAGAACTATATCTAAAGAATAACTCTCCTGAGATAAAACTAATAGATAAATTTTTTGATGAGTATTTTGAAGAAGTAAAAGAGCACCTTTCCTACGAGAACAGAATTGCTTTTCCTTATTTTAACGAACTTCTTCATAATGAAGATTCCGCTAAAGACAGCAAACAAAAGCATGATTTCTCCGTAAATGACTACAGCGAACATCACACCGATATTGAATCGAAATTGACTGATTTGAAAGAATTATTATTGAAACACGTTCCCGTTCAAAACGACAGAATGCTGAGAAGAAAAATTATTGTTAGTCTGTTTGAACTTGAATACGACTTAAACATTCATTCAATAATTGAAGAAACCATCTTGATACCCTTGATCGGCAATTTAGAGAAAAGTCTATAAGTGAATATGAAGTTGATAAATATTGCTATCCTCGAACCTTCAGAGATCATATACCAAGGTTTATCAAATGTACTCCTGAAATCCAGCAAGTACTTCCAGATTTATAGAATCAATAATTTAAACGAGATAAGCGGTATAACTCACATTAAACCACTTGATATTGTTATTATCAACCCGGCTCAAATACAAAATAAAAACAAAGAGTTCGTCTCAATAAAAAAGAGCAAGCCGGAGACAAGCTGGATTGGTTTGGTTTATACTTTTTATGACCAACAGTTATTATCATTATTCGACAAAACAATTCACATCACAGATTCGTTGGAAACTATCACCAGTCTCTTTGACAAATTAATCAACACTGATAATCACAATATTCATAATGCTGAGCAGGAACAACTTTCCGACCGCGAAATAGAAGTTCTAAAATTACTTGCAACCGGGTTAGCCAACAAAGAAATCGCCGATAAATTGTTCATAAGCATTCATACAGTTGTAAGCCATCGAAAAAACATAACACAAAAAACCGGAATTAAAAGTCAAGCCGGACTTACCATATATGCCATTTCGAACAAGATTATCCGGATAGAAGACTACCAAAATTAGAATTACGCGCCAATATCCCCATTACATGGGATGCTTCCTCAATTAATTCCCATCTTTCAGCGATTGAAAGCGGACGCCATCATCTATAGTTTTATCCCAATCAATTAATATATAATTAATCCGGCAGGCACTGATGATAAACTTGACAATGCGTTGGCGGCTTTTATTAGATTTAGGATTAATTTTTAACTCGCCTTACGCAGTTTATAGACTTGACGCTCTTAGCGTGCTTTGCGTGAAAAAAAAACAAATTTCACGCAAAGACCGCCAAGATAACATAACTACGGCAGGCAGGCGCGAAGATCGCAAAGAAATGATAACTGAGAAACTTTCGTGCGTAACGTGAATTTTTTAAGACAAAATATTATGACCGCTCAGGCGACAACAACATACTTATCCGATCTACAAAACAGCAAGATTGGAATAATTACAAAAGTGATTGGGCACGGTACTTTCCGTAAGCGTATTACCGAAATGGGTTTTGTAAAAGGGAAATGTGTTAAGGTGATAAAAAACGCTCCTCTGCAAGACCCGATTGAATATGAAATAATGGATTCTCATGTTTCTCTTCGCCGCAATGAAGCCCGGCTGATAGAGGTTGTTTCAACAGATAATTCCAATCCCATTCACGACTCACTATTTAATGGAACCATCACAGATGATACAATTAGCAAAATAGTTGCAGAAAAAAGCCGTACAATAAACGTTGCGCTCGTCGGCAATCCAAACTCCGGCAAAACAACTTTGTTTAATTATGCTACCGGTAAACACGAAAGAGTAGGCAATTACGGTGGTGTAACCGTTGATACTAAAGAAGCGCATCTAAAACAAGATGGATACACAATCAACGTTACGGATCTGCCCGGCACATATTCTATTTCGGAGTATTCCCCCGAAGAACTTTTTGTCCGCAGCCACATCACAGAAAAGATGCCCGATGTCGTTGTCAACATAATAGATTCATCCAACCTTGAGCGAAATCTGTTTCTTACTTCACAACTAATGGATATGAATATTAAGGTGGTTATCGCTCTTAATATGTATGATGAGCTTGAAGATAAAGGGGATAAGTTCAATCATACCGAACTAGGAAAAATAATCGGTATTCCGATTGTGACAACCGTTGCTTCGAAAGGTGAAGGCATCAAGGAATTGTTTTCAAAAATTATTGATGTGTATGAAGACCGGGACCCCGTTTCTAGACACGCGCATATAAACTACGGCACGAACATCGAGGATGCTATAACTCGATTGAAAGTCGAAATCAAAAAGAACAAACTGATTTATGATCAATTCTATTCCCGCTATGCTGCTATTAAGTTAATAGAGAACGACAAATCATTTTCAGAACAGATAGCTCAATTTCCAAACAGTCAGGAGTTATTGTCTCTAGCTCAAAAAGAAATTTCAATTTTGGAAACAGAATATAAAGAGAAATCCGAGACTGTAGTTGCCGATGCCAAATATGGTTTCATAAGCGGAGTATTGAAAGAAACATATCAACAAGAACCGGCTAACAGAAGGCAGAGAAGTCATGCAATTGATCTGATAGTAACCCACAAAATTTGGGGTTTCCCTGTCTTCATCTTCTTTTTATGGATAATGTTTCAGCTTACATTTTCACTCGGCAGTTACCCGATGAATTGGATAGATACGGGCGTTGGTTTACTAAGCGGTTTTTTTGAGAATTTTCTCCCCGAAGGTTCACTACGCGATTTACTCATTGACGGAATCTTCGGCGGAGTCGGAGGTGTAATAGTTTTTCTTCCCAATATTCTTATTCTGTTTTTCTGCATCTCGTTGATGGAAGATACCGGCTACATGGCAAGAGCCGCTTTCATAATGGATAAACTGATGCACAAAATCGGACTGCACGGCAAATCATTCATTCCGTTAATAATGGGATTTGGATGCAATGTTCCGGCGGTAATGGCAACGCGGACTTTGGAGAACCGCAAAGATCGAATACTGACGATGCTGATTCTTCCGTTTATGTCTTGCAGTGCGCGGCTGCCGGTTTATGTTCTTTTGATTTCGGCTTTCTTCCCGAATAATCAAGGACTTGTACTTTTATCAATTTATATAATTGGAATAGCGCTGGCAATTTTGGTTGCTCTACTATTTAAGAAGATATTTTTTGCCAAGCAGGATGTTCCTTTTGTGATGGAACTTCCGCCATACCGTATTCCAACTCTTCGCAATACAACAATTCATATGTGGAATAAAAGTCTTCAGTATTTAACCAAAATGGGAACTGTAATATTAACTGCCTCAATTCTTATTTGGGCACTGGGGTATTTTCCACGTGATACAAAATATTCTAAAGACTATGACGCACTAAGTAAGCAAATCTCTGCGAATGTTTCTCTGCATGGCAGTGAAAAGAAAACTCAGCTTGCACAGATTGATATCGTTAAAGAATCGGAACGGATGCAAAAATCTTACATCGGTCAATTGGGTCATCTAATTGTTCCGGTTATACAGCCGCTTGGTTGGGATTGGAAAATTGGAGTCAGTATTATTACCGGTCTTGCTGCAAAAGAAATTGTAGTCGGTTCTATGGGAGTTCTATATCAATCCGATATGGCTGCCGATGAAAATTCCGTGAACTTAAAAGACAAGTTACAGCAACAGGTATTTACAAACGGACCACGGATAGGAGAGAAAGTTTTTTCACCTCTTGTTGCTTATTCGCTTATGCTTTTTATTCTAATATATTTTCCATGTGTTGCCGTAATTGCAGCAATCAAAAAAGAGGCGAACTGGAAATGGGCTACCTTTACTATGATTTATACCACGGTTTTAGCATGGTTCATCGCTTTTGCCGTATATCAAATTGGAAACCTTTTTTAGAGAGATTGGAAATATGAATCAAGATTTTATTGTACTTTTAATTGTAGCGTCTGCAATCAGCTACACTATCTATACTTTCATCAGAAGTCTTAAGGTGGAAAAGAAACAACCCGGGTGCGGAGGTTGTTCGGGATGTGATCTATCAAAAAATAAAATAGCATGCTAACTTTGACGAACGGGAAAAATGCTATTCGCAAAGTGAAAATTGCTGGTGAATGTTCTATAAAGAAGATTACACCACTTCAGAATGAACCTCATCTTCATATTTATCGATGTTTCTTGTCATGCCCGAATGTTTTTAGCGGGCATCTATTAATACTCATGAATTCCCGCTAAAAGTCCCGCTTTATGGGATGCCGAAAGGCGGCACATGCGGGAATTACGCCGCAAGCCGCCTGAAATCCAATTCGAAGAGATTAAACTTTTTGAGTCATTCCTTGGTTTAGATTTTATTCTATGTATTTTTCAATTGCCCTTTGAGAGAAGCGATGCCAATAAACCACTATCTGATGAAATCCGGACCGGAAGTTTTTTAAATCAATTCAACAAAAGGAATGAATATGCTAAAAGAAACATTAATACAAATATTTGAAAGAGATTTAACAAAACTGATTGAAGAAATAAAGCTTTATAAAGATGAAAATGATTTGTGGATAAAGCAGGGTTCAATAACTAACTCGGCAGGAAATTTGGCTTTGCATCTTTCCGGCAGTCTGAATCATTTTATAGGTTTTGGTATTGGAAATACCGGTTATATAAGAAACAGAGAAGCTGAGTTTAACACACAATCGGTTCCGCGAGAAGAATTATTAATCCAACTTGAAAGGACAATCGACGTTGTAAAAAACGCTATAGCAAATCTTTCAGTTGAAGATTTTGAAAAACCTTTCCCAATAGAAAAACAGGGAGAGATTTTTTCAATTAATTATATGCTTCTTCATTTGCTCACGCACCTTAGTTATCATCTTGGTCAAATAAATTATCATCGAAGAATGATTCAAGAGAAATAGTTATGAAATACTGGTTAATAAAATCTGAGCCGGAAGTTTTTTCAATTGATGATTTGGCGAAAGCCAAAAACCAAACAACGTATTGGGATGGGGTCCGTAATTATCAAGCAAGAAATTTTATTCGGGATGAAATGAAAATTGGGGATAAAGTAATTTTTTATCACAGCAATTCTGAACCACCCGGCGCTGCCGGAATTTGTGAAATTGTTAAAGAAGGCTACCCAGATTTTACCGCATTCGATCCCGATGATCTTCATTACGATCCAAAGAGCAAGAAAGATTCTCCGACCTGGATAATGGTTGATGTAAAGTTCATTAAAAAAATTGATAAGCTCGTTTCGATTTCACTAATTAGAGAAAATAAGAAGCTGCAAAAGATTCAGCTTTTGCAGAGAGGGAATCGATTATCCGTAATGCCATTAACTAGTGTAGCAACAATATAGTTATGCAACATAATGTTTTGACAGTTTTTTATCAG
>CAYVBQ010000012.1:0-100268 GCA_964449775.1 uncultured Melioribacter sp. | reverse complement strand
AAGTTCTAATGCCAAGCTTAAATAAATATTTTTGCGTAAGGTGAGTTATTAATTAAAGAAAGGAGAGCTAAAATGAAAAAGCTCAAATTAAACCTTGATGAGATCAAGGTGGAGTCGTTTGTAACAGTTAAAAATTTATCTATTCATGATGGAACTGTACATGGTCATAATGACTCAAATCTTGATCCTACGTGCGAACCATGCACAATGGGCGGATGTCCTTCCGTAGATCCAAACTTATGTACAACTGGGGCACAAATATTATGTGATTGTGTTACAGGCGGGGCAGAATGTACTAATTACCCTCAGTGTCCTGGGACAGTTCTTGCTACTGATAATTTACCAGGGTGTTGTGGATAATGTATTCTTGAGGTTGTTTTAAAAGTGATCTTTACCTTTAAAAAACTGTATTCATTAAACGAATTCAAATCTAGCAATGGTAATCTTAACACTTTTGATACAGCTATTGTTTAACGTCAAAACTTTTCGAACAGAAAAGGTATTGAGAGTAAGAGGTGGTTTTAAGATATTTCAAGCAAGGAAAAGGAGTAAAACCATGGAAAAGAATCAAAGTGTAGAATCGCTAACAGGATAGATCAATCCTTGTAGAAGAAATAAATATGTTTGCTATAGTATTACCCGAATAATGATTTGATTACTTTTTTTTCAGTATAACGAAGATAATATCAAGACAACTTTTAATGGATTATACTCAGAAACATATATTGAAAATTAACCTCGTAAAAAACAAATATGGGATAAAATTAATTATGAGATTCAAAACATCATCACAATATTTCAACTTGAATTGGTTGAGAATCTTTTCCCTTATACTAAGTATAATCCTTTTGCCATTTAGTCTCGAAGCAAAAGTAGTAAAAGGAATAGTGGTCGACAACGCGACAGAAAAACCGATTGCAAACAGTATTGTAATGTTGCTGGAGAAAAAAACAATTTATGCCATTGCGGTAACTGACAGCACCGGAATATTCATATTTGAGAATGTGAGTTTAGATAGATTTAATCTGGTAGCGAGAAGAATTGGGTATGCAGAGGTAACGACGGGTCCATTACTAATGACAAATGTAGATACATTAAAGTTGATAGTAAGGTTAGAAGTAGAGGGTATTCTTATGGATGAAATAGTTGTGCAGGAAACGAAAATAGACGAGAGTTTGAAAAGAGCGGGTTATTACGGTAGAAAAGAATCTGGTTTGGGAAAATACTTGGGTTTCATGGATTTAAAAAGCAAAACATTTAATAAAACATCTGATGTTTTGAAAACTATTCCTAATATGATTATACATGATGACTGGGGAAACATAACAATTTATTCAACTCGCTATAGAATAGGGACAGGACTACTCAGAGCAGACAATCCTAAGGTAACGGTATATATTGATGGCATGCTTATAGACAACCATGATTTAGTAAACACAATTGGTCCAAAAGATATTGCAGCGATTGAGTTTTATAAAAGTAGTTCAACAGCGCCTATGCAATATAGTGGTAACTCTAGACCGGGTGGTGTTTTATTAATTTGGACGAAAAGACAATGAACAACCAAGAAAAAATTCCACAATTAAAAGAATCGTTCCAATACTTTAAGAGATTTCTTTTATTAGTTAAACCGTACTGGCCCAAAATAATTAAAGGGTTATCGCTCGGTTTAATAATTGGATTAATTGGAATGATTACTCCCTTCTTAACTAAACTATTAATTGATAAAGTTTATCCAACAGAAGATATTTCCTTAATGCACGTTCTTGTTGCTGGCATTCTTGGTGTAAGTGTTGGAAGTATTTTAATTGGAACATTACAAAGTTACTACAGTCTCGTTATAAACACACAGCTTAGTAATTCAACCAGCTTGATGTTCTTCAACCACTTGCAGCATCTTAGAATCCGCTTTTTTGATGAACACCGCGTTGGCGAGGTGATGTCAAGGTTTGGTGATCTCTCCAATTCTTTGAAATCAGTTAATAATCTTTTTCAAACCGTATTTGTAAATGGAATTTATCTTTTTATTGTACCGCCGTTTCTCTTCCTGCTTCATTGGAAGCTTGCAATAATTTCATTAATAAGTTTACCCGTTACAACAATTATTATTGCGGTTTCAGGCAAGCTTTTAAGAAAGTATTGGAAGAAATCCGCAGAAGCATTTGCAGAGATCAATGCCTTCCAGGTTGAATCGCTTTCAAACATTCGGCTTATCAAATCAATGGTTTTAGAGAAGTATGTTTTTAACAAGACTAAAGAACAGATGGAAGGCGCAATTAATGTTCAGTTAAAAGCCGGCGCGTTGGGACAAGTGATGGGTTTGCTTAATGGTTTTGTACGCACTCTCAACACAGCGCTTTTTACATGGCTTGGGTGGGGTTATATTCTTTCAAAGGAGATGACTCTTGGCGATTACATGGCTTTTACCGCATACATTGGCTATTTGTACAACCCGCTTTCACAGATTGTAAATTTATTTTCGGATTTCCAGCAAACTTCTGTTTCGTTAAATAGAATGTATGAATATCTCGACAGCGAAGTAGAACAGAAACCGGAGTTAGTCTACAATGAAACACCTCCTATAATAAATAAAATTGCCGGTAAAATTGAAATTGAGAAAGTAAGTTTTTCTTACAACCCTGAAAAAACAATTCTTCATGATGTTAATCTAACTATCGAAAAAGGAACTATTACTTCCATACTGGGTCCCAGCGGTTCCGGCAAAACCACACTTCTAAGACTTCTGCTTGGCATGGAAAAATTAAAAGATGGAAATATTTTATATGACAGTAACTCTATAAATTCTTTTTCCATTAATGAATTGAGAAAACAGGTTTCGGTTGTTTGGCAGGAGTTCAGTATTATTAAGGGAACTATCTGGCAAAACCTAACTCTTGGTCTTGAAAACGTTGATGAAAAATTTGTTCACGAAGCCGTTAGAATCTGCAAACTTGATGAACTGATCGACGGTCTTCCGGAACATTATGAAACTGAAGTTTCGGAATGGGGAAGCACACTATCGGGCGGACAAAGACAAAGGGTATCTATCGCGCGTGCCATTTTGAGGAACTCTCCAATTTTAATTCTCGATGAAGCAACTTCAAACATTGATATCAATACGGAATCAGAACTGCTTAAAAATGTATTCGATTTTATGAAAGGAAGAACTATTATTTATGTTACTCACCGAATGACTTGCGCAAATATTGCGGACTTAGTCTGCATATTAGAGGCGGGTAAGATTCATTCCACGGGAACGCATGACGAACTATTAAATAGCAGTGATTTATACAGACAGATGTATTTCTCATTAACCGGAAATTTAAGAGAGATGTCATTTAAGAATATTAAGAAATAAGATCAATATGCTCTCCGAACAAAACCAAAATAGGAACAAAAATATTTACGAACTGCCGAATATTAAAACGAAATATTCTTCCAGTATCGTTTCTAAAGTTATCACTATAACATTCGGCATAATTATATTTTTAATTTTAGCAGCGCTATTGATCATTACAACGGTGAAGATAGATGTAACTATCGATGCCGGTGGTTACCTTGAACCCTCCGGATTAGCATATATTCACAGTCCATTGAGCGGAGAGATAAAAAACATATTTGTCAAAAGCGGGTCTAATTTTCTAAAGGGGGATCTGCTTGTTCAATTCGATTCGGTTAAAGTAGCCGATCAATTAGAAAAATCGGTAGATGATTTAACCAAAAAGAGAATTGAATATGAGATCAAAGAGAAATCACTCCCTATCGAACTTGATCAGATCGAATTGAATAGAAAAAAAGCCGAAGCACAATTGCTAAAAGCAAAAGCCAACCTCCGGCAGAAAGCCAATGATTATTTCCCAGGCGCTCAAGCAGATTCTTTAATAAAAAATTACAAACAAGGCACTCATATTACGATGGACTATGCAGTCGCTGAAATAATATCGGCAGAGGCAGAGTTAGATAATTATAAATCTAGAGAGCAAAGCACGCTATTAAAAGAGTTGGAATTACAATCCGTTAAGTTGGAGTTGAAGCAACTTCAGAAATTAATACAAAGACAAAAGGAGTATTTGACTAAAACAAAATTTTTCGCTCCATTCGATGGAAAATTACTTACCGAGAATTTGGAAAATATGATTGGCGCTATTGTGAATGAGGGGAGTTCTCTTTTTGAAATTAGCGAAACGAATAGCTGGAAGTCGGTTCTGAATGTAAGCGAAAAAGATGTTTATGAACTTTCAATCGGCGACTCGGTTAAAATTGAAGTGAAAGCAATGAAATTAGCCGATGAATTCTTTTTGATACCGGGTAAAATTACTAATATCGCCGCGGAACCTTCTAAAGAGAAAATAAGTCAAGTAGCAAGTGGTTTATATCGGGTTGATGTAGCAGTCAATATCCATGCTTATGAAAAGAGCTTCAACAAATTAAGACGGGGTTTTACTATCGAAGCAAAGATTCTCAAAGACAGCGACAAGATTATAAACGTTTTAATAAAAAACTTAAGAAAATGGTTGTGAAATAATTGAGACCGGTTATAGATAACAAAATATATTATAACGGTTCTTTTTCCTTGGTACGACCCGGATGGTTGAAAAATAAATTTGGCTCATTAACCGGTGAGAAGATAAAGATAGCCGTAATAGATAGCGGCTGTGATGAATTTATTACTAATGATTCTCGAATTGCTAAGGGCATTTCATTTATTGGTGACAAAGAAGGATTCGTGTTTGAGCAGAGCGATGATTATTTCGACAAGTTGGGACATGGAACAGCCTGTATAGACATAATTTTACAAATTGCACCTTCAGTTGAAATATTACCCATCAAGGTGTTTAATTCACGCTTAGAGACTAGTATAGAAATAATTGTTGCGGCAATTAATTATGCAATTGATTATGGCGTCGATTTAATAAATCTAAGTTTAGGCACTAAATTATCAGAAGCGCTTTATCCCATGTATGCTGTTTGTGAAAAAGCAAAACAGAAAAAAAATATTATTATCTCGGCAAATGGGAACTTAGATAACAACAGCTATCCGGCAATATTCGAGAATGTAATTAGTGTTAGTTCAACTCGTACTGAGAGCAAATTTGATTTCATATACAATTCCGGGGATGCCGTTGAATGTTTAGCTGATGGTTTTTCTAAGAATGCTCTTGTACTAAACGGAAGAAGACAACCAATGAATGGGAACAGTTTTGCTTCACCCATTATTTGTGGAATCATTGCCCTATTGATAGAAAAAAGTGCTCATCGAGACATTGACACCATTCGTGGAGAACTGTCCAAATTTTCGATGCAAGATATTGTCCCAAGATCTAACACCAAAGTTTAGGGACTTACTCTTCTCTCTTAACCCGATCAATCGTAAATGCCGGAATACAGACAGATACATACTCGCATGGTTCAGCAAAGGGATTTGAGTATCGTACACGGCTTCCTTTCTTCACACAAATTGATTGGTTCTTTCCTAAAATTATCTCTTCGTTGTCAACTTCAAATTTTTTCTTGCCGCTGAATATGTAAGTGATCTCATCAAATTCAGGTGTTTGGAACGGTTCGCTCGGTCTGTTGGAAATTGCATTTTGAAAATCTATTTATGATATTTAACACAAATAAAAGCGGGTTATTAATGAGCATAAAAAAAATAGAAAAAGCGGCACTGTCTTTATCTGCAAAAGAGAGGGCGGAACTTTCATATATACTTCTTGAAAGCATTGATTCCGAGGGTATTCAAAACATAGACAAAATATGGCAAGATGAAGTTAATGAAAGATATGAGCAGTTAAAGATAGATTCCTCGGTAAGAAGAGCGGCCGAACTTGTAATCAAAGAAGCAAAATCAAAATATGAATGATACAAACTGATTTTCACAAATTAGCTGAAAAGGAACTTCTCGATGCCCGTGATTATTATGATGAGCTTGTGTTCGGTTTGGGCAAAAAGTTTATTCTGGAAATTGAATATGTACTAAAACGAATTAGAAGCAATCCCCTTGAATTTCCGGTTTATTTCAATGAGTTTAGGATAGCATTATTAAGAAAATTTCCTTTCTCAATTATTTTTCGAATTGATCACGGAAGAATTTATATACTTGCAATTGCCCATCAAAAAAGGAAACCCAAATATTATACTAATAGATTGGATTAATTTTATTGTCTTCAATAAATGCCAAACGAAAATATTATGGGCGTAAAGAATTTTGTAAGTCCTTCCAAGTATTAATTATTTTCCCCGTTTCACTCTCTCAATTGTAAATGCCGGGATACAAACCGATACATACTCGCATGGTTCAGCAAAGGGATTGGAGTATCGTACACGGCTTCCTTTTTTAACACAAATTGATTGGTTCTTTTCTAAAATTATTTCCTCACCATCAACTTCAAATTTTTTCTTACCGCTGATAATGTAAGTTATCTCATCAAACTCAGGAGTCTGAAACGGCTCCGACCATCCCGATGGAGCGATCATATGAGCGAAGCTGTAATCGCCAATTTCGATGCTGGTTTTGCCAAAATGTTCCTCGATCAGTTTGCCGTCATTTGTTGCAACGATGAAAGGTTTTGTTTGCAGTTCGTAATTTTTCATATGTTTCCTTTTGTAGAGACGCTCCATGGAGCGTCTCTATGTAATTAAATTTTTGCTCTCTTTAACCGCAGTGAATTACTCACAACCGAAACGGAACTAAGCGACATGGCTAAAGCGCCGATCATCGGATTGAGCATTCCAAGCGCTGCAAGAGGAATACCAATCGTATTATAAATAAACGCCCAGAATAAATTCTGCTTAATTGTCTTGATTGTATGTCTTGAAAGATTTATTGCTTTAACCACACCAAGTAAATTTCCTTGCACTAATGTTATCTGTGCTGTTTCGATGGCTACATCCGTTCCTGTCCCGATCGCAATACCAACATCTGCTTGAGCAAGCGCGGGAGAATCGTTGATGCCGTCTCCAACCATCGCAACTATTTCACCCTTGCTCTGATACTCTTTCACGATATTGGCTTTCTCATCGGGAAGAACCTCTGATTTGTATTCAGTAATTCCTACTCTCTTAGCAATTGCTTCGGCTGTTTTGGAGTTGTCCCCGGTTATCATCACTGTTCTTATGTTCATCTTATTCAATTCTTGAATAGCTCTATCGGAAGTTTCTTTTAATTTGTCCTCAATCGCTATCATCCCTTTAAGCTCGCCATCAATTGCAATACAAACAACAGTTCTTCCATCTTCAACCAATTTTTCAAATTGCTCTTTCATCGACTCCATTTTGATGGAATACTCCTTCATCAAATTCATATTACCGATAATTACCGCACGGCTTTTTACTATCCCGGTTAATCCAAATCCGGATAAATTCTGAAATGATTCCGGCTGCAATAAAGAAATATCTTTTGATCTTGCTTTTTCTACGATTGCCATTCCTAAAGGATGTTCAGATTTTGATTCAAGAGAAGCGCTCAATAATAGAAGTTCATCCTCCGTAATATTTTCGGTTGTTATTTCGGAAACACTTGGTTTTCCCTCTGTAATGGTTCCGGTCTTATCGAAAATTATTGTTGTAATTTTTTGTGCGAGTTCTAAACTTTCGCCGTTGCGTATTAAAATTCCATGCGACGCACCGAGTCCGCTGCCGACAATTATTGCAGTTGGAGTTGCCAATCCAAGTGCGCACGGACATGCAATAATTAGCACAGCAACAAAATTTACAAGTGCCACACTGAAAGAATTATGACCACCAATAAACAGCCATGTGATAAAAGTAAGAAATGCAATCAAAACAACAATTGGCACAAACACACCGGCAATTTTATCCACAAGTTTTTGGATAGGAAGTTTTGATGCTTGCGCCTGTTCTACAAGTCTAATAATTTGCGCAAGAACAGTATTGTTACCAACTTCAGTTACTTTGAAATTGAATGTGCCGTTTTTATTTATTGTTCCGCCAATAACTTTTGAGCCGACTGTTTTTTCAGAAGGAATACTTTCTCCGGTTATCATTGCCTCATCAACCGCAGAGTTACCCCAAACAATAATTCCATCAGATGGAATTTTTTCTCCGGGTTTGATCACAACAATATGACCGATTTGTAAATCGGAGATATTTATTACGGTCTCTTTTTCGTTGATGAGAATTTTAGCTGTCTTTGGTTTCAGCTCAATCAGTTTTTTGATCGCTGTGTTAGTTTTTCTTTTAGCGCTGTGTTCAAGAAGCTTTCCCATCAAGATAAGAGTAATAATTACACCGGCGGTTTCAAAGTAAACATGAGGCAGTTCACCATGAATAGAAACAACATCGGGGAACAGTGTTGCTATTACACTGTATCCGTAAGCCGCGCCGGTTCCAATTGCCACGAGAGAATTCATCTCGGCGGAAAAATGTTTAAGGTTCGTCCAGAAGATTTGGTAAAATCTTTTCCCGCTAATAAAAATGATTGGGGTCGTGAGAATTAATAAAATTTTATGCGTGTAATCAACCGAGAAATGCCAAATATTTTTGAAGAACGAATAGTCTATTAACATACTGATAGCAAAGAGCGGTAAAGTAAAAAAGAGAGCCAGTATAAAATCTTTTTTTACTTGATCAAAATACTCGTCCTTCTCAGAGGGGGAAGAGTCCTCTTGTAGAGATGGATGGTTAACTTTTGCAGCGGATTCCACTTTTAATTTGTAACCGTATTCATTAACTGCTTCAACAACCGAATCAAGATTGAAATTATCATTTTCAACTTCGAATGAAACATGCTCTGTTGCCAGATTAACATTTACGTTTTTTACGCCATCAAACTTACCTATGATTTTTTCAACACGTGTAACACAGCTTGCGCATGTCATTCCTTCGACGGGGAGATTGAAATTTTTCATAACACTTATTCTGCTATTTCGTATCCCGCTTCTCTGATCGCGTTTTCGAGAGCGAGCGCTTCAATTTTAGTTTCGTCAAATTTTATTTTTGCCGATCCTATTTCAACCTCAACTGATTCCAAATTTAATTTTGAAAGTTCCTTTTTAACTGCCATGACGCAATGTCCGCAGCTCATTCCATTTATTTTATAGCTCAACTCGGTCATTATTCCTCCAAATGAATTATCGTTTCGGAAAACAGTTATTGAATTAATTAGATGATAAATAATAAGAAATGATTCTTTGAAATGAAAAATTAAACGTTGCCTTCGGGATTCTCTTTATTCTTCTTAACTTTTAATGTAAACATATCATTATCTTCATCCTCCATGTATTTATCAAGTATATCATCACCCAATGCCCGAGTTTGATCTTTACCAGTTTTGGTTTTTGTCTTTTTAGGCATCTCTTCTTTGGCTCTTGGAGTAGAAAGACTTTTCAACACCAAGATTCTTTCATTTTGAATTCTTGGCTTGTCAGTATGTGGTTCTACTTTGTGTTTGGAAGGATCTTTGTGAGCATGTCTTCTTTGATTGTCGTCTTTCTTTTTCTCTCCGACTAATTTTTCTTGTCTTGCTTCATTTGATTTTGAAACTGGTCTTGCTTCTCTTGGTTTTGAAACTGACCTTGCTTCATTTGATTTTAGATCAGATTTTAATGGGGTTATAGCTTTTTCAATTGGTTCGAATAAGTTTGCATTTTTGTTGTTGATAGTACCATTTTCACCTTTTCTTTGTCTCAGCTTATAACCGATAAAGGAAATAGTTAAAGTAAGAATAGTTAATACAACTACAATTTTTAGGACGGTATAAATGATAGGGATTAATTCCATATGCTAAAATATAAAATTATCCCAAGTGCACCAATTCTGTTCAATAATTTGTTGTGCTAAATAGCCCTATTGATTTTCGGAGTTGAAAATGCGGCGGAGTCCAGATCAGATCTATCGCTGTAAAAAGAAAATAAATTAATATCACCATGGTTGGTATAACTCTTCTCTTTTTTTATCGAGTAGCTCTCTTCTCTAACTGAGGTCTTAAATTTTTCAGATTGATTCATGATTTCAAGTCTATTCAAAAGCGGAATAGGTTTATAACTACTCGTTAATTGATAGGATTCCTTATTTCTTCCTATTTCATTTTCCCCTTTTTTATCGGTGTCACTGAAAATTTTTGCTTCATAAGTTTTTTTCTTCAATGCCTGGACTGATCTAAGATAATTATCCTCTTCTTTCTGAAGTTTCTCTAATTTCTGAGAATGTTTATTTGATTGGATAGGAATTACATATTGTGCAGCGGTATGTCTGACGATGTTATAATTATTTACGGCTAACGGTTGAACGGCAAGTCGATTACCGAGTGGATCATAATTTTTCAAGTGGAAAGGTACCCGGTCCCTGGTTTTTGTTTTGAAGGAGATATAGGAAACAATTATAACAAAAATGAGGAATGCTGAAAAGAGTAGCAAGCTTGTGTATATAATAGGAACAAGAGACATTGTTTTTTTTCCGTTAATTTGGTTTAGAAAATCAAATGCTGTACCAGCAGAATTATGTTGATTAAAATAGATTTTCACACATTTTTTATTATTCAGACCACAAAGACTGTCTTGAAGTGAGGCAAGACTCAATTATTGAGATTAATTTGATCTACTATACTTAATGAAACTTCTCTAATTAATTTGTTTTTACCCTGTTTTTTGATATTTTTTGACCCACTTTTATCTGTAACTCACTTAAAAATTAGAGGTTAGAGATGACTAAGGCAGATATTGTCGAAAAAGTTGCATTCGGAACGGGTTTAACTAAGTTAGAAACTGAAGCAATTGTTGAAGGTTTTTTAAATACTGTTATCGGTGCTTTACGTGAAGGTAGGGGTATCGAGATTCGCGGGTTCGGAAGTTATCGAGTCAAAAAGAAAAAAGCACGTTATGCACGTAACCCTAGAACCGGTGAGAAAGTTTATGTAGGTGAACATTACGTTCCTATGTTCAAATTTTCCAAAGACTTTAAATCTGCTGTTGATGCTGGTATGAAAGTGCTGGATCTTAAAGAAAATCAAGAAGTGAATTAGGAGAATGAAATGTTAAGATGTCCTGTATGTGGAGAAGAGACAAATCAAGAAGAAAAATCATGTCCAAGTTGCGGTGCTGCAATTATTAATAAAACTATAAACTCAACAATCCCCATTGATAAAACTAACGAAAGTTTTAAAACTTCAAAGACAAAAGTCGAATCTATATATGGTCGGAAGAATAAGAATTCGAAACAGGAGCCAGAAAAATCAAATTTAATTTCATCGACAAAGTTATTTTATTTGATCTTATTTTTAGTGTTGATTGGAGCTATTCTTGTTTATTCTTCAGGTGTCTTTAACTCAACGCCAAGAACATTACCATCTCAACAAACTGATCTTAACAATCCTCATTCTGGTGTTGATCTCAAAAATCTCGAACAGATCAATTCTCTTGAAGGAATGATCAAGCAGAATCCGAAAGATTATCAATCTCTATTACAGCTAGCGCATTTGTTGAATGATTCCGGGTTTAAAGAAAAAGCAATTGAAAAATATATTGCGTACTTAAAACAATTCCCGAAAGAAGCAGATGTCTGGGTTGATATGGGAGTTTGTTATTTCGAAACAGGAAAGAATGATGATGCAATCTCCGCAATGGAGAAGGGTCTAAAAATAAATCCAAAACATCAGATAGCTAATTTAAACCTTGGTATTGTGAACATGACCGCCGGGAATTCAGAAAAGGCGATTGGTTATTGGAATAAGGCAATAGAAATAGATCCGACAAACGAGATCGGGCAAAAAGCGAAAGAATTAATAAAAACACATTAAAGGAGGATGTAAATGCCTTGCGGTAGAAAAAGAAAACGCCACAAAATGGCTACTCACAAGCGTAAAAAACGCTTGAGAAAAAATCGTCATAAAAAGAAATTGAGATAATGTAATGGTTGATTCGCCACGGCGAATTGATGTATGATGATTAATGTAGATTATTTTCCATCATCCATCAACCATTGTCCATCTTCTCTTAATAAGCCACCTTAGCTCAGCTGGTAGAGCAGCTCATTCGTAATGAGCAGGTCGGCGGTCCGATTCCGCCAGGTGGCTCCACTCTATCCCACATTTTACTTATACATCTTCGATTTTTTTTTATTGCTGCTATAACTTAAAACAAAGAATATTTTTGAACAAGTCCTTTTTTAATGGCTTCAAAGGTGGTTTGATTCGTCGTTAAGCCATAATTTGCAGACTTCTTATAACGTATATTATAAGAAAGGGAATAATGTGATCCTGAACCTGGGGAATATTCTGGTTTTTGACACTTTCTTGACAAACTATTTTCAATTGTTTATCATTGTACAAAGTTGTACAATGATAAACAATATACTTAGTGGAGATTTTAATGCCAGTAACAAAAAATAAATCTACTGTTCATCGCTTGCCTCTTACCGAAGCTCGAAACACTCTTGGAAAGGTTGTGCGTAGAGTTCATATAAACAATGAAACGTTTATTCTGGAGAAAGACGGTATTCCTATAGCTGCTTTAATGAATATTGATGACTTTGAGGATTATCTGGACACACAAGATTCCAAGCTTAAAAAACAAATAAAACAGAGTTACGAAGAATATCTTAACGGTAAAGCTAGACCGGTAGAAGAATTTATGGCAGAGCTCAAAGGTGATCTTGCTAAACCAAAAAAGAAATAGTTTCTTGATATGTCTTCTTCGTTTGTATTGAAAACCACCCCTACTTTTGAACGAGGATTTCGGGCTTTAACGAGACGCGATCGTGAGTTACAAGAGCAATTTATAAAGTTGGTGGAGGTTTTGCGTTTAGACCCTTATAATATCGGCAAACAACACGATATTAAAAAACTCACTAATGTGGCAAAGGGCGAAGGACAGTGGCGTATCAGAAGAGGTAATTATAGCTTGCGATATGATATCTTTGACCAAGAAATAATTTTACATTCGTTTAGCCACAGAAAAGAAGCTTACTAACACTTACAAACGCAATCAACCTGACCACCTCTTCGATGCGGTCGGTTGCGGTTATTGGGCAGCATGACTTCTTATAACGTATATTATAGGAAAGTAAATATTAGAGGAGGTGCTTTATGAAAGCACTCATTAAAATATTGTTTCTATTTATTCTATTGTCCCCCGTTGGATTAATAGCCCAAGTCAACGGTTGGGAGCTTATGCCACCTCAAACTTATGATGTCAATAATACATTCTCTAGATTAGAGAATGGTTACCAAACATTCAAAACTAGTGGCATCACTTATGATATGGGAGGAGAATTTGATCAAATAACTAATTATAGAAAAAATTTCTCTAACATAATTCCTGCTGGAAAAAAAAACCCCAAAATATTTTGGATTTGACTACAAAATATCCGAATTAATCGGAGACGTTACAATTGTACAAATTGGGCTTGATGTTCTTGACAATTATACTTATGTTTCCAATATAAGCATGACTGAAAGAATGGAAAATCCAGTTGTAGATGGATGGAAAAAGGCAAGATTCCCAACAGAAAAAATAATTGGGAGACTACCAACTTTTTCTCAACTTAATTTTGTATTCTGGGGAGTTTCTAAGAAAATTGGTTATATCAGTATATCAATATCTATTGATAATCTCTGTGGAATTGATTCACTAGGGAATGTTGTCATTTATGATAATTTCGACATCACAGGTGTCCCCGAACTAGAACAAATCCCAAAAGAATTTATTCTGTTCCAAAATTACCCCAACCCATTCAACCCGGTAACTATAATTAAATTTTCTGTCCCGACTTCCAGCCAAGTCAGTGTAAAAGTTTACGATTTACTTGGTAGAGAAGTGGCAACACTTGTAAACGAGTACAAAATTACCGGAGATCATGAGGTTCAATTCAATGCCAGCAATCTCCCAAGCGGTCTCTACATCTACCGCTTGTCAGGTCAAAACGTCAACCTGACTAAAAAAACGATGTTGATAAAATAAATTTGTTCTTTTTTAAAAAATTTTTTTCCTTTATGGAAGAAATAATATTGTGAAGCCCTAATCTTGGATTTTTCCAGATAGGGCTTCTTTTGCAGCATGACTTCTTATAACGTATATTATAGGAAATCCCTCAAATAAAACAACTTATAATTACTCGCACTTGTCAAAATTTTCTAACTGCTTTAGTACAAATTACTTACTACCTGTTGTGATCTTTTCGAAAATCGATTCTCGAAGTTCTTTATTAATACGGTTGCGAACTAACAGTAATTTGTTACGGTAGAATAGCTTATAACTCACTATTTATGGTCTAAAAATTTATTTTCGCAAAGACGCAGTATTAATCAACTGCCCACCTCATAATCACATTTCTTACGGCTAAAAACTCACTATAAAAAGCTCTTTGATTCATTTCTTTATTTTATTATTCGCAAGCGGGGCAGCTATTTATTCATCTAAAATATTTTCGAAAGGATCAAAACTATTTTCAATTACTGTTACAAAAGAAAATATACCAGCATAAATTTAGCCGATGAAATACCTCTTGTTAGATATTGTTCACGTTTTACTTCTTTCTAAGAATCCTATTTAGTTAAACCCTACTGATGTGATCTCACACGTCTTTCTTGATTTTTCTCTACTTCACAAGTAAAAAAACCTTGACAATCCCATATAAAATCAGTTATTTTGCATCTGGGTGGGTGATAGTGTTTAATTTCCCCATAAAGTGGATAGACAATGTTTATAGGTAGCTTTAAATACTCTGTTGATGCAAAAGGAAGAATTAGTATCCCTTCCATATTTAAAAAGTATGTCAATGAATCCGCGAACGAAACTTTTGTAATGACGCGTGGAATCGTTCAGTGCATTGATATATACCCTCAAGATTTTTGGCGGGAAGAAGTACTAACCCGGGTGAATCAGCTTGATGATTTTGATCCTGAAGAAGCTGCTTTCAAAAGAATGCTTTTTGAATTAGCTGCAGAATATAAACTTGATTCTCAATCACGATTGCTGGTTCCAAAAAACCTTTTAGAGTTCGCCGGAATAGAGAGAGAAGTTTTTGTTCTAGGGCAGAACAAGAAAATCGAAATCTGGAATCCAGAAATTTACGAATCACATAAAAAAGAAAACTCCAAACCGTTTGCTGAAATTGCAAAACAAGTAATGCAGAAAAAACCGAAATGAGTCACGAACCGGTTCTCTTGAAAGAGAGTATTGATTTTCTGGTTACGGAAAAAAGGGGGATTTACTTTGATGGTACAGCGGGATTTGGAGGACACTCATTTGAAATATTAAACAGATTAGACGATAAAGGAAAACTGATTGCAACAGACAAGGATCAATCGGCATTTGAATATTGTAGAGATAAATTTTCAGACGACAAACGATTTTCGATTTACCACACCGGATTTACAAACATTGATTCGATTTCCAAGATTGAGTTCATTGACCAATTTGACGGCATCTTTGCAGATTTAGGAGTATCCTCTTTTCAGTTAGATACAGTTGAATCGGGATTTACATTCCGAGAGGACGCAGTTCTTGATCTCAGGATGAATAAAGCGGAAGGAATCTCTGCATCGGATTTACTGAATAAATTTTCACAAGAAGAGATTGCTAAAATTTTATTTGAATACGGCGAAGAAAAGAACTCGCGCCTCATAGCAAAAAAAATTATTGAATTCAGACTGAATGAAAAATTTTCACGCACTTTCCAGTTGAAAAAAATTATAGAACAAGTTACGCCGGTTCGTTTCTTAAACAAATCATTATCACGTGTGTTTCAAGCTTTGCGAATTTTTGTAAATAATGAACTTGAAGAGTTGAAAACTTTTTTAGATAAATCCTTTTCCCTTCTGAAGCCGGGAGGAAGAATTGTAATACTGAGTTATCATTCTCTTGAAGACAGAATTGTAAAAGAAAAAATTAAGTATGAAAGTCTGAGCTGTATTTGCCCTCCGGGAATGCCCATTTGCATTTGCGGAAAGAAGCAGCGGTTAAAATTAATAACACGTAGACCGATCGTTCCTGAAGATACTGAGATAGAAAGAAACCGCCGGGCAAGAAGCGCTAAAATGCGTGTTGCCGAAAGAGTTTGAACAATGAAAGGGTCGTCTCTAAAAAATTTTATTGTAATTGTCGCTTCAATTTCTCTGGTTCTTCTATCTTATGTGGTTTTTAGGTCGGAAATAAAAAGAATCACGCGTGAAAAAATAATGAAACATGACATGTTGAATGAAAGACTAAACAGAATCGAAGCAAAATTGGTTGAAATCCAAAAACTTACCGCTGAAGAGAGAATTGTTAAAATGGCACAAGACTCACTAGGTTTAATTAGACCGGAAGAAAATTTGGAAATAATTTCTGTTTCAAAAGATCAAATAGTGCAAATGGAAAAATTGTTGAAAGTAAAGTATGAATAATAAACGCGCACTAATATTAACCGGCTTTCTGTTGATAATTTTTGTTGTGCTTATTGCAAAACTTTTCACAATACAGATTGCAAAGCACGAGTATTACTCGCTTGTTGCCGAACGTCAACAAAATAAACCGCTGAGGGTAAAAGCCGAACGCGGAATAATTAAGGATGCTAACGGTGAAGTACTCAGTTTTACATCCGATAATGTTTCATTTTTTGTTGACACAAGAATGATGAATTCAAAGAGAACAGATTCTATCATAACAGCCTTTTCAAAAGTATTTAGCAAGCCGAAAGAGTTCTATAAAAAAATTATTGATGATGGATCTGGCAATGTTTGTCTTGAAAAGAAAGTCCCCATGGAAACTGC
This sequence comes from uncultured Melioribacter sp., assembly GCA_964449775.1. GTDB lineage: Bacteria > Bacteroidota > Ignavibacteria > Ignavibacteriales > Melioribacteraceae > Fen-1258. The sequence goes on along the minus strand of CAYVBQ010000012.1, from coordinate 83,563 downwards.
TCTTGCGTTAAAAAAAATTGTGGTCGAAGGTCTTTATCATCAAGAAGATTTCTCCAGAATATATCCTTACGGAAACTTGGCATCTCACGTTCTGGGTTTTGTGAATCGCGATATGATTGGCGTAGAGGGAATTGAGAAGACATATCAACAAAAATTGATAGGAGCGGATGGTTATTACGGCATTGAGAGAGATGTTATTGGAAGGATAATTTCAGTTGATGAAAATGTATCGAATGCAGCTATTCCGGGAAATCAAATTTTTCTGACAATAAATAAAACTTATCAAAAAATTCTTGAAGAAGAATTAGCTGCGGGATTACGGAAATATGGCGGTGAATCTGCCATCGGAATAATTATGAATCCCAACACAGGTGAAATCTATTCCCTGGCAAATTCACCGGATTTCGAACCGGCTAACTATGAATTATCCACTGCCGATGCGAGAAGAAATAGAGCGATTACAGATACATTCGAACCCGGTTCCACGATGAAGTCAATAACACTTTCAATTCTTCTTGATCAAAATCTCACAACTGAAAATGAAGTGATCGATACTGAAAATGGAAAATATTTTATTAAAAATATTCCAATACTGGATACGCACCCGCATGAAAAATTAACTGTGAGCGGTGTATTGGAACAATCAAGCAATGTTGGAATGGCTAAGTTATCCAGCAGAATAGCAGACGATGTTCTCTATAAATATTTACGCGATTTCGGTTTCAGTAATTCAACTCAGGTTGATCTTCCTGGTGAAGCTTCCGGTTATTTAAAAAAGCCAGGTACTTTTTCCAGCTTGACAAAACCATTTATGTCATTCGGCTATGAGCTCGCTATGACTCCTTTACAACTAATCACTGCCTATAGCGCTTTGATCAATGGCGGAAATCTTATCCAGCCGTTCATTGTGAAGAAAATTACGGATCCAACAGGTAAAGATTTGGAAGTGACCCAACCAAGAAAAATCAGAAAAGTCATAAGCGAATCTACTGCTGAGAGAATAAAAAATATGATGATTGGAGTCGTTGAAAAGGGAACAGGTACCGCAGCACAACTTCCTAATGTATTGGTGGGCGGAAAGACCGGAACTTCGCAGCAGCTTGTAAATAAATCCTATTCCAGCAAACATCATAATTCCTCATTCGTTGGATTTTTCCCGGCAGATAATCCAACAGTTGTTTGTTTGATTCTAATTAACTCACCCAAAGTTGGAGAGTATGGAGGATTGGTTGCTGCACCTGTATTTCACGAGGTAGCGAGAAGAATGGTAGAGACGGATCTGAATCTTGTTCCTAACAGAAAGAATATTGAGCGAAAACAAAATTTGATAGATCAGCTTATCGCTGATATTAAAGTAGCGCCAAAATCAAGCACAACATCTTTCGCGAACGTCGCTGATAAATCACTCTCAAATATTTCAACAAGAAAGTTTTATAATAAGAATACATCATTGATGCCAAATCTGATGAATCAATCTATGAGAGATGCAATCGCTCAATTGACGGAACTTGGCTTGAGGTGCGAGATTTCCGGTACAGGCAAAGTAGTTTGGCAAAGTCTGGAATCGGGGTCAAATTTTATTCCCGGTTCCGTTTGCACAGTTAAATGCGAACCTTCAACTAAGAAAATTAATGTGGGTGCAAACTGAATGAAGCTTACTGAACTCTTAAATAAAGTCAAAGCCATTCAAGTTATCGGTAATGCTGAGCTGAAAGATATCAGCAACATTACCGTTGACTCGCGCACCGCTACAAACAATTCTCTCTTTTTTGCTATTGACGGAGAAAAACAAGACGGGCATAAATTTATTCCTGATGTAATTAATAAAGGCGCTGCTGCTGTTGTTTTGCAAAATGCTAACGCTGCACCGGACCAAATTTTTTCTCATGCGGGATGCGTTAAGATTGTTGTAGCAGACACCAGAAAATCACTTGCTGAGTTTTCAAATATATTTTACGGTGAACCATCAAAAAAGATAAAGCTGATTGGCATTACCGGAACAAAGGGAAAGACTACAACAGCATTTTATGTGAAGAATGTTTTTCAACAAGCCGGATACAAAACCGGATTGATCGGAACGATTGCAAATTACATTGGCGATACTGAAGTGAAAACAATGCTCACAACTCCTCAGTCCAATGAAATTAATTCTCTTCTCTCGCAAATGATTAATGAGGGCTGCACTCATTGTGTCATGGAAGTTTCTTCGCATGCGTTAGCGCTTCATCGTGTTGATTACTTGAATTTCGAAACCGGAATTTTTACCAACATCACTTCAGATCATATGGATTATCACAAAACATTCGAGCATTACCTTGCATCGAAAAAGATTTTGTTTGATATGATTCCGGAGAATGGGAAAATAATTTATAACGCCGAAGATTCGAACTCATCTGTCCTTTTGAAAAATTCATCAGCACAAAAATATTCTTACGGAACGGATAAGAATGCAGAATGTAGAGTGCAGAATGTAGAGTTTTCATTAGAAGGAACAAACTTTGATCTTAGCTGGAAAGGAATTGATTATCATCTAACAACAAGTTTAGTCGGGCATTTCAATGCATTTAACGCAGCATCGGCATTCGCTGCAGCAGTAGTAAACGGTGTTGATCCAAAAGTTGCAGCAGAGGGAATCAAAACAACACCGCAAGTTCCGGGAAGATTTGAAATTGTAACGAAGAAAAATAAAAAAGTGATTGTTGATTACGCGCATACTAGCGATTCACTAAAGCAAGCACTCACCGCAATTCATCATATTGTAAAAGACGAACGACCAATCTACACTGTGTTTGGTTGCGGCGGTGATAGAGATAGAACAAAGCGCCCGCTGATGGGTGATATCGCCGCTTCGATGAGCGACCGTGTTTATTTAACATCAGATAACCCGAGAACTGAAGATCCTTCCTTCATTATTGATGAAGTTTTAAAAGGCGTCAAAACAAATAACTACCGTATTATCGAAAATAGAGAAGAAGCGATTCGTGCTGCAATTTACGAGAGTGAAGACGATGCAGTGATATTGATTGCAGGCAAAGGGCATGAGAACTACCAAGAAATTAACGGAGTGCGTAAACACTTCTCGGATAAAGAACTTTCAGAAAAATATCTGGCAGAATGGGCAAAATAAAAATTACGATCGAGGATTTATTTAACATTCCAAGTGCGGAAATTTTCAATCCAGACGCATTTAAACCGCTTTCATTGGTCGAGATTGATTCCCGCAAAGTGAAGAAGGGAAGTTTATTCATCGCGATCAAGGGCGATAAGTTCGATGGACACGATTTTATACTCGATGCTCTTAAGAAAGGGGCTGCCGCAGTAGTTATTGATTCGAGGAAGTTGAAGAAATTTAGCTTCCTCGAAATTCCCGTGATCTCTGTTGATGACACAATTAAAGCATATGGCGAGATTGCAAAAATCTGGCGCAATAAACTTTCCGCAAAAGTTATTTCAATAACGGGAAGCAACGGAAAGACAACTGTTAAAGAGATGGTTTCAACTCTTCTTGCTGAAAAATATAAAGTGGTAAAGACAGAAGCTAATAACAATAACCACATCGGTGTACCGCTAACAATATTAAATGCAAATGATAAGTGTGAAGCTCTTGTTCTTGAGCAGGGAACAAATCATTTAGGAGAAATTCCATATTCCGCAAAAATTTCCCAGCCGGATTATTCACTTATAACAAACATCGGTGATGCTCATCTGGAATATTTAAAAAGCAAAGAAGGAATCTTCAAAGAAAAATCAGCTTTGTATTATGAAACAGAAAAACGAAACGGAATTGTTTTTCTGAACATGGATGATCCGATTATTCGTAAAAATGCAAAGAAGTTTGCCAGGAAAGTAACTTATGGATTCAAAGGCACGGTTGATGTTAAAGGCAAAATTTTAGGTTACACCGATGATGGTAAAACGTATATTCAAATAAAATCGAAGTTGCTGCAAAAATTGAAAACCAAAGCCCTCTCCTTAGAAGAGAGTCTGGGAGAGGCGGTTGATACAGTACTCCCTGTTTACGGTGAATCCAATGCAAAGAACTTCCTGGCAGCATCTGCAATTGCTTTAAAGCTGGGGATGAATGGGAAAGAAATTATCCGCGGCGCACAAAAATTTCAACCGCTTCATGGAAGATTGGACGTAAAGAAATTTAAAAATGCGATTGTAATAGACGATACTTACAACGCAAGTCCCGCATCGGTTCAGTCTGCGATCGAGCTTGTAAAGAAAATAAAAACATTCAAGAGTAAATTGATCGTTCTGGGCGATATTTATGAACTCGGGAAAAAATCACCAAAGTTTCACAAAGATCTATCAAACTTATTCTCGCCGGATAAAAAATTAACGGTACTAACCACCGGCTTGCTGATGAAAAATTTGCATAAAGAATTGAGAAAGAAAAAAGTAAGGTCAATTCATTTTTATTTACGTGAAGCTTTATCTCTGTATCTGCAATACGAAGAAATTGATAACTCTGTTATTCTTGTTAAAGGTTCGCGCGGAATGAAGATGGAAGATTTTGTTAACATTTTGGAGAAAAGGTTTGAGTAATGTTTTACTATCTCTTTGATTACATAAATAAAGTTTTCAGTCCGCCGGGATTCGACGTTTTTCGTTTTCTGTCGTTTCGTTCAGCGCTGGCTGCCATTACCGCACTGTTGATCTCTTTCATCTTCGGTCCAAAGATCATTACTAAATTGAAAGGAAAACAAATAGATCAACCGATACGTGAAGAGGGACCTCAGACACATTTGAAAAAAGCAGGCACTCCAACTATGGGAGGATTGATAATTCTTATTTCGGTTGTGCTGCCTGTTCTTCTCTGGAGTGACATAAAAAGTATTTACATCATTCTAGTTTTATTTGGAACAGTTTTCCTCGGTGCAGTTGGATTTCTTGATGACTACCTCAAAGTTGTAAAGAAACTTCCAAAAGGATTGATCGCCCGTTACAAATTACTGGGACAAATATTTGTCGGGTTAATTGTTGGTACTGCAATCTATTTTTTGCCGGAGTTTTCTCAGTTCAACACGCAAACAACTTTACCATTCTTCAAAAACTTGAATTGGGATTTTTCCTATCTATATATACCGTGGGTTGTGTTCATCATAACAGCCATTTCAAACGCAGTGAACTTAACCGATGGATTAGACGGTCTTGCAATAGGAACTACCATAATTGTAATGCTTGCACTCGCGGTTCTTACATATGTAACCGGAAATGTTATCTATTCAGATTATCTGAACATAATTTATCTGCCTGGTAGTGGTGAGTTAACGGTTTTCATTGCAGCGTTAATTGGTGCGGGACTTGGATTCTTGTGGTTTAATTTTTATCCGGCTCAGGTTTTTATGGGAGACACAGGTTCGCTTGCTCTTGGTGGTGCGTTTGGTGTGATGATGATTTTGATCAAGAAAGATTTACTCATTCCAATTCTCGGCGGAATCTTTTTTATTGAAACATTATCAGTGATCATTCAGCGTGTTTACTTTAAATACACAAAAAAAAGATTTGGCGAAGGAAAGAGAGTTTTCAAAATGGCACCGATTCATCATCACTTTGAACAATTGAATTGGGCGGAACCGAAAATTGTAATTCGGTTTTACATCATCACAATAATTCTAGCAATAATAAGCTTAGCTTCATTTAAGGTTAGATAGTGGATATTCGCGGGAAAAAAATATCGGTAATCGGCGCAGTAAGAAGCGGAGTCGGCGCGGCAAAACTCGCCAAGAAACTCGGCGCAATTCCATTTGTCAGTGACAGCGGGTCAAAAGAAAAATTGCAAGACTCAATTTCCGTTTTTATCTCTGAAGAAATTGCTTTCGAATGTGGAGCGCATTCGGAAAAAGTATTTGATTGCGATTTGATGATTACGAGTCCCGGCGTACCAACAGATTCGGTTATTCTCAAAAACGCTCGTGAAAAGAAGATCCAAGTGATTAGCGAGGTTGAATTCGCATCATGGTTTTGCAAAGGCGGAATCATTTCTATCACCGGCACGAATGGCAAAACAACAACAACAGCATTGATGAATCATACTTTGAACAAGAGCGGAATCAAATGTTACTCTGCGGGAAATATCGGCGAAGCATTTTCAGAAATCGTTCTTAATATAAAAGAAAATGAATTTGTTGCGCTCGAAACATCAAGTTTCCAATTAGACTTTATAAATGAATTCAAACCGTGCTTTTCTTTGATACTTAATATCACAGCAGATCATCTTGATAGATACAACTACAGCTTTGATGAGTACATCGAAGCGAAGATGAAAGTGACCGGAAACCAGACTGAAGACGACTTCTTTATTTACAATACAGATGATCCTAACATAAAAATAAATTTGAAAAATGGAAGAGTTCAACAAATTGCCTTCTCTTTGAAAAGCGATTTACCAGCCGGCGCTTTTTATAAGGAAGGCAAGATGTTCTTCTCATGGTTCGGTAAAGTCAGCGAGATTTGTTCCACCTCCGATCTTTTCATCAAAGGAGAGCATAACATTGCAAATGCTCTCGCAGTTCTTGCAGTCGCAAAACTTTTAAATGTGCCGAATCAAAAAATAAGAGATGCGTTTTCTTCCTTTAAAGGCGTTGAACATAGAATAGAATTTGTACGTGAGCTTGACGGAGTTGAATATTACAACGATTCTAAAGCAACAAATGTTGACTCTGTCATCGTTGCATTAAAGAGTTTTTCAAAGCCGATCTACCTGATTCTCGGCGGTAAAGATAAAGGCAATAACTACGATGACATTCGGGAATTGGTTTTAAAACATGTTAAGAAGATTTACGCTATCGGCGTCTCTGCTCAAAAAGTTTATGATTATTTCAATGAGATCGTTGAAACAGAAAAAAAAGAATCGCTCGAAGCCGCTGTTGAAGCAGGAAGAAATGAAACTGTTGATGGTGCTGTAGTTTTGCTTTCGCCGGCGTGTGCAAGTTTTGATATGTTCGATAACTACGAACATCGAGGAAAAGTTTTTAAACAAGCAGTAAATAAATTGGTTTAATGAACACACTCGTAAAAATATTGATTATTCTGGTTGTTGGTATGATCGCGCTGGGTGCAATAATGGTATTAACCGCCAGCGGTACATACAGTTTGTCAAAATTTAATAGTCTCTACTTTTTATTTAAAAGTCATTTATGGAAAGTCGTGGCGGCAATAATAGCTATGATTATCTGTGCATATATACCTTACGATAAATATCGAGATCATACAAAAAAGCTTTTGTTTTTAATCATCGGTTTTCTCGTGTTAACATTTATAATCGGTGCAAGAGTGAAAGGTGCTCAGCGCTGGATTGATTTCGGTTTTTTTCAATTCCAACCATCTGAAGCGGCAAAAGTAATTTTGATTATGCATCTTTCTTTGATGATAGAAAGAATGGGCGATGATCTTCTGGATTTCAAAAAAGGTTTTAAGTACCCTTTAATTTGGATTGGAATTGTAAGCGGACTCGTTCTCGTTCAACCAAATCTCAGTACGGGTTTGATAATTGCGATAACATCATTTGCTCTTCTCTTCACAGCCGGAGCGAGAATAAAACACATCGCTGCAATTGTGGCTCCTGCTATGGGTGCTATTGGGATTGTTATTCTAATTTTTAAACACTCCCGCGAAAGAATTTTTACATACATCGAAAGTTTGATTAATGGCGGCGATATAAACCTTCAAGTTAAGCAGGCAAAAATTGCTCTCGGCAGCGGTGGAATTTTAGGAATTGGATTAGGACACAGCAGGCAAAGCGATCTCTTCCTTCCAGAATCATACGGCGATTTTATTTTTTCAATACTTGGTGAAGAGTTGGGTTTTGCAGGAACTGTTACAATACTATTTCTATTCATGGTTCTGTTTATTACTTGTCTCATCATTGCTAAGAAAGCTCAAGATAAATTTGGTCAACTTCTAGTGTTGGGTCTTGGTTTCAATATCATTGTTAGCGCATTCATAAATGCTTGTGTTGTAACAGGATTAATTCCTACTACAGGCATCACGCTACCATTCATAAGTTTTGGCGGAACTTCGATTATTCTTTTTGCCGTCTCGATTGGAATTATTGTGAATGTTGGAAGACAAACGGTTAAAACAACAGAATTAAAAATTGCGCAGGTAGGATGAAAGTTACAACACCATATCGTTTTATTTTTGCAGGCGGCGGAACCGGCGGTCATTTATATCCTGCTATCGCAGTTGCACAACAGATTCGTTTGCTGAAACCGGAATCTGAAATTTTATTTGTTGGCGCTAAAAATAAGATCGAAGAACGCGTTGTACCTGAATATGGCTTTCGGTTCAGAGCAATTTGGATTAGCGGATTTTCACGAAAGTTAAACATGAGCAATTTACTATTCCCGATAAAATTATTTGTTTCGGCAATTCAATCGTTCGTTATTAATTATAGATTCAAGCCGCGTGTTGCTATAGGCAGCGGTGCATATGTTTCCGGTCCAGTTGTCTGGGCTGCATCAGTTCTTGGCGCAAAAGTGATGCTGCTTGAGCAGAATAGTTATCCCGGAATTACTAATAGAATGCTTGAAAAGAAAGCACACGAAATTCATATAACGTTTGAAGAATCAAAAAAATATTTCAGAGACGAATCGAAATTAAAATTGAGTGGTAATCCTATAAGGATAAATTTACAACTCGGCGATAAAGCAGAAGCTATTAAAAGTTTTGGTCTGGATTCCACAAAAAAAGTTTTATTGGTAAGCGGCGGAAGCGGCGGCGCTCGTTCAATCAATCAAGCCGTTGCTGCCAATTTGAACAAGCTAATCGAGAATGGAATTCAGGTTGTCTGGCAGACAGGTCAATTTTATTACGAGAAATACAAAAACCTTAAAAATAACTCAGTGAAAATATTTCCGTTCATCAGCGATATGCCTGCTGCTTATTCTTCATGCGATGTCGTTTTAGCACGATCCGGCGCTACCACAATCGCAGAAGTTGCTTACTTGGCGTTGCCCGTAGTTTTCGTACCATCGGAAAATGTTGCGGCTAACCATCAATACTTAAACGCGAAGGCATTAAAAGTCGCAAATGCAGCTGAGCTAATCGAAGATAAAAATTTAGCGGACGAATTCTTACCGGTAATTAATGAAATGATGGTAAATGTAGCGAGGCAGGAAATCATGAAAAAAAATATCTCAGCGTTCGCAAAACCTTTGGCGGCAAAAATAATTGCTGAAAGCGCAATCCGTTTAGCGGAGGTAATGTGAGGAATACGGCTATGATGATGAAGACAATAAAAAATGTTCACTTTGTTGGTATAGGTGGAATAGGAATGAGCGGCATTGCAGAAATTTTGTTAAGCCAGGGATTCATTATTTCGGGTTCCGATCTTGCAAAGACAGAAGTTACTGATCGTCTTGAAGGGCTCGGAATAAAAATTTACGAAGGGCACTCTAAGGAAAATTTAAAAGATGCGGACGTTGTCGTCTATTCGTCGGCAGTAGTATTAGAAAATCCGGAAGTGAAAGAAGCGATAGAAAGAAAAATTCCGGTGATAAAACGTTCCGAAATGCTTGCTGAATGTATGAGAATGAAATACGGAATTGGAATTGCCGGTACACATGGAAAGACAACAACAACTTCTATGGTTGGATTGGTATTAACCGAAGCCGGGATTGATCCTACAATTATCGTTGGCGGAAAATTAAGTTCACTTGGCGGAACTAATGCACGTCTCGGCGCCGGAGATTACATTGTTGTAGAAGCGGATGAGTTCGATAGAACGTTTTTGAAATTAACTCCTACAATTGCAGCGATCACAACATTAGAGAGAGAACACTTAGATACATATAAAGATCTTGATGATATCAAATCTGCATTCGTTGAATTTGCAAACAAAGTTCCATTCTTCGGCTTTGTTGTTTTATGTTTGGATGAACCGGCGCTTCAAGATGTAATTCCGCAGATCAATAAGAAAATTTTAACTTACGGTATATCACCGCAAGCAGACATACGTGCTGCAAACATTACACATTCGGAAAATCACTCTGAGTTTACTGTTATTTATCTCGGGAAGGATCTTGGTAAAATCCGCATTAATATTCCGGGATTGCACAACATTAAAAATTCTCTTGTCGCAGTCACAATAGCAAAAGAGATGGGTGTTGAGTTCAGTGTGATAAAGAAAGCACTTGAATCATTCGCCGGAGTTTATCGCCGCTTCGAAACAAAGTATAATAGCGATGTTATGGTAATTGATGATTACGGTCATCACCCGACAGAAATAGATGTAACACTTGACGGAATACGACGCGGATGGAACAGAAGATTGGTAGCTGTCTTTCAACCTCATCTTTTCTCGCGCACAAAAGATTTTTATTCTGAGTTCGGAAGATCTTTCTTGAACTCCGACGTTTTCATTTGCACAGATGTTTATCCCGCAAGAGAAAAACCAATTGAAGGAATTAACGGTGAACTAATTGCAAACGCGGCAAAACAGTTTGGTCATAAAAATGTTTATTACGAACCGGATAAAACAAAAATACCCGGGCTCTTGCAGAAAATTTATCAAAAAGATGACATAATCATAACATTAGGCGCCGGAGATCTCTGGAAGTTTGGCGAAAAATTTGTTGAACTCTTAAAAGCAAAAAAATAATTGATGTCAAAGCTTGCAAAAATATTGAGTGTTTCTTTCTTGATACTTGTTATCGGATTGATGATTTATCTCTCGATTGGATTGAAATCCGGAAATGAAAACAAGATCAAATTTATTTCGTTAGAGGGAAACATTCATCTTGCAAAAGAGCAGTACATGAATTTTGCCAACCTGGTTGACAAAAATACTTATGGAAATTTATCGCTTCAGATCATTAAAGACAGGATCGAAAAACATCCATACGTTAAACGTGCAGATGTTCGTTATGAAGGGAGCGGAAAAGCATCAATCAGAATTACGGAAAAAGTTTTTGATTCTATACTCATCGATAGCAGCAGTCAATACATCTTAACGGAAAATTTACAATTGCTGCCGCTTCTACCGGAAACTATTAAAATTGATTATCCGGTAATCTCGAACGCATTCTTCGGAAATAGTCTGAAAGTTTTATCATCTATGAAAAGAAATCTCGATATCGTAACGGCATCGAAGATTATTTCAACTGTACGATTGCTCAACCCGGAATTGGAAAAAGATTTTTCATCAATTGATTTGCAGAACGGCGGAGAAATTCTTTTATATCTATCATCGGCAAATTACCCGATAAAAATCGGACGGGGAAACGAAATAAAAAAAGTAATCTACTTTAATAGTCTCTGGAATTATTTGAAAGGGAAAGAAATCAATAACTACATGGAGTATGTGGACTTGCGCTACGGAGGACATGTTTATCTCGGCATCATCGACTCGACTAACGGGTTAGTTAAGAATATTGACGAGGGGCAGAAAAAATCATGAAAAAAAATGTTATAGCCGGACTCGATCTTGGCACAACAAAAGTTTGCGCAGTGATTGCTGAGCAAGTTGATAATAGTTTGAACATACTTGGATTTGGTGTTGCACCTTCGGAAGGATTGAACCGCGGGTTGGTTGCAAACATTTCTAAAACTGCCGAAGCTATTACTGAGGCGATGAACATTGCGCTGAATAGAGCAGGTCTCCAAGTAAAGGAAGTAAATGTGGGCGTTGCCGGTGAACATATAACAAGTTTGCGCCATAGAAATTATGTTACAATCAGCAATCCTGAAAAGGAGATTAACCAGCAAGATTTAGACAGACTTCGTGCCGATGTTCAAACTATTCGAATTCCATCCGACCGCCAAATACTTCACATCATTCCTGAAGAATATTCTGTTGATCATCAAGGTGGAATTGATGACCCGATCGGAATGTGCGGTTCACGTCTCGAGGCAGTTAATCATGTAGTACTCGCATCTATTCCGGCAATCCAAAATATTAAAAAATCTGTAGAACGCGCCGGATACTTTGTTAAAGATTACGTTCTTCAACCGATTGCATCGAGCTTTGCAGTTCTAGAAGACAATGAAAAAGATTTAGGTGTGCTCGTGATAGATATCGGCGGCGGAACTACGGACATTGCAATTTTTCACCGTAAGGCGATCAAGCATACAAAAGTTATTGGTGTAGCAGGCAATCAGGTTACAAATGATATACGTGAGACACTTGGCATCGTAACAGCCGAGGCAGAGAAGTTAAAAAAAGAACATGGCTACGCAACAGAACATGCGATCATCAGAGAAGAAGACATTTTTATTAGAGGTGTTGGCGGAAGAGGGAATGTGAAAATTCCATTATCACTTCTTACACAAATTATCAGCGTAAGAATGAAAGAATTGTTTTCAATTATTGATAACGAGCTCCGCCACGCGGGGTTTAAAAATAAAATAAAAGCAGGTGTTGTTCTTACCGGAGGCGGCTCGCTGCTTAAAGGATGCACCGAATTGGCTGAAGAAGTTTTTGGAATGCCCGCCCGCATCGGTGTTCCGCTGGATCTCGGTTCTGGGCTATCCAATGAAGTTGAAAGTCCGGAATTTGCAACTGTAGCCGGATTGATTCGCGGAATTCCGGGAAGTAGATCTGAACAATTCACAACTGTAAGGACAACTGGTAAGGAAAGTAAATTAAATCTTGGTAAGACTTTTAAGAGAATACAAGAATTCTTTGATAAACTATAAATAAATACCACAACAAGGAGGAATCATGTCAACTAATTCAGAAAAACGGCCCCGCTTCATTACTTTGGAAACTCAAAGGCCAATGTCGGCTCAGTTAAAAGTTGTAGGAGTCGGTGGAGGCGGCTGTAATGCGATTGATAGTATGATCGAACGGGGCTTAACGGGAGTTGAATTCATTGCTATCAACACAGATGCGCAAGTGTTGGAAGAAAGCTTGGCTCAGCAAAAAATTCAGATTGGTACAAACGTAACTCGCGGTCTTGGTGCGGGCGCTGATCCAAACGTAGGAAGAAAATCTGCCGAAGAAGATAGAGAAAAAATTACCCGGCATCTTGAAGGTTCTGATATGGTGTTCGTTACCTCGGGTATGGGCGGCGGAACAGGAACGGGCGCGGCGCCAATAGTTGCATCAATCGCTAAAAGTATGGGTGCGCTTGTTATTGGCATTGTTACAAAACCTTTCGCATGGGAAGGTAAGCAGAGAATGAAAAACGCCGATGAAGGTATTGCCGATCTTAGACAATACGTTGATAGTTTGATCGTGATTCCGAATGGAAGAATTCTCAGTATCATTGATACGGCTACAGCAGCTAAAGCGGCTTTCAATAAACCGAATGAAATTTTGTATGAAGCTACTAGAGGTATTGCAGAGATAATTACTGTGAAGGGAATTATCAATGTTGACTTTGCTGATGTTAGAACAGTAATGAGAGACAGCGGACAAGCATTGATGGGATGCGGAATTGCAAGCGGTGAAAACCGTTCTGTTGAAGCTGCTCAAAAAGCAATTTCATCTCCGCTTCTTGAAGGTATTTCAATCAAAGGCGCCAAAAATATTCTTCTAAATGTTACCGGTCCAACAAATATGACTATGGCTGAAGTAGAAGCCGGTAATAATGTAATCTTTGAAGCCGCAGGTGAAGAAGCAAATGTAATTTTCGGAACCGTTATCAAAGATCAGATGAATGAATATGTCTCTTATACAGTAATTGCAACCGGGTTTGAAGCAAAAGCAAGTTCACATACTATCAGTAATCTAAAAAGCGAAAAAGCCGAACGTAAACAGATGGAAAAGAAAGCTGTGAACTATGGCGGATTCTCTTCTAAACGCGGTCAGATGGAAATTGAGAATAGCGACGACTTGAATGTACCAACTATTCTCCGGGTTAAGAAAACCAACTTAGATCTATTTGAACAAGGTTCAATAGAAGCTGGATATAAAACAGAACGTAACGATTATAGTGATAGCGATTATTTTACTAACAAAAATAGAGATGAGGATGACAGCTCCTCGTTCTTAAGAAAAATTATGGATTAATTTCTATTGACTATTGACTATTGATTATTGTCTATTGGAAATCAAATAGTAAATAGTCAATTCTCAATTATAAATACAAAGACCGTTATTGGTTTTCACCTTGTTGTGGTAAACATAGAAATGAAAACTAATGCGGTCTTTATAATTTTTGTTATGGATTAATCATTTCCGTTTTGTCAATGGAATTACTAATTTTGCCCACCAAAAGAATACAGATCAAAATGAAAAAAACATTATTTGCAATTATGATCTTTCTCTCCTCAACTTCATTATTTGCTCAAGAAGCTGAAGATGTGGGCTGGGTTGCGCGTTTTGGTGCTGCCGGTGGTTTTACTCCAACGGTTGTTTTTCCAAATATGAATCCGATTAACACGCAGATATTAAAAAATTTACATATTGAAAACCTATCCGATAATGGAATGTTTGTTCTTGGCGGCGGCGGTTATGCATATATAATGCTGGTTGATAATTTAAGACTTGGCGGAATGGGATTAAGCGGAACGCAATCCTCAAATGGGGTTATTGAAGGATTAAATGTGGAAGTAAAATACTCTTATGGATTAGGAGGTTTTACCGCCGAGTATACACTCCCATTTATAAATAAAATTGCTGTTTCACTTGGCGCAATTATCGGCGTCGGATCTTCAAGTGTTGAAGTATTTCAGAACGCAGATAATTTTGATTGGACTACTGCGTGGAGCGCATTTTCACCTATTACTTCATCGATTGATCGAAACAAAAGCAGAAAATTTTCGAACACATTTTTTACCATAACTCCTACCTTAAATATTGATATTCCGTTAGATAGATTTATAGCTTTCAGAGTAGGCGGAGGTTACATCTTCTCTACTAATAACGAATGGAAAGTTGATAACGATAAAATTTTGAGAAGTGTTCCATCGGATCTTAAAAGTAATTCATTCTTTATTCAAACCGGAATTTTCTTCGGTCTATTTGCATTCTAATTTATGACAACAAAAAAAATACTTGTGACTGGTGGTGCCGGATAACTTAAAGGAAATGGCAAATGACAAATTATAAATGATAAATTAAAGATTATAAATTATTGATTTGAAAATGGATGAAGGATTAGGAAAAAGATTATTTGATTTTGCAGTTAGAACGGTTAAATATTGTAGAAAGTTACCGAAGCATAAAGAGTATCAACTAATTTCTTATCAACTTATTAAATCTTCGACATCAAGCGGTGCTAATTATGAGGAAGCTCAAGGAGCAATATCAAAACCAGATTTTTTCAACAAAATAAATATTTCTCTAAAAGAAATGCGAGAAACCAATTATTGGCTACGAATAATTAAAGAAATAAAAACTTTAGATGATGAAATAGAATATTTATTAAAAGAATCTCTTGAACTGAAGCGAATCTTAGGTGCCATTAGTTCAAAGTCCACAAAGCGGAATAGTTAACTTTATCATTTACAATTTAACATTTATCATTTATCATTTATGAACATTTTAGTTACAGGTGGTGCCGGATTCATAGGGAGTAATTTCATTAATCATATCTTATCCACTCGTGATGATTATTTTATCATAAATTTAGATAAACTGACTTACGCCGGTAATCTGGAAAATTTACGACCAAGCGAAGGAAAGAAGAATTATCATTTTGTAAAAGGGGATATCACTAACAATGAACTTGTGGATTACCTTTTTAAGAAGTATTCAATAAAGTATGTGATAAACTTTGCCGCGGAATCGCATGTTGATAGAAGCATTCTTGGCTCTGAAGTGTTTTATAGAACAAATGTAATTGGAACAAACGTCTTGCTCGAAGCGGCACGCCGATACGAAGCAGAAAAATTTTTACAGATCTCCACCGATGAAGTTTATGGCAGTTTAGGTGCAACCGGATTGTTCACAGAACAAACTCCGCTTTCACCGAACAGTCCGTATTCATCAAGTAAAGCTGCCGCGGATATGGCTGCACTTTCATTTCATCATACATATGGATTACCGGTTGTGATTACTCGTTGTTCTAATAATTATGGTCCTCTTCAATTTCCGGAAAAATTAATCCCGTTGATGATAATCAATGCACTTAACAATAAGAAACTTCCGGTCTATGGAGATGGTTTGAATGTGCGCGATTGGATCTATGTGATTGATCATAATAAAGCTGCGGAACTAGTCTTCGAAAATGGTAAACCGGGAGAAGTTTACAACATCGGCGCAAGCCGGGAAATGAAGAACATTGAGATTGTAAAACTGATTCTAACTAAACTTGGTAAGGGAGAAGATCTGATCGAGTATGTGAAGGATCGTCCGGGTCACGATCGCCGTTATGCAATTGATTCATCCAAAATTCAAAATGAGTTAGGATGGAAACCGACATTTGAATTTGAACAGGCAATTAGCGACACAATTGATTGGTACCTCCAAAACAAAAATTGGTGGGAAAGAATAATTTCCGGCGAGTATCAAAAATATTATGAAGTTCAGTACAAAAATCGTTAAGTTTGTGGCATTCGAAAACCAGCATGGAGTAATATACTACTGCCTCTTTTTACCTTTCTTATTTATCACTTTGTATTTTTCAACTATTATATAATCGAACCTATATGAAAAAAATTATTTTATTTCTAATTACACTAACCATTGTGAATTCTGTTAATGCACAAGATCAGAATTCAAAATCTAATTATAAGAGCGATTTAGCTAGCGTAAGCATGATAAGTGTTACAATTGGCGGATCATTCATCATTAATGGAACGTTTCCTGCCCTCATGACAGAGCGTGCCGACCAATTCATCACAAGGATCTTTACCGAGGCTAAATCTCAAGTCTTATCCAGTGCCAAAGATGAAAGACTGATGGCAAAAATTAAGAATGAATTTGCAAGCTATGCTAAGCGAGATATACTTCTTAAAAGATTCTCCGGAGAAATAATAAAACTCGATTTAGAAAAATTTAGATTAACCGGCGATTTTAAATTCAATCCTTATTTGAAAAATGATGATGTGATAGTTTTTCCAGCTTTTGATTTCAGCACAAGTTTTGTAGAAATTATTGGCGCAGTAAATAAAGAAGTCAAATTTCAATTTGTTGATGGCGACGGTCTTTCTGATGCTTTACTCTTTGCCGGTGGTATTAACCTTGCTTATGAAAATGTTAAGACTGCCGAGATATCACGCTTAAATTCTGCCGGAGATAAAGAAGAAATTATTCGTGTAGATGTTAATACTAATTTTTCTCTTAAACGGGGAGATAGAATTAGAATTTTAGCCGACCCAAATCAGAGAAGAATTTTTAAGGCGCTTGTTCTTGGTGAGGTTAAAAATCCGGGATATGTTTACTTAAAACAAAGTGGAACTGCACTAAAAGAAGTAATTGAAAAAGCCGGCGGTCTTAAAGAGTCTGCTGATTTATCACGAGCAGAAATAGTGCGGGATTATTCTTCGCTAGAAATGTTAAAAAAATATCAACTCACTGAAGATTATTTTAACAGTCCGGAGAAAATTCTTCTGCCCGAAACTCAATTAAAAATGCGCCAAATGCAAGATGCTCTTTCATTGTCCCGAACAAATAATCTTCAGCTTGAAGACACCTTATTTTTCAATATTGATAATCAGTTGAGAGTATTGCGCGATGAAAGCCTTGTAGATTTCACAAAACTGTACGATCCAAATTCTGATGAAAGCAATTTTTCAGTAAAGGACGGCGATCTGATTCTCATTCCTCAACCGTTCGATTACGTTTATGTTTTTGGACAAGTCTCCAAGTTCGGTTACGTAAAACATGTCGAAGGGGAAAACTATAACTATTACGTAAAGAAAGCGGGCGGTAAAACGGAGATGGCACGTGAAGATGATGCTGAGATAGTTGTCATTAAAGGAAAAGGGAAAGATTGGATTACAAAAGAGAAAGAAAGACTAAAGTTAGAAGTGGGCGATTATATTTACGTCCCTAAAATTATTCCGCGAAATTTTAATTACTATTTATCAAGGATAGGAAGCATTGCGGGTATCATCGGCACTGTAGCAACAATAATATTACTATTAGTTCAATTTGGTAAATAAAAATTAAAGGTTTATAAATGAAAAGTCTGAATGAAAGTCAACAGACAGTAGGTAATACTTTTCTTGAATTTCTTACTGTGATTGTTAAGAATAGGTGGTTTTTATTTTGGTTTGTATTAGTAATAACTGGATGTGTAACCACATATGCATTATTATCACCCAAATGGTATAAATCTACTGCCTCGGTTTTCCCTGCTGAAAAGAATGACCCTCTATCAATGATCTCCGGATTAAGCGGATTGGCAAAAGGTTTTTCTGCAAGCAAGGGATTGGTCGCTCTTACAGGAGGAAGTTCAGAATCGGATCGATTTATGGCTATTCTTATGAGCGCCACAGTGACCAATGATGTTATCAAAAAATTTGAATTAAGGAAAGAGTATGAACGTGAAGGAGATTATTATGAAAAAGTTGTTAAAGAGTGGCAGTCAAACTTCGAGTTAGAAATACAAGATGAAGGTAACCTTACCATTACAGTTTATGATAAGGACCCTCAAAAAGCTGCTAACATTGCCAATTATTTAGTTGATAGGCTTAATGAGATAAATACGAGATTAAGTGTAACAAATGCGAAAGCTAATAGAGAATTTGTTGAAAAACGTTATAACCAGAATATAAATGATATTAATAATTATGAAACCGCTATGCGCAAGTTTCAGGAAAAGTATGGCGTTATTGCTGTTCCTGAACAACTTAAGGCAACAGTGGAATCAATGTCCAAATTTTATGTAGACTATTATAAGAAGGAAGTTGAGTTGAATGTAATGAAACAAACCTATGGTGCTGAACATCCAATGACTTCGAATGCAAAGATTGAAATGACTGAGATGAAAAAGAAAATTGATCAATTAAATTTAGGTACAGATGCTTCGCAAACAGATATAAAATTATTAATCCCCTTCAAACAAGCACCTGAACTCGGCAACGAATATTTAAAAATTTTCCGTAATCTTGAAATACAATATAAAATACTTGAATTCGTTCAACCATTGTACGAACAAGCCAAAGTTGAAGAAGCGAGAAATACTCCTTCAGTTTTAGTTTTGGATAAAGCTGGTCCTGCCGATCGTAAAGCTAAACCAAAGGCCACACTATATGCTCTTATTTCTTTTGTGATCTCTATGCTTCTGGGTTTGTTTATGGTTTTTTCTAAAGAAATGTTTATTCAACTAAGAGCAATAGCACCGGACAGTCATGCTTTTTTTATTGATCAATTTCGAAAAGATCTAAAAAAACTACGTATAACTTATAGGCCAAAATCTTGATTTCGGAATCAGTTAGAATTAGGAAAAATTCACTTTTTTCTTTTCTTTCAATGGCATCGAGACTGTTCACCAACATTATTATTTATTGGATAATTGCGCGGTTTTACGGGAAAGAGATTTTTGGACAGTTCACTTCGGTGCAAACTATAGCAATTGCATTTATTTTATTTGCTGATTTTGGACTTGATTTATTATTAACTACTGAGTTACCAAAAAACATCCAAAATAAGGTTGCAATTTTTAATCAATATTTTTCGTTAAAAATTGTTTTTTCTTTAATTGCATTCATTTCGATATTATCACTGGGGCTTTGGAGTAATTTTAGTCAAGATATCAAGACTCTACTTCTAATATTCAGTTCATTTGTAGTTTTCACAACCCTTACAAATTTTTTATCAGCACTGTACAAGGGAAGTGAAAAATTAGAATATGAAACATTCGTAAATTTTATTGTAAATTTTATTTCTCTGATTGTAATACTTGTATTGATATTTCTTCAAAAAGACATTTTTGTTATTTCGATAGCATTTACTGCAACAAAACTGTTAGGTTTAATTATTGCTGTTTTTTATGCCACTAAGATCATTCCGTTTTCTCATTTGAAACTTCATTTTGGTGATTTGAGGTTAATTAAAAATCAGGTAATTGTTTTCGGAGTATTTTGGATTTTTGGTAATCTTTTTTTTCAAATTGATACTATTTTGTTATCGTTGTGGGACTCTGCTGAGAGTGTTGGCGTCTACCAGGCAGCATTTAAGTTGGTTCTGTTACCTTTAATAATTCCAGATATTTTCGTTAATAGTTTAATGCCGACTTTGTCAAGACTATATTTAGAAGATCCTATAAAAGGCGAAAAACTTGCCGCTATTTTTAATAAGCTTTTAGTTATAGTTTCAATTCCTATAAGTGTAACACTCTTCATTTTTCCGGAACAAATTATTACTCTCATATACGGCGGGAAAGAGTATTCTCAAGCGATTCCCATTCTTCAAATATTTGCTATTATTTTATTTGTTCGTTTTTTTAGTGAAACTTATGGATTAATACTAACTACCTCTAATCGACAAAAAATAAGAATGTATATTGTTGTTGTTGCTACTGCTGTTAATCTAACAATTAATTTTTTTCTAATTCCTTATCTCGGCGCGTTTGGAGCCAGTATTACATCACTGGTTACCAATATTTTTGTTGGTTTGGCATATATTATTTTCTCACCTACGCTATTGAAGAATTGGATTAGTAACATGCAATTTATTAAACTGACCTTAATTACGGTCTTTATTATTGTTCTTGAATTGTTCATAAAAATGTCCGGTTATTGGTATTTAAGCATAGTACCTTTAATAATTTATTTCATTTACACCTACTTAATACTTCTTTTGCCTGTTGAAAAAAAATATTTTTCAGAATATAAAATCATAGATGATATAAAAATATTTAAAAACATTTTACCCTGATGTCAATAATATCATTAATTTCATTCTTTATTTGTTTCTTAATAATTGCTTATTCTTTTAAAAAAGAGGTTGATTTCTTTTCCCCAGCAAAGGTGTTTGGAATTATCTGGTCTGCTTCAATAGGATTGGCTGACTTAAAGTTAAGCCATCTTCAACATGAGTGGGATGCCTATGGTTGGCTTATGCTTGGAATAGGAATATTTTCTTTCTTAATTGGGACTTTTACCGTTTACGTTATTCATTTTCAGTTACGATATAAATCGCTAAAGGAAATCAGAAACTCGTTTACCAAAGAAATTGTAGATCCCACCAAGTTTTTAAAAATAATCTACTTCATGTTTTTTGTGTATACTATTTCGTATTTGGGTAATTATTTAATAGAGGGCTATATTCCAGTTTTTCATAAAAATCCAGGACAAGCTCGAATGGAATGGGGTGTTTTTGGGATCGGACTTACAATTCATATTGCGACACCATTGATATTAGTTATCGTTCAATATCTCAAATTGGTTAAACCAAAAGCCACATTAAAACTTATTCTGATCATGATGGTTATTTTCACATTTATCACTTATTTATTTCTCCTTCAAAGATTTAATCTAATGTTTGCAATAATAGCCGTAATAGTTTTTCTCTATTATTCTAGTGAATTTCTAAAATCTAAAAATGTTGTTTATGCTGTATCGGTTATTGTTGGGTTAATGTATTCTGTGCAGTACCTGCGTGGAAGTTCATTAGCACTTAGTTACCTGTTTATGTTGGCGAAGATGAAATTCAATTTTAAGTACGCAATATTCACAGAGCCGTATATGTATGTATCTATGAATCTTGAAAATTTCACGAGAGCTGTAGGTAAATTAGAAAATTTCACTTTTGGTTATTATTCATTCAATTTTTTAACATCTATATCAGGTATTAGAAAATCTTTAGCTGACTATTTAGCACTAAATCATTTTCCATACCTAAATAGCAGTTATAATACTTATTCAATGTTTTGGGATTTTTATCGAGATTTCGGTGTTTTAGGATTATCCGCAATACCTTTCTTGCTCGGATTCATAGTTTCTTCTGTTTATTATAAAATGAAGATAAAACCCACTCTATTTAATTTATCAGTTTATTCGGTTTGTATCTTTATAATCTTTATGTCGTTTTTTGTAAGTGTTATTGGATTATTGCACTTTGTTTTCAATTTCTCCATAATAATAATTATTACAAAGCTGGTTCAAAAAAATACGTATTTCAAAAATATGTTGAATAATAGTTGAGTATAGTGAATTCTAAAGTAAGCATCATTATATTGAACTGGAACGGGTTAGAAGATACTTTAGAGTGTCTGGAATCGTTGCGGAAAATAGATTACAATAATTATGAAATCATAGTTCTCGACAATAATTCTTCTGGCGATGATGTTGAAATTATTCAGAAACGATTCGGTGATTTCATAAAGCAAATTATTGTAAATGAAAACAATCTCGGCTTTTCCGGCGGAAATAATATTGGAATTAAATCTGCTATAAACGATAAAGCAGATGTTGTTTTGTTGTTAAACAATGATACTATTGTTGAACATGATTTCTTAACTAAACTCGTTCAGGCAAGTAAGGAATACCCAGATGCCGGTATTTTAACACCGATGATTAATTTTTACTCAAACAAATCAATCATTTGGAGTGCCGGAGGTGATATAAGCCAATTAAAAGCATCAGGTTTTTCTAACGGATATAATGAGGAAGATATAAACTTTAGAAAGAATTACTACTGCACATTTGCTTCTGGTTGTTGTATGTTTATTAAAAAAGAGGTATTTGCAAAAATCGGTTTACTCGATGATAATTATTTTCTATATCTAGAAGACACTGACTTTTGTTACCGTACAAATAAAGCGGGGTTTAAAATCCTTTTTGTAGGGAACTCTACAATTTATCACAAAGTTCAGTCTACAACAGCGAGGGAAAATTCTTTATTACCTATTTATTACAGTCTTAGAAACAGACTCTATTTTGCCAAGAAAAATTACCCGAATATCTATTACCTCTCTGTTATTTATTTATTATTTGTTTTTTTTATCAAAGTATTATTAAGCAACAACAAAAGAAAATTATTATTCACAATAAAAAATTCTTTTTACGATTTTTATACTAATAAAATGGGTAGAAAATAATCTTTCTCACGGGACATGTTTGAATCGTCATTACTATAAATAAGGTATACAAAGGGATTTAATATGAATACCGATAAGCATTGGAATAAATTCGGTGAAGATGATCCATACTTCGGAGTTTTATCAGATGAAAAATATCGTCTTAAGGATTTTACTGATTCAGCAAAAAGAGAATTCTTTTCTACAGGTTATCAACATGTTGATTCAATCGTAAAAAAAATAGAAGTACTTTTTAATCGTAACTTTAATCCCAAAAAGGTTTTGGATTATGGCTGTGGAGTCGGAAGAGTTTTGATTCCACTTTCAAAATATTCAAATGAAACCATAGGTGTTGATGTTTCTGATGCGATGCTGAAAGAATGTGAACTTAATTGCATAGAGAATAAGATTTCTAATATTAGACTGATAAATGCTACGGAATATTCTGCGAGCTTTTCGGAAAAAGTCGATTTTATTCATTCATATATAGTATTCCAACATATTCCTGTACGCAAGGGTATTTCAATATTGTTAAAGTTATTGGAGAATCTTTCAGAAAATGGAATTGGTGTTCTCCATTTCACATTTTCAAAAAAAAATAATTTTCGCTGGTTTATAGAAAAGATCAGAAACAATGTTCCTCTCGTTTCAAATATTATTAATATCATTAGAAAGCGTGATTTCAATTATCCTACAATGCAGATGAATTCATATAACATCAATAAGATATTATTTATTCTTCAAAAGCATGGTATTAGTGAATTCTATTGCGATTTTACTGATCATGGGAAAGATTTGGGAGTAGTAATTTATTTTGAAAAAAGAATCGGCTGAAAATAATATTGAATTATATCAAAAATGTATTCGTCTCTTGTTAAATAAATCAAGCTCTACTGAGCGAACGAAAAATATTCACATGGGCATATTTGGAGACGATCTCTAGCGATGAGAATAGGAATTGATGCGAGAGTTTTAGACAGACCAATCACCGGAACCGGAAGATATCTGCTGAATATCTTAAAAGAGTTGCCTAACCATGATCATGAAAATGAATATTTCTTATTTACCAACTCCAATCTTCCAATTGATAATACATTTTACAAAATAGTTTCTCATAAACCTTCTCTACTTCCTCTTAAGTTGTTTTCACCCCTCTGGTTGAATTCAACTTTACCCCGTTTGATTGAAAAACATAATATAGATCTGCTGTTCGAGCCGAATGTTCTTCTTCCTATTGTTAATCTGGGAGGAGTAAAATGTATATCTGTTGTCCACGATGTAATCTTTAAGGTTTATAAAGAATATTATCCTTTCATTTATCGGCAATATCTTTCTTTACTTCTTCCAGCATCGTTAAAAAAATCTGATTGCATAATTACAGTTTCTAAACTCTCAAAAAATGATATAATAAAATATTATAAGATACCTCAGGAGAAGATTCAAGTAGTATATAATACCGCCTCGGAACAATTTAGACCACGTAATTTTGAGGAACCCGGTTATTCTGAAATTCTCGATGAATTTTCTTTACCCAAAAAATATTTGCTATATGTCGGAGTTGTGGAACGACGTAAAAATATTCTTGGCTTAATAAAAATTCTTGATCTTCTCGCAAAAGAGGGAAGTGATTTACAGCTAGTCATTATTGGTAAAGCTGGTTACGATTCAGAAACAATTCTTCCTGAAATCTCAAAGAGAAAAAAAACTATCAAGTATTTAAATTTCGTTAGTGACGAAGCATTAGCATATATTTATAATTCTGCTTTCGCATTTATTTTTCCTTCATTTTATGAAGGATTTGGAATTCCTCCGCTTGAAGCGATGCAGTCAGCAATTCCTGTTTTGTCCTCAAATACTTCTGCCTTGGTTGAGGTGGTGGGAGAAGGCGGAATGATTCATAACCCGAATGATTATACAGGATTTGTGAATGATATTATAAAATTAGAAAGAGATGATATATTTTATTCCATTATGAAAAAAAAGGCATTAGAGCAATCAAAGAAATTCAACATAAAAGAAACTACAAAAAAATTAGTTGCCATCTTTAACGAATACAATAAAAATTGAGTCGTGTTAGAAATTAAAATATTATGAAGATACTGTTTGTTATTACTAAGTCAGAGATAGGAGGAGCTCAAGTATTTGTCCTCAATTTGGCACGTGCATTGAAAAAAAATGGATGTAACGTTGAGGTAGCTGCCGGAGATGGTGATTATCTTTTCGGCGAACTTCAAAAAGACAATATCACATTTCATTACTTGAACTCATTGAAAAGAAATTTCAGCGTTCTGAATTCGTTTTATTTTATTTATGATCTCTATCGCTTGTTAAAAGCAAATAGTTATGACATTATCCATCTTAATAGTTCTAATACTCTGATAGGTGCTATCTCTTCTTTCTTCCTTAAAAAAAGACCCAAGGCAGTATTCACTTTTCACGGATTATCCTTTATAGATAAAAATTATCAAGCTAACTTCTTCTTTAAGATGCTTGCTAAGTTTTATTATAAATTCCTTCTAAATACTTTAGATAGAGTTGTATTCGAATGCAATCTTAACTATAAAGAAGTCAAAGAAGCCGGTATGGTAAAAAATGCCGAAGTGATTTATAATGGTTTAGATGAAGCGGAGATGAACTTCCTGAGTGAAAAGGATGCAAGGGCATTTTTTTCTGATAAGTGTGGTCTGGATTTGACAGATTTCTTTTTGATTGGTTCTACAGGAAGGCTTATTTACCAGAAGAATTATGAGTTTCTAATTCGTAACTATTTGAAGATAAAAGAAAGAATCCCAAATGCAAAAGTTGTAATTGTTGGTGATGGTCCCGACCGTGAAAATTATGAAGGGTTGATTCAAAAGTATGGAATACAAAACGACTTCTTCCTGGTAGGCGAACTTAAAAACTCTCATCAGTATATGAAAGGGTTTGATGTCTTCACGCTTTCATCACGTTACGAGGGTGTTTCGATAAGTTTGATTGAGGCACTATATGCAGAAATACCGATTCTTGCTTCAAATGTGGGGGGCAATCCTGATGTGGTCGGAAACAACCAGAATCAATTATTTACTTTAGATGATTTTGATGATTATCTCTCTAAACTTGTGGATATTAAAAGTAACCGGGAAGAGATTATAAAACTCAATGCCTCTATAAAGCATAGATTCTCATTAGAAAGCTTTATGAATCATTATAAAGATCTGTTTGAGGGGCTTAGACAAAAGTAACAATAATTTAGTTTTCAGTTAATTATTTGATGGCAATGCTTAATGGAAAATTACTACAAAAATAAAAATGTTCTTATAACGGGCGGTTTGGGTTTTATCGGAAGCAATTTAGCACTCAAGTTGATTTCACTTGAGGCGAACATCAAAATAATTGATAACCTCAATCCTCTTTACGGGGGAAACCTTTATAATATTTTAGGCATCGAAAATAAAATTGAAATAGTAAAGAATGATATTCGTGACTCAAACATAATGCTCTCATTAATTGAAAAGTCCGACCTCATTTTTCATCTCGCCGCACAAGTAAGTTATATAGATAGTCTCAACATTCCATTTGAGGATTTGGATTTAAACGCCCGCGCCACGCTAAATATTTTAGAAACATGTAGGAAGTATAATCCCAAAGCCAAGATTATCTTTTCGAGCTCTAGAATGGTTTATGGAAAAGTTGAAAAACCTCTCATCACTGAGAATTGCGATACAAATCCGCTCAGTTTATATGGAATTCATAAACTTACATCCGAAAAATATTTGTTGATGTATTATAAAGATTTTGGTATTCCGTGTTCTATTTTAAGGTTGACTAATCCTTACGGACCAAGGCAACAGGTAAAACATAGTAAGTATTCGCTGGTTGGCTGGTTCATCAGACAAGCAATGGAAGGTAAAGTTATCAAAATATATGGCGACGGACTCCAACTGAGGGACTATATTTATGTAGATGATATTGTTGGTGCTATGATTAAATGCGCCGAGTCTGAAAAAGCCATTGGTGAAATCATCAATATTGGTTCCGGGGTCTCTTCAAGATTTAGTGACATGGTGCAAAGTGTAGTAAGTTGTGTGAAGAGCGGCAAAGTGGAATATATTTCCTGGCCGAAAGATTATGAGAAGGTAGAAACCGGCGATATCACGGTAGATATTTCTAAACTGCAAGAACTAACTAAATGGAAACCGAATGTTTCGTTAGAAGAGGGAATCCAACTAACGTACGAGTATTACAAGAAAAATATTTCTAATTACATCTAGAGTAAATTCTCTATCGAAAAAGTAACTAAAAATGTTTTCTCCTCTTTGCTTAGGTATACGACTTTCTCTTTGTTAGAATAATTCTTTCTGTATGCAAATGGAAAAGATTGAAAATATGAAAAAGATGAACATTGCTATTATTCACGATTGGCTGACCGGTATGCGCGGCGGGGAGAAGGTTTTAGAAGTACTTTGTGAATTGTATCCCGATGCAACACTCGTTACTCTCCTTCATAATAAAGGTATGTTATCTCCTGTCATCGAGAAGATGAATATCAAAACTTCTTTTATTGATAAACTTCCCTTAAAAGAAAAAAAATATAGAAATTATCTGCCGCTCTTTCCCCTGGCAATCGAGTTGATTGATTTCTCAGAATTTGATCTTATAATTTCTACAAGCCATTGTGTTGCAAAAGGTGCGAAGCCTGGTAAAAATGGATTACATATTTGTTATTGTCATACGCCGATGCGCTATGTCTGGGAAATGTATGATGAATACTTTGGAAAAGACAAAGCCGGATTCATGACACGAGCGGCAATGAATATATTTGCACCGCTACTTAGACTATGGGACGTAAGAACAAGCGGGCGCGTTCATTATTACATTGCAAACTCTTCCAACGTTGCCAGACGGATAAAACAATATTACAACCGCCAAGCAGATGTGATTCATCCACCGGTTGATACATCTCTTTTTCAAATTTCAGATAAGAATGAAGATTATTTTTTAATGGTTAGTGCTTTGGTGCCATATAAAAAAGTCGAGATTGCGGTTGAAGCGTTCAATAAAATAGGGAGAAGGTTAGTAATTGTTGGTACCGGACCGGAAAGCGAAAAATTGAAAATGACAGCTAAAGACAATATAGAATTTCTCGGCTGGAGAGGTGATGACGAACTGGCAAAAATTTATGCCGGATGCCGTGCTTTAATATTTCCCGGTGTAGAAGATTTTGGGATTGTTCCTCTCGAAGCTATGGCGTGCGGTAAACCGGTAATTGCTTTCGGAAAAGGCGGGACTCTTGAAACTGTTATTGACCAAGGTACGACTTCAACGGGAATATTTTTCTACGAACAGACTGTAGAATCATTAATTAAATCAATCGCTAATTTTGAGAAAACATATTTCGATCCTCTATCAATACGTACTCACGCGTTAAAGTTTGACCGCGTTCTGTTTAAGGAGAAGGTCAAGAGTTACATTGAAGCAAGAGTAGCAGATCATTTCAAAAAATAAAATTACTAATTCATTAAAACTTTCAATTTATTACTTACGTAATTCTTTAAAATAAGCTCTAAATCCATCCAGCTGTTTCCGAAAAACAAATACTGTGGTTATCGTAAACATTAGTAACAAAACAATTCCCATTAAAAATGCCCTTAATAAAAGCGCCAAGCCGCTCTCGGAAATATTTAAATCATAAAACCACAAATTGATTAAAAATTTTCCTATCAAAATCATAACTACCGTGCTCATTATGATCAGGAATAGTTTAAACATTATTTCCTTATCAAATCGAACTCCTTTTACTCGTGCAAGATAGTAAAGCAGTGCGCTGTTGTTTATCCATACAAAGATTGTCCAAGCTATCGAAAGTGTTTTGATCCCGGAAAATGTTTTTGAAAAAATCACAAGAACAATAGCATGAATTAAGATGAAAACGAGATTTATTAATATGACACTTTTGATCGCTTTCAATGAATAAAAAATGTTAGCTATCACCGGATTTAGAAGAAATGGAATCAACCCAAGCGACATTACCTTCAAAGCAAAAGATGTTTCCATGCTGTCATGCAATGTGAAATGTCCTCGTTGGTAAATTAGCTGAATTATTGGTTCAGCTAAAACTGAAAAGAGAAGTACAAAAAAGGAAGAGGTCACAACCGAAAAAAGAATACCATTATTTGTTGCATTCAAAAATTCTTTATCATTCCCTTCTGCAATTGATTTTGTCTGAATGGGAAGAAGAGATGTGCTGATTGCAAAACTAAAAATTGTTAGCGGCAGCAACATTATCTTTGCCGCATACTGGTAATGAGAAAATGTTCCTTCTACAAAAGAGTATGCAAAATATCTTTCGAGTAAACCGGAAACGCTTGGCAGCAAAGAATTACCAAACACCATCAAAACAACGGCGCCCCAACCCAGCATGTTAAATTTATTTGTATCCGAATTATCTGATTCAACCGGTTGAATTCTTTGAATCAGATAAAGTTGATAAACAAAAAAGAGAACTCCACCGAAAAGAAATCCAAGCGGAAGAGAAACAATCCCAAAGTATTTTGTGAACAGAATTAGAAATGCGATTGATGATACATTCAGAAAGATGATCAATCTTCCCGGATTTGTAATATTCCCTTTCATTTGAAGAAGTGCGGAGAAAACTCCGTTTGCTACAAGAAAAGAAGTGAGAATTAAAAATAACCGGGATGCTTCGATTATAATCTGCGCTGTTGCCTGTGAACGTGTAAATATCAACGGAATGAGTTTATCTGCTAGAGGATAAAATAAAAGCGAACAGACGAACAGAGCTGCAAAAGATTTCAAACCAACCTTAGAAAGCGAACCGGAAATATTTTTTAGCTTTTTGATCTCCGCTGAGTAAGATAATGTGCCGGAAAGAATGGATAAGTTAGCAGCAATTGCAATATCAAACAATAAGAGCGTGGTAAGATATGCATCGGTAATTTCGTTTGCACCAAACTTGGAAGCCATTATCGCTTCCCGAACAAAACCTAGCAAACGTCCTAACAAAGCGAAAACGCTCAAACCAATAAAACTAGGTAACCATTTTTTAAGCATTTTCTTTTTTCAATAGGAGTTTAAGGTAAAGACTTTCTGTTTCAGTTATCATTTTAGAAATATTGAAGTCGCGCGCAACTTTTTCATAAGCATTTGATGCTAATACTTTGCAGAGTTCATCATTTTCTAAGAGTCGAATTAGGGCTAAAGAAAGAGCAGTTGAATTTTTTGGGGGAACAAGAATTCCCTCTTTACCAGATTCAATAATTTCAACAATCCCGTTTACTTCTGTTGCTACAATCGGTTTCTTGGCTGCCATAGCTTCTAGGATAACAAGCGGTAATCCCTCCCATAATGAGGGCAAAACAAAGATATCTATCTGCACCAAAAGTTCGGGGATCTCTTTCTGATTTCCCAAAAAAGAATAAGAATTAAACACTCCCAAATCTTTGGCAAGAGATTCTAAACTATTTCGAAGTTCCCCGTCACCAACTAATACAAACTTCACATTCGGAAATTTTTTAAGTACATCCTTAGAGGCATTGATCAAATATTCATACCCCTTTTGATAATGAAGACGACCTACCGAGCCAATAATAATTGATTCATTTTCTTTTTTAAGATTGATCTTAAAATCAGAATTCTTCTTAGTGAGAGAAAATTTTTCAACGTCAACACCATTATGTATTACAATTGAATTTTCCTTTTTGACTATTCCTGCTTTTAATCCAATCTCAAAATCCTTTTGAGCGACACAAATTGTGCAATCGCTAAATCTTAACAAGAATTTATCAATTGATTTATATACTCTCCTCAATAAATTTTTATCAAAATTTAGATAGTGAATTCCATGGTAAGTATGAACGACTACTCCGCTGTAATTAATTATCGAAGCCAGTCTTCCGTAAAAACCCGCAGTACCTCCATGTGTATGTATAATATCGGGAGAAACCTTTTTTAGAAGTAGATATGTTGATATAAACGATTTTACACTTAGACTATTGGAAATATTGAGCCGATGAACTTTGATATTATTTTTTCTAAGTTCATCAACCAGATAACCATTCTCTTCACATGCAACCTCAATTTCGAATTTTGATTTATCGATTTTTTGAGCAAGCCAAAGTAAATGCTGCTGCCCTCCACCCATCTTAGCTTCATCAATCAACATCAATATTTTTGTTCTGATATTTCTCAACTTGTTTTACCGGATATTCTCAAGTATGCTTTCAGTAGTATTTGCTCAAATTTTGATTTGTGTTTCTTATAATAGATCAGCTGACTTTCGCGGTATTTCCTGTTAAGAAATTCTCTGTTGGGCTCGTTAAGACTTGCGCCACGCAAATGAATGAGAGATGAGTCGGGGGAAAAAACAATTTTTTTCCCCGAATCATTAACGCGTTTACACAGATCTTTGTCTTCAAAATACATAAAGAATGATTCGTCAAATCCATTCAACTCTAAAAACAATTTTTTTTTAATAAATAAAGCGGCTCCTGTTACCCAACCTGCAAATTCCTTTTTTACATATTGTTTCTTGATATAGTTTAACACCAATTTGTTCTTTTTATCAACCAGTGAGTAAAACAATTTATCTGCAAATTCGATGAATACAGAAGGCAGTTTTCCATACGATAATTGTAATGACCCATCGGGATTATAAAGTTTTGGTCCGATAATTCCAATTGAAGAGTCTTTATAAAATTCCGCTTCAATCTTAGATATGAACTCTGAGGTTGTTACCGTATCATTATTAAGAAAGAGTAAAATATCTCCCGAGGATTTTTGAGCTGCCAAATTATTAGCCTTTCCAAATCCAATATTTTTATCGAGACAAATTAATTTGAGGTTAGGAATGTCTTTTGCAAATTCAACTGCGTTCGGTTCCGTTGAACCGTTATCTACCAGAATAATTTCATAGTTACACGTATGATATTTTCTAAATGATACGATCGCTGTATGAGTTAGTAAGCTGTTATTGTATTGAACGATGATAACGGAAATCATATTGATTCATTATTGATTGAAATAGTTTTTCCTAATTTTGTATAAACATTAAATGAGCTAAAAAAACAGATTATTGCACTCTTTCTCTTTAAGTGGTATAATTACTTTCAAGCCATATTCAATTGTGTTATTATATTAAAAAATATTTTATTTATTGTATAGTAGATTATTTTATAGTCACCTTTTAGTTAAAGACTGCATATGATTGTAAACCAAAAATCACTTTACTCCATCAAACTTGGGATAGATTTATTGCTGCTTAATATAACATTCTTTTTAGCTGCATGGCTTGCCCAACCGCCGCATGTTCTTTATCAAAGACCGTATATGTTTTTTTTACTGTTTGCGCTTAACATCGTGTGGTATTTCACAACAAATGTAACTGATTTCTATGACAATTTTAGCCCGCATGAATTTTTCTTTCAAGCAACCATTATTTTTAAAAATGCTTTAGTTCAGATTGTTGCCGCTATTATTTTCATCTTTGTAAAAAAGGAAGATTTATTCACACGTAATTTTATCATCTTTTATTTTGTGTTTCTTATTCTTCTTGTGGGTCTCAGAACAATCTCTTTCAGATTGATTCAAAGTGTACTGCGCGAAAAAGGTAAATATGTTAGAAATTTAGCAGTCATTGGCGCCAATAATATTGGGAGAGAGTTTATTAAGCTTGTTGAGTCGAATCCGAATTTTGGTTTTAAGAACGTTGGATTTATTGATGAAAACACGAACACGAGTGAAAAATATTTAGGCGGATTAGAAAGTCTAAGCGAGATTTTAACTGAACAAAAAATTGACGAGGTGGTAATTGCAATTCCAAACTGCGATTCTCACAAACTCAGCCGCATTATCAATATCTGCAACAAAAATGCTGTAAGAACACATATCATTCCAGATTATTTTCAGTTTCTATCCAAAAAATTTTTATTGAGTACGATTGGAAGTTTTCCAATTATTACCGTTCGCGATGAACCGCTGGCAGAGATCCAATGGCGATTTGTTAAGCGGACATTTGATATCTTCTTCTCGCTTGCAGTATTGATTTTTGTTCTAAGCTGGTTGATTCCGTTGATTTCAATAATTGTTAAATTATCATCACACGGACCAATCTTTTTTATTCAAGACCGGAATGGTTTAAAGAATGAAAAGTTTCGGTGTTTCAAATTCCGTTCTATGTACAATGAACAAAAATCTCAAGAAAATGATTTTAATCCTACTCTGGAAAACGACCCGCGAGTTACGAAAATAGGAAGATTTTTGCGTAGATCTAATCTCGATGAAATGCCACAGTTCTGGAATATTCTTAAAGGAGAAATGTCAATTGTTGGTCCTCGTCCTCATGCAGTTTCTTTCAATCAAGAGTACTTTCACTATTTCGATGCAATTAAATTACGTCATCTGGTTAAGCCGGGTCTCACCGGATGGGCTCAAGTTCACGGACTAAGGGGAGACGTTGCCGATCCGATTGAGAATAGACAAAGAACTATTAAAAGGATTGAGTATGATATCTGGTATATCGAGAATTGGAATTTCTGGTTAGATATTCAGATCGTACTTCTAACAATTTGGCAAATGTTAACACGAAATACTAAAGCGCATTAAATCATTCTGGCAACTAAGCAGTTTTATTTTCCCGGTGTTTCACAAAAGCGATACTGATGGCAAGCATTAACCAAATCATCGTTATTATTTCGTGATCGCCAAAATTCCATTCCGTCAATCCGGAAACAAGAAAAGCAACAAACGATCCGGCTGCGCCAAGTGCATACGATGCAGCAAACGGCTCGTCTTTAAGAATAGAATAATTTTTTATGTGAATAATAAAAATCCTTAAGAGTAAAAACATCGCTGCAATAAAACCAAAGATGCCCAAAGTTACCAGCAGATGAATGTAATTATTGTGAAGATGTCCTTGAATTTCTTTGTCGGAATTTCTTTTGTACTGTTTGTACAAATCAGCCAAATCAATATCGCCGACACCAAAGACGGGATGATCTTTAAAAATCAGCCATCCTGCTCTCCACAAAGCTAAACGCGAAAAATTTGAGGGGATATATGGATCAACTGCGCTTAACAATCGGCTTCTTTTTACCTGAGAGACAAACAAGTTTCCGTTATCATAGGCAATACTTTTTGGCATAAAACCTAAATTGAAAAATGATTTGATAGTGAGTTTATTCTTCAATTGCAATTCCAATTCAACAAGGTCTTTCTTGGTAGTTGTGATGAATAATTTGTTTTCACTTTCAATTGCGCTGAAGGCACCGGATATTTTTTCGTTCACATCTGTAGTTACAATTTTATCAGACTCGATTGAATATAATTTGAGTCTGTTATCTTCCGCAATAATCAACTTAGAATATTTGTAGAAAATCAGATCACTTCTATCGGGAAATTTATTTGTGATGATTAATTTATTGGGCAAAGAATTCTTCAGAGAGAATACAGTTAGTTCTTTAGACTTTGAGAACAGAATCACAAAAGATGAATCCACAAAAATCTTTTCGTTATCAACCACAACGCCTTTCGCAAATCTAATTCTGTCATTAAGGTCTACTGGATTTCTAAATACGGTTATCCCGCTATCGCTGTCAATCACATAAATAAATCCGTTCGAAACACACCAACCTCTTGTAAAACCGGGTGTTATGAATTCATCCATGATTTTCAGTTTCTTTTCCGAATCCTTATTCATAAGTACAAAACGGGTGTCAATCAAATTAGCGACATAATAATTTTCATACCATTTTCTAAAATCAACAACGGGCGAGCCAAGATCATATTTACCAAGAACTTGGTTGCCTTTAAATTTTGTCAAACCATTTTCAAAATCACTCACATAATAGACATCATTATCGGGAAGAATAGAATACGCCCGTCCCTCGGTGCTCATTTCGAGTTTTGGAACAAGTTCATTTAGGTTATAATCATAGATATGTACTTCACTAATATTTTTTTCGATGAATGCACTTGCCATTAATAGTAATAACACCGGAACTAAGAGAATCCATTTCCGGCCAAGAATTATTACGAATAAAATTCCGGCAGCAGCGCCCATCCAGCCGGTTCGTTTGTATGTTGCAAGTAATGCCAAAAGATTTATGATAAAAAGAAATAAGACTATTAAACGATACTTGTTCGACATCTTTTCGAGAATTAAAAATGCAAAAAGGAAGACAAGTGAAAAACTCATTAATTCACTCGATGTAATCGGATATTGAAAAGTTGCTGGACCGGATTCATACAGTTGGTAAAAATTGTTTATGAAATAATTGTATGACAATCCAAGGTAAACAAGCATGGTTGCTAGAGCGGCACCAAGATAAACCAGTACAAACCGTTTTGTACTTTCAAAATCTTTTGCTGAATAAACAAAAGTATAAATGATGGGAATAAGAAAAAATCTTTTAAGAAGATTATGAAATGAATGAGCTGGATCTATAGAGAATACTGTCGAAAGTATTTCTGCTGCGATATAAAAAATAAATGCGTACTCAAGGCCGGTTTTGTAAAAAGGATTTTCTCTTGTTAAGTAAAATCTGACTACGATGAAAATCAAAGTGAAATAATAACCAATCTGATTTACAAAAATCGAATTAGTAAGACTCAACAGAAAAACTATAGAAAAAAAATAAATCAGTTTATCTATGATGCTAATCATTTTATTTTTTTTGTCGAGCATAATAATGCCTGAAATTTTTCAAATCTGACGAAATATATATTATTGAAAAATTAAATGCAGATGTATTTTGATTTTAGGCTGGTTCTAAAAACTATCTTTTGTAAAAATTTAACGCAGAGAACGCAAAGAATACGCAAAGCACGCAGAGAATATTGAAGCTTTTAGAACCACCCTTGATTCATCCATTTGCCGAAAAAACTAAATACGGTTGGGGCAAACACGAAGCAGATAAAGAAAAGTTGGCGAGCTTTATTCAAAGGTAATTAGTGGGTATGTGGAAATGGAGTACAAATAGTCTTTTGTCAAGCAGTTCATTAATGGGCTATTTTCTCAAAACCAAACTGCGCTCATTTGAATAGATCAAATTATTATTTTAAGTTACCCTAAGAATAAAGGGAAGTTCGTTATGATTTTAGATTCTCTTTACTTTATCAAGGTAGAAATATGCAATGTAGAATTTGTGGTAATCAAAAAGATAATCAAGGATATGAAGCGCAAGAAATGATGCTTGGATATAGAGATGTCTTTCTTTATTTCCAATGCTCAATGTGCGATTGTCTGCAGATTAAAAATTTTCCTTCAGATATTTCAAAGTATTACTCGGATGGCTACTTCTCGTATAAATCAGTCTCGAAGTTGAGTATAATTGAGAGGTTAGTGAAAAATTTGCGAAATGAATCTGCTGTCTTCAATAGAGGAATTATTGGAAAACTATTATATGCCAAATATCCGGCAATAGAGTATAGATCACTTGCTCACCTTCCGATAAAAAAAGACTACAAAATTCTTGATATTGGATGTGGAGCAGGCATATTTCTACACTCACTTCGTGAAATTGGATTTAAAAACCTTCTTGGAATTGATCCTTTTAATGAGGAAGATATTGAATATGGAAACGGTCTAAGAATTTTGAAAAAAAATATCCACGAGGTTCAAGGCAAATGGGATTTGATAATGTTTCATCATTCGCTTGAACATATTCCTGACCAAGAAAAGATATTAAAAATTGCATCTGATTTATTAAAACCCGGTGGATATTGTATAATCAGAGTCCCGACTGTTTCTTCTTTTGCATGGAAGCACTATGGAATGAAATGGGTACAGATAGATGCGCCAAGACATTTTTATCTTCATTCTATCAAGAGTATCGAAATTCTTTCTAAAAGAACAAACTTTGAGCTTAGCAATGTTATTTATGACTCGACATCTTTTCAATTCTGGGGAAGTGATCAGTATTTAAAGAACATACCACTAACTGACCCCCACTCATATTTAATGAATTCCAAGAATTCCCTTTTTTCGAAAAAAGATATTTCGGGGTTTAGCAAACGTGCAGAGGAACTTAATGCTGCCAAACTGGGAGATCAAGCAGTTTTTTACTTAATAAAAATTAAATAGTAGTAATTGTACGTCAACAAGTTTGGATTTTTTAGCGGTCTCATCGCAATAATTGGAATACTCTCAAAATTTGTGGATTTTTGTGCCGAGCTTATTAACTTTACTCATGTTACGCAGAAAGGAAAGATTCGCCACGAAGACTCTAAGGCACAAAGGTTTCACCAAGAAAAACATAAACTTTGTGAAGATTTTGTGTCCCCGCCTGCCAGAGTATAATCTTCGCGGCGGGCAGGTTTGTGGCTTAGTGGCTAAGTTTTTTCATGTGGACTGCGTAACGTGAAAACTTTATATAATTTTGATCTTAGGAAGAGAAAAAAATACTAAGATTTCAATATTTGCTCTCAAGAAGTTGTTGTGATATTATTTTCCATTGAACATATAATTCTGGGTTAGTTTAAAATGAAATTTGACGTAATAGTAGTCGGCGCAGGTATAGTTGGTTTAGCAACCTCTCTAAAAATTCTTGAGAAGAATCCATTTCTAAAACTTTTAATTCTTGAAAAGGAAGATGGTGTTGCAAAACATCAGACGGGGAATAATAGCGGCGTAATTCATTCTGGTATCTACTACAAACCCGGAAGTTTGAAAGCACAAAATTGTGTTAATGGTTACAGAATGCTCATAGAATTTTGCCAGAAGAATGAGGTTCGTTACAATATATGCGGGAAAGTAATTGTTGCAACTACACAGAATGAAATTCCCGCAATGGAAAATATTTTTAATCGCGGCGAGCAAAATGGTCTTCAAGGATTAAAGAAGCTCAACAAGAAAGAACTCAATGAGATTGAACCGCACACCGATGGTGTTGCCGGTATTTTCGTTCCGCAAACCGGTATAATTGATTATATCGAAGTTTCTGAAAAATATCTTGAATTGATAAAATGCCTTGATGCAAAAATTGAGTTTAAAAGTAGAGTAGAAGATATTGTTGTAAAGAATGATGAATGCGAAGTTGAAACGAATAATGGCACATTTCAATCGAAAGTAGTTGTTACATGTGCAGGTTTATTCGCTGATAGAATCGCGAAACTTACACATCCGGATTTACCATTACGCCTAGTACCGTTCCGGGGTGAGTATTATAAATTGAAGGAAGAGAAAAAGAACTTGGTAAATTCATTAATTTATCCTGTGCCCGATCCTTCGTTCCCATTTCTTGGTGTGCACTTTACTCGGATGATAAATGGAGAAGTTGAATGCGGTCCCAATGCGGTTTTATCATTTAAGAGAGAAGGATACACTAAAACTAGTTTCAATTTGCGCGACACACTTGATACCTTTTCCTGGAGCGGTTTCCATTCAATGATTAGAAAACATTGGAAGATGGGACTTGGTGAATTTTATCGTTCCTACAATAAAAAAGCTTTTGTGAAAGCATTGAGTAAATTAATTCCGGAAATTCATGAAAATGATCTAATTCCCGGCGGTGCGGGAGTACGCGCTCAGGCTTGTATGTTGGACGGAAGTCTGTTAGATGATTTTTATATTGTGGAAGATAAACGCGTTATTCATGTTTGTAACGCCCCGTCTCCGGCAGCAACTGCATCTTTATCAATTGGGGATTTTATTTCAGATAATGTTTTAAGGAAATTGTAATTCAATCATTATGGATAAAAAAACAGAGAAATTTTTAATTCTTACAACCGACTTCATTACAGTCAATGTTGCGTGGCTTCTCTTCTTTTATGTTCGTGTGCAGACAGGCTGGTTCGATATAATAGCACAACCGGATATATTACTTTCGATGGCTGCGGTTTATTTCTATTGGCTCATAATCTTCACATTTGTGGGAATGTACCGCACCTGGTTTGCGCTCTCCCGTTTTGATGAACTTTCTACACTCTTCAAAGCCTCATTTGTTGGAGTATTCATTCTGTTATTTCTAATTCTTTACGATGATTACACAACAGGGGTATCTACATCGTTTAGATTTTACATTTTTCTTTACTGGGGAATTTTTCTTTTTGTTGTTAGTAGCGGAAGATTATTTATCCGAAGTCTTCAGAGAAGACTCCTTGTTCAGGGTATAGGAAGAAGGAATGCTCTTATTGTAGGTTTTAATTCTGAGTCGAATGAGATCCATACTTCGATTATTAAATTCCGCGAACTTGGATTAAATGTTGTAGCATATGCCGCTGTGGATGAATTTGAATTGGGGAAATCCTTCAAAAACATATCTGTAGTGGATACAATTCACAATCTTGACAGTATACTTGATAAGTACGCTATTAAGAACGTAATCATTTCATTAGGACGTCACGAAGAAGAAATCATTTTTGAAGTTATTGCGCGTTGTGAAGGGAAAAATGTCGAAATAAAAATTGTTCCGGATTTATATGATATTATTAGCGGACAAGCAAAGGTTTCTCAGCTCTACACTTTTCCTTTGATTGATGTTATGCCTGAATTGATGCCCGAATGGGAGAAAAAAATAAAGCGGTTGATGGATATTCTACTTTCATTCCTACTGATCATTATTACTCTGCCCGCAACATTGCTTACCTCTCTCTTAATTAAATTGGAAAGTAAGGGACCAATTTTTTACAGACAAAATCGCGCCGGCATGAATGGAAAAGTGTTTAAAATTGTAAAATTCAGAACGATGGTTGCTGATGCGGAAAAACTTTCGGGACCTGTCTGGTCTACCAAAGATGATCCTCGAATTACACGTGTTGGGAAATTTATGCGTAAGGCTAGATTAGATGAAATTCCTCAAGCAATAAATATTTTGAAAGGGGACATGAGTTTTGTTGGTCCTCGACCGGAGCGACCATTCTTTGTTGAAAAACTATCTCACGAGATTCCTCTTTATAAACGAAGATTAAAAGTTAGACCGGGTATCACCGGCTGGGCACAAGTGAAACATAAATATGATGAGACTATTGAAGACGTTAAGGTAAAACTTCGTTATGATCTATTTTATATTGAGAATATGAGTTTGCGGATGGACTTCAAAATTCTTTTTAGAACTATATTTGTCGTGCTCTTTGGAAAAGGGCATTACGATTAATGGGAAAGACGAATATGAAAGCTATTGTAATAATTCCGACATATAATGAAATTCATAATATTCAAAAACTTCTTCATGATCTGCTGGCAATGTACACCTTCATTGATGTACTAGTAGTTGACGATAATTCTCCAGATGGAACCGCAGAATATGTTGAACGGGTTGGCGAAACAGATCAACGTGTTAAAATTATTAAGCGTGCGGAAAAGATGGGACTCGGCACTGCCTATGTAGCCGGATTCAAATATGCTCTTTCAAATGGTTATGACGTCGCTATTGAGATGGATGCTGATAATTCGCATGATCCAAAAGAGTTGAAACAATTCCTCGATAATATCAAAGAATACGATTTAGTAATCGGCAGCCGCTACATTTACGGAGTTCGAGTAATCAACTGGCCAATCAGAAGATTGTTGTTAAGTTATTTTGCAAATCTATACACGAGAATTATTACCGGAATGCCTGTAAAAGATGGAACCGGCGGTTTCAAATGTTTTCGCAGAAAAGTTTTAGAATCAATTGATCTTGATGCGATTCATTCCAATGGTTATTCATTCCAGATAGAAATGAATTTCAAAGCATGGAAAAAAGGATTCCGGTTGATCGAAGTTCCGATCACATTCACCGATAGAGTTCAAGGTACATCAAAAATGTCTAAGAAAATTGTTCGCGAAGCTATTTTTATGGTTTGGAAACTTCGGTTCAAAAGTATTTTCGGCACTCTTAACTAAAGACGCGATGATTGATCTTTCTATTATAATAGTTAATTACAACGTGAAAGAATTTCTTCTTAATCTTCTCGATTCTATCCGGATTGCTTCAATAAATATTTCCGTTGAAACGATTGTTGTTGATAACGCATCGGATGACGGTAGTGTGGAAATACTTCGTAATAGATTTCCCGGTGTAAAGTTGATTGCAAACAAAATCAATGTTGGTTTCGGTGCAGCAAATAACCAAGCAATGAAAATTGCTGGCGGGAAATATTTTATCCTTATCAATCCCGATACAATTGTTCGTGAAGATACATTTATAAAGATGATTGATTTTTTTGAGCATACACCTCAGGCAGGTATTGCGGGTTGCAAGGTTTTGAATCCCGATGGGACACTTCAGCTTGCATGCCGTAGAAGTTTTCCGGGTCCATGGACATCATTCACGAAAGTTACCGGGTTGAGTAAACTATTTGCTAAAAGTAGAATTTTTGCACGGTACAACCTTACATATCTTAATGAAAATGAAACTTACAATGTTGATGCTGTTAGCGGTGCATTCCTTATGTTGCGTAAAGATGTTTATGAAAAAGTCGGTGGATTTGATGAACAGTTTTTTATGTACGGCGAGGATCTTGATCTCTGCTACCGTGTGCAAAAATCAAACTTCAAGGTTTTTTATGTTCACTCCACCGAGATAATTCATTACAAAGGAGAGAGCACAAAGCGCAGCAGTCTTGACGAGACAAAAGTATTCTACAATGCTATGCATCTATTTGTGCGGAAACATTTTTCCTCTTCGTTTCTTGTTGAATCAATTTTACAATTCGCAATTATTTTCAGAAAACTTTTCGCGTTTGCAAATGTTTATAAACTCACTATCATTTCTATAATAATCGATTTTTTTACTTTCTCTCTGGCTGTTTTTCTTGCTGAAAAAAACTATGTTAATGCACATTGGAAAGGTTTTCCGGAATTTGTGTTACCATGGGTTTATTTTTTACCCGCTCTAATTCAAATAAGTATCTCTGCAATTGGAGGTGTTTACAAGAAAAATTCGTTTTCTATTCTCCGTACATTCCTTTCACTTTTGTCGGGAATGATTTTTCTATCTGCGGTAACTTACTTTTTCAAACAAGTGGCGTTCAGTCGTGCAGTTGTTTTAATCACTTATGGTCTTTCCATTCTATTCTTTTTATTATGGCGGATTGCCCTTAAAGTGATTTTCAAAATGGGATTGGAGACAGATACAAGAAAATCCCGCACTCTAATAGTAGCCAGCGAAAGTAAAGCGGAAGAACTTGCAGTAAAATTGAGATCTACATTTACACGGCTTTATCATGTAATTGGATTGATTGGCTTGACAAGAAAAAGTGTGGGTGAAAGTGTTAGTAATTTTAAAATTCTCGGTGCAGTGGATAACATAAAAAAAATTATCACTGAGGAAAAAATTGACAAAGTAATATTTTCTTCAGACGATCTATCATTCAACCAGATGTTTGCAGTAGTTGCGGAGTGCCAGGGGGAAAATGTCGAATTCCTGGTTGCAGGAAAAGAGTCGGATTATCTCGTTGGAAAATCTGCAATAACAATGCTTGATGATATACCTCTTCTCAAAGTGCAATATAATATTTCAACTTATTTCCATCGCGTATTCAAACGTATCCTCGATTTGATGCTGAGTATACCAATTTTGTTTTTCGTATATCCTTTCATATATTTATTAGAGAAGTTCACCTCGGAGAAAAACAAATTCTCTCAATTTATCCTCAAAATCCCGAGCGTTTTCGTTTCTAAGAAAAGTCTTGTCGGTCCTCGTGATTCCTCTTATCACGGTGAACTGTATGTGGGCAAAGTGGGTCTTACTGGGTTCTGGTTTGTAGAAAATTTTTCTGAAGTTGATAACGAAGAATTAAAGAAGCTTGATATCTTTTATGCAAAGAATCAGAACATTTGGCTTGATCTTGAAATACTGGGTAAAACAATTTCAAAAATGTTTTTTAGGATGTAATCAACATGGCAAAAAATATATTGGATTTTGAAAAACCGATTATTGAATTGGAAAATAAAATTGAAGAGATGCGCAAGTATGAAGCGCGACTCGATATTTCAGGAGAAATAAAAACTCTCGAAGAGAAAGTTCTTGATCTGAAAAAAAACATATACGATAATCTCACCCGTTGGCAGCGCGTTCAATTAGCCCGTCATCCTGAGCGCCCTTACACACTCGATTATATATATATGATGACAGATAATTTTATTGAATTGCATGGCGATAGATTGTTTAAAGATGATAAAGCAATTGTTGGCGGCTTCGCAAAATTAGACGATCAGAGAGTAATGATCATCGGTCATCAAAAAGGGCGCGATACAAAATCCAATCTGTACAGAAATTTTGGAATGTCCAATCCTGAAGGTTACCGTAAAGCGTTGCGCTTGATGAAAATGGCTGAAAAATTTAAAATTCCTGTAATCTCAATGATAGATACTCCCGGGGCATATCCCGGACTTGAAGCTGAAGAACGTGGACAAGCGGAAGCAATAGCGAGAAATCTTTTTGAAATGAGTCGTTTGCGTGTACCGATAGTTGTTACTATCATTGGTGAAGGAGCGAGTGGGGGCGCGTTAGGAATCGGAGTTGGCGATAGAATTTTGATGCTTCAGAACACCTGGTATTCGGTCATTAGTCC
Organism: uncultured Melioribacter sp.; assembly: GCA_964449775.1. Lineage (GTDB taxonomy): Bacteria > Bacteroidota > Ignavibacteria > Ignavibacteriales > Melioribacteraceae > Fen-1258. Next base: position 40,205 of record CAYVBQ010000012.1, on the reverse strand, counting down.
GGAATCATGCTCAAGTATTTTGTGGCGTAGTTGGGAGTATAAAGAAACTGCCGCTGAGGCATTGAAACTAACTGCTGAAGATTTATTAAAGCAAGGCATCATAGATCGTATTGTTTCGGAACCGTTGGGTGGGGCACATAAAGATCATACACAAATGGCGGCAACACTTAAAAAAACAATCAAAGAAGAACTCGAAGCACTTCTGAAAATCAAACCGGAAAAATTGGTACAAAATCGTTTAGAAAAATTTGCAAAGATGGGTGTCTTTGTTGAATAATACTTTTCGGGAATTTCTTGATGCTCACTAACACTACCGAGATTCGTGTTCGCTATGCCGATACAGATAAAATGCAATTCGTTTATAACGGAAAATATTTAGAATACTTTGAGGTAGGAAGAACCGAACTTTTAAGAGCTGCCGGATTAGCATATTCAGAAGTTGAAAAGAATGGATATCAGTTACCGTTGATTGAAGCCGGCCTGAAATATTTTAATCCTGCCGTTTATGATGATGTCTTGCAAATAGAAGCAACTGTTAAAGAACTTCACTCTCCAAAGGTTCACATCGAATATGCTGTTAAACGAAAAGGTTCCGAAGAGTTGATTGCCGAAGGTTTTACTACTCACGTATTCATTAGGATAGATACAAAAAAAGCAGTGCGTCCGCCTAAAATATATGTTGATGCATTAACCAAATATTTTAGCAAATAGAATTTATTAATGTACATTACGCAACGTGTCATTCTGAACGGAACGGAGTGGAGTGAAGAATCTAATAATCAAACAAGAAGAAATTTTTAGATTCTTCGCTTCGCTCAGAATGACAATATTAGTATTCCTGTGTAAGGTGATTTATTAAGTTTACCGGAGGTCTTTCTCTTCGGGTTGATTTCATTTTGAGATGATTGAAAAGATAAAAGAGCTTACCAAAGACACCGCAATTTACGGCATAAGTACAATCGTAGGAAGATTCCTCGGATTTTTTCTTGTTCCGTTTTATACGAACGTAATCAACACACATGACTACGGAATTTATTCGAACATCTATGCGTATCTCGCTTTCTTGAATATCGTTTTCATTTATGGAATGGATTCTGCGTTCATGAAATATTCCTCCTCAAATGATGGCAAAGGGAAGAAGAAAATATTTTCAACAGCTTACCTTTTTGTGTTTCTTACTTCAATTGGATTAGCGTTATTCCTTCTTTTATTGAAAACCCCTCTCAGTCAGGTAATGGAAATTTCTGATAGCTATTCGAATCTTTACTATTATCTGATTTTCATTTTAATATTTGATACTCTTGCTCTCGTTCCGTTTGCAAACCTTCGACTGGAAAGAAAAGCGGGCAAGTTTACTTCAATAAAACTCGCAAATATTATTTTAAATCTTGCACTGAATTTCATCCTTGTTCTGAAATACAAACTTGGAATTGAGGCGATCTTCATTGCAAATTTAATCGCCTCTGCATTTTCTTTTGTGGTGCTAACGCCGGAAATATTCAAAATGCTTGTTCCAAAAATTGATAAAGAGTTGTTAAAGAAATATTTGAAGTTTGGTCTGCCGTATCTGCCTGCAAGTTTAGCCGCCACTGTTGTTCAAGTTATTGACAGACCGGTTGTTCTTGCGATGACAGATGAATCAACTCTGGGTATCTATCAGGCTAATTACAAGCTTGGAATTTTCATGATGCTGTTTGTTTCGATGTTTCAATACGCATGGCAGCCGTTTTTTTTGAACAATGCTAAGGAAAAAAACGCCAAAGAAATATTTGCGAAAATTCTAACGCTATTCATTATTATGTCTAGTCTGATCTGGATTGTACTAACGCTGTTCGCTGAAGACTTTGCGCGTTTTGAATTTTTACCGGGTAAGTCTATAATCGGGAAAGAATATTTAAGCGGGATCGCCATCGTTCCGATAATTCTTCTTGCTTACTTGTTCAATGGTATCTATTACAATTTTCAAGCGGGAATATATATTGAGGAGAAGACAAAATATTATCCTTATGTAACGGGTGCCGGCGCTGTAGCTAATGTTGTAGTGAACATTTTGTTGATACCGGTACTCGGATTAATCGGTGCTGCACTTGCAACTCTGGCGAGCTATATCATTATGGCTGCCGGATTATATTACTTCTCGCAAAAATATTACCCGATCAAATATGAATTTAAGAAGATCTTTAAAATTCTTACTGCGATCTTTGTTACAGGTATTCTTTACTACTATTTATATTATCAAGTTGGTCTAAACTTCTTCTATAAACTGATATTATTGTTTGGATTTATCGGCTCATTATTTGTGATGAATGTTGTTGAGAAGATTGAAATTGTTCGCTTACTTAAAATGCTTCTTCGAGTCAAGTAGAATTTCATTTCCTCAAAGTATATTAAAAGCAAGAAGAAAGAATTGTTCTTTTATTTTAACTTCGCATGACAAAATCCGGAAAGGTTATGGAATCAATCCAAATAAAAATCCAGCATATAGAAAATAATTTTTCAGATATACAATTACCCGATTATGCAACAGAAGGCAGCAGCGGACTCGATCTCCGCGCCGCAGTCGATTCAGAAATGAAAATCGAAAAAGGTAAAGTTGGATTAGTGCCAACCAATCTTAGAGTAGAAATTCCGGTTGGATATGAGTTACAAGTTCGTCCAAGAAGCGGTCTTGCTGCAAAAAATGGAATTGGCGTTTTAAATTCTCCAGGCACAATAGATTCCGATTACCGCGGCGAGATAAAAGTAATTCTTTTCAATTTTAGCGAAGAAGATTTTGTAATCAAACGAGGCGATAGAATTGCACAAATGGTTTTATCAAAAGTTTACCGCGCAAATCTTATCGTAATAGATGAATTAAATGGTAGCACTCGTGGTGACGGCGGATTCGGTCATACAGGAACAAAATGAATGCAGAATGTAGAATGCAGAATGTAGAATGTAGAATGCAGAATGTAGAATGCAGAATGTAGAATTTAGATTTCACCAGTATCCAGTAACTAGTATCAAGTATCAAGTATCAAGTATCGAGTATCCAGTAACGAGTATCCAGAAGAATGTCAGATTTTATTCACTTACATAATCATTCACATTACAGTTTGCAAGACGGTGCATGCACGGTTGAAGATTTAATTCATGCTGCGCTGAAAAATAATATGCATGCTGTGGCGTTGACCGATCACGGTGTAATGTTTGGTGTTGGTGAGTTTTATAAAAAAGCTAAAAAAGCCGGTATTAAACCGATCATAGGTATGGAAGCCTATATCGTAATTGACGGTACGCGTTTCGATAGAAGAGGCGACGATCCGGACAATCCGAAAAAAAAATCGAAGCATTATAATCATCTTCTGCTCCTTGCTAAGAATGAAATTGGTTACAATAATCTGATAAAACTTTCTACTATAGGATACACGGAAGGATTTTATTACCGCCCCCGAATAGATTTTGAAATGTTAACAAAATACAGCGAAGGTTTAATCTGTACATCTGCTTGTCCCGCCGGACCAATAGCGGCACCGCTTATTAATGATGATTACGCTAAAGCACGTTCAACCGCAATAAGATTGAAAGAACTTTTCGATGATGATTTTTATTTAGAAATTCAAGATCACGGAATGGAAGTTGAACGACCAGTACTTGAAGGGATGCCGAAACTCGCTCGCGATTTAGGAATTAAACTAGTTGCCACAAATGACATTCACTACATCGAGAAAGATCATTCGATCGCCCATAATATTTTAATTCAACTCGGCGATAAAACAGGAAATGTTGACTACAAAGAATTGCGTTACGGAACCGATCAGATCTATTTCAAGACTACCGATGAAATGAAGAATCTTTTCAAGAATTACAAAGGCGCAATTGAAAACACAATCGAGATCGAACAAAAAATAAATTTACAATTAGATTTTCACGGTCATCAATTTCCGCAATTCCCAATTCCTTCCACTTCTAAAGCTAAAGATCTGGAAGAGTATTTAGCTCAACTTTCCGAAGAACGGTTAGAACAAAAATTTAAAATAGTAACACCGGAAATCGAAGAGCGATTCAAGTTCGAATTGAAAGTCATTAATGAAATGGGTTACGCGGGATATTTTCTGGTCGTTCAGGATTTTATCAACGCGGCAAAACAACGTGGAATTCCTGTTGGTCCCGGACGCGGTAGTGCTGCCGGAAGTATAATTGCTTATGTTCTCGGAATCACAAATGTAGATCCGCTGAAATATGATTTACTCTTCGAAAGATTTCTTAATCCCGCACGTAAAACCATGCCCGATATTGATGTTGATTTTGCAGACGATCAGCGCGGCGAAGTTATCTCTTATGTTAAAGAGAAGTATGGTGAAAAATCCGTAGCTCAAATTATCACCTTCAATAGACTATCATCTCGTGCGGTATTAAAAGATGTAGCTCGTGTTCTAAAAATTTCTATTCCAACCGTAGAAAAAATTACAAAATGGATCCCATCAAAGTTCGGACGTGTTTACGATCTCGATCAGGCATTGAACGAAGTTCCGGAACTGGCATGGGTAAAAAAATCGGATGATCCGCAAATTCAGGAGTTGATAAAGTATGCTCGTATTTTAGAAGGGATGAACCGCAATGCATCTAAACACGCTGCGGGTGTTGTTATTACTCCCGGCGAAGTTAGCGACTTTGTTCCTCTTGCAACATATGGCGATGATAACTCGATAGTTACTCAATTCAACATGAAGGATTTGGAAGAAGCAGGATTGTTGAAGATGGACTTTCTTGGATTGCGAACTCTATCTATTATAAGAGATACTCTTGAACTTATAAAGCAGACACGTAACATTGAAATTGATATTGATAACATACCAACCGACGATCCCAAAACGTATGAGATGTTTAGTAAGGGACAAACGACAGCCGTGTTCCAGTTTGAAAGTGCCCCGATGCGCGAGTACTTGAAAAAACTACAACCAACCAGCATTAACGATCTTGCTGCAATGAACGCATTGTATCGCCCGGGACCGATGGAGTTTATTGATGATTTTATTGCGCGTAAGCATGGAAGAAAACAGATAATTTATTTGCATCCCATTCTTGAACCGATATTGAAAGAGACTAATGGCATCATTGTCTATCAAGAGCAGGTTATTCAAATTGCTAATAAAGCCGGCGATATGAGTCTTGCGGAAGCTGATCTGCTGAGACGTGCGATGGGTAAAAAAGATTTGAAAGCGATGGCTGAACAAAAGGAAAAATTTCTTGAAGGCGCCATCAAGAATAACATCAGCAAAAAAGTGGGCGGAGAAATCTTTGAAGCCATTGATAAGTTTGCCAATTATGGTTTCAATAAGAGCCACGCAGTTGCATACTCAATTGTTGCTTACCAAACCGCGTATTTGAAAGCTCACTACTTAGAAGAATTTCTTGCCGCAAACCTTTCGAACGAATACGGCAACACTGATAAAGTTACAAATTTGCTGGAAGACTGCCGGAAGCTTAATGTGAAAGTTCTTCCTCCGGATATAAATAATCCGACTGTAAAATTTGGAGTGAAAAAGAAAAAGATAATCTTCGGAATGAGCGCCATCAAAAATGTTGGTGTGAATGCTGTCGAAGCTATAAAAACTTCGCACCAAAATCTTGGAAGAAATTTCAAAAATATTTATGATTTCTGTTCTAATGTTGATACACGTCTCGTGAACAAACGCGCACTCGAAGGATTAGTGCTTGCCGGTGCGTTTGATTTATGCGGCGGTTCCCGTGCGCAAAATTTTCAAGCAGTTGAAGAGGCGCTTAGCTTCGGAGGTAAAGCTCAATCTGCAAAAAATTCTCATACAGATAGTTTGTTCGGCGGAGATTCCGAAGCTATGCACATTCATGAACCACAATTGCCGGATATTCGTCCTTGGGAAACAAAAGATCGTCTTGCTAAAGAGAGGGAAGTACTTGGATTTTATTTAACCGATCATCCTCTAAGAAAATACGAAATTGAGTACCGTTCATTTGCAACTGTTCATCTTGGTGAAACAGAAACATACAACTATACTGAATCTGTTAGAGCTTGCGGAGTTGTAACTGAAGTCAGAACAAAGATTGACAAGCGCGGAAATCAGATGGTGTTTTTTAAGTTAGATGATTTCAGCGGTTCGTGTGAGTGTCTAATGTTTTCGAAAGTTTATAAAACATGCGAAGATTTGATAATTCCCGAATCAACAATTTTAGTTACTGGAAAACTTGAGAGCAGCGGAGATGCTGTTAAACTTCATGTTGATGAAGCACTCAATCTCGACGATGTTAAGCAGAAACTTACAAAACGGATTGGAGTAATTGTTGATGATTCAATACACGATAGATCAATAATAACTGAGATAAAAAAACTGATGGAAGAATATGAAGGTTCTATGCCTGTTCTGGTCTGCCTTAAAGTGGATGGTACCAATCGCGAGTTTCATATCAATTATAAAATTTCTTTCAATTCGGAGTTCATCCCCAAAATAAAAAAACTTCTTGGAGAAGAATCTGTTGTGTATTTTGCTTCGTGAGTGGTATGAGTAAAGATAAAGTTTGTTTAAAAGAAGTGACCCCTCCTTTATTGAGGGGTCGTCACAAGAGTGTTTCATCTTGCGGTTGAATTTCTGATATAAATATAAAAATTTCTTTTACTCATCTCTACCATTAGTGATAATTTGTGCCATTCGTGGCAAAGCTTTTCCGCCACTAATTACACGAATGCCCACTAATCTACAACAGAAAGAAAAAAACTATTTATTTACAGAACTACGAACACTTATTCAAAGCTTCCTTATTTGATGATGAGATTGTTTTAATAAATGGAAAGATTTTAGCAAGACCACATTCATGGAGTTAATGGAGTTAATCAATCAAAATTTGATTTCATTTTCGTATTTCTTAAGTTTGTGCCGCAATAAACAAGACAGGAAAAAATATGGAAAATAAATGGGCTCTAATACTTGGAGCTTCAAGCGGATTCGGCGGTGCGTCTGCGGTTGAACTTGCCAAGAATGGTTACAATATTTTTGGTGTACATCTCGATCGACAGGCAACTATGCCATCGGTTCAACAGGTAATTAAAAAAATTGAACGCAGCGGACAGAAATCGGTTTTCTTTAATATAAATGCGGCAGATCAGATAAAAATCAATGATACACTTGATGAAATTAAAGAACGGTTCGCAACAAAAGAACATCCTCATGTTCATGTGTTGATTCATTCACTCGCTTTTGGAACACTCAAACCTTTCATCTCGAAAAACCCCAACGATTGTATTTCTCCCGCTCAAATGAGTATGACTCTTGATGTAATGGCACATTCATTGGTTTATTGGACTCAAGGATTAGTCCATAGAGATTTGTTTTCACATGGCGGAAGAATATTTGCACTCACCAGTGCCGGTTCTCATTCTGTTATTCCAAATTATGGAGCTGTCTCTGCTGCAAAAGCTGCGCTCGAGGCACATATACGTCAGCTTTCTGTAGAACTTGGCGCAATGAAAATTACTTGCAACTCAATCATGGCAGGTGTTACAGACACAGCCGCCGGAAATAAAATTCCGATGTTTGATAAAATGATGCATGCAGCAAAAATGAAGAATCCTCAACACAGATTAACAACACCGGAAGATGTAGCTAAAGCTATTGTTCTCCTATGCGATGAAAGAGCCGATTGGATTTCCGGTAATGTTCTTGGTGTTGATGGCGCTGAATACATCGTTAATTTCATCGGTGAAAAAACAAGTCAAATAATAAAATAACGGATTAATCTATGACCGAATTCGGATTTACTGAAGAACAAATAATGCTTCGCGATATGACTCGCGATTTTGTTAATAAAGAAATTAAACCTATTGCCGCAAAAATAGATGCCGAAGAAAAAATTCCTACTGAGTTAATTAAACAACTTGGCGAACTTGGATTTCTCGGTGTTGCTTTTCCGGAAGAATATGGCGGCGGCGGATTTGGAGAAGTTGGTTATTGTCTAATGCAAGAAGAGGTTGCGCGCGGGTGTATGTCAACATCAACTTTTATCGGCGCTCATCAATCAATCGGGGCAAATGTAATTTATCTCGGCGGAACGGAAGAACAGAAACAAAAATATCTTACCCCGCTCGCTAAGGGTGAAAAAATTGGCGCTTTCTGTTTAACTGAAGCACAAGCCGGATCGGATTCTTTCAATGTAAAAACACGAGCGCTTCTCGATGGAAATGAGTGGGTGATCAACGGTGAAAAATTATGGATCACAAACGGCGGTATCGCAGATATTGTTTCAGTTTTCGCGCGCACAGAAAAAGGTGTGAGTGCATTTATTGTTGAAACAAATACTCCCGGTTATCATGCCGGTCCGCCGGAAAAGAAGATGGGAATAAAAGGCAGCGCAACAAATGCAATCACGTTTGATAACGTTCGCATTCCTAAAGAAAATCTTATCGGCACTGACGGACGCGGTTTTATTCTTGCAATGAAAACCTTAAATGCCGGAAGATTAGGTCTTGGTGCCGGATGTATTGGTGCAGCCAAAGAACTTCTAGAGTTATCAACACAGTATGCAAAACAGCGTAAACAGTTCGATCAGGCTATCTCTAATTTTCAAGCTGTTCAATTTATGATTGCTGATATGGCAACATTAATTTACACGATGGAATCAATTGCTTATCGTACTGCGATAGATTATGATTTGAAAAAAGAAGTTGGCCGTACTTCAGCTATTGTTAAAGTTTTCTGCTCGGAGTCACTTGATAAGATTGCTGATTACGCTGTGCAAATTCATGGCGGAATGGGCTACTCACGCGAACTTCCGATTGAGAGATTTTACCGCGACTCTCGCATCAATAGAATATTCGAAGGTACAAGTGAAATTCAAAATGGAATTATTGCCCGCGAAGTTTTGAAAAAAAACGGTATCGTTTAAAAGTATTTTTTAATTTATTAATAGGAGTTACTAAAGAAATGAAACCTATCACATTTACAGATGATAATTTTGATGCTGAAGCATTAAAATCTGATGTTCCTGTTATTGTAGATTTTTGGGCTGCTTGGTGCGGTCCTTGCAGAATGATCGCCCCAATCATTGAAGAACTGGCAGGTGAATATCAGGGTAAAGTTAAAGTTGGAAAACTTGATGTTGATGAAAATCAAGGTGTTGCCATTAAGTATGGTGTTAGAAGCATTCCAACAGTATTATTTTTAAAGGGCGGACAAGTAGTTGATACAGTAATCGGCGCCGTTCCGAAATCAATGTTTGTTGAAAAAATTACGAAATTAGTTTAGTTCTCAAAAAACAAAATGATTTTTCGCCAAAACTTATTCCTCCTCATTATTACGCTATTCCTCTGGAATAGCGTTTCGTTTTCACAAGACGATACTTGGAAACATTTCGATAAGACCAACAGCGGCTTACCAACAAATACTATTCGGTGTGTTACTCAAGATTTGAAAGGAAACTATTGGATCGGAACTTGGGATAGCGGACTTGTAAAATATGATGGGAAAAAATGGACTGTCTTCAATAAAAAAAATTCCGGTTTACCTAACAATTGCGTCTATAGTATTACCTTTGACAAGAAAGGAAAGCTGTATATCGGAACGATGGGTGGAGGGCTGGCTATTTTTGATGGTAAATCTAAATGGAAAGTTTATAATGAAAAAAATTCAGAGATTCCGCAAGATTGGATTTATTCAGTAGCGATTGATAAAAAATCTAATATATGGGTCGGTACCTTTTCTGATGGGTTGGGGGTTTTTGATGGCAAGCAGTGGAAAGTTTATAACAAAACTAATTCCATCCTTCTCGATAACAAAGTGACTTATATAGACATTGATAAGTTTGACAATAAAATCCTTGCAACACAGCGCGAACTCGTTTTTATTATTGATGGTGAATGGAAATCTGAATCCGATATGAAAATAGATTCTTTGGAAACCATTGCTTATTGGATATCTGAAACTAGTAACGGGAAGAAATTAATAAGCTATAAGTATGCTGGTGGTATCGTATTATTTGATGGGGAAAATTTTCAATCCTTTAAGAAAAACAATTCTACTATTCCCATTGAAGGATTTTATTCTGCAGTTGAAGACAAGAAGAAAATTATTTATGCCGGAAGTTTTGGCGAAGGTGTTGTTTCTTTTGATGGCATTAAATGGACGCTCCGGGATAAATCAAATTCTCCTTTAAAGGACAATTTGATTTTTAATGTTTATGTGGATTCCAAAAACAATAAATGGTTTTCAACTTACTTCGGGGGTATATCAATATATAACGAAGATGGTATTAAATTCTAAAGAAAAATAATTTTTAACTCACGTTACACAGAAAGGAAAGATTCGCCACGAAGACTCTAAGGCACAAAAGTTTCACCAAGAAAAACATAAACTTTGTGAAGATTTTGTGTCTTTGTGCCTTAGTGGCTAAGTTTTTCATGTGGACTGCGTAACGTGAATCATTAAATAATTTCTGAGTTGTATTAGTTGGTTGTGGAGGAATAATTTTAGAAGTATTCACAAAGGATAAATTACCAAAATAAAGTCTTGACAAATAAAACATGGCGTATTAAATTAATTTCAGGAATAAAGCTCCTAATCAATTAGACTGAATACACAATTTTACTCTTGATTTACAAAAACCATTGGAGTATCTTGGATGCGCTTCAAATAAGAGAATAACAATTTTTACTGTTAAGACATTAGACTTACAACACAAGTCGTTTGTTCCGAAAATGAAGGGCAAAAAAACAGAATTACTTTTTAATATATTTATCTGTAATAAAAAAAATAATAATTCACTTCTAAAAAGAGGAGGTAGTGTTTGATGTTTTTGTTACAAATTTTTTCATTTCTTAAACCCTTTCTTAGTTATTCAACAAATAAGGAGTAAAAATATGCATCGAAAGATTTTTTACTTTTTGCTATTTCTAGTTCTTTGTCCTGTACTAATCAATGCAGGAACAAAGGGTAGAATCAAGGGAAAAGTAGTCGATTTGCAAACGGGCGAAGCCCTAATTGGAGCCAACGTTCTTATAGTTGGTACATCTGCGGGTAACAATACAGATGCAAGCGGCGAATTCCTAATTCAAAATATGGACCCAGGTACTTATACACTTAAATGTTCTTACGTGGGTTACCAATCTATTACAATCTCTAATGTCAGAGTTAATGCTGACATTACCACGTTCCAAAATTTCGAGTTACCGAGTCAAGATATTCAGGTTGGAACAGTAATAATAACTGCACAGAAGCCAATCATACAGAAAGATAATACCAACGCCGTTAGAATTACAACCGGTGAAGATATTTCTGCTCTTCCTGTTCGCGGCTTCAATAGCTTTTTAACACTAACTCCCGGCGTTTCTACCAATAATAATGAAATTCATCTTCGTGGTGGTCGTTCAGATGAAGTTGGTTATTATGTTGAAGGTGTATCTGTTCGAAATCCACGGGGCGGCGGTAGAGCTGTTAGTATTTCACAAGATGCAATAGAAGAGATGCAAGTTCAATCCGGTGGTTACACCGCAGAATTTGGCGGCGCCAATTCCGGTATCGTTCGCTCAACATTTAGAAGCGGCGGTTCACAATTAAAAGCAAGCGTAGAATACATTACAGATAATGTTACATTCAAGAGCGCTAAAAATGCTTTTGACGGAAAGAAAACTCCTTTTGGAACCTACTGGTTGGGTTATGATGAGACCAGTACTTCTTTAAGCGGTCCTCTTTTTGATCAAAGAATCAAATTCTTCGTCAATCTTAACTACCAGTTTAGTAGAAATGGTTTTGACCCCAGCGGATTCCCCAATAAAATTGTTGATCAACCGTCTATTAATCTTGGAACTATTTGGGATAAAAATATTGATGCAAACAAAAGAGATACCGTTAATTTTGTATTTAATAACGGCCCTCAACCAAAAGCAGCAAGAAAATATTATACTGTAACCGGTACAATGAACTTTGATTTCAAACCTCTTATCTTCAGATTATCAGGTTCTTATTTTATTGATGAAAATAATGTTAATGAAACCGGTCCTTACAATATTTATAATGACCGTCCCGGACAAAATCAAGAGCATAACGGTACTGCTAACTTGAAAATGACTCATGTTCTCAGTCCAAGTTTGTTCTATGAATTAAATGCAGGTATTGTTAGAACAGATCGTACTCAACAAGATGCTTACTTGTTAGATAATTACTGGGGTTATGGCGATAGCGTTGCTAACGCTGCTGTTGGATATGTATGGACCAGAACACCTCAAGATATTGCGCGCAGAGTAACCGGTCAATTTACAATTCCTCGCGCTTATCAAGTTTATGAATGGAATTTTGCCCGTACAGGCGGTGTTAATGTAATTTACCGGAAGGAAGAAACCAATTCATTTTCATTTGCCGGTGCTTTAAACTGGTTACCTAATAAGTGGCACAGTATTAAGTTAGGCGGTGAGTATCAGAATTGGACATATAGAAACTACATACCTGGTACTTTAAGAGGTCGTCAAGATCATCTTGCACAATTATATTATAATAATACAAAGAATAATCCGGACAACTTAACCGATGCTCAAATTAAAACCAATATTCTTAGAAATACCGGTTCTGTAATCTACGGTTATGATTATTTCGGTAATAAATATGATGGAACGGATGATATCTTCCATGCACCACATAAACCGGTATTTGCTTCTGCATACTTACAAGATAAAATTGAGTATGAAGACATTATCTTAAACATCGGTTTACGTTATGATTATATAGATATTGATAACTTACAAATGGTTGATCCAACAAGACCCGATTATTCTATCAATAAAGCAGATAACATTTTAATTGCAACCGGATGGGAAAAAGTGCCAACATTCAGCGCTGTTAGTCCACGTATTGGTCTCTCCTTCCCGGTTACAGATAAAACAGTTTTCCATGCACAGTTTGGAAAATTTATTCAACAGCCTGATCTGAATGAATCATATGTTGGTTATGATTATTATGCTTATCAGTTGACTACAGGTTACTTCTTCCAAGACATGAGAGGTCCCGGTCTTAGACCAACGAGAACCACACAATATGAATTAGGATTCTCACAGCAAATAGCTGACTTTATGTCTTTCGATATTACGGCATATTATAAAGACATTAAAGACCTTGTTCAAATGGTTCCTGCACCTGTTGATATTGCTTCTGGATATGGAAACTATTACCTAAGACAGAATGTTGATTTTGCAACTACAAAAGGTGTTGAAATTGCTGTCAATATGAGAAGATACCAGAGATTACAACTAAATGGTAGTATGTCATTTCAGGATGCAAGAGGAACAGGTTCATATCCTAATTCAAGCCGTGGTATTGTTGGCGCTCCGGTTGTTGCCGGTCAACCATACACTCCTAAGAATATTTCCCCGCTTGAATTTGATCGTCCGTTCATGTCTAATCTAAGTGTTGATTACCGTTTTGGCGATAATGATGGACCAACTGTACTCAATAATTTTGGTGTCAATTTACTCATGACATACCAATCCGGTCGTCCATTTACAAGAGCTATTGGAAATCCGGCATCAGTCGGAATTTCACAAGTCAACAGTGGAGATTCTAGATTTAGAACTCCGGTTGAACCGTTAGGATCTTCTCAGATGCCTGATTATTTCAATTTAGACCTAAAAGTTGATAAGTCTTTCTCTCTATTTGATAAATTAAGAGCTACGGTTTATGTAACCGTCTTAAACTTATTGAATACAAAGAACGTTACAGAAGTTTACTTATTGACCGGTACTAACACTGATGACGGATATCTAAGTAATCCAACAACCTTGCAGCAGCGTCTTGCTACAGACGGGCAAACATATGTTGATATCTATCAATTGAATATTGCACGTAATGGTTTATGGAGCGGTATGCGTCAGATTAGGTTAGGCATCAGATTAGACTATTAATGGTATATTTTAATTAAAGGAGAAAGCAAAATGAAATTAATAAAATTTAGCTTTTATCTTGTCCTCTCTCTGCTTCTTTTGAGTTCTAATGTAATTCTTAGGGCTGAAGGAGTTGATGGAAAAAAAGGTAAAGTGCTTAATAAGACAACTGGCACTCCAGGAGCGACTAAATTCAATATTAATAATATCTCTACATTTTTTGGAAACGATGGTATATCCGACCTTTCAACTACCGGTGATTCCGGATTTCAATTCCCAATCGGCAGCGGTAAGACAGTGTTTTATGAATCCGGCTTTGTGTATGGCGGATATGTAAATAAAGAATGGCGTGTCGGCGGTTCTACTTACTCACGTGGTCAAGTACCCGGAAGAATTGTTACTCCCGGTACTTTAGCAAAACCATTGGGTATAGCTGAAATTCCTCAACCTCTGGATCATATAAGAATTTATAGAGTACGTAGAGACTATAAAGATCCACAAGCAGATTACAGTAAAGAGATAATGGATGAGGGATCAACCCAAGCCCTTATCTACAAACAGTATGATACAGACTGGAAAGAATGGCCTGCCATCTATGGCGCTCCATTCCAAGATAAAAATAATAACAAAACATATGAACCGGCAATAGATATTCCCGGTGTACCTGGTGCAGATCAAACCATTTGGTTTGTTGCTAATGATGTTGATCCTACAACAGCTCAGAAACTTTACGGATCAATTGGTCTTGGTATAGAAATGCAGGCAACCATCTGGGGTTACAATCAACAAGGTGCCCTTGGCGATGCTCTCTTCAGAAAATATACTATGATCAATAAAGGATTTTATCCAGTTGACAGTTGTTATGTTAACATGTGGTCAGATCCTGATCTTGGCGGCGACGCCGGCGATGATTTTGCGGGCTGCGATACTTTGTTGAGCTTAGGATATATTTATAACGGTGACGACTCAGATCCATCCTATGGTTCTTATATTCCTGCTTCCGGATTTGACTTTATGCAAGGTCCTATTATAAAGGGAGCTGCTACAGATAGAGCAATCTTTAAAGGAAAATATAGAACCGGTTTTAAGAACATGCCTATGACTGCTTTCTATTTATTTACTCAAAGTGTTCCAAACTGGGGCGACCCAGTATTGGGCAGTTATGCAAATGGAGCTTTACGTTTTAGAAATCTATTTCAGGGAAAAATTGCTACTCTCGGTACTCCGTTTATCGATCCTTTAACAGGAAAAAAATCAATGTTCTTTGCCCCCGGCGATCCTGTAACTGGTAAAGGTTGGGTAGATGGAATTCTTTTCCCTAAACAAGATCGGCGTATTGGTCCTGTTTCCGGTCCATTTACTTTAGCTGTAGGCGATACACAAGAAGTAGTAGTTGGACAGCTTGCTGCAGGCGGCATTGCTCCAATTGGGCGCTTAGGTGCAGTAGCGCTTCTTAAATTTCAAGATTTGATAATACAACAAGCTTACAATGACTTCTTCCAGGTTCCAAATTCTCCTAAACCTCCTCTTGTACAGCTCGATCCTGTAACTAAAATTGGAAAAGCATCGGAGTTTGATCAAAAAATAATCATCTCCTGGGCTGATGATCCAACTGCATATAATGCAACTGAAAGTCACAATGAATTAGGTTATAAATTCCAGGGTTATGTTGTATATCAATTACCAAGATTAAATGCTCAATTATCAGAAGCCGTAATTGTTCAAACTTATGATTTAGCTGATCTTGTTGGTAGTATTGAAAGCTTGGTATTTGATGCCGCTACAAACAATACTACAAAAAAATTCACCAAGTTTGGTGAGAATATTGGTATTCAAAGATATATCTCTATTTCAACAGATAAAATTAGAGGCGGTGTTCCATTAGCAAATGGTACAGAATACTATTATGTAGTTTCTGCATATTCATATAATGCAGATCCAAATGCTGTTCCGAACGTATTGGAAAGTTTATCTGCAAGAATACTTGCTGTACCGCATCAAGTAAATCCGGGTACTGCATATTCAGCTTCAGTGGGTGATCTGTTGACATATACACATCCACAAGGCGCTAGTGATGGTAAAGTAACTGCTAAAGTTATTGATCCTTCTAAAGTCAACGGCAGTTCCTATGAAATTAGCTTTACCGGAACCTCAGGTAATACAAAGTGGAATTTGTTAAACAAAACAACAAACAAAGAAGTATTAACAGGAGTTAGCGAAGGTCTTGGTGCAGTAGCTCCAATAGTTGACGGTATTCAGATTGATATGAGCGGTGCACCTAGAGATGTTAAGTTCCTTTTGGTTACCGCTAATGCAGGTGGAGTATTAGCTACAGCTAATATGGGTTGTTTTGCATTCAACAGCAGTGGTTTTCCATTAGCACCTTCCGGTTCCGATCGTCCAAGTACCGGTCAACAGGTAAATGGAAATAACGTTTGGGGTATTCACACCGGTGAAGTTGGCGATCCAACGAATGCTTCATTTACATTCTTTAAGACGAGAGTTACACAAAGTAATGCTCGCTGGCCTCTTTTAATACCAAACGATTTTGAAATTCGTTTCAAAGCTGGTGCTAAAGGATTTATTTGGCCAGGTAATGCGTTTGGTGTTTCAGGTGTAATGGGAAATGTTCCTTTTGAACTATGGAATATAGGTACAAAAACAGATGCAAGTGACGACGTTAGATATTTCCCTTACATACTTGATGCAAGCAATGCCAGTGCTGGAAATGGCAAGTTTGATTTATCTGGTGTAGATCATACAATTTCCGGTGGTACAAATGATCCTGAAACTGATTGGTTCTATTGGGTAGTTCCAAAAGATCAAACTCCAGGTCAAGCCGGTTACAATGCAATAGTTGCTCAGGGCGCTGCCCATACATATTTAGATGCAGCAGTTACAGCCGGTACAGATTCATGGAGAAGATTTGTTTTGGTTGGCTGGAACTTAGCAGATATTACAGCTCTTGCAGCTATACCTGCAGGTAAAGAATTACCTGAAGTAGGTACAGTTTTCAAAATAATTACCACAAAGCCAAATCAACCAACTTCCGGTACAAGCGGTGATAAATTTGCATTCACAGCTCCTTCAGTTATTACAAATGACGCTGATCTGGCAAAAAGTGAAATTGAAAAAATAAATGTATTCCCTAACCCTTATTATGGTGTAAACCCAAGAGAAGTAAATAAATATCAACGTATGGTAACATTCAGTCATTTACCACAGATTGCTACATTACGCATATTTAATTTAGCTGGACAGCTAGTTCGGGTGCTTCAGAAGAATTCTCCCAGCCAGTTTACAACCTGGGATCTTGTAAATGATAGTTCTTTCCCTGTTGCTAGTGGATTATATATAGTTCACATCGATATGCCTGAATTAGGTGCAACAAAAATCGTTAAACTAGCAATAATTCAAGAACAACAGATTCTTGATCACTTCTAAAAGATGGGAGAAAAAAAATGAAAAAAATATATTTAAAATTATTTATGCTGATTCTTGCTGCCAGCACTGTATTTGCAGATGGTGGAGTTAGAAATGGTACAGGCGCTGCATCGCAGCTCTTGATACCTGTAGGCGCTCGTGGAATTGCGATGAGTGGTTCTACAATTTCCGGTTCATCCGGATTAGAAGCACTTTACTGGAATCCTGCTAACCTTGGTATTGAAGGTGGAACAAATGTTATGTTCTCTTATATGTCTCACATTGCAGATATAGGAGTTACATATTTTGGTGTTTCAACAAACTTAGAAGGGTTCGGCACTGTTGCCGTAACTTTGAAATCATTAGCAATCGGTAATATCAATGTTACTACAGTTGATAACCCGGACGGAAACGGACAATCATTCAAACCTACGTTTCTTACTCTCGGTTTAACATATTCCAGAATGCTAAGTGATAGAATCTCTGTAGGATTAACAATGAACTATATTTCGGAAAAAATAGATCTTGTTAGTTCAACAGTTTTTGCATTCAATTTTGGCGTAACTTATAGAAACCTAGCGAATATCAATGGCTTAAATTTAGCTATGGTATTAAAGAACTTTGGTCCTCAAATGCGATATGATGGATCCGGTCTATATTTATTAGCTACTCCTGGAAGTTTAGAAAGAGGAGAAGCAACATATAAAATGACCGCTGCTGCGTTTGATCTGCCATCAACTCTTGAGATCGGGTTAAGCTATAACTATAATTTCAATGCGTCAAATTCGCTTCAATTGGATGGTGTTTATCAAAACAGCAACTACTACGCTGATGAATATAAACTCGGATTAGAATATAATCTGAACAATACGTTCTTCATCCGTGGCGGTTATGCTTTAACACCTTCTTTTGCAGATAATACAGATTATAATATCTATGGGCTTACTGCCGGTATAGGCATAAAGTACGATTTGAGCGGTACATCTTTGAAGGTTGATTATGCTTTTAGACAAACCAAGTTCTTCGATAATAATCATGTTATCGCAGTTCAGTTTGGCTTATAAGAATATTTCTTCCTAAATCTTATAAACCCCGACACTTGTCGGGGTTTTTTTTAAAGTGGTTGTCCTTGCCTGCCGCCAAGCATGTTTGTATTTTTAATAAGGTGATAATTTATATAGGTTGATAATAGATTTACTTATCAGTAAATACAACTGTAAAAATTATATATATGATCAACTAATAGGACTCAAATTTATGAAGAAGGTTTTTGCCGTCATCTGTTTTATTTTTTCTCTCACTGCTAGTATTTTGGCTCAGAATGAACTGAATTTTGAGTTTGATTACGCACGTTTCAACTATGACTCATCCTCGGTTTACATTGAATTTTATTATGAACTTAATCCTAAAAATATGCGCTTCACTCCGACTGATAAAGGACAACTAAGTGAAGCCGTTGTTCATTTAGAGATGAAAAATATGTCAACAAATGAATACGCTATTAATAAGGATTGGAAAATTCAAAATATTGTTAATGTAACCGAAAAAGACTCTATACCAAAAAGCGTTAGTGATGTTTTGGGGTTTGTTGTTCCGGCTGGAAAATATTCTCTAGTATTTGTAATACGAGATGCAAAAGACCCTAGTTTCAACAAAACTATTAATGAGACAGTTGTTGTAGAGCCGTTTAAATCGAATAAATTTTCAATAAGCGAAATTGAAATTGCGAGGAACATCAAGATAGATGATGCAGATCAAAATTCACTCTTTTATAAGAATTCGATGGAGATTTTTCCGAATCCTTCAATGGTCTATACTCATCAATTTCCCGCATTGTTTTTCTATGCAGAGTTATATCATTTAAAATTAGCAGATGGAAAAACAGAATTTTCTCTTCTTAGAAACTTATATAACAGTTCGGGCGTATCTGTTCATAAGAATTCAAAGACTATTAAACAGACAGACCAGGCATTGGTAGAATATGGAGTGATTAATTTATCTAAGTTTCCAACGGACTCATATTCTCTTGAATTAAGTTTAGTGGATCCTGTAACCAATAAAGCATTTGCCTCTACAAAACGTTTCTATTTGTATAACCCTAATGTAATTGATACTAACAGATCGTCGAATATTAACGCAGGTGTTCTTGGAAGTGAATTCGGTTTATTATCTATGGATGAGTGTAACAAAATGTTTCTGTATGCAAAATATCTTGCATCGCAAAAAGAAATTGATCAATTCTCTAAACTTGATTCATTAAATGCAAAAAGAGAATTTCTGTTTAATTTTTGGAAAGTTAGGGATGATAATCCGGCGACTGCCAAAAATGAAATTAAAGAAGAATATATGAATAGAGTTGCACTAACAAATAAGAATTTTTCCAGATTGAATAGGGAAGGGTATCTTACAGATCGCGGGCGTGTTGTTCTACTGTTTGGCGAACCGGACCAGAAAGATTATTTTCCCAGCGAATCAGAGGTGAAACCATACGAAGTGTGGTTCTATAATCAGATTGAAGGCGGTGTAACTTTTATTTTTGGAGACGTCAGCGGATTCGGTAATTATGAATTACTTCATTCCACAAAGCGTGGTGAGTTACAGGACGGAAATTGGATGAGACGGCTTCGTAGTTTTAATTAATAATGCGAACCAAATATAAAATTGAATATTTTATCTTCCTTTCCTTTGTAAGTATATTCAGAATAATAGGATTAAGAAGAACAAGAATTAGTGCAAAATACCTTGCTTATCTTCTTTATCATCTAATTCCTATTAGAAAGAAAGTTGTTAGTGATAATTTAAAAATCGCGTTTCCAAATAGAGCCGATTCAGAAATTAATAAACTCACACTTCTGACCTATCAGAATATTCTAATTACTTTTTTCGAATTGATGTATCTGCCTTTTGTCACAAGAGAGAAAGTAGATTCCTCTATAGCAATTGAAAACATGGAGGCAATCAAAAAAATAATTGGTACAGATAAAGCTGCAATAATTCTTACCGGACATTTCGGAGGTTGGGAATTCTGCATGTCCGCACTATCCCTCAAATTTAGAAGAGAGTGTAGTTTATTGGCACAGCCGCAGAGTAATCCGTTAGTCTCAGATTTTGTGATGAGCGCTAGGGAAAAATTTGGAAATAGAATGGTTCTTTCTGGTATATCTGTGCGCAAAATATATGAAACTATTAAAAGCGGCGGATTAATTGGAGTTGCAGGAGATCAACGAGGACATTATGAAGGTTCACGTTTCATCTTTTTTGGAAAACCTACTGCACTCTACACTGGAACTGCAAGTATAGCATTAAAAATGAATTGTCCGGTGATAATGGCGGCATTTGAGCGTCAAAAAGATTATTCATATAAAATGCATATGGAAGAATTGAATTTTGAAAATTTACCTGATGATTATGACGGAAAAATGAGAGAGCTTACTCAACGCTATATTTCATTCTTAGAAAAACATATTAGAAAAAATCCCGATCAATATTTTTGGATGCATAAAATTTGGAAGTACTAGTGCAAGAGAAAATACTTATCATTCAAACTGCGTTTCTTGGCGATGCTGTATTAACTCTTCCCATGATTCAAAAATTAAAAGAAATATTTCCCGGCTCATCCGTGAGCGCACTCTGCATTCCCTCCACAAAAGAGATATTCGACCATTCTCCATATGTTGATGAAGTAATTGTATATGATAAGCGGGATAAGCAAAAATCTTTATCAAGTTTTATTAGGCTAATAAAATTAATCCGAAAGAATAAGTTCTCACGCATATACTCTCCGCATAGATCTTTTCGCACGTCAATGTTGGTTCTCTTTTCCGGTACCGGAACCACATTTGGATTTGATATTTCAAGCTGCAGTTTTATCTATAAAACGCGAATAAAATATTTTTCATCGAAACATGAAGTTGCTCGCAATCTTGATCTCATTCAGTATGATACTTCTAACGAAAAATGGAGAATTTTACCCTCAATTGATATTCCCGATTATATTACCAATAGAGTTGATAGATTGATTGAAGGTCTGAACTTTAAAACGATGGTGGCAATTGCACCGGGCTCTGTTTGGAATACAAAAATCTACCCTCAAAAGTATTTTGAAGAAGTGATTAAATATTTGGTCGCTAAAGATATTTTTGTAATTCTTATTGGTGGCAGCGATGATGAAAAGTTGTGCCGGGGAATTGAAGAAAAATTTGATGTACGCGTGAAATCATTTGCAGGTAAATTAAGCACGGTGGAATCCGTGGCGCTTCTAAAAAAATGCGCTCTCCTCATTTCCAACGATAGTGCACCTACACATCTTGGTATGATCGCCGATATTCCAACCATAACAATTTATTGTTCCACAATTCCGGAATTCGGCTTCTTTCCATATAATCAAAGAAGTAAATCAATTTCATTGGATGGTTTAGAATGTAAACCGTGCGGAATTCATGGGCATATGGAATGTCCACTAAAGACATTTGATTGCGGTAATAAACTTCTTCCGGAAATGGTCATTGCATGGATCAAAGAAATTTTGGTTCTATCGCTAATAGAGTGAAAGCAATATAAATATTTAAAGAATGATAGTCCCGTTAGGGACTCATAGGCGTCAACTTAGTAAAAAATTCTCCAATAGCAATTTGAACAATTGCGTCGTTCATATAACAAAATATAGGTTTTATATGTCATCCCTAAAGGGATTTCATTCTTTTTTTTGTTCATTTTTTCTATAAATATGTAATCCCTCTGGGATTTTATATTGCAAATCCCGTTAGGGATGAAATATTTATAGCAATAAATACCACCTACAATTAAAATCCCTTTAGGGATGATATATTGGTTTCAATTAGAAAAAGAACAAACAAGGTAATACTAACAAAAAGCGCTTAAGGAAGTCTGTTTTCGCATATTTTTACAGTTCATATCATACAGTAGTCTAAAAAATCATAAAATTAAGTTGACGCCTATGCGTTAGGGACTGAATATTGGTAGAATTATGACTTTTCACACAATTAGCGGTAGAGCCGAAATTTTATCCGCCTAAGAAAAATAACCCATAAATTCTTATATTTGTACCACTATTGAGAGATAAAAATGAAGTGGTTTAATCTGAAGAATCTTAAGAATTCTTCTTTTTACATAACACCGAATCTTCCAATCATTACGACCAAGAGATATAAGTTTAGTATACTACGGCTGGTTGCGTATTTAGCATCATATACAATTTTGGTTTGGTTGTTTTTAATATTTCTTCTCTCAATTACCCCGCTGAAAGATTTTTTGTTTGTGATTGATAACCAAGAACTTCAAACACAGCGAGAAAAGATTCAGCAATTACAAAACCGTGTTGAAATGCTGACATCACAACTTCAAACCGTTGCTTCAACAAATGAACGAATTAAGTATGCGATGATGCTTGCAAAAAAAGACTCAATAAAAAGTGATGATCCATTGTACGATTCTCTTCGCAAACCAATTAATAAGAAGATAAAAATTGGTGGCGATATTTTTACTGCCGTCAGTGATTTAATAGAAAAGATTTTTCAGTCAGAGGAAAAGACCAAATCCTTCATTCTGTTGGAACCATCAAACGGTATAATCACCGAGGAATTTATTCCGTCCAAAGGACATATGGGAATCGACTATGGAGTGAAATCTGGTTCACCTGTTTATTCTTCTGCCGGCGGATTAATAACATTTGCAGGGTATACAATTGACTCTGGCTATATGGTGATGATTCAACACGATAAAAACTTTATTACTATTTATAAACATTGTTCATCTATACTTAAAAAAATCCGCGATGTTGTGTCTCAAGGAGAGTTAATTGCACTTAGCGGAAATTCTGGCAAGGATACAACAGGACCTCATCTTCATTTTGAGGTGTGGCAAAATGGTAAACCGGTTGATCCACAAAAATTTTTATTAAAGTAGGAGAGTACTAAATGGCAAATAAAAGAGACTCTGATGCAGAGGAAGTCAGCATCATTAGTAAAGGTGTAAAAATTGACGGAAATCTTTTTAGTGAAGGTAATGTAAGAATAGATGGAAGTGTGAACGGGAATGTCTCGGTCAATGGTAATCTGACTATTGGCGATACAAGCGAGATTGATGGAGAAATAAAGGCAAAGAACATCACCATGAATGGAAAAGTTGTTGGAAAAATCGTTACACATGAAAAATTGAAGTTGGAATCGAAAGCCCACTTGAAAGGTGACTTGATCACAAAGTATTTGATCATTGAGGAGGGAGCTTATTTTGAGGGTTCCAGTCATATGAATAATGGCAAACTTCCCGAACAAAAAGAGGGATGAAGATAGAAAAGAAAACCTCTGAGAAATTATCTGATTCTTATAGAAACGTTGGACCTTATCTCGGGCTAGGCACCCAATTAGCCGCATCAATAATTTTAATGTTCTTTCTTGGTCGTTGGCTAGATACACAATTAGATTCTACACCTCTTCTGGTTTTAATCTGTTCATTCATAGGTGGTTTTGCCGGAATTTATAATTTTATAAAAACTGTCATGCAATTAAACGAGAAAAATAAGATTGATAAGCAAAAGTAAAATTGCTCTTTTGATAACACTTCTGACAACTCTGGTGATTGTTTTTCTCATCCATTTGAAAATAGTGACACTAAATATTGGTTATTCCATATTGATGGGAATTTCTATTGCAACCATAAATTTCCTCTTTTTTATCGGCGCATATGCTTATTCTATCAAAAAAACGAATAAAACATTCCTAATATTTAATTTAGGAGGAATGGGAATACGTCTTTTAATAATGCTTTTAATGGTTTTTATAAGCATAAAAATCTTGAAAGTTGGACTTCTTGGGTTTATATTTGCACTCTTTATTTGGTACATTTTCTTTTTAATTTTCGAAATAGCTATCGTCCGGCGAAGTCTGGAAGGGCGATAAAAGACAAAACTTATGTGGATTAGTAATCCTGGTGTTATATCGGATACAGTTAAGACAGCGGTTGAAGCTGCTAAAAAGCAAGATACAAGCTGGATAATGCATCACGTACTCGATGCGCGAGAACTTGATTTCACTCCTTTCGGTGTGATTCATTTACCGGAACTGCATTTGTTTGGAATGGATATCTCCTTGACTAAACACGTTGTTTTCATGTGGCTCGCATTCGTTATACTGGTAGTGACGTTTTTATATGTAGCCAGATCGTATAAAAAGTCATTGGTCCCTCGCGGTATAACCAACTTAACTGAAATATTAATTGTATTTGTCCGCGATGAGATTGTTAAGCCAACGATTGGAAAGGGTTACGAAAGGTTTTTACCTTATTTATTGACAATCTTCTTCTTCATTTTAACTTGCAACTTTTTGGGATTGATTCCCTATGGCTCAACGGCTACAAGCAATATAGCTGTAACTGCAACATTGGCAATCATTTCGTTCATCGTTATACAAGTTGGCGGAATGATGAAAAATGGCGTGTTCGGATATTTTAAGGGACTCGTTCCTCATGGTATTCCAATCTGGTTATTACCAATAATGATACCCGTTGAATTGCTGGGTCTCTTCACAAAACCATTTGCATTGGCTATTCGTCTTTTTGCGAATATGACTGCCGGGCACATAGTAATCTTATCGCTGCTGGGATTAATATTTATTCTTCACACATATTTTGTTGTGCCTGTGTCAATCGCTTTTGCACTATTTATCTTTTTGCTGGAAATTCTAGTTGCACTTATTCAAGCATATATATTTACAATGCTATCCTCTCTCTTTATTGGGATGGCAGTTCATCAAGAACATTAATTTTATTTAACTGTAATAAAGGAGAAATCAAATGGAAAGTATGGGTTTTGCATATTTAGCTGCCGGTTTTAGCGCAGCATTAACAGTAATTGGCGGTGCGTATGGTATCGGTAAATTAGCTAGTTCAGCAATGGAAGCAAGCGGTCGTCAACCTGAAGCAGCCGGTGAGATAAGAACATCTATGATTATCGCAGCAGCTCTTATTGAAGGTATTTCTCTTTTTGCGCTCGTTATTTGTATCCTTTTAGCGCTTAAGTAATTCACCTGCAATAAAATTCTTTTTCGAAATAGGAAATAGAAATGAAAACAATAAGTTATTTATTGCTCCTTGCATTTTCTGAAGGAGCCGAAAAGGGCGGCAGTCCGTTGGATGTTAATCCCGGTGTTATATTATGGACGGTGGTTACGTTCGTCTTTCTTTTGTTAGTCTTGAAAAAGATTGCATGGAAACCGATTCTAAATTCCCTAAATGAAAGAGAGCTGTTCATTAAAAATTCTCTCGAGAAAGCAGAAAAAGCTCAGAAAGAAGCTGAAAAATTGGTTGCGGATAACAAAGTCAATCTTTCTAAAGCAGATGAAGAAGCGCAGAAAATAATTGAACAAAGTAGAGAATTAGCAGAAAAGTTAAGGTTACAGATTCTTGAAGAGAGTAAAGTACAAGCCAAGAAAATGATATTAGATGCTACAAGCGAAATCGAAAGAAAAAACACCGAAGCTTTCAACGAGTTGAAAGGTCAAGTTGCCGATATTGCTGTTAATGCTGCTGAGAAAATCTTAAGAGAGAATTTGGATAAAGAGAAACATGTTAAATTGATTAATAAATATCTGGATGATCTGAAAAATTAATTATGAGTGAGGCGTATCTAAAAAGGTCTTTTATGCAATTTTACTATATGAATACAAACCCAATTCAAAATATTTTTTCTTTAAATATACATTTTTAGAGTAGACTCATGAGTGTTTACCGGATTTCATACCGTTACGCGAATTCCCTGGTGCTTCTTGCTGAGGAGAAAAATATATTCAAAAAAATCTCTGACGATGCCGATCTTGTCTTCAATACTCTTAACGGCTCCAAAGAATTGCGTGCAGTATTAAAAAGTCCGGTTGTTAAGATTGATATAAAAAAATCAGTACTGGAAAAAATCTTCGAAAATAAAATTAGTACCGAGACCGTAAGTTTCATCAACTTTGTTCTTGAAAAGAACCGCGAAGATATACTCTTCGATATCTTCAAAGAATTTCTTGCCCTGGTTGATAAGAAGAACGGAGTTGTAAAAGCAAGAATAGTTTCTGCCGTTGATTTGAACGATGAGTTGAAGCAAAAAATGGTAGATGATCTTGAAAAGAAGATAAACAAAAAAGTGTCGGCTGCTTACTCTGTTGATTCAAAAATAATTGGTGGATTTATTGTGCGGATCGAAGATACGGTTTATGATGCGTCGGTTAAACATCAACTGAGTTTACTGCGTAAAAGATTTTCTGAAGAAATTAATATTTCTAATAACTAAAGAAAAATTTAGTCCCGAGAAATCGGGATCCCAATGGGAGAAAAAATAAAATGGCGGAAATAAGACCCGATGAAGTTTCTGCGATATTAAGAAAACAACTTGCTGGATTCGAAAACGAAACCGATATATATGAAGTCGGAATTGTTCTTCAAGTTGGCGACGGTATTGCGCGCGTCTATGGCTTATCAAAAGTTATGGCAAGCGAACTTGTTGAATTTCCAAACGATGTGATGGGTATGGTGCTAAACCTTGAAGAAGATAGCGTTGGTTGCGTTCTATTTGGTGAAAGCTCTTTGATTAAAGAGGGCGATACAGTTAAAAGGACGAACCGTGTAGCCTCATTTCCTGTTGGCGATAAACTTCTCGGAAGAGTTGTTGATCCGCTCGGCGTTCCGTTGGACGGTAAAGGTACAGTTCAGTTTGATAAGTATATGCCTATCGAACGAAAAGCATTAGGCATCATTCAACGCCAGCCGGTTAAGGAACCTCTTCAGACAGGTATTACTGCGATAGATTCTATGATTCCTATCGGTCGCGGACAACGAGAGTTGATTATTGGTGATCGTCAGACGGGTAAAACCGCTGTGGCAATTGACGCGATTATAAATCAAAAAAATACTCATACAGAAGAAGCAAAGAAGAATGGAATAAACCCGGTCTATTGTGTTTACGTTGCAATCGGGCAGAAAAATTCTACCGTAGCTCAAGTAGTTGCAAAACTTGAAGAAGCCGGCGCGATGGAATATACTACTGTAGTAGCCGCCGCTGCATCAACACCTGCACCGTTACAGTACATAGCTCCTTATTCGGGCGCAACTCTCGGCGAATTTTTCAGAGATAATGGAAAACACTCATTAGTTATTTATGATGATCTTTCCAAACAAGCCGTTGCATATCGCGAGCTTTCTTTATTGTTAAGAAGACCTCCAGGACGCGAAGCTTATCCCGGTGACGTGTTCTATTTACATTCACGTCTATTAGAGCGTGCATCAAAACTAAGTGATGATCTTGGCGGTGGAAGTTTGACCGCACTACCAATTATTGAAACACAACAGGGAGACGTCTCGGCTTACATTCCTACAAACGTTATCTCTATTACAGACGGACAAATTTATCTTGAACCAAACTTATTTAATGCAGGTGTGCGTCCTGCTATCAACGTAGGTATTTCAGTATCTCGTGTTGGTGGTAATGCTCAGATTAAAGGAATGAAAAAAGTTGCCGGTTCATTGAAATTAGATCTGGCGCAGTATCGTGAACTTGAAGCGTTTGCTAAATTCGGTTCCGATCTTGATAAATCAACATTAAGAACTCTTGGAAAAGGCGCACGACTTGTTGAGTTACTAAAGCAAGGTCAATATGCCCCGGTACCAGTTGAGAAACAGGTATTAAGCGTCTATGTTGGTACGAACAATTATTTCGAGTCGATTGAAGTTAAAGATGTAAAAAGATTTGAAAAAGAATATTTAGAGTATGTTGAATTGAAATATCCCCAAATCTTGGAAAACATTCGTAAAACAAAAGAGATGAAGGACGATACCGTTCAACTAGTTAAGAAATCGGTTGAAGAATTTATTGAAAGATTTAAGAAGAGCTAAATTGTAGATGGCAACACTCCGCGACATAAAAGGAAGAATCAAGGGTGTCAAGAGCACCCAGCAGATTACCAAAGCAATGAAGATGGTTGCCGCGGCTCGTCTGCGTCGTGCTCAAGAAAATATTATTAATGCCAAGCCATACTCAAAGAAAATTGCCGAGATGCTTGGGCATTTATTAAATATAGAGAAAAATTTTAATAATCCTCTTTTCCTTGAAAGAGAAGTAAAGCGTATTGCAATGATCGTTGTTACTTCCGACCGCGGATTATGCGGCGGCTTTAATATGAATGTAGTACGTAAAGCTGAAGAGATTGCCAAAGATGAACTTGCGAGTTTCAATCGAGATGGAAATTTAGATTTTTATTGTATCGGTAAAAAAGGAAATGATTATTTTACTAAAAGACCCTACAACGTTGTTGGTTCCTACCCTGGAATTTTTTCCTACTTGAAGTTTGAGTTTGCATCCGGATTAATTAAAGAACTCACAGCCAAATATATTTCCGGCGAGATTGACAAAGTTTTGGTTGTGTATAATGAATTTAAGTCTGTCATTCAGCAGAAAACAACCGTTGAACAATTATTTCCAATTAAGCCATTTGAAGTGAAGAATCATGAACCGGTCCAGGATATTGATTACATCTATGAGCCGGACAAAGCAAGTATCATCAACACACTTTTGCCTAAACATTTGAATGCTCAGATGTGGACCACTTTGCTTGATTCTTACGCCGCTGAATTGGGAGCTAGAATGACTGCGATGGATATGGCTACAGAGAATGCTAAAGAATTAATTCGCTCTCTGAACCTGACCTACAACAAAGTTCGTCAGGCATCCATCACAAAAGAGATTTTAGAGATAGTATCCGGAGCGAACGCCCTTAAAGATTCATAATTAGTTTACGTTTGAAATGAAGTCTATTTTTATTATCTTGAATTAGGGTTGGTGAAGAATGCTCGATGATTTGACCGAAAAGCTGGAACGGGCGTTAAAAAAAATTACCGGCCAGGGAAAATTAACAGAATCAAATATTTCGGATACTCTCCGGGATATTCGTCGTGTTCTTTTAGATGCTGATGTTAATTACAAAGTCGCTAAAAAATTTATCGATGATGTAAAAGAAAAAGCGCTTGGTACGGAAGTTCTAAATTCTGTTTCACCCGGGCAGCTCATCACAAAAATTATGTATGATGAGTTGACAATACTCTTAGGTGGAACCGGATCCGAACTTACATTGAATGCCTCAGGTATTACAGTAATTATGTTGATCGGACTTCAAGGATGCGGTAAGACAACATTTAGTGCCAAGCTTGCAAAGTATCTGAAAAGTAAAAAACGAAATGTTCTTTTAGTTGCTGCAGATGTTTACAGGCCCGCTGCCATTAAGCAATTGCAAATTTTGGGAAGTCAAATTGACGTTCCGGTATTTACGATTGATGACAGCAAAGAACCTGTAAAGATAGCTTCCGAGTCTTTGAACTATGCGAAGGAGAAAGGGCTTAACACAGTCATCATAGATACTGCCGGACGATTACATGTTGATGATGATATGATGAATGAAGCCGCTCAAATAAAAGCGAAAGTAAACCCTACTGAAACTTTATTTGTTGTAGATTCGATGACAGGTCAAGATGCTGTCAATTCAGCTAAGGCATTTCATGAGAAAGTTGAATTTGATGGCGTTGTTCTTACAAAGCTTGATGGTGATTCGCGCGGCGGTTGTGTTCTTTCAATTCGTGCTGTTGTAGATCGTCCTGTTAAGTTTGTCAGTCTTGGTGAAAAACTAGATTCTATAGAATCTTTTCATCCGGATAGAATGGCTTCTAGGATTCTCGGCAAAGGAGATGTAATTTCTCTTGTTGAAAAAGCTCAAGCTCAGTTTGACGAGAAAGAAGCCGGTGATCTTGAGAAGAAGTTCAAAGAGAACAAATTCGACTTTGATGATTTCTTGAAACAGATCAAGATGATCAAGAAGATGGGTTCGTTAAAGAGTCTTCTTGGAATGGTGCCGGGTATCAGTTCTGCAATTAAGAATGCGGATGTAGATGAAAAACAATTGGTAGTAGTTGAATCGGTTATTCAATCAATGACCAAGAAAGAAAGAACAAATCCTAAAATATTGAACGGAAGTAGAAGAAAAAGAATTGCACGTGGAAGCGGAAATACAGTTCAAGATGTGAACAGATTGATAAAGCAGTTTGAGCAGATGCAGCAGATGATGAAAATGATGAACAAAAATTCCGGAAAATTTTCATTACCAAACCTGCCCACCGGCAGGCGGGTATGAAAAACATAAGATATAATTAGTTAATAAAATCAATAAGGAGTAACAAATTG
Source organism: uncultured Melioribacter sp. (assembly GCA_964449775.1). Lineage (GTDB taxonomy): Bacteria > Bacteroidota > Ignavibacteria > Ignavibacteriales > Melioribacteraceae > Fen-1258. Next base: position 9,687 of record CAYVBQ010000012.1, on the reverse strand, counting down.
GCAGTTAAGTTAAGACTGAGAAGAATGGGAAAGAAAAAACAGCCGGTATACAAATTAGTTGCGGCTGATGTACGTTCACCAAGAGACGGTAAGTTTATCGAATCTATTGGTCTATATAATCCCAAGACAGATCCGGCAACTGTAGAAATAAAAGAAGAACGCGCTATGTATTGGCTCGGAGTTGGTGCTCAACCTACAGGCACGGTAAAAAATCTTTTATCTCATCAAGGTATAATTCTAAAATTCGAATTGATGAAACAAGGTTTAACCGAAGAACAGATTGCTGCAAAGCTTGATGAATGGAAAAAGCTAAAAGAGGCAAATTTAGCAGCAGCTTCAAAGAAGAAATCTGAAAAAGCAAAAAAAGCTTCAGCTGAAAAGCAAGATAAAACTGGTAGCGAATCGGAAGTAAAGAGTACTACTCCCGAGGGAGCTTAATTCCTTACGGAATTGCTTGCACTAATTACGTACTCTGATGGTTCACTAAACTATAGGTATTCTCATGAAGGAATTTATTGAATTTATTGCGAAACACCTTGTTGACTCTCCGGATAGTGTTGTTTTAGAAGAAACAATGCCCGACGAGAAGACGGTCGAGTTAACTCTCAAAGTAGGTGCAGATGATGTTGGTAAAGTCATCGGCAAACAAGGGAAAACAGCTCAAGCAATGAGAACCTTGCTTACTGCTATTGCGGCAAAAGATGGTAAGCGTGCTATCTTAAAAATATTGGATTAATCAGTCTCTATCGTGGATGAATTTTTTCTGATTGCGGAGATTAGGGCTGTACATAGTTCCAATGGCTTTGTTTTGATTGATTCTTTTTCCGATTTCACAGAAAGATTTTTTAAACTGAATTCTGTCTTTATTGAATTATTCGGCTTGAAGAAAGAGTTTTTTGTTGAAAATGTTATTGAGGTTAGCGGTAGGATTGCTCTTAAATTCAAAAATTTCGATTCCGACGAGGATGTTAAAATTCTCGTTGGGAAAAAGATTTTTGTTGATGAGAAAAATTCCGTTAAGCTTGCTAAAGATACATACTTTGTTCATGATTTAATTGGAAGTGAAGTTTTTAGGAATTCCAAATTAATCGGTCATGTGGAAGATGTTCTTGCTTATCCTGCTAATGATGTTTATCTGATTAAAGATGTTGATCAAAAAAAAATTATGATACCGGCAGTTAAGGATTTTATTAAATCATTTGAGCCGGGAAAAAAGAGATTAGAATTAGTGGATGATTGCGATTTGCTCTACGATGATGAGAATTGATATTATTTCTGCTGTTCCAGACTCTCTTGCAAGTCCGTTAAACACAAGCATACTAAAGAGAGCGCAAGAACGAAACAAAGTTGAAATTGTTGTGCATAATCTGCGTGACTATGCCTACGATAAACACAAACAGATTGATGATAAACCGTTTGGTGGTGGTCCGGGAATGTTACTTAAACCGGAACCGTTCTTTGAATGTATTGAAAAGCTTCTTAACGAACGAAAATATGATCATATAATTTTCCCCACACCGGGTGGAAAACTTTTTGATCAAAAAATGGCAAACAAATTTTCTCTCGTTGAGAATATCTTGGTTATAGCCGGGCATTATAAAGGTGTTGATGACAGAGTGCGTGAGAAATTTGCTACAGATGAGATTTCGATTGGACATTTTGTTTTAACCGGCGGAGAAATTGTTGCCTTGGCTATAATTGATTCGATAGTTCGGCTTATACCGGGAGTGTTGAATGATAGTGAATCCGCTCTGAACGATTCGCTTATGGATGGTGACTTCATTGAAGCACCTTATTACACTCGTCCCGCAGAATATAAAGGAATGGTTGTACCGGAAGTTTTACTTTCCGGACATGAAAAAAAAATAAAAGATTGGAAAGAAGAGCAGTCAAAAGTTTTAACTGAAAAATGGAAAAAAATAAATAGCATGGAGTAAGCCGTAATGGACAAATTAAATGAACTAACAAAAGAACAATTGCGCACAGATTTTCCTGCATTTAAAAGCGGAGATCATATTCGTGTGCACGTGAGAGTTATTGAGGGCGATAAAGAAAGAATTCAACCGTTTGAAGGCGATGTTATAAACATCAGAGGAACAGGACTCAACAAGACCTTCACCGTTCGTAAAATTGCAAGCGGCGTTGGTGTTGAAAGAATCTTTGCATACAGTTCCCCTAAACTTGCCAAGGTAGAGGTTGTTCGCGAAGGTAAAGTTAGAAGAGCAAAACTTTTCTACTTAAGAGAACTTTCCGGTAAAGCTGCACGTATCAAAGATAAAAATCAGAGATAATTTAAAATAATAACTAACTTAGCCGCTCTTGAAGCGGCTTTGTTATTTTAAATAATTACTAAGAAGAGCCTGATATTATTCAATTACAATTTATTTTGAAAGCCCTTCCCTTTGGGAAGGAGCCTGTCCCGAACTTGATTCGGGATTGGGATGGGCTTTTATGAAACTGATAATGCCCAAAAATATTTATACTTCGATTCTTACATCGGAATTTACCCTAAGTGATTAAAACAAATCTTGGTTCATTATATTATGATATGACGGACAATGAAGTGAACGCTGTGAACGAGTTGATTAAATTAGTTTTCTACCACGGAGTTATAGATGATATTTTTGATGTGAAGTTTTTGTAAACACCCCCTTTCATACCAATGTTTTCATATTTGTGGTGAGTTATAATATTCTGGAAGGAAATAGCACACGGATAACGCTGATTAGACTGATTTACACAGATTAAATCCGCGAAAATCCGTTGAATCCGCGTCATCCGCGTTCTATTAAATCTTATCCAAGTTGCACTGAGAAATAGATAGAGTCAGTAGTGGGATTCATTTCTTATTTACACAATGCAAAACTTTTCCCGAGTTTTTATAATCCATAATAATCTTAACGGTTTCTTCAGCAACTGCATCTTGAGCTTGTTCCGTTGAAGCGCCGATATGATGAGTAACATAAATGCCGTCAATGTTTTGAAGCTTGGATGTAACAGCCCCATCCTTACCTTCCGGTTCATCCTTAAAGACATCAACACCGGCAACAACACCTTTTTCTTTTACTGCTTTGATAAGAGCATCTTCATCTATTACTTCAGCGCGTGAAGTATTGATCAGGATAGCGCCCTTCTTCATTAAACCAAATAGTTTGTCGTTGAACATTCCTTTAGTTTGTGGATTTACCGGTACATGTAACGAAATAATATCTGCCACAGAAATAAGTTTTTCAATATCCTCAACGTATTCAATTCCAAGTCCTTCAGATTTTACAACATCATAGCCGATCACTTTCATTCCAAAAGCTTGCGCTCGTTTTGCAATTTCTTTCCCGATATTTCCCACACCGATGATACCAAGAGTTTTTCCGTAAAGTCCTTCGGCTTTGGAATATTTTGCTTTGTTCCAAACACTGCTGTTAAAATCTTTTACGTTATCCGGAATTTTTCTATCGAGGGCAATAATAAATCCCATTGCAAGTTCTGCAACTGCAATTGAATTTTTACCTGGAGTATTTGCAACCGATACGCCTTTTGCAGTAGCAGCGGCAACATCAATATTGTTGTAACCGGAGCCGGCTCTAATTACTATTTTTAAGTTGGTGCCGGCATTGATTGCGGCTGCATTAACATTGGTTGAACGCACTACAATAAATTCAGCATCTTTGACTGTGTTAGGGATATCATTCTCTCCTAACTTGGGTTCATAGATTACTTCGAATCCGTTATCTGTTAATGTTTGCATATGATTCTTTGGGAAACTATCGGCTACTAATACTTTCATTTTAGAACTCCTTCTTTTTAAGAGTTATTTCATCATTGGAATATTTATAGAGAATTTCTTTGCATTATCAATTGCCCGTTCATAACCCGCATCTGCGTGTCTGGCAATTCCCATTCCGGGATCGTAAGTCAGAACACGTTCCAGTCGCGCTTCAGCTTCTTTAGTTCCATCTGCAACTACAACCATTCCTGCGTGGATTGATTTACCGATACCGACACCGCCGCCATGATGAACGGAAACCCAGCTTGCACCGCCGATAGCGTTCAGCAACGCATTGAGTATAGGCCAATCTGCAATTGCATCACTGCCGTCTATCATTGCTTCGGTTTCGCGGTTTGGCGATGCAACGGATCCGCAATCAAGATGGTCTCTACCAATTACAATTGGTGCGCTTACTTTTCCATCTGCAACTAATTGATTGAAAATTTTTCCCATCTTAGCTCGTTCACCATATCCTAACCAGCAAATCCTTGCAGGTAATCCTTGGAAGTGTACCTTCTCTTGAGCCAGTTTAATCCAACGGATAAGAGCTTCATTTTCGGGAAATGTTTCGATAATTGCCTTATCGGTTTCAAAAATATCTTTTGGATCACCGCTAAGAGCAGCCCAACGGAAAGGACCTTTACCATCGCAGAAAAGCGGACGAATATATTCCGGGACAAATCCTGGAATATCAAACGCATTTTCCAAACCATTTTCTTTTGCTTCGCCGCGGATGTTATTGCCGTAATCGAAAGCGACTGACCCGCGTGCTTGAAACTCAAGCATCGCTTTGACATGTTCAACAATTGTCATCTTTGAGAGTGCGATATATTTCTTAGGATCACTTTTACGAAGGGCGAGAGCTGCTTCAAAGCTCATTCCCATGGGAACGTATCCGCTTAGCGTATCATGTGCTGAAGTTTGATCTGTAATTATATCCGGTGTAATTTTTCTTTCAAGAATTTTTGGAAGAATTTCTCCAGCATTGCCAACCAAGCCAACAGAGAGAGCTTTTCTATTTTTTTGTGCGTCGAGAACAAGTCTTAGTGCTTCATCCAGATCTTCCGTCATTACGTCTAAATAACCGGTATCAATTCTTTTTTGAATACGAGTACGGTCAACATCAATTCCAAGAAAAGTTGCACCGTTCATAGTTGCTGCAAGAGGTTGAGCCCCACCCATTCCGCCGAGACCTGCTGTAAGTAAAAATCTTCCGCTGAGAGAACCATTGAAATGCTGACGTGCGCATTCTGCGAATGTCTCGTAAGTGCCCTGTAAAATTCCTTGTGTGCCGATGTAAATCCAGCTGCCCGCGGTCATTTGTCCATACATTGTTAAGCCCAATGCATCAAGACGGCGGAATTCATCCCACGTTGCCCAATCGGGAACGAGCATTGCATTGGAGATAATTACACGCGGTGCGTTTTCATGTGTTCTAAAAATTGCAACCGGTTTACCCGATTGCACAACAAGAGTTTCATCATTTTCTAAATTTTTTAGAGAAGAAATAATTGCATTATACGAATCCCAATTTCTTGCGGCTTTGCCCGATCCGCCGTAGACAATTAAATCTTCCGGTCGCTCGGCAACTTCCGGGTCAAGATTATTCATCAGCATTCTCATTGCTGCTTCTTGAATCCAGCCCTTGCAGATTATTTTTGTTCCGGTCGGTGCTTTAATCATTTTCGTATTGATTCCGTTTTTAGTCTATAAAATGATTTTGCAAAAGTTTGTCGTATTGTGAGTAAGCAGATTTATAAAACCATCGTCTTATAAAGAATCCTTTGCTTGCCTGCTTTTTCATATGGTCAACATTTTCTTTTAGGCGGAAGACGAGTTTTGTCTTTTCATCTTTTGTTAACTTTATTTCATCATTGCCTTCATTGAGTTTATCAATGATGGAGTTGAAAGATTTCAAGTCGGCAAAGAACCGTTCGTCGGCTGTCATCTGTTTAAGCATTGTCTTGCAGAAAGTGGTAAGAATTTTTCTTTCATTCTTATCTAACTGAAATGAGTAATTTTTGAATAGTGGTTTTGCCATATTGAAACTTGCCCTTTTTAAGCAGATTATACTTTTAGTGAAAGAAGTTTTTCCCGCATTTTTTGATAACCGGGTTTAATGATGTTATAAATGTAAGGTAATCTTTCTTTGTATGGAATAAATGAGGATTTCATCGCATTGATATTCAGCTTCTCAACATCGTCAAGTGTTAGACCAAACATTTCACTTGCGGTAACGTACTCTTTAGTAAGAGTAGTATCGCTCATCAAACGGTCATCTGTATTGAGGAATACTCTGAATTTTTCTTTATACAATTTAATGAAAGGATGATTTTCCAATTTATCAATTGCACCCGTGTGAACATTGCTCAATAAGTTTATTTCAAGAGGGAGGCGGGTGTCCAAAATATATTGTGCCAGTTGTCCTAAGGCAACAATATTTCCTTGAGGATCAAAAACCATATCTTCAATCAAACGGGTTGCGTGACCAATACGATGAGCGCCGCAAATTTGAATTGCCTGCCAGATAGATTCTTTGCCAAAAGCTTCCCCTGCGTGAATAGTGATGTTGAAATTTTCCCGTTTGATGAATTGGAATGCTTCTAAATGTTTCTTTGGCGGGTAACCGCCTTCTTCACCGGCAAGATCAAAACCAACAACACCATTTCTTCTGAAATTAACTGCGAGTTCTGCAATCTCTAAAGAATTTTTCAAATTGCGCATACCGCATAAAATTAAACCGTAACCAACACCAAATTCTTTCTTACCTTTTTCAAGTCCTTCTAAAACCGCGGTGATAATATCTTCATACCAAAGACCTTTTTCAGTATGAAAGACAGGAGAAAAACGAGTTTCCACATAACAGACATTATCTTTATACATATCTTCCATCATTTCGTAAGCAATACGTGTCAGCCCTTCTTTGGTTTGCATAACGGCGCAAGTATGTTCAAAGCCTTGAAGATACTCAACCAAATTTCCTTTGTTCGCTCCGCTGTGAAACCATTCACCTAGTTCTCCCGGATCTGATGTAGGCAGTTTGCTGTATTTTAATTCTTTTGCAAGATCTATTATAGTCTGAGTCCTAAGACCGCCATCGAGATGATCATGCAATAAAACTTTTGGTACGCCACGAATAATTTCTTCTGTCTTCATTTTATTTTCCTTTATTTCAAAATTATCCTTTTGTGTTCCGAAAATCAATTAATGAGTCTACTCTAAAAAGATATATCTAAAGTAAAAATATTTTGAATTGGGTTTGTATTCATATAGTAAAATTGCATAAAAGACCTTTTTAGATATGCCTCATTAATGTAATTTTTTGGCGAAATAAATTATTTTTTATGAAAGGTTACCCATATTCGGCTTGACTTCGCATTCTTAAAATGGTTATTTTTCGTACAAAACAAATGAGATTTTATTTAATTAATAGGAGAATCAATGAAAAAAGTACTTATTAGCTTGAGTATATTAAGTATGGTTTTAGGTTTTACTGCATTCGAGTGCGCATCTGCCGAGTTAACCGGCGCAAAGATGTATATCAATCAAAAACAATATGAAAAAGCTAAAGAAACACTTCTGAAAGAAGTTGAAAAGAATCCTAAAAGTGACGAGGGATGGTTTTTATTAGGAGGTCTCTACAGCGAAGAAGGAAATATTCCTGAAATGCTGAAAGCATTTGACAAATCTTTATCCATTAGTAAAAAATTTGAATTACAAATTATTGACTATAAAAAATACACCTGGCAGACGAGTTTTAACAAAGGTGTTAGTTTCTTTAATAACGCAGTTAAAACAACAGCGCCCGATAGTATGAAGATGTTTTTTGAGAAGGCTATCGATCAATTTAATAACTCAATCGCTTGTGAACCGGATTCCTCAATTGGATACGAAAATGTTGCTGCTTCTTATCTAAATATGGGTAAGACAGATGAATCAATACCTGTATTAGAAAAATTGGTTTCTATGGGCAAGCCTGCATTCTCATTTGCAAGATTAGGTCAGATTTTTTTGCTGAAGGGAGCTAATTTGATGGACAGTTACTACGCTAATAAAAATGTAGCAGACAGCGCCAAAGCAATTGATTGGTATAATAAGGCAATTTCAGTATTGGAAAAGGGAAGAGTCAAATTTCCTTCGGATGCCGAAATTCTTCTCCAATTGGGAAATGCGTATTATTCCTCCAATAAATTGGATATAGCGGAAGAATCATTCAAATCCTTATCCGAGAAAAATCCTGCTAATAGAGAAGTTAAATACGCTTACGGTGTGGTCCTTCTAAAATCAAAAAAATATGATCAGGCAACTCAAGTGTTGACTGAGGTTGTAAATATGGACCCGAATAATCTTGATGCCAATTATAATTTAGCCGCATCATATATCAGCTGGGGTAATGATTTAAGAGAAGTGGCTATTAAAAAAGAAAGTGACGATAAAACTTATCTGGAAAAATTTAAAGCAACTATTCCGTACCTTCAAAAATATCTGGAGATCAAACCAGGTGAAGGCAGAGTTTGGATAAGCCTTGGACAGGTATATGCAAATCTTGGAATGAAGGAGAAGGCTGAAGATGCATTTAAAAAAGCCGAGCAATACAAGTAATATTTAATTTATTTGAAATTGAGCCCACAATCCTTCATCCCAGGATTGTGGGTTTTTTATGAAAAGCCCCACCCGACCCCCCTAAGGGGAGGCGTTGAAAACAGCAAAGAGGAAAAAATGAACCAGAATAATGATCAAAATGCGCAGCAAATAAATATCGAACTTGGTGAAAAGGAAGCAGAGGGTATCTATTCAAATCTTGCCATAATAACTCATTCTCCGGCTGAGTTTATAATTGATTTTACTCGCGTTGTACCCGGTGTTCCAAAAGCGCGTGTTCTTTCACGTATTATTACAACTCCGCAGCACGCAAAAATGTTAATGCGCGCACTAAAAGATAACATTGATAAATTTGAATCACGCTTTGGTGAGATTAAGATTGATAATCAACCAACTCCACAATTCGGATTTATAAGCGGTGATAAAAACGAAAAAGTGAATTAGTATAGAGTTGTCATTGCGATCCCGATGTTAATTGGTAGAAGCAATCTATATTATGTTTTTAGATTGCTTCTCTCACTATGTTCTTTCGCAATGGGTATAATAGTCATTTTGTGTTGCTGTTTTAACATTGAATATTACTACAAAAACAATTTTAGTTGTTATACAGCTATCATAATTTATTCAACAACTTAAAAAGTATTGTAGTGTTTTTCTCAAGTTGTTTTTCCGCATTGCTTTTAACAGCATGTTATAAGGATGAAAGTCATCTTCATTATTTTAATGATTATATTTTGTGTGGTTGCATTAAAAAATTATATGTTATAAAATAAAGACGCCACGAAAAAGCAAGGAGTAAAACTAAAAATTAAATGAAAGATAATTCAGAAACTCATTTGTTTTAAGTTTACTCCTTGTAATTATTTGTGATATAATAGGTTACTGTAATTTTAGCAACACTTTTTGACTATTATACCCGCAATGACAAAATCTGGAGTAATTGACTAAACACCTTTAATATTATAACTCACCGACTGTAATGTAACTTCCAACAATACTTTATTGATATTGCCCGAAAGCATTTGAACAAAAGGTCCGAATACCTCAAGAGGTTTATCGGCTAAGTCTTGCTCGCTTTTTATCTCTGCCGAAAAATAAATTGTGTAGTTCTCGTTATTACTGGAAATTTCCAAAGAGAAATAGTAAACGCCGGCAATTGTGCCCTTGTAATCGCTACGTGATTTTCTGTTCGTAAAAAATTCTTTTGGCAAATTTACATTGATTGAAAACTTCTTTTCTGTTATCTCTTGTTTTCCACTGCCGGCATTTTCTTCTGATGGAATCATTTTAACCATGAACTGACCGAGTGAATCGGTTAA
>CAYVBQ010000011.1:0-107187 GCA_964449775.1 uncultured Melioribacter sp. | reverse complement strand
AATAATGTCCGTTACATTTTGCTATAATTTACCCACTCGAAAGGGAGAAGAGCCTCTCTTTTAAGCTCTCTTGTGATTTTTCCAATTCATCAAGAAGACTTTTTTGATCGGTAATATCTGTAAATGTTGTAAAGATTCGATACGGATTTGATTCACCTTCTCTAAATTCAGGAATGGCATCAAGAAGTATCCATTTATGAACTTTTTCTTTTGGGTGATATATTTTTATAAGAACATCAGCAGCCTTTTGCCCTGTTCTTAATGCAGTAATAGATGGATGCTCTTTCTCTTTATATTCAGGGTCGCTCTTGTGGATATTTCTCCATTTCGGGTCTATAGATAATTGATCGATCATCCCATGAATCGAAAGTCCCAAAATCTTAAAAGCAGCGGGGTTGGCAGAAATTATATTCCCTTCTTTATCTTGATAAATAATGCCTTGCGGCATCGATTCGAATAAGGTCCGGTAGGTTTGTTCCGACTCTCTAATAATTTTCTCAATTTTTTTCTTCTCGCTGATATCGCGTACAATTACGCAAAGGACTTCTCTATTTAAATAGCTAATAATGCTGATGGTTACTTCGACATCTATAAAAGATCCATCCTTACGTTTTTCTCTTCTTTCTCCCATCGAAATATTTCTAGACCTTGCAGCTTTATTAAATGAATGTCCAATATTATTTACATTGTTTGCCATCAAATCAAATGCTGTTAGGTTTAGCAGTTCATCTTCAGAATAGCCGGACATTTTTTGGTAGGCGAGATTTGATTTAATGACTTTCAAGGTTTCAATTTCGTAAAGAATTATTCCGTCTGAACTCTGTTCAACAACAGCGCGGTAACGCTCTTCGCTCCGCTTAAGAGCTTCATCGGCATTTTTTTTAACGGAAATATCTCTGAAAACTAAAACAGCCCCGGAAATTATTTCATATTCATCTTTGATTACCGATGTAGTAGCTTCTATTATGATTGAACTGGAATCAAATCGCTGCAGAATCATTTCTTTATTCTTAATCTCTGCCGAGCGGCTTTCCAGCAACATCATAACCGGATTTTCCAACTCGGTCTTTGTCTCATAATCCACAACGCGGAAAACATTCTTCACAATCTGTGCTAATATATCTGCTTTACTTGTAGACAAAATTTCAATAGCGGCATTATTTACAAAGTTGATATTTCCATCAATGTCTGTTGTTATTATTCCATCGTTGATATTTTTTAAGGTTGCGTCTAACCATAATTCATTCTCGCGCTGTCTCAGTTCAACGGTGTGTTTATATAATGCAATCTCTATGGTAGTTTCTAATACTCTTTCTTCAAACGGTTTTATCAAAAATCCATATGGCTCTGTAAGTTTTGCTCTTTCTAAAGTCTTGTCATCCGAGAAAGCAGTTAAATAAATTATTGGAATGTCTTGTGTGGAATTAATGATCTCTGCTGTTTCAACCCCGTCTAAACTTCCGTTGATATGAATATCCATCAAGATCAGATCCGGCGCCAACTCCGCAGCGTTTTTAATTGCTTCTTCGCCAGATGTAACTGCTGCAACAACATCATAGCCGCCGCGCTTCAGACGATGTGATAACTCCATTGCAATTATCGTCTCATCTTCCACTATTAATATTTTCTGCTTTAGCATAATTTGAATAAAAGCTCTTTTAACGAATGATTTGAGATCTATGCTTTGGTTGCATTCTTACCAGTATCATTCTTTAAAACTGGCATACCAAAATCTTTTCTGATTGTCTCTTGAACATTCTTTTTATCAACAAGGCGTTATCCACCTTAACGGTTACCTCATTATCGGTTATAAAATACAAAAATTGAAGAGGAAGATGAATATTTTTTTTATCTGGATATTTTTCCCAACGTCTATCTCTAATATAACAATCAGAATTCTTTTTTCTGAATATTCCTCTGATTCGGCATTTAATTGAGTGTTTTACCCCCCAAAATATTGCAAGGAATCAAAAAAAAAGTATATATTTGCACCGCTATTCATGCCGGGGTGGCGGAATTGGTAGACGCACAGGACTTAAAATCCTGTGGGTGGTTACACCCGTGCCGGTTCGAGTCCGGCCCTCGGTACAATTTATTGATTTGGGTTCTACAATAATGACAAAATAATTTGCACGGGTTCTTAGCTCAGTTGGTTAGAGCGTCTGCTTGACGTGCAGAAGGTCATAGGTTCGAATCCTATAGAACCCACACTAACTCGGAGTTCTCTCCGATTTTTTTTGTGAAGATTATGGATGAGGCGTATCTAAAAAGGTCTTTTATGCAATTTTACTATATGAATACAAACCCAATTCAAAATATTTTTACTTTAAATATATCTTTTTAGAGTAGACTCATGGATAAAATAAAAATAAAATTTCCCGACGGCTCTGAAAGAGAATTCGATAAAGGAATTACACCTTTTGAAATTGCGAAGTCAATTTCCAATCGTCTTGCCGATGAAGCTTTAGTTGCTAAAGTTGATGGTGTTGTTCGTGAACTTTCTGCTAAAATTGATAATGACGCTTCACTTCAGATTTTTACGTTCGATGACCCACAAGGCAAGGAAACTTATTGGCATTCAACATCTCACTTGATGGCGCATGCAATACAATCAATTTATCCCGAGGCAAAGTTTGGCGTCGGTCCCGCTATTGACGCCGGCTTCTATTATGATATTGATATCAATTCGGTATTGAGTGAAGAAAATCTTGCTAAGATCGAAAAGAAGATGATGGAAATTTCATTACAGAAAAATCCATTTAAGCGCACGGAACTACCCAAGAAAGATGCTATGAAATTCTTTGAGCAAAAAGGAGATAATTATAAGCTCGAAATTTTAAGTGAACTTGATGATTCAAACGATATCATCAGCATATACGATGAAGGCGATTTTACAGATTTGTGTTTGGGTCCCCACTTACCGGACGCAGGTAAAATAAAATTTGTAAAGCTACTCACCGTTTCCGGTTCTTACTGGCGCGGTGATGAAAAGAATAAGCGAATGCAGAGAATCTATGGCATTTCATTCCCAAAGAAGAAAATGCTGGATGATTATTTATTGTTCCTTGAAGAAGCTAAGAAGCGTGATCACCGTAAACTTGGAAAACAATTAGATCTATTTAGCGTTCACGAAGAAGCCGGTGCAGGATTAATCTATTGGCATCCAAAAGGCTCTCGTGTACGAAACACAATCGAAACTTTTTGGCGTTCCGAACATTTACAGAATGGTTACGAATTACTTTATTCTCCGCATATGGGTAAAAGTTGGCTGTGGGAAACCAGTGGTCATCTTACCAACTACAAAGATAATATGTATGCACCGATGACAGTTGACGATCAAGAATATTTTATCAAGCCGATGAACTGTCCTTTCCATATAATGATCTATAAAACCAATCTGCGCTCATATAGAGATTTACCTTTGCGATGGGCAGAACTTGGAACAGTTTATCGTTATGAAAAGAGCGGTGTGTTACATGGATTATTACGAGTTCGCGGATTCACACAAGACGATGCACACATTTTCTGTACTCAAGAACAAATTGAAGATGAAGTGATTGAAGTGATCCGTTTTTCAAGATCTATCCTTCGGTCATTTGGTTTTGAGGATTTAAAATTTTACGTTGCAACCAAGCCTGAGAAAGCAGTTGGAGAAGATGCACTTTGGGATAAGGCAATTAATTCTCTTAAGCACGCCATGGAAAAAGAAAATGTTCCTTACGAACTTGACGAAGGCGGCGGTGCATTCTACGGACCAAAGATTGATATTAAGATCAAAGACGCATTAAATAGAGAATGGCAGCTAAGTACAATCCAATTTGATTTTAACTTGCCTGAAAGATTTAAGATGCATTACATTGGTGAAGATGGTAAAGAACATCAACCATTCATGGTTCACCGGGCATTACTCGGTTCTATTGAAAGATTTATGGGAATTCTTATTGAACATTACGGTGGTTCATTTCCAACATGGTTAGCTCCGGTTCAAGTAGCCGTGATTCCTATCTCTCAGAATTATTTCGACTATGGTAAAAAAGTAGTTGATGAGTTAAAGGCGAAAAATATTATTGTTGAATTTGACGAGCGCAATGAAAAAATCGGTTATAAAATTCGCGATTGGGAAACACAGAAAGTTCCTTATATGCTGATAGTTGGAGAGAAAGAAAAAGAATCCGGAACAGTTTCGGTTCGCCAGCATAAGCATGGCGATAAAGGTAGTTTATCACTACAAGATTTTATAAATACAATTTCTGAAGAGATAAACAACAGAATAAATCACAATTAAGAGAGGTATTCCATTAGTCAAGTAAAATATCGAGTCAATCAGGAAATTAGAATTCCTGAAGTACGGCTCATTGGACCCAATGGAGAAGCTATTGGTGTTGTATCGATAAAAGAAGCGCTTAAAAAAGCAGAAGAAGCTCAGATGGATCTGGTTGAGATTGCACCGCAAGCAACTCCGCCGGTTTGTAAGATTATTGATTACGGAAAATTTTCTTATGAAATTCAGAAAAAAGAGAAGCTTCAGAAGAAGAAGCAACAGGTTAGCGTATTAAAAGAGATCCGGTTGCATCCTAACACAGATACACATGATTTTGATTTCAAAGCACGTCACGCAATAAATTTTATTGAGGACGGAGACAAAGTAAAAGTTTCTGTGATATTTAAGGGAAGAGAATTAGCGTACACAGAGATTGGCGAGACATTGTTAAGAAAATTTCTTGAGCGATTAGCTGATGTTGCAAAAGTTGAACAGGAACCAAAGTTTGAAGGTCGGGCAATGCACGCAATATTAGCACCTTCAAAAAGTAAAAAGAAAAAGTAAAAAGAAAAAGTAAAAAGAAAAATAAACAGGTGATCAAATGCCAAAGATGAAAAGTAACCGTGGAGCGGCAAAAACATTTCGTAAAACCGCATCCGGAAAAATTAAAAGAAACAAAGCTTTTAAATCACACATACTAACTTCCAAATCTACCAAGAGAAAAAGAGGATTAAGAAAATCCACACTTGTCTCTAAATCCGAACAGAAGCGTATATCTATCTTGATTCAATAAGGAGAAAGTAAAACCATGCCAAGGTCAGTAAACCACGCGGCTTCAAAAGCAAAGCGTAAGAAGATTCTTAAAATGGCGAAGGGCTACTGGGGTGCCCGGGGCAATGTTTATACCATTGCTAAAACCGCAGTTGAAAAAGGTTTGCAACATGCATATCGCGACCGCAAACTTAAAAAGAGAGAATTCCGCTCACTCTGGATCATCAGAATTAACGCAGCAGCAAGACTGAACGGGACCACATATTCGCGTTTGATTAATGCCCTTGATAAGAAAGGTATTACAATCAACAGAAAGTTATTAGCAAGTATGGCAGTTGAAAACCCTCAAGCTTTTACAGATATTGTAAAATTTGCTATAAACTAATTTTTTCCCTCTCGAACTTATCATAAAAGTTTTGGGAGGGAATTTTTTTAAATTCTCGGGAATGCAGAAATGATTAACAAAATTGATGAAACCCGAAAAAGTTTTGATGATGATCTATTAAAGGTGAGTAACTCCGCCTCTCTCGAAGAACTACGCATCAAATATCTCGGACGTAAAGGATTAGTCTCTCAACTTTTCGAATCACTCAAAGATGTTTCCAAAGAAGACAAACCAAAAGTCGGTCAGGCTCTCAATCAGTTGAAGATCCATACTCAATCCAAATTTGATGAGTTAAAAGAAACTTATGATCAAAGCACAAAGAGTTCCGAGAGCTATGTCGATCTGTCTCTACCTGGAAGAACAAGGCAAATTGGAAGTAAGCATATCATCATTCAAACTCTTGACGAGATAAAAGAAATATTTAAGGGACTTGGTTTCTCTATTTACGAAGGACCCGAACTAGAGTCGGATTATTATAATTTCGAAGCACTGAACTTTCCAGAAGATCATCCGGCAAGAGATATGCAGGACACTTTTTTCATTACTGAAAAATTTTTACTTCGTACCCAAACATCTCCGGTTCAGGTTAGATTAATGACAACGAAGAAACCGCCTCTGCGTGCAATTATGCCGGGAAAGGTTTTTCGAAATGAAGCTATTAGCGCAAAGCATTACTGCTTGTTTCATCAGGTTGAAGGATTATATATTGATACCGATGTGACCTTTGCGGAGTTAAAGGGAACTTTAGTCGCATTCGTAAAACAATTTTTTGGTCAAGATGTCAAGTATAGATTCCGGGCAAGTTTCTTTCCGTTTACAGAACCGAGTGCAGAAATGGATATATGGTGGGAACCCAAAGGTAAAGAAGGACGTTGGATGGAAATTCTTGGAAGCGGAATGGTTCATCCTAATGTTTTGAAAAATTGCGGAATTGATGATGAAAAATATTTCGGTTATGCTTTTGGGATGGGAATAGAAAGACTAACAATGAAAAAATATGGGATTGATGACATCAGAATTTTATTTAATAATGATAAACGTTTCTTAACGCAATTTTAACCTTCATGCCTACAGGCAGACGAGTAATACAGTAATGGTGATAAAATGAAAATCTCTCTCAATTGGTTGAACGATTACATCGATCTGAAAGATATCCCTCTCAACGAGATTCTTGATAAATTGACTTACGCCGGTTTGGAAGTCGAAGAAGTTGAAGATCAAGCAAAGAATTTTGAAAATATAGTCGTTGGATTTGTAATTGAGGCAAAAAAACATCCAAACGCCGATAAGTTATCGCTCTGCAAAGTTAGCGATGGCACTGATGAATTTAATGTTGTATGCGGTGCGCCGAATGTTGCAACCGGACAAAAAATAGCATTCGCCAAAGTTGGGTCAATTATTCCCAACGGAAAATTCAAGTTAGAAAAAGCAAAGATCCGCGGTGAAGTTTCATTCGGAATGATCTGTTCCGAGCGTGAGTTGAATTTGGGCGAAAATCATGAAGGCATTATTATATTGGATCCTTCTCTGAAGGAAGGAACTCCAATTGCAGATGCACTTGAAATGAATGACGTTGTTCTTGAAATTGCAATAACACCAAATCGTGCTGATGCATTGAGCCATATCGGTATTGCACGCGAACTATCTGCTTTATTCGATCGCCCTTATCATTATCCTGAAATTCATTTGAAAGAATCGGGTAAGAAATCTTCAGAGCTGGCCTCTGTAGAAATCATTGATGCTGAAAATTGTCCTCGATACATTGGTAAAGTAGTTTCAAATGTTCAGATCAAAGAATCACCGGCGTGGTTAAAGAAAAAAATAAAGAGTATTGGTTCACGTCCAATCAATAATGTTGTAGATGTAACGAATTTCATTCTTCACGAAGTTGGTCAACCGTTACACGCATTTGATTTGGACAAGTTGAATGGGAAAAAAATCATTATCCGCGGTGCCGGCAAAGATTCAAAATTTACAACACTAGATTCCAAAGAGAGAACACTTAATCAAAAAGATTTGATGATATGCGATGCAAAGATTCCGGTGGCAATTGCCGGTGTTATGGGTGGAGAAAATTCCGAAGTGAATGATTCGACAAAAAATATTTTAATTGAGAGTGCCTTTTTCAATCCATCATCAATCCGAAAAACTACTAAACAACTTGGATTATCAACCGATGCATCTTATCGTTTTGAGCGTGGTACAGATCCAAATATTACCGTATGGGCAGCACAACGCGCTGCTCAATTAATTCAAGAGATTGCGGGAGGGAAAATTGCTGTTGGTGAAATAGATGCTTATCCAAAGCCTATCGAAAAAAGAGATACCACACTTCGTTACTCCCGGCTCAATCAAATTCTAGGTTATCATATTGAAAATGATGAAGTAGAAAAAATTCTTACACGCCTTGGTTTCGAGGTCAAAGAAAAGTTGGCTAATGATTTGGCAGTCTTTATTCCATCTTACCGTCACGATGTTGAGCGTGAAATTGATTTAATTGAAGAAGTCGCCAGAATTTATGGTTACAACAAAATTCCGGAAGTAAGCAAAATTTCCGTAACACTTGAAGAGAAAGTAGATCATTCGGCATTTGTGGATAAAACAAGAATGTTTCTTCAGTCACTTGGATTTTATGAAATAATCACAAACTCATTTATAAGTGAGGAAATTGCCAACCGATTTGGTAAACCGATACATGTTTTAAATCCACAAAGCAGTGAGTTATCACATATACGTCCTTCTCTTTTACCTGGAATGCTAATTACAATTTCGAACAACTTAAAAGTTAATGAGAGAGATTTGCAGCTGTTTGAAATTGGAAAAGTTTTTGAGAAATCTAACGAAAGAAAAATTGAAAGTTTTGATGACTTTACGGAAACCGAACAATTATTGATGGTTCTAAGCGGAAATCTTACAAGAACCGAATGGTTTGAGAAGGATAGACCTGCTGATGTTTATGATATCAAAGGAATTGTTGAATCATTTGTTAATAAATTGTTCCCGGGCGTTGAATTTGATACTCAAAAATCAAATGAAGATTCACCATACTTCGAATCCGTTCTGATCTTAATGACTGGTAACAAAAAAATTGGTCACTTAGGAAAACTTAAAAAAGAGATTTGCGCGATTTTCGATGTGAATCAGGACGTATATGTTTTTCAGACTAATTTGGAGGAGTTCAAACAGATATCCGTTCCTCAAAAATCTTTTAAGGAATTACTGAAATTTCCAAAAATTTACCGGGATTGCGCATTTGTATTGAACTCTGATATTGAGTCGGATCGAGTTGTTGAAGTCATAAAGGAAAATGGTTCTAACTTGTTGCATAATGTAAAGTTATTTGATATCTTTCAAAGTGAAAGCTTAGGTACGGGCAAAAAGAGTCTTGCGTTTCAATTAGAATATTATGATCCGGCAAGAACATTAACTGAAGAAGAAATTGAAATAGTTTTTGGAAAAGTAATTAAGTCTGTTGAACAAAAATTTAATGCACAATTAAGAGGCGCTTGATTGTCGGAAACTTCGAAATATGATTTGTTTGTTGATGAGCTAAATGCTCTTGAAAAACAAATTTATTATTTCTTACAAAAGGGAAGTGACTTACTTGAGGCAAATCAAGCATTAAACAATAGAATTACTCTGCTTGAAAGAGAAAATGACAATTTGAAAAAAAAGATTTCAGAGATCGAATCAAAAATGAGCAAGTCGTTATTCAATGGTGAACACCTCTTTGGAGGCGAAAATTTTAATTTAGAGGAGAAAGAAGCGCTTAAGAACAAAATTACTGAATTGATAGCAAAGATCGACTATCATTTGCGTTCTTAAATTAGTTTGAGGATGGAATAGACATAATATGAACGAAAAAAAGAAGCTGAAAGTAAAAATTTTTGATAAAGAATATTCACTGCTGGTGGAAAATCAAGAAATTGCTGCAGAGTTAGCTGAATATGTAAATACAATGATGGAAGAAACAAAAGAAGAATTACCGGATCAAACAAAAGATACAATCGCCATCATTGCTGCCCTGAACATTGCTTATGATTTATTTGTAGAAAAGAATAAATACCGAGAATTCAGCATTCAAGCCACAGACAAGATCAAAAAGATCAAGCTTCTTCTTAACGACTCCAAATTTATGTCCAGCCCATCATAACTTTTCCGCGCTGCTGTGTCATTTATAAAAAAGAACTAATAGTAAACTATAGGGTTATCAACTCACGGCGTGTATTACAGGCCTCATCCCGATTCGTTGGGATCCCGTTTCGGCGGGACCAGTGGAAGTAAAAAGCGTCGGGTGGTTCCCCACAATGTTATAGTAAAGAGGTTCTTTTCCTATAATTAGACCGGCAGTTGCGGTTTAAATATATTGTTATAACGGAGGAAATATGCAGGTGGATTTATTTTTAGTAATTGGTATAGCTGCTGTGATGGTGGTCTTAGCGTTTGTACTGGGTTGGTTTATTAATTCAAAGCTTGGTAAGAATAGCATGAATAATGCTAAGAATAGCATTATTCTTGCTGAAGAAAAAGTTGCAAGGTTAATTGAAGAAGCAGATAGAGAAGCAAAAAATATTAAAAGAGAAAAACTTCTTGAAGTTAAGGATGAGTGGCTTAAGAAAAAACAAGAATTTGATAGTGAAGTAAATAATAAAAGACAAAAACTTCAGAATCATGAGAAACAGCTCGAATCTCGCGAGGAAAGTCTAGAAAAGAAATATGAACTCGTTACACAAAAAGAAAAAGTTGTAAAAGATGCCGAAAAAGTTATTGTAACGCAGAAAGAAGATCTTGAGAGAAAACATACAGAATTAAATCGTTTAGTTGCTGATCAAAATGTTCGACTCGAAAAAATTGCTCAGCTTACTGCCGATGAAGCAAAGAAAATGTTGATGGAAAACATGATCAGCAAAGCAAAAACTGATGCAGCACAAGCAATAAAAGAGATTCGTGATCAAGCAAAAATTGATGGCAAGAAAGAAGCTCAACGAATTACAATTCAGGCAATTCAAAGAACTGCTGTCGATCATTCGGTCGAGTCAACTGTGTCTGTAGTCCAGATCCAAAATGATGAAATGAAAGGAAGAATTATTGGACGTGAAGGAAGAAACATCCGTGCATTCGAAGCTGCCACCGGAGTTGATGTAATTGTTGATGATACTCCTGAAGCAGTGATCCTTTCTGCCTTCGATCAGTTTAGAAGAGAAGTTGCAAGAATTTCGTTAGAACGATTAATTGCTGATGGAAGAATTCATCCGGCAAGAATTGAAGAAGTTGTTGCTAAGGTTGAACTGGAGCTTAATGAAGAGATTCAGAAAGAAGGTGAGAACACATTAATTCAACTTGGCTTACACGGTGTTCATATCGAGTTGGTAAGACATATCGGAAAGATGAAGTACCGTTCGAGTTATGGTCAAAACCTATTACAACACAGTATTGAAGTTGCTTATTTAACTGGAATCATGGCTGCTGAACTTGGTCTTGATACTAATCTAGCACGTCGTGCAGGATTGCTCCATGATGTTGGTAAAACTATTGATCGGAATGTTGAAGGTCCTCATGCATTACTTGGTTACGATCTGACGAAGAAATACAATGAACATCCAATAGTTGTCAATGCTGTTGGAAGTCACCATGAAGATATTGAAATGGAACACCCTCTTGCAGCTCTCGTACAGGCTGCTGACGCAATCAGCGGAGCTCGACCGGGCGCAAGAAGAGAGCCTCTAGAAAGTTACGTGAAAAGGTTAGAAAATCTTGAAGCGATCGCAAAATCATTTGAGGGTGTTGCAAAGACTTACGCTATTCAAGCGGGACGCGAAATACGTGTTGTGGTTGAACCTGATAGAGTTGATGACGTTTTTTCTGATCGTTTAGCTAATGAAATAGCTCAAAAGATTCAGGAAGAGATGGAATATCCCGGACAAATAAAAGTCGTAGTAATACGGGAAGTTAGAAAGATTGCCTACGCTAAGTAAAAAAAATAAAAAGAGGTTGTCAAAAGTCAGATAGACTGTCATTGCGAGGAGTTTACGACGAAGCAATCTTTTGTTTTTATTAAAAAAAAATGAGATCACTTCGCTTCGCTCGTGATGACAAATGATCTTTTGAAACTGCCTCTTCTTATCCTGGAAGTTAAATGAAGAAGAATCTGAAAATAGCAATTACTGGTGGAATAGGTTCCGGAAAATCTTTAGTTACAAGCTTTATTGAAAAGCTTGGGTATCCGGTAATTAAGTCTGATGAAATTGCCAAGGATCTGATGCAGAATGATGAATCGATTAGAAGGAAGATCATCAAAGAATTTGGTCCACCGGCTTACAGCGAAAAAGTTCTCAACACAAAGTATTTAGCAGAAAACGTATTTACATATCCCGAGAAAGTATTCAAAATCAACTCCATCGTTCATCCGCCTACTATCAAAAAAATTGATGAATTATCAAATCAATTATTTGCAAAGCATAAGATCGTATTTATTGAGTCGGCTCTGATTTACGAGGCAAACATTCAAGATCTATTCGACTATGTGATTCTAATTTACTCTGATGAACAATCTCGCATAGCGCGTGTTATGCAGCGAGAAAAAATATCCCAAGCGGATATCGAAAAGCGAATGGCTTTTCAAATTCCGGACGATCAAAAAAAAGAACGAGCCGATTTCGTTATTGAAAATAATTCAACGATTGCTGAATTAGAAGCCCGTGCCAGCTTTATTCTTAATATCCTCAAATCCTTTGTAGTGTAAAACTTGCTTAAAAAGATAAAAACATCCTTCCTTGATTTATATTTACACTTGGACTAATTTTGATCACTCATTTTTCAAAATAAGGTGTGCCGTGAAATTACTTAATACCGCAATTGTAAATTTTGTTAAAGTATTACCAAAAGCCGTTGTTTATATTTTTGCAAAAAAGTACATCGCCGGTGTTACGATGGCCGACGCTGTACGAGTTACAAAAGAATTGAATGAAAAAGGGATAGTTGCAACGATTGATGTTTTAGGTGAAGCTGTAAATACTAAAAGAGAATCCGAGCTTGCGAAAAAAGAATGTTTAGAAGTTCTCGATGCTATCGATAAACACAAACTCAATTCAAACCTTTCTCTCAAACCAACTCAATTAGGACTGATAATAGACAAAGATTTTTGTTTTACTCAAATATCTGAAATTCTTGAGAAGGCAAAAGCATATAACAATTTTGTCAGAATCGATATGGAAGATTCATCAACCACAGATGCAACGTTTGAACTGCTCAACACTCTTAGAAAAAAATACTCTAATGTTGGAATAGTTGTTCAGTCTTATCTTAAAAGAACATACAACGATGTTGTACGCCAAAACAAGCTGGGCACTCATTACCGTCTCTGCAAAGGTATTTATGTTGAGCCGGAAGCGATTGCTTATAAGCGTCGTCAGGAAGTTAGGGACAATTTTTTGAAAATATTAGAACGAATGTTTGATGACGGAAATTATGTTGGAATTGCAACGCATGATGATTACCTAGTCAAAAGAGCTTATGAGTTAATAAAGAGAAAAAATATTGCAAAAGATAAATTTGAATTCCAGATGCTCTATGGTGTAAGAGAAAGTTTGCGTGACAAGATAAATGCGGATGGTTACAAGATACGTATATATGTTCCGTTTGGCGAACATTGGTATAAATATTCAATTAGACGTTTGCAAGAAAATCCACAGCTAGCCTGGTATATTGCAAAAAGCGTTTTTTCTTTTAGCTGATGAACGTTCTTGGAATCGAAAGTTCATGCGACGAGACTTCAGTAGCAATAATTTCTGATGGCAAGTTGGTTTCAAATTTAATATCATCACAAGATTTTCATACAAATTTTGGTGGAGTTGTGCCCGAACTTTCAAGTCGGGCACACCTTCAAATTCTATTACCGCTCGTCAAAAAATCTTTATCAGAGGCGAACATCACGAAAGACCAAATCGATCTGGTATGCGCAACTGCCGGACCCGGATTGATAGGTGCACTTCTTGTTGGTTTAACTTTTGCAAAAGGATTCGCTTACTCCGCTAAAAAATCATTTGTGTCTGTAAATCATATCGAGGGACATATCTTTTCCGGTTTCTTGATGGAAGAAAAACCCGAATTCCCATATTTATGTCTTGTTGTTTCCGGCGGACATTCTTTGCTTCTCCTGGTTGAAAATGATTTGGAGATTAAAAAACTTGGAACTACCATTGATGATGCAGCCGGCGAAGCATTTGATAAAATTTCGAAACTATTAGGACTTGGGTATCCCGGCGGTCCGAAGATTCAAGAAGTCGCGATGAATCAACCAACGGACTTTGTCAATTTTCCAATTGCACAATGTAAAAATGAATTTGATTTTTCCTTCAGCGGACTCAAGACCGCAGTACTTCGGTTCATTCAAAAAGAATATGGTGACGCGGCAAAAATACCGGAAGAACATCTTCCTTTAATAGCGGCATCATTCCAATATTCTGCAATCAAAGCACTCATTGTAAACGCAGATAAAGCATTGAGAAAGTATAAGGTAAATTCAGTTTCACTCGTTGGCGGAGTAGCCGCTAACAAAATGCTGCGCGATGAATTTCAAAAGTTATCAACTAAGTATAAAAAGAAACTTGTAATCCCTTCTTTAGAATTTTGCGGCGATAACGGAGCTATGATTGCATACCGCGGATTAACACTACATGAAGCCGGAATTAAGTATTCATTCGGCTTCAATGCATTTCCAAGTCTTAATGACCACACATTCATCAAATAATTTCATTCGTGCATACACATATTCACACTCAATAAAAGGAAAATTTTCTATATATTAGAATTATTCTAAACAGAAATTGAATTTATGATTGAAATTCGAAAGTCAAATAAACAGATAATTACGCGTAACCAGTTACTAATAGTAGCATCATTCTTTGCATTTGTGCTGGCATTACTTCTATTTACATTTTTTTCTCCAAATCATTATAAACAAGCCGGACCGGTTGAAATTGATATTCCCTTCGGATCAACACTTACTCAGGTGGTTGATACTCTCTATTCTCGAGAGATAATTCCGAATAAAGTGAACATGAAAATTATTGCATACTTATACGGTGCTGAAAAAAAAATAAGAGCAGGTAGATATAACATTCCGAATGGTTTGAGCTACAGTAAATTAATTGAACTGCTGATTGAAGGTTCTCCTGTGTCGCAAATTTTAGTGACTTTACCGGAAGGGATTTGGCAGAGTGAAGTTGCCCAAATACTTCAAAGAAATTTGAATATTGATTCTGCGAAAGTAATGGAATTAAGCAAGAGCAAATCATTCTTAAACTATCTTCACCTGGATGGAAATAATTTAGAAGGATATCTTTTACCGGAAAGCTATTATTTCTATTCGAACGCGAGTACGGAAGAAATTTTACAGAAGTTGAAAGAGGAGATGGATAAATTCTTTACGCCAAAACTTGAAGCGCGGATGAAAGAATTAAAGATGACGAAGAATCAGATTCTTACACTCGCTTCGATTATTGACGGAGAATCAAATCTTGTGAGTGAATTCAAGACAATCTCCGGTGTCTATCACAACAGATTAAAAAAGGGGATGGCTCTGCAAGCTGATCCAACTGTACAATATCTAATTAGGGATAAACGTAAAAACAGAGTTTTAAAGAAAGACTTGTTGATAAAATCGAAGTTCAATACTTATATGTATACCGGACTGCCTCCGGCACCAATTAATAATCCCGGAAAAGATGCTATCATGGCGGCGCTCTTTCCGGAAAAGACCGAATACCTATTTTTTGTGGCTAACGGCAATGGCGGGCATCTGTTTGCAAAAACTCTTAATGAGCAAGAACTAAATGTGGGCAAGTATAGGCAATGGCGAAGAAATCGAAATTAGTTTTTAGAGTGATAACTATTGGCGCATTAATTTTATTCACAAGATGTGCTAATCAACTTCCTCCGGGGGGAGGCGAACCGGATACAACACCGCCGCAAGTATTAGAGTTATTCCCCGTTAATGGAACTACCAATTTTCATGAGAATTATTTCGAGTTGACTTTCAGCGAGTATGTAGATAAACGCTCTGTGCAAGATGCTATCTTTATCTCTCCCGCCTTGAAAAAAACTTTAATCTATGATTGGAGTGGAAAAACTCTCACAGTTTATTTTCAAGATACATTAAAGCTAAACACAACATACACAGTGAGTATCGGCACCGATGTTAAAGATGTTAATAATGGTAACAAAATGGCAGAGTCATTTACTTTTGCATTCTCAACCGGAAATAAAATTGATAAGGGAAAAATTAGCGGCAGAGTCTATGGCGCAAACCCGGAAGGCGTAATGATCTTCGCTTATAGAAGTTCGGATAATGAAATTGATCCGGGTAAACAAAACCCCGATTACATTTCTCAAGTAGGGAAGAATGGAAAATTCATACTTCTCGGACTTACTGACGGGAACTATAATATTTTTGCTGTCAGAGACAAATTTAGAGACGGAAAATACCAGAAGAATGAAGATGAATTCGGAGTGCAATTTAAAATTATTGAATTGAATGACAAGTTCAATGAAATGAATGACGTTGATTTCTTTATGACAAAAGAGGACACAATCTCACCGAAGATTTCCAATGTATTAATGAGAGATCGCAACCATCTGCTGGTTGAGTTTACAGACAAAATTGACAGTACAAAATTATCGGCTGCTAATTTTTTCCTTTTCGATTCAACGGCAAATAAAAAAGTTTTACCGGCTTACATTTATAAGGGAGATGCAAAACCTTATCAGTTTTACATCGGGTTAACCGATACTCTTGAGAAGAAAGATGGCTGGGTTCTCATCTCTCAAGGTATTATAGATTATAACTCCAATATTTCAGCCGAAGAAAGAAATTCTATCACAGTTAAAAATGACCGCGACACCGTTGCACTAAAGCCCATTCGAGTATCAGGTGAATTACCGGCAGGAAAAGTTGATTACGAAGATGCAAAGATTACTCTTGCGCTTAACGATGCTGTTGAAATTACAACTTTGAAAAACAAACTTATCCTTCAAGATGCAAAGGGAGGTTTGTACCCATTCGAATTGAAGCGCATAGATGACGCTGCGTTCAACGTACTCATTTTATCCAAGCTTAAGCAAAGTACAGAATATACACTGAAACTTGACTTGAAAAATTATTATGACTTCAGCGGCAACAAAGTTGATTCACTATTTCAGAATAAATTCACAACAGCGAACGAACTTGATTTCGGCGGCGCTTCCGGAAATGTTTCTACAAACGATACAACTCAAACGATGGTCATATTGGAATCCGCGGAAACAGTTAAAAGAACCTATCAGCAGAAAGTTGACGGGAAGAAAAAATTTGATTTCAAAAAAGTTGTTCCCGGTAAATATCTGGTGTGGGGTTTTAAGGATAAGAATAAAAACGGTAAATATGATTTCGGTACGACCATCCCTTTCAAACTTTCCGAAGAATTTAAGTATTACCCCGATACATTAAATCTCCGCGCGCGCTGGCCCGTTGGTGGAGTAAATATAGATTTTCAAAAATAAATTGACCACCCCCTTTCATTCCTTCTCCTTAACTAAGGAGGGGAAGAATTTAAAAATATCCCCCTCCTCGTTTGAGGAGGGGGAATAACAGGGGGTGGTCGGTTGGTGGTATAAATTGTGTTGTAAATTGTGTAAAATATTTCTTGAAAACATTCTACTATTTAAGTTGACTGCTGAAGAACGGGGAAAGGGTCAAGTGATTTTATAATATAGAAAGGAATAAAGATGGCTGTTGAAAAATATAAATACACGGGTGCAAAGGCGTTAATCCAATTGCACAAAAAGCATTTGAAACTATTTTATAAAACATGGCTCATTGCAAAAAGCAAATCAATAACTTTACCCAAAACAAGCGATCCCGAATATAAATCATTGGATAGATTGCTTTTTCATGTATTACGAAGCGCCGGACGTTATATGATCTGGATCTGTGCTAAATTGGAATTGCCCGATCCCGGAATAACAACTCCACCCCCGGTAAATAAAATAGAAAAAGAAGCTGAAATGTATATGAATCATGTTCTGGTCAAATGGGAAAATCAATTGGCTGATGTAAAAGAGGAATTGTTCAACGAACCAACATATCTTTCCAATTGGGGCGTTCATTACTGTATTGATGCTATGCTGGAACATGCTGTAATGCATTCCATACGGCATCAACATCAATTAGCAAGACTGGTTAAAGAACAGAGATAATGAGAAGAATAAAAACAATTACAAACGGATTCATCCGTAAAAAAAAAGAAACGTAAAGACATGGCATGGAATAGGGGCGACGTTTTTACACTGAAGTAAATTTTTGTTTTTAATAAAATGAGGTTGTTAGAATGCGTCAATATATATTGGCTGACTGTAACTGGGAAAACATTAAAGACCGATCAATTGAACTGGCTATTTTACCTTGGGGAGCGGTTGAAGCGCATAATTATCATTTGCCATATTCTTCTGATATAATTGAATCAGATCACATTGCAGCAGCTGCCGCCAAAAAAGCATATGATGAAGGGGCTAAAATTATAGTTCTTCCAACTATTCCCTATGGTGTTAATACGGGACAGACCGATATAAAACTAGATCTAAATATTAATCCAAGTACGCAAGCCGCAATAATAAAAGATATTGTAGAAGTTTTGAACCGTCAAAAAATTTATAAACTGCTCATTATGAATAGTCATGGCGGAAATGATTTTAAGCAGATACTAAGAGAGATAGGATTAAAATTCCCAAAAATGTTTCTAAGTTGTTGCAATTGGTATAGCTCCATAGAAAAACTAGAATATTTTGAACATACCGGAGACCATGCTGATGAAATGGAAACAAGTCTGTTATTATATTTGGCTCCGAATTTAGTTCTTCCTTTAGATCAGGCAGGTCATGGCGAAGAAAAAAAGATTAAAATAAAAGGTATTCAAGAGGGTTGGGCATGGACAGAACGAAAATGGTCAAAAGCTACTGAGGATACTGGTATAGGTAATCCTGTGAAAGCAACAAAAGAAAAAGGTGAAAGATATTTTAATGCTGTAGTTGAAAAGATGGCTCAGCTTTTCATTGAAATTGCAAAAGCTGACCTGAATAATCTATATGAATAGACTCTAATCAAATGGCGTAAAACGGGAAAGGTGAAACGCTAGAAGTAAGAAGCGAGAGGCGGAAAAAAAAAGTGTAGAGTGTTGATTGTAGAATTGAGTTAGCATGGACAACTATTAGACGAATAGAAATAAGTATTACTCAGTCAAGGTATGGACATTGACTGCCTAAAAATTAGAGATGAAAAGAATCTTGGTTAATTGTAGAGATAATACCTTTTCGAAAGTTTTCTAAACCAATCCAAATCTTTATTCAAAAATTTGTGAATGTCTTCAACGCTGAAATGTTTTGAAAATTTCTTTCTCACTTTATCAGTGCCTAAGACCTTATCAAACATCTTAAGTCTGCCTGCATTTGTAAGAGTGAGCGGATCTTTACCCGGATAAAGCCGGTTATGCACTTGCAGAAAATAAAACTGAAGCTCGAGTAAGTTAATCTTTTCAAAATCTGTGATGTGTAGTTGCACACCGTTTAGAATTTTATCTTTCCAATCACCATAAAGCGGTTTGTAAGAAATTGGTCTAAAAAGAACACCGGATAATTTGAGCGCACTCATTCTTGACGATAGAGTATCGGCATCAATCCATTCAGCGGCAAAAGTTTGAAAGGGAAGTGTATATGTAATCCCGATTCCGAAAACAACAAGTTCGCCTAAAACTCCGGTACTCACTAAGTAAGATGGTGTTTCTTGATAAGGAACGTTTGGAGAAGTCGGAACCCAAATCAATCCGGTGTCGCCGAATCTCATCGTGCGTTTCCATCCTTCCATCTTAACAACTTTTAATTTGCACTTAACTTTATTTCCGATGGCACTTTTAGAATTGATTAAAGTAGCAAGTTCTCCGCAAGTCAATCCATAGACGTATGGAATTTTAAATCTGCTCACGAATGAAACAAAATCATCCTCAACAACATTTCCTTCTATTCGCAAACCACCAAGCGGATTCGGTCTATCCAGAACGATGAAATCAATTTTGTTCTCGGCGGCGGCTTCCATTGCAAATCCAAGTGTGCTTATGTAAGTGTATGAACGAACACCGATATCTTGAATATCATAAACCAATACGTCAATTCCCTCCAACATCTCATTTGTTGGTTTATGTGTTTTACCGTAGAGAGAATAGTAGCTAATTCCGGTAAGAGTATCTGTATAGTCATCATATAATTGACCGGCATCGATCATTCCTTTTAATCCATGTTCCGGGGAATAAACAGCCGTTAATCTGAAATTAGCAGCTTGTTTGAAAAGGTCAAGAGTTGATTGCAATTTGCTGTTCAGTCCGGTATGATTTGTAATCAATCCGACACGTTTGCCTGTGAGAAGAGAGAAATTATTTTTTTGGAGTACGTCAATACCGAGCAATACTTTTTGTGCGGTAGCTTCAACAGAAAAAAAAAGCAGAAAAAAGATGGACAATTTTACAATTGTCTTTTCGAAGGAGATTGCCCTCTGTTTGCGGGTGAGCGACTGAGATTTTTTTTGGTTGTTAAAGATTTCTCCCCGGCTTGCGCCGGGTCGAAATGACAAATGATTGTTTTGCCTCTTCGTCATCATTGCTGCTGAACTGCTTTCACAACTCGTTCTACAAGATATTCGCTAGTCTGAGAAATTTCATCCATCCTTATATCCGCTCGTTTTTTTATTTCAGCGGCGATGGTTTGGTTACCCAGAGACGCGCAGTTGATCATTACATTCAGATATGCGGATTCCGCCGCGGTGGCAATCAATGAAACTGCAACGCCGGCATCCGATAAGGAATTTTTATTTCCTTTCTCAATTACGGTTTTTATCATCGGCAATATTTCACTGCATGCTTGCATCACATCTGACGGAACTTCGGCTGCGCCGATTGTTGCTTCTTCTATTTTAGCTGTGCGTATTTCTTTTTCTGTATCAGTCTCTTTTGGAAGTTTGAACGCTGCCATCACTTTGTCGAACGCTTCGTTATCTTTCGTACCGAGTGCAAAAAATTTCTTTTGATATCCTTCCAACCTGTCTTTCAAACTGATCATTTCTTGTTCAACATCGGCGTACTTCTTTTTACCGATTGTGAGATTGCACACCATCATTCCCAAACTTGCAGATAGAGCACCGCACATTGCCGCAACATTTCCACCGCCGGGAGTAGGTGAGTTTGATGATAGTTCGTTAAAATATTCTTGTAATGTTTTTGATAAATTCATTTGATTTCCTTTTGTAATTCTGAGGATTTCTGCTTTCCGAACGACGAAGAATCACCTAAATCTTCGCTTTCAGCAATCTCTGGTTTGCCTAGTATCGAATCCATCCAAGGAGTACTTAAGTCGTCCCAATTTGGATTAGTTGTTTCTATTAATTTTATTTTCTTTTCACGTAGCCAGCCCTTTATTTGTTTTTCTCTTTTCATAGCTTTTATTTCATCTTCTGTTTCTTCAAAATAAACCAGTCTATTAACATTGTATTTCGCTGTGAACCCAATATTGATTTTATTCTTATGCTCATATACTCTTCTTGCTAAGTTATTCGTCATGCCGACATAAAGCACTTTTGCCTGACTGCTCATAATGTAAACGAAATGCTGCCTCGTTGCTAAACTTTTTTCATTAATAGTTTTGAGATTCTTCGTCACTGCGCTCCTCAGAATTAAATCATATATTCGATTATTTTTTCTTCCGGTTTGAACGGATGAAGCGCGCTTAAACCAAGATTCTCAACCGCTGCCTCCACTAATTTCTTTTCATTTGTTTCTTTTCCATTGGTATAGAATCTTCCGGCTTGTAACAGCGCTTCGAGAGGAACCAGACCTACAATTTCACTTCCATTTACTTCAACACCAAGTCTCACAGCTTCTTTCTTCGCTTCTTCAAACGCCACATGCATTGGTGTAACGTTGTAGTTGGTCAGGTTCATAGAAACTTGTGTGAGATTGTATTTTTCTAAAGCTACACCCATCCCTTTAACTTCTTTCAAGCGTCCCGGTACTTTGATTGCTTTTCCATCAACCTTGATTACATTCCCATTTTCATCGCGTTTAGCATAACCGCTCTCGCGTAATACTTCTCCAATTTCTTTCGAGTATTTAACATCGTTAGATCTGATATTAACATTGTATGCAATCAAAAAGAAACGGGAACCGGTTACGATTGCGCCAAGTTTTGGATTGAAAACCGCTTCTCCGAAATCCGGTATCCAATTTGGGCTTTTCAATTTTTCTTCCAGTCCTTCATATTCGCCCTGACGAATGCTCGACAGACTTTTTCTATCAGCTTTGCGTGCAGCACTTTCATATAGGTAAACAGGAACTTTCAAATCGGCGGAGATAATTTTTGCAAACTCTTCCGAAATTTTTACGCACTCTTCAGTTGTAACATTTGCAACCGGAACAAACGGAACTACATCAATTGCACCGAGACGTGGATGTTCACCTTTGTGTCTTCGCATATCAATAAATTCTGCGGCGACTCTACAAGCGGTAAGCGTGCCATTCAGAATTCCTTCTTCATTTCCGGCTAATGTAACCACAACGCGATTGTAATCGGCATCGGGTTCAAGGCTTAATAATTTTACATCTTTAATTTTTGCAATAGCTTCTTTAATTGCTTCGAATGTTTCTGGATTTCGTCCATCGCTAAAGTTTGGGACACATTCGATTATCTTCATAAGTACTCCGCATTTTGATAAATGAGTCTTCTCTAAAAAGGTATTTATGCCAAAAATAAGTTTTGAAATTTTACCATATTCCAACATTAAAATTATAATATAGACCTTTTTAGATACGCCTCATAAATGATTTCACCTTTTTTGATTGTGTATCTGTTCAAATTTATTCCGATGTTGTAAATGATTTCCGAGAATTCTTTCGCTGCAAACACTGCAAAGTCTGCCTGCTTACCAATCTCAATGCTTCCAACCCGTTCATTCAAATCTACTGCTTTTGCCGCATTGATTGTGACCGCAGAAATAATTTCCTCAATGCTCATTTTCAATTTTAGAGCAGCCAACTGCATAATTAGCTGAAGATTTGGAATGTGGGACGAACCCGGGTTGAAATCTGTTGCAAGGGCAACTATTGCATCATTTTCAATCAGCATTCGAGCGGGCGCGTAATCATAATCTAAAAAGAAAGAAACACCCGG
Organism: uncultured Melioribacter sp.; assembly: GCA_964449775.1. GTDB lineage: Bacteria > Bacteroidota > Ignavibacteria > Ignavibacteriales > Melioribacteraceae > Fen-1258. The sequence goes on along the minus strand of CAYVBQ010000011.1, from coordinate 84,529 downwards.
TAAGAGTACCGCCACTGTTTCACTTTTTGATAATTTTGGAATATCATTTTTTGAGATTACCTCAAGATGATCCACGCTCAAAGCTTTGTGTTTGAGCGCAACATCCAAACCCCCGACATTATTGAATTGCTCGGTGTGCAGTCTCAATTTATAACCGAGTTTTTTTGCTTTCGAGAATATTTTCTCAACCTCATCAGATGAAAAAGCTGTCTTCTCGCAAAAAGCATCCACATGATTAGCCAAATTATTTTTGATAATGTATGGAAGAAGCTCGTTGATAATCAGATTGAGATATTGGTTGTGATCGTTTTTGTATTCCGGCGGATAAGTATGCGCACCGAGGAATGTAGGGATAATCTCAATCGCCGAATGAGTTTTAAAATGATTGATCACTTGAAGAAGTTTTATCTCATCATAGTAGCTTAATCCGTAACCGCTCTTTATCTCTAAAGTTGTAACGCCTTGAGAGATGAAATGATCTATTCTTGGTTTTAAGAGTTTTACAAGTTCCTCAAATGAAGAGTTGCGAACCGCATGCATAGTTGAGGTGATTCCTCCGCCGGCATTTGCAATTTCTTCATATGTAGCACCCTTCAAGCGCATTAAGAATTCGTTTGCTCGTGTGCCTGCATAAGCTGCATGTGTATGGCATTCTATTAGACCGGGTAACAGAATTAAATCCTTGAGGTCTAATGTTCTATCCACCGTAATTTTTGAAATGGAGGTGTCAGGTATAAAATCTTTAATTATTCCATCTTCAACAAGGATTGAATGTTCAAAGAGCAAACCAATATCGGAAAGTTCTTTCCCGCGCTTGAAATGGCGGCTTTTGGTGTCAACAGTTGCTATTTGTAAAGGATTCTTAAATAATGTTTTCATAAGTCGTCAATTAAGGAACTGCTCAAAAATAGAGAAAACAAATCTTTATTTGCCAATATTTTTGTCAATCCCGCTCTATTTTCGTAATTTTGCATATTAAAATTCGAAGGACAACATTAAATGTCTTCAGGAAAAAAATTCAAAATCCTTTTTGCAACATCAGAAGTAGTTCCATTTATTAAGACAGGCGGTTTAGCAGATGTATCATCAGCTCTACCACAAAAACTTCAAGAGATGGGGCATTTTGTAAGAATTATTGTACCTAAATATGGCGCTATTGACGAACGAAAATTCAAAATACATGAAATTGTTCGATTGAAAGATCTAAAAATGAATATTGGCGATAAGGAAATTATCTTTTCCTTAAGGTCATCCTTTCTAATTGGTCCTAAAACGCGTGTTCAAATCTATTTCTTAGATAATCCACAGTTTTATGGAAGCCGACATAGTCTTTATAACGATCCTCTAACTGGGGAAGAATATCCTGATAATGATGATCGTTTTATACTTCTAAATCGTGCTGTGTTTGAACTCATCACAAAATTGGGATGGATTCCGGATATCATTCATTGTAACGATTGGCAAACAGCTCTAATTCCAGCTTATCTGAAATCAACGTACAAAAATGATCCTGTATTTAAACCGATAAAGACATTATTCACAATTCACAATCTTTCTTTCCAGGGTGTTTTCCCAAAAGCTAATTTTGTGAAAACCGGACTACCAAAAGAACTTGATAGTGAGAAGGGTGTACTGCATAAAGGGAAACTGAATTTTTTAAAAAGCGGATTACTCTACGCGGATATGATAACTACTGTGAGCGAAACTTATGCAAAAGAAATTTATATGGATAAAGAGTACGGACACGGTCTTGAAGAAGTTTTGAGTAAAAGGAAAAAAAATCTGTTCGGAATCATTAATGGAATTGATGATACTATCTGGAATCCTGAAGTAGACACCAAAATTCCTAAAAGATTTTCCACTAAAAATTTAGAGCTCAAGAAAGAAAGCAAGCAGGCTCTGGCAGATAATTTTAATTTCACACCTAAGGATGATACTCCTGTTATCAGTATGATTTCGCGACTGTATGATAACAAAGGGATGGACCTTATCGAGAAGGCTTTTTCCGAATTAATGAAAATGAATATTCATTTGATTGTCTTGGGAACAGGCGATAAAAAATATCACAAATATTTTACGAGCATGGGGTCAAAATATCACGAGAAGTTTTCATGTTATATCGGGTTTGATGATGAACTTGCACACCTCATTGAAGCCGGCTCCGATATGTTCTTAATGCCCTCTAAGTTTGAACCGTGCGGGTTAAATCAGATGTACAGTTTGATGTATGGAACAGTGCCTATTGTGCGTAAGACCGGAGGATTAGCCGATACAGTGCTGCCCTACAATCCTAAGACTAAAACCGGTAATGGTTTTGTTTTCGAAAAATACTCGGCTACCGAGATGGTGGCAGAAATTAAACGTGCTATTAAAGTGTTTACCAGCGATAAAGAAACCTGGCAGAGAATAATGCGCAATGGAATGCAGTCAGACTTTAGCTGGCTCAATTCTTCCAAGAAGTATGTTGATCTTTATAAAAAGCTAACTGATTAATTGATGCAACGAGCGATTTTTTTGGATCGTGATGGAACGATCAACCACGATCCAGGTTACATCAAAGATCCTTCTGAGATTGTAATCCTTCCCGGGGTTGCCGAAGGTATTAAAAAACTCAAAAATGGTTTCGGCTTCAAAATTATTGTGGTCTCAAATCAAGCTGGGGTTGCAAAAGGGCTTATGACTCTGCAAGATGTTGATGCGGTGAACCTTAGAGTGAATGAATTGCTGATCGAACAAGGAACTTCGGTTGATGAATTCTATTACTGTCCTTATCATCCTGATATTGATCCTCCAGAAAAATCAATTTGTAGGAAACCTTCTCCGCTTATGATTGTTCAAGCTGCAGAAGAATTTAATATTGATCTGTCACATTCTTACTTGATCGGAGATAAAGCGAGTGATGTTGAATGTGGAATCAATGCCGGTGTAAAAACAATTTTACTTGATAGTTTAACAATTGAGAAAGAAATTTCTGTCTTGCATAATCTGGGAAAAAAGCCCAATTTTACAGCCGCTAATTTCAGTGAAGCGTGCAATTTTGTTATTATAGATTTATCCGGAGGAAATTAATTGATCAGATTTTTGCGTTTATCCTTATTTGTAGTGACTCTTACCGTTTTATTCATTTCGTGTAATCAAGATCCTACTTCAGTTGGTTCCAACTTAATCTCCGAGCAAGATAAATTTACTTTCCAACAGCTTAACAGCGATGAATCAAATTTATTCCAGAAAACTTCTTACTTTGAAGAAAAACCAAAACTTGGCGGTTCAGAATATATTCTTCTTGGCAAAACTCCTTACTCCGAATCTTCAATAATGTTCCGCTACCAAATCTATGTGCCCGATACTACTCTTACAAGGATTTCTAACAATGAGGTAATTATTAAAGAAGCATGGATGGAAATGATTCCTCGATACACAATTGGTGACAAAGCATCTGCCTTCGATTTTACAGTGCATCAGGTTCGCAGTGCTTGGACAGCGCCTGGTTTTGACCGGGATAGCAGTAAAAGCGAATTCCTTAAATATGATGCGGATAATGTAAAATTCGGATTAGTCGTTACAGATACAACAGTTAAGTTCCATTTGAAAACAGATGTTATTAGAGAATGGTTTATTTATAAGAAAAATAGTTCTGCGCCAAAAAATAATGGGATTATTCTTAAACCCGGTAATACTTCTAAGATGCTAGGATTTTTAGCTGTTCAATTAAATGCAACTTATTATGAAACTTACTTACATGTAATTCTTGAACGTCCTAATTACTATAAAGATACTCTCGTTGTTGCGCCCGATGAAGATGTTCATGTGGTTACAAGGACTTCCGGGTTTTCAGCCCCTGTCACTTCTAATTTTTATCTAGAAGGGGGTTATTCTTTACGCGGATCACTTTTCTTTGATCTAAGTTCGTTACCAAAAACTGCAATTATTAATAAGGCAACTCTTGAATTGACAGTTGATGAATCGAAAGAATTAGATGGAAATCCAAAATCAGACTCTATCTACGTTCAATTATGGGGAGACAGCACAGCGCATAAATTGTCGGGCGATAGTCTTTCCGTCTCATTCATATCAAGAAAGAATAATGTTTTTTCCGGCGATATTTCATGGGCAATTCAAAAATGGTTAACCGGTCATGTAAATGAGGGGTTATCGCTCACTTTATATGATGAATATTCTTCGGCGGCAAGAATTGCATTTTACGGCAGCAATAATTCTAATAAAACTTTACGACCTAAACTTAAAATAACTTATCTACAGAAAAAATAATCCATGAGACAATTGAAAATTTTCATACTGCTAATATTTATCACCTATCCTGTTTTTGCCGGAGGTGGATCCTTATATACTCGATTTGGATTGGGAGATCTCCATTCTCCTTTTTCTGCCAGAAGGTTCGCTATGGGTGAATTAGGAATAGCATTAAGCGATAAAGATTATCTGAGTTTTATTAATCCAGCAAGTTTGAGTGATCTCCGCCTTAGCAGGTTTGAAAGCGGTCTGATTTATTCGGGTAATAACGCAAAGAATTCTCTATCATCAGTTTTTCATACCAGAATCAACCTCACCGGTCTTATGACGGGATTTCCAATTGATCGTGATAATGGAATTTCTTTTGCTGTCGGTTTAATACCGTATTCAGACGTTGGGTACGAAGTATTAGAAACTCAATCCAATCCGCTTGTTGGTGATCATACAGTAAAATATTCCGGAGAGGGAGGGATGTCTAAATTTGTGATGGGTGGTTCTTACAGATTACCTTTCAATTTTTCGCTCGGTGTTACTTATGACTATTATTTTGGCAGAATTGAGAATATCACATCTGTCACCTTCGTTTCCGATTCTACATTTGGAAATGTTTCTTTCAATAGAGAAACAAATTTTCATGGAATAGGTATGACTGCCGGTTTAATCTCAAGCGACTTATCAAAAATATTTGGCAGCAACAACTTTAAGGATTTTAGAATTGGAATGGTTTACACTCCTTCCGTCACCTTAAGTAAAGATAGTGTAGATAATTCTACAACGGCAATTGGCACAATAACAACCTCTACCGGTTCAGTAAAATCTAAATTACCATACAGATTTGGAATAGGTGCTTCCTTTAATTTATTTGACAAGTACACTTTTACACTCGACTATTTATATCAGCCATTCAGCCAATTCACAAACAACAATTTAAGATCCAGCAACTTGCAAGATTATTATAAAATGAGTCTTGGGTTTGAATTTCGAGATGCAGGGAATCGTTCAGATGAATTCTGGGATCACGTAATGTTGAGAGCGGGTATCAGTCTAGAACAATCTCAATACCTTATCAACGGATATGGGATTAAACAATTCTCACTCTATGGCGGAATTGCTCTTCCAATCAGCTTTGATAACACAATTGACTTAGGTTTTCAGTATGGAAGAAGAGGAACTACAGACAATAATCTTCTTCAGGAAAATATTTTTAAGTTCAATATCACTTTAAGTATCGGAGAAATTTGGTTCCTACGCACGGATAGATAACGCAGTAAACCGAATGGAAGATGGTTGATGGAAGATGGAAAATGGGTGAAAACTTCCTAAAATATTTGACAAAAAAACAAAAATGTTGTTCACAATACAATAATATACTTGTTTTGAAAATTTTATGATTTCGCTTTCCGTGCCTCACCTTGGGTATCCTTCAACCCAATCATTAGAATTATTATATGGTTCTTTTAAATCTCCATTTTGAATTCACACACCAGAACAGGATATTAATAGTGAAGATTTTTCCCTATTGAATATAATTCATGGATTAAAAAATAAAACTGATACTAACATGTCAAACTATTTACAAAAAGATCATGAAGCGTATAAAATTGCTCAACTTGAACTCAAGAGAGAAGAAACTCATCTTGAATTAATTGCATCGGAAAATTTTGTATCACTTGCAGTATTAAATGCTGCAGGATCAGTATTAACTAACAAGTATGCCGAAGGTTATCCCGGCAAAAGATATTATGGCGGGTGCGAATATGTTGATATGGCAGAAGACCTTGCACGAGATCGCCTGAAAAAACTGTTTGGTGCTGATTACGTAAATGTCCAGCCACATAGCGGCTCTCAAGCAAATATGGCTGTGTATATGACTCTGCTCAAACCGGGAGATACAATATTGGGTTTGAGCCTAGATCATGGCGGACATTTAACGCATGGCTCTCATGTAAATTTCTCGGGTCAAATTTATCATGCTGTCGGCTATTCACTCAATAAGGAAACAAAACTTCTCGATTATAATTTAATCGAAGACCTCGCTAAGAAAGAGAAGCCAAAGTTGATTGTAATGGGTGCAAGCGCTTATTCACGCGATTGGGATTACGAAAAATTTAGAATGATTGCTGATAAAGTTGGCGCGCTATTGATGATGGATATGGCTCATCCCGCGGGTTTAATTGCAAAAGGATTGTTAAATAATCCGCTCCCATATTGTGATGTTGTAACCTCAACCACACATAAAACTTTACGTGGTCCCCGCGGCGGAATTATTTTAATGGGGAAGGATCGGGAAAATCCATTTGGTATTAAAACGTTAAAAGGTGACCGCCTAAAATTAATGTCGGAAATTCTTGATTCAATGGTAATGCCGGGTATTCAAGGCGGACCATTAATGCATGTAATTATGGCAAAAGCTGTCGCTTTTGGTGAAGCTCTTCATGATTCTTTTGCTGATTATGCAAAACAAATCATTAAGAACTCAAAAACACTCGCAGGCGAAATGACTGCCCTCGGTTATGAGATTGTCTCCGGCGGAACAGATAATCATTTAATGCTCGTCGATCTGACCAACAAAGAATTGAGTGGTAAAAAGGTTGAGAATACTTTGGGCTCAGCGGGTATTACTGTTAACAAGAATATGATTCCATTTGATACTAAGAGTCCATTTGTAACAAGCGGAGTACGAATAGGCACTCCGGCTGTTACAACACGCGGTATGAAAGAGAACGAAATGAAGATGATTGCTGCCTTCATTGATAAAGCAATTAAAAATGTAGAAAATGAAGCGATGCTTGCTCAAATTAAAACTGAAGTAGCAGAACTTTGTGCAAAATTTCCGCTATATCCCGAACTTGCTTAGAGAGATTAATTGGCTGAATCAGAAGAAAAATTGTTGGAAGAGGAAAGTCAAAACGGCGAAGTTGAAATGACTTTCCTCGATCATCTTGAAGAATTGCGGTGGAGGATAATCTATTCGGTGATTGGCGTTCTTATTGGAACAAGTATTGCGCTTTACTTCAGTGATTTTTTTGTAGATAAGGTTCTTTTGCAGCCAGCCAGAATAGCTAATTTTAAGTTGCAAAACCTCAGACCATTTGGTCAGTTGTTTCTTTACTTTCAAACCGCAATGGTTGTTGGTCTCATCATAAGTTTTCCCAACGTGATCTATCAGTTTTGGAAATTTATAGCCCCGGCACTTAAACAAACCGAAAAAAAATATATTAAATGGATTGTACTCTTTACAACTTTCTGTTTTATATGCGGAATCGTGTTCGGATATTTTCTAATGCTTCCAATTACATTAAAATTTGCAGCGGGATTTGGAACTGTTACTATCGCCAATAACTTTGCGTTAGATGAGTATTTATCAATCGTTCTCAGTATTATTCTTGGCGCCGGATTAGTTTTTGAATTACCGATGCTATCATTTTTTCTTTCTAAGATCGGTATTCTTACTCCAAAATTGATGAGGAAATATCGTCGTCACTCAATTGTAGTAATTCTAGTTCTCTCGGCATTTTTATCTCCCGGGACCGATCCGGTTTCGCAAGTAATGCTTGCCCTCCCGTTGGTTTTCTTATATGAAATAAGTATAATTGTTTCAAAAATATTCCAAAAGAAAACTTGACGAATAAATCTCTCTCTGAAATAAATCATCCGATTAAAAATGAACTTGCTGAATTTAATAAGCTCTTCAAGCAAGCATTAAAATCAAAAGTAGCTCTTCTTGAGTTGATTACCCGTTACATCCTTAAACAAAAAGGGAAGAAGATTCGTCCGCTCCTTGTTCTACTATCAAGTAACTTATGTGGTGGAATCACAGAAAGAAGTTATCGAGGTGCTGCATTAGTGGAACTGCTTCATACTGCAACTCTGGTTCATGATGATGTTGTTGATAACGCAGAAACACGTCGTGGTTTCCCATCTATTAATGCAGTTTGGAAAAATAAAATTGCTGTACTGATGGGAGATTACCTGCTTTCACGTGGCTTGATGAGCGCAGTCGATGGAAACGATTTTGATTTCCTCCGAGTTATTACAAATACTGTTAAAAGAATGTCGGAAGGAGAACTTCTGCAGATCAGTAAAACCAGAAAACTAAATATAGATGAAGAAACATATTTCCGCATAATCTCTGATAAAACTGCTTCTTTGCTTTCTACTTGCTGCGAAATAGGGGCACGTGCATCTACCGTAGAAGCAGAAAAAATTTCTGCTATGAGGGAGTTTGGAGAAAATCTTGGAATCGCGTTTCAAATCCGTGACGACATTCTCGATTATATCGGAACTAAAAAAGTTTTTGGAAAACCTCTTGGTGGAGATATAAAAGAAAAGAAAATTACACTTCCATTGATCTACGCATTAAAAAAATCACCTAAAGATGAAACAAACAAAATCATTAAACTGATTAGAAACGGCGCTAATAAACCAGATGTTGATGAAGTAATTTCATTCGTCCAGAAATATGATGGAATCAAGTATGCAGAAAGTGCTGCAAATGATTATTCCAATAGGGCATTGAGCAATCTTGCAATATTTGATCAATCGGAATCCCGCAGTTCGCTCGAATCATTGGTAAGTTTTGTTGTTGAAAGGAATAATTAGAGCATAGTTATCTTATTGACTCACCTTACGCAGTCCACATGAAAAACTTAGCCACTAAGGCACAAAGACACAAAATCTTCACAAAGTTATGTTTTTCTTGGTGAAACCTTTGTGCCTTAGAGTCTTCGTGGCGAGTCTTTCCTTTCTGCGTAACATGAATTATTGATTCAGAAAATTTTTGTTTTTTGAATACGTTTATTATCTTTGTCAGTGATTTTATGATTAAGTATATGTCTTGTCTTTTTAAAAAAATCCGGCCTTTTTGCCGAGCGACTTATTTCTTAAAAAAATCCTTATTAAAAACTATTTATGAGGCGTATCTAAAAAGGTCTTTTATGAAATTATGCTATAAGAATACAAACTAATTTCAAAACTTTTTCACTGTAAATATACCTTTTTAGAGTAGACTCATTCATATTAATTTTCTTTTTTACAGGTATTAGATGAAGAGAACGGTACTGGATTATGCTCTAAAGATTCGTCTGCCTTTAACATTATTTGTTGTTGCGGCTACCTTCATATTAACTTTTTATATATCCAGACCGGAAAGAGATAGCGTTGGATATTCCCCGGAGCAGCCGATAAAATTTTCGCATAAACTTCATGCCGGACAAATGGCTATTGATTGTCAGTACTGCCACATTGGAGTTACGAAAGAAAGGCATGCAATAATCCCATCAGTAAATATCTGCATGAATTGTCACACCGTTGCACGCAAAGACAAACCGGAAATAATTAAGCTTACTCAATACTATGAGGAAGGAAAACCTATTCCGTGGAAACGAATTCACAAAGTGCCGGAGTATGCATATTTCAACCATAGTGTTCATGTTAATAAACTGATTGATTGCGTAAGCTGCCATGGCGATATCAAACAAATGGAAGTTGTTCGGCAAGTTAAACCTTTTACGATGACTGCATGTTTGGATTGTCATAGAACTCCCCATGAGAAGTTACCGTATTTAGAAAAAGTTAATATTGGTCCTGAAAATTGCGCAGCTTGTCATAGATAACTTCGGAGAGAAACGATGGAAAAGATAAATAGAAATAGATTTTTTGGCACACTCGGTAAAGGTGCTTTTGCCGCGGCAATAACTGCACTTCTCCCATTTAAGTTTTTTTCAAATTTGTCTAAAGCATCCCGACAAAAGAAAATTCAAGTTGTAGTTCACCCTTCAGCAATCAAACGAAATAGTAAGGTTTAGAGATGAGTGATTTTTCTCCCAAAGGGATGGATTCCCAAAAGACGCCAGATGAAAAAGATTTGTGGAAGAGTATAAATGATTATAACAACGATCCGGAAGTTCTGAAGTTAAAGCACGATGAATTTTTGAATGGTGTTACAGAGAAATTCGATTCCGAAAAACTCTCGGGAATATCTCGCAGAAAATTTTTAGCATTGCTTTCGGCATCGGCTGCACTAACTGCAACCGCGTGTACAGATTATCATGATAAAGGGGAGATAGTCCCTTATAACAAACGACCTGAAGAAATTTTTTCCGGTGTTGCGAATTATTATGCATCCACTTGCAACGGATGCGAGCAAGCATGCGGTATTTTAATCAAGACACGCGAGGGAAGACCAATTAAAGTTGACGGCAACCCCGATCACCCGATCAATCAAGGTAAGATTTGTGCAAAAGGACAAGCAAGTATTCTCGGTCTTTACGATCCGGAGCGATTGCACGAACCGTTGACTATGCGAAAAGAAATTAGCTGGAAAAATGCCGATGAAGAAATTATTACTGCATTGAATGATGCACAGAAAGATGGGAAAGAAATTGCAATTATTACAGGAGCGGTCACATCGCCAACCACAAAGAAAGTGTTAGAAGATTTTGCTGTTAAGTATCCAAATACAAAAATATATTCTCATACACTCGTGAATGATGAACAAAGAAGAAGCGCATGGTTAGAATGTTACGGTACCAATGAATATCCCTCGATTAAATTTGATCAAGCTAATATCTTTCTTGCGCTCGATGCTGACTTTCTTGGCAATGAAGGAAGCTACATTGAGAATATGAGGAAGTATGCAGCTAAACGAGAAGTAGTTGGGAAGACAGACTTCAACCGCTTATACGTTGCCGAAGGGAGATTGAGCGCAACGGGAATGATGGCTGATTACAGATTGCGTATCTCACCAAATCAGCAATTAGTATTTGTTTACAGTTTGATTAATGAACTGATTCTAACTGGCTCATTGATAAACGTTGACCCGGCAGTCAGTGATAAAGTCGCGAATCATTCATTAGCAAAATATGGCCATAAAGAAAAAATCTCTTATCTACTCAAGGATCTAAATGATAATCGCGGAAAGGCGATTGTTTACGCAGGCAGTACACTTTCTAAAGAGGTACATGTTGCTGTGAATCTTCTAAACGAAATTCTCGGCAATACATCTTTGTACGATTATTCATCAACATTCAAGTCCTCAGTGAAACTTTCAACTCGCGAAGAGATTTCACAATTAGTTGATTCTATGAAGAGTGAAAAAGTTGGAGTAGTTATTCACTTCGATACTAATCCGGTTTATACTCTTCCTGAGGATTATGGTTACAAATCAGCTCTCAAAAAAGTAAAAACAGTTATATCGCTTACCGAAGGAGAAAACGAATCTTCCACCGCCGGAAATTATACTTTACCAATCAATCATCCATTTGAATCTTGGGGTGATGCGTACGTTCGAGGTGGAGTATATAGTTTGCAACAACCGGTTATCTCACCAATTTTTAATTCTATACAGAAAGAAGCCGTTTTGTTAACATGGATTTCAGGTGACGCTAGCTCCTACAAAGAAGATTCTTTTCATCAATACTTGATGAATAATTTCAAGGCAACAATTTTCTCGAAGAAAAACACATTCTCGGATGCAAAAACATTTTGGTATTCAGCACTTCATGATGGAGTAGTTCTTTTTGATGAAACATCTCAACAACCAAAATTTAATCCGAATCCTTTCATCAATTCTAATGTGGCAATTCCTTCAAGCGGTTACACAGTTCACTTAACGGAAAGCTATTTTGTTGGCGACGGAAAATTTGCTAACAACGGTTGGCTTCAAGAAACTCCTCACCCGGTTTCAAAAGTTACATGGGATAACCACGCTTCAATTTCACCAAAGCTTGCCAAGCAATTTGATGTTGAAATGAATGACTTGATAGAAGTTAATGTGAATCAAAAGAAATTAACTTTGCCTGTATTGGTTCAACCCGGTGTAAATGATAGTACAATTAATATTGAACTTGGTTACGGAAGAACAATTGTAGGAGATGTTGGAAAGGATGTAGGTTTCAATGCGGTTACTCTGATGTCGAAAAATTATTCTTCTTCACCTTTCATTTATGTAAATGCAACGATTAAAAAAGTTGGCGGTACACACACACTCGCTTCAACACAAGAACATCATGCAATTGATGATACTTTTGTAAAAGATATTCACCGCACAAGAAAAATTATTCAAGAAGGAACTGTTCAGAAGTACAAAAGTGAACCTAACTTTCTTCATGAAGAAAAAGTAAAACTATTCAGCATAACGAGCGAACATCAGTACACCGGAAATAAATGGGCAATGGCCATTGATCTTAATAAATGCACGAGCTGCAGCGCGTGCGTGACTGCTTGTAATGTTGAAAATAATATACCTGTTGTAGGAAAAGATCAGGTGGAACGCGGACGTGAGATGCAATGGATAAGAATTGACAGATACTATTCCGGAACGCCTGAAGATCCGATAGTGAGCAATCAACCTATGCTTTGCCAGCATTGCGATAACGCGCCATGCGAAAATGTCTGCCCCGTCAACGCAACAAATCATAGTCCTGATGGATTGAACCAAATGGTGTATAACCGATGCGTCGGTACCCGTTATTGTTCGAACAACTGTCCTTACAAAGTTAGAAGATATAATTTCTACAACTTCCGTGATCATTTTGCTGAAGCTTATTATGAAAATGATTTAACTTCGCTTGTACATAATCCCGAAGTTACAGTACGCTCACGCGGTGTAATGGAGAAATGCACGTTCTGTGTTCAAAGAATTATGGAAGCCCGGTCGAATGCGATCCGCGATGGAAAACAATTGAAAGGAACTGATGTAGTCACTGCCTGTCAGGTTGCATGTCCCACAACAGCTATAACTTTCGGTGATGCGAACGATCCGGATTCAGCCATTGCAAAACTTAGAGAGCACAATTTGTCATATCATGTTTTGGAAGAGCTTAATGTTAAGCCGAATGTTACCTATATAGCAAAACTTCGGAATACTCATTCGGAGGAGATACTGTGAGTATGATTGATTACACAAGAGAATTATCAGTTATCGAAGGTAAACCTTCTCTTAGAGAACTTGATGATCTAATTAGCAAACCGCTTGAAAGTAAACCGAATAAAAAATTTTATATCGCTCTGTCCATTTCTCTTTCTATGATGGGATTGTTAGTAATTGGTCTCGGTCTTACTTTTTATTACGGTATCGGAATGTGGGGAAATAATGTTCCGGTTGGTTGGGCATTCGATATAGTGAACTTCGTATTCTGGGTAGGCATTGGTCATGCGGGTACATTGATTTCGGCAATATTATTTTTATTTAGACAAAAATGGCGTACCGGTATTGCTCGTTTCGCAGAAGGAATGACAATCTTTGCAGTCATGACGGCGGGTTTGTTTCCGCTTATTCACGTTGGGCGCCCATGGCTTGCGGGATATTTATTCCCATATCCGAATCAACACTCTGTTTGGGTGAATTTTACTTCACCGCTTCTGTGGGATGTATTTGCTGTCTCTACATACTTCATCGTTTCATTGATCTTTTGGTATGTCGGATTGATTCCCGACTTTGCAACACTTCGTGAAAAAACAAATCATAAATTCAAAAAAATAATTTACTCGGTTTTTAGTTTAGGATGGCGCTTTTCAAATAGACATTGGCAGAATTATGAAATGGTGTATTTAATTCTTGCCGGTTTCGCCACTCCGCTTGTTCTTTCTGTTCATACAATTGTAAGTTTTGATTTTGCAGTATCAATCATTCCGGGATGGCATACAACAATCTTTCCTCCATACTTTGTTGCCGGCGCTGTGTTCTCAGGATTCGCAATGGTTCAAAATGTGTTAATCATGGTCAGAAAGATTTTCAATTACGAGCATATCATCACACTTGACACACTTGAGAAGATGAATAAAATTATGCTGCTCACCGGTTCAATGGTTGGTTACGGATATGCAATGGAGTTTTTTATCGCGTGGTATAGCGGAGTTGAAGCAGAAAGCTTTACATTTTTGAACAGAGCACTCGGTCCATACGCATGGGCATATTGGATAATGATCACATGTAATGTTGTATCTCCTCAGTTGTTTTGGTTCAAAAAAATTCGCCGGACTATTCCGGTGATGTTTGCTATTGCCGTATTTATAAATGTCGGAATGTGGTTTGAAAGATTTGTAATCATTGTCACTTCGCTTTCAAGAGATTTTTTACCTTCAAGCTGGGCATATTATAAACCAACATTGGTTGATGGAATGATTTTGATCGGCAGCTTTGGATTTTTCTTTACATGGATTTTGCTCTTCACAAAAGCATTGCCAGTTGTATCTATGGCTGAAGTAAAAGCTGTTGTGGATGGCGCTCAACCTTCTCATAAGGAACACTGATAATGAGCGAAAAAATCTTATATAGTTATACAGGAATTTTTGATACACCCGATGAAGTTATTCATGCCGCAGAGCAAGTTGCAAAGGAAGGTTATACAAAGTATGATGTAAATACACCTTACCCGCTTCATGGTATGGATAAAGCAATGAAACTTCCGCCATCCAAACTTGGCTATGTGGCGTTGATATTTGGTTTATCTGGAACGCTCGGTGCACTCTTAAGTCTATGGTGGGTTTCTGCAATTGATTACCCGATTGTTATCGGCGGAAAACCTCTATTCTCATTCCCGGCATATATACCGGTTATGTTTGAGGTAACGGTTTTATCCGCTTCAATTGCAACTGTACTCGCAATGCTATTCATCTTTTTTAAACTTCCGAACAATGCACACCCGCTTCATGGAACTGAGTACATGAAAAAAGTCTCTGCTGATAAATACGGAATCAGTATTCAGGCAGAAGATCCAAAGTTTGATGAAGCGTCAGTTAGAAAGTTTTTTGAATCCGTCCATGCTAAAGAGATTAATCCTCTTTACTGGGATAACGAAGAGATAACACATAAGCATAAAATTTTAGAACCAAAGTTCTTAACATTTTTATTTGTGGTCGCAATGATCACATCCGGTACAGCATATTTTACACTGAATAAATTAATGTTCATGCTTCCATTTAATTGGATGATGGAACAATCAAAGCAAAGCGCACAACAGAAAAGTCTAATTTTTAAGGATGGTTTTGGAATGAGGCAGCCCGTTGCCGGTACAATCGCACGTGGTTATCTGCCGTATCCATTTAAAGGACAGCCGGATTTAGCCGGAGAAAAATTGGTAAATCCAATTCCAATCTCAAAAGAATCATTACAACTCGGTCAAACAAAATTTGATATCTATTGCAGTCCCTGTCACGGTTATCAAGCTGAAGGTGACAGCAGATTGCGTGGACAGTTTCCCAATCCGCCAAGTTTGCATTCAGAAAAAGTTAGAAAATGGAGTGACGGAAGAATTTTTGCAGTTCTAACCGATGGTCAAAATATTATGCCATCACACTCTTCTCAACTTTCGGTTGATGAGAGATGGGCAGTAATAAATTATGTAAGAGCATTACAAAGAGCGCTCAACGCTAAGGAGTCAGATCTACAATGAGTTCCTCTTCAGTTGAATATCACAAAAAAGAATTACCATCGAAAGTTCAAACGATTGGCTTTGTTTTATTGCTCGTTGGTTTCGTAATTGTTGTACTTGGTTACATAGTAAATCCGGCAAGAAGCGCTCAGAATAATATTATTGGGTTTTCATTCTTGGTTAGCGTTGGAGTCGGTTCACTATTCTTTGTTGCAATCGAATATATCGCCGGTGCTGTTTGGAGTACACCATTCAGAAGAGTGGGAGAGTTTCTCTCATCATTAATTGTTGTTCTGCCGCTGCTGGCAATTCCACTTTTGCTGAATATAAACAGTGTATTTCATTGGACTCATCCCGAACCGGCAGATAAAATATTAGTTGGTAAAGCTCCTTACCTCAATATTCAGTTTTTCATTGTTCGTGTTGTCGTTTTCTGGTTGATATGGTTAGTGTTTTATTATTTCATCACAAAAAATTCCAGAAAACAAGATCGTACAAAAGACCAATTCATCACGACCGCAAATGTTAAATTATCAGCGATCTTTATGCCTCTCTTTGCTTTGACTATCACTTTTACTGCAATTGATTGGCTGATGAGTATTGCACCACATTGGTTCTCAACTATTTTCGGTGTTTATTATTTCTCAGGGACAGTTCTTACGGCACTTGCAGCGAGTACTATTTTTATTGTACTTCTCAATGAACGGGGATATTTGGTAAAAGGAATTAGTGCAGATAGCTACTACAATTTAGGAGCGCTTCTATTTGCGTTTACAAATTTCTGGGCATACATCGCATTCAGCCAGTTCTTGCTGATCTGGTATGCAAATTTGCCGGAAGAAACATTATGGTTCTTAGACCGATGGAATGGTAACTGGAAATTTTTCTCAATCGGATTGATATTAGTTCATTTCCTTATCCCGTATTTTGGATTACTATCCCAGCCATCGAAGTCGAATCCAAAAAGATTGGTTGTTATGGCAGGTGTACTTCTGTTTGCGCATTATTATGATCTATTTTGGTTAGTAATGCCAAACTTTTACAAGGATGGAATTGCTTTCGGATGGATCGAGCTTGGCTTTCCGATTTTGATTGCCGGATTGATAATTTCAGTCTTCGTTTATAAAACAAAGAAAGAAAACCTTGTCCCAATTGGTGACCCAAAACTTAAACGTGGAATTGATTTCAGATTATAATTAAATACTAACATGAACTCATATAAAAAAACAGAAGATGAAATAAAATTTAAAGATTTGTTAAAGAACCCGATACGATTGTTTGGTTGGGTGTTTCCTATTTTTATTCTGCTCATTCTTGCACTTGGAATCTATTTTGTAAAACATTTGAACGAAATCTCGTATAATGTTCAGACAGTCGGATTAGTTGATTCAACATTGATGAAGAATGAAGTTGAGATGAAAAAGGGTGGGGTAATGACTGCAGTCGATTTGAATCTAATCAAATCTCCAACACCTGAATTCATTACTAAGGGAAAAGAATTATTTGCGGCGAATTGTAAATCATGCCATGGCGATAACGGAATGGGTGATGGACCCGCGGCTGTTGCCTTAGTAAAGAAACCCCGAAACCTGCATGCTAAAGAGGGCTGGACAAACGGTCGGAACATTGATCAATTGTTTAAAACTTTGCAAGAGGGAATTATTAAAAATGGAATGGCTGCTTACGAATACATTCCCGCTGCGGATAGATTAGCAATTATTTCCTTTATGCAAACATTCGTGGAATTTCCGGCAGTAACCGATGAGCAGTTAAAATCATTAGATACTATTTATAACCTTTCAGCCGGAACAACAATCCCTAATAAAATTCCGGTTGGTCTCGCCGAAAATAAGATGATTGAAGAGTATGCAGCCGTGAACGATCAGCTCTTGCGTTTCGAAAGCAAAGTCTTCACATCTCAACGTAATCCCGGCGCAGATCTATTGAAAAAGTCATCGATTGATTACAGAAAAGTTTTTTCCTCATTTATCAATCCGTCTGCCGGTGTCAGTCTCGACAAATATGTTTCAGTTGTTCTGGCAAATCCAATCAGTTCCGGTTTTAAGCCAACAGTAGCACAGTTTACAAAAGAGGAATGGAAGCAACTTTACGATTACTTGAAAACGATGTTACTCTGAACAACCTGCCTGCCGGCAGAGTGTGTTGCAGAGGTCGGTAAGTAACCTTCGAGGTTATGATACCACCAACGATGTGTCAACCTCGAAGGTTGTGTCTTACAGAATTTGCGTTATGCAACAGGCTCGGCAGGCAGGAGTGAAGAGTCTCAATGTGGCGAGGAGAGAGATTCTTCTTCAACCGATAAATCGGTATCCTCAGATTGACATAGTAGTTTATTTGAAAACGATGTAAGATTATAAATGAAACTCACTAAGCTATATTTTGTTTTATTTCTACTTCTTCCTTTTGTTTTGTTAGCTCAAAAGAAAATTGAAGTCGGAATTGATGAGAAACTCGGCAACACTTTGCCAATGGATTTAACTTTTCAAACTTCAGATGGCAAGACGGTATCACTAAAAGAAATTATAACCAAACCGACTCTTATAGCTCTTGTTTACTATGAATGCCCCGGAGTTTGTAATCCGATGCAATCAGAACTTGCCTGGACAATAGACAAACTTCAACTTGAACCGGGAAAAGATTTTCAAGTTGTGAGCATCAGTTTCGATTTTACGGAGACACCGGAAATTGCCGCTAAGTGGAAGAAGAATTATCTCCTAACGATCAAGAGAAAATTTGATCCGGACAATTGGTTATTCCTTACCGGTGATAGTCTGTCTGTCCATAAACTAACAGATGCTTGTGGTTTTTATTTCAAACCTGCTGATAAACAATTTGTTCATGCTGCAACATTAGTAACGGTAACACCGCAAGGTAAAATCTCCCGTTATCTTTTCGGCCCGGATTTCAATCCGTTTGATGTGAAGATGGCGTTGCTGGAAGCGGAGAGCGGCAAAACAAGTCCGACAATTTCAAAAGTGTTACAATATTGTTTCAGCTTCGATCCTAACGGAAGACAATACACTTTAAATGTCACACGCATTGTTGGTACCGTAATGATACTTGGAATTGCAGTATTTCTTGGCGTGCTGTTAATTAAGAAGAAAATGAATGCTTAAAATAATGCGGACAAAGGAGTTTAAATAAATGGCTGATGCGGTAGCCGTAAAAAGTTTTTATCAGAAAAGCACCAACCAGTATACCGGGATTCTTTCCTGGCTGCTTACTAAAGATCATAAGAGAATCGGTTTAATGTATATGATTGCGATTCATTTCTTCTTTATTGTAGGTATAACCATCGGCTTGCTTATGCGTCTTGAATTGATCGCACCCGGTCGTACTATGATGGATGCGCAAACTTACAATCAATTTTTCACTCTGCACGGAGTGATAATGATTTTTTTGTTCATTATTCCGGGTTTACCTGCCATCTTCGGAAATTTTTTTCTACCAATTCAAATTGGAGCTGAGGACGTTGCATTCCCGCGTTTAAATCTTTTATCGTGGTACATTTATATCATCGGCGCTATTATGGTGATCGTTTCACTTTTTCTACCGGGCGGACCAATTGATACCGGCTGGACATTCTATATTCCGTACAGTGTACGCAGCACAACAAATGTTTCGATGGCACTCTTTGCTGCTTTTGTTCTTGGCTTCTCTTCAATTCTAACAGGTTTGAATTTTATTGTTACTGTTCACAGAATGCGTGCACCGGGGATGGGATTTTTCAAAATGCCATTATTTGTCTGGGCAACTTATGCAACCGCATGGATACAAATTATTGCCACTCCCGTTATCGCAATAACAATTCTGTTAGTGATAATCGAACGGTCTTTTGGTGTAGGAATATTTGATCCTGCTTTGGGTGGAGATCCGATTCTTTTTCAGCATATGTTCTGGATCTACTCACACCCGGCAGTGTATATCATGATTCTTCCTGCAATGGGAGTTGTATCTGAAATCATTCCAACTTTTGCGCGCAGAACAATCTTTGGTTACAAAGCAATCGCAATGTCATCTCTTGCAATTGCTTTTGTTGGTTATCTTGTATGGGCGCATCATATGTTCAGCAGCGGAATGAGTGATACTGCTCGATGGATCTTTTCGCTTCTCACATTTATTGTTGCACTTCCAAGCGGTGTTAAAATCTTCAACTGGGTAGCAACAATGTATAAAGGATCAATCGATCCTCAGCCGCCATTCTTATGGGTGATGAATTTTATCTTTTTATTTTCTATAGGTGGATTGACCGGGCTTGTACTGGGCGCACTATCAACGGATATACATTTAACCGATACTTATTTTGTCGTGGCTCATTTTCATTACGTGATGTTTGGAGGAACCGGAACAATATTTTTTGCCGCACTACATTACTGGTTCCCAAAAATGTTTGGCAAAATGTATAATATGAGATTCGCGCGGGTTGCTGTTGTACTCTACTTTATCGGTTTTAATATGCTCTACTTCCCAAAATTTATAATGGGGTACATGGGAATGCCAAGAAGATACTACGACTATCTCCCGCAATTCACTGTTTACCAGGAAATTTCTACAGTCGGTTCATGGATTTTAGTCGGAACAATTTTCTTCATCATCGGATATTTAATTCACGCATTACTGAAAGGGAAGAAAGCAACTTCAAATCCGTGGGGTGGTGTAACATTAGAGTGGCACATTCCTTCTCCGCCGCCCCTTGAAAATTTTGCTGTTATTCCAACGGTTACACATGAGCCATACGATTTTAGCCAATTGAAGGAGATGAAGGATGAGTAGTAATACTGATGCCGCGGTTCATCAAGTTCATCGCGACGATGTTGGCGCAAAGATGGGAATGTGGCTCTTCCTATTTACAGAAATTCTTCTGTTCGGCGGAATGTTTTTAGTATATGCCGTTTATCGCTATCAGTATCCCGATCAATTTCATATTGCCGGAATGGAACTCAACACCGGAATAGGAACTCTGAACACAATAATTCTTCTTACGAGCAGTCTAACCGTTGCAGTTTCAATTGCGGCACTGCAGAAAGGGAATAAATTTCTTTCTCTGATTTTTCTCTATGTCACACTTTTCTTTGCGTTGATGTTCATGGTTAACAAATATTTTGAATGGTCAACAAAAATGTCTCACGGTATTTATCCCGGATCGCCGGAACTTCTGGCTAAACCGAACGGACAAATTCTTTTCTTTGGTTTGTATTATATAATGACTGGTCTGCATGGTCTTCACGTTTTGATCGGAATGATTGTCATCGCTTATATGATTGTCTTCATTCATAAAGGTAAAGTAACTTCTGATAATTATGTTATGCTGGAGAACTCCGGTTTGTATTGGCACCTTGTAGATTTAATTTGGATTTTCTTATTCCCACTATTCTATTTAATTCAGTAAGGAAATTTTCATGAGCGGAAACGGTAAACATCACATTGGTTATGGAACATACATTTTAGTATGGCTGGCTCTTCTTGCGTTTACCACAATTACAGTTACAATTGCAGGAGTAAGTCTCGGTAGGTATACTCTCTTTATTGCATTAACAATCGCAGCAATAAAATCTGCGCTGGTAATAAATATTTTTATGCATATTAAATTTGATGAACCGATCTTCAAGACATTTCTTGGAATAAGCGGTGCTACATTACTGATAATATTTCTCTTAACATTTTTTGATTTTCTTTATCGTTGAGGATTTGAAATGGGTATATCTCCAACAACTCATGCTGAGTCGGTTGATTTTGTGATGTTATATATTGTCGCAATTTCCGTAGTGCTTCTTCTCGGAATTACGGCGACAATGATCTATTTTGTTTTCAAATATCATAGAAAGAAGGGTCATGAACCGGTTGATATCCATGGTAATGTTCTTCTTGAAGTAATATGGATTGTTATCCCAGCATTACTCGTTCTCCCGATGTTTTATTTCGGCTACGCAAGTTTTAGAGAAACAAGAGAAATACCGGATAATCCGTTAATTGTAAAAGTTACAGCGCGTATGTGGCAATTTAGTTTTGAATATCCGAACGGGAAAAAGACTGATACTCTCTATGTTCCAGTGAACACCGGAATAGATCTGGAAATGCAGTCGGTTGATGTTAACCACGCTTTCTATATTCCGGCGTTTAGAATTAAGGAAGATATTATTCACGGTAAGACAAATCATCTGTACTTTACGCCAAAACAAATCGGCTCATATGATGTTGCATGCGCTGAGTATTGCGGATTGAATCATTCGGCTATGTATACTGAAGTGAAAGTTTTACATGATAACGAATTCACAACGTGGTACGGTGGCAATTGGCAACCGGTAAAATAATGTTTCTTCATTAAAATGGTTCATCATAAAGAAGCGTACCTTTATCATGGATACCAAGCAGATATTTTTATGCATAAACCCCACGCTTCAGCGTGGGGAGAGTAATACTAAAAACAACACCGGGCTTTAGCCCTGTATCAACTGGAATTATGTCACACGTTAAAATATGGGTCCATGCAGTTTGGGGCACTAAGAGCCATGAGCGCGTTCTTACTAAAGATGTTAGACAACAACTTTTTCAGCATGTCCGTGAGAACGCAAAAGAGAAGCAGATTTATATTGATTTTATTAATGGAGATTTGGATCACATACACTGCTTGTTAGCATTAAATGCAGATATGACAATCGCAAAAGTTATGCAGATGATAAAAGGAGAAGCAGCATATTGGGCAAATAAGAATTCGTTGCTAAAACCAAAATTGGAATGGGCAGATGAATATTTTGCGGTATCGGTCAGCGAATCTATGCTCAATAAAGTTCGGGTTTAATCATCATGGCTAAAGCCCTTATCCAATTAGACTGTTACCCCACGATAAATCGTGGGGTTAATTCATGAAGTACGCATTATTATGATGAACCAGAATTCTAAAGATTAATTTGAAAAATCTAAAAAAACATATCGCAATAATTTTAGAACTAGGAAAGGTTAGAATAACTTTCTTTGTTGCTATCTCCACGTCGGTCGGATACTTCTTTCATTCGGGGTATTTTGATGTGACGATGATTCTCACTGTGA
The DNA here is from genome assembly GCA_964449775.1 of uncultured Melioribacter sp. Classification (GTDB taxonomy): domain Bacteria; phylum Bacteroidota; class Ignavibacteria; order Ignavibacteriales; family Melioribacteraceae; genus Fen-1258. Next base: position 61,835 of record CAYVBQ010000011.1, on the reverse strand, counting down.
TGGGTGTTTTTCTTTTAGCTTGCGGTTCTTCAGCTATCAATCATTATCAAGAAAGATTTTCTGATGCCATGATGGATAGAACGAAGAACAGACCTTTACCATCCGGAAGAATTTCTGAGGGATATGCAATGACCGTTTCATTATCATTGGTAGTTGTTGGATTGGGAATAATTTATTTCTCTTCAAATTTTACGGCATTAATTCTGGGTGTGATTGCATTGATCTGGTATAATGTAATTTACACTCCGTTAAAGAAAAAATATGCGTTAGCAGTTGTTCCCGGTTCGGTTATTGGTGCTATTCCTCCAATGATCGGGTGGGTTGCTTCCGGCGGGTATGTTTTTGATATGGAAATAATTGCACTGGCGTTTTTCTTTTTCATCTGGCAGATACCACATTTTTGGCTGCTGCTTTTAATTCACGGAAAAGATTATGAGAAAGCCGGTTTTCCAACGCTCACAAAAATCTTTTCCGATTCGCAACTGGGAAGAATTACATTTGTATGGATCGCGGCTCTTTCTACAAGTTGTTTGTTGATACCGTTCTTTAATCTTTCTTCAAGTTTATATGCTGTTGGTGTGATGCTTTTTCTCGGCGCATGGTTGTTACTGAAAACGCGCGGAATACTATCGGACTACCTTGAGAGAATCATTTTCCGTAACGCTTTTATGGCAATTAATCTCTACGTATTGGCAATTGTTTTAGTTATCTCATTAGATAAGTTATTATTCTAAGAATATTAATTGGTTGAATTATGGATTTATTAGATCAGTCGGTTTTACCACAATCTTCGCACCATATGGTATTGCTCAAATATCTTTTGGCGCTGGCATATATTTTATTCCTCCCATACGTCAGCGTTTTGTTCGGATCGCTTTCCTATTCGTTATTCTTTAGAAGGAAGGCAGAGAAATCCGGCGAGAATATTTACAAAAGATTTTCAAAAGATCTAATTGATATGATTACATTCAACAAAGGTGTGGCTTTCGCCCTCGGAGTTGTTCCATTATTAAGTTTGGTATTTGGGTATGCTCAATTATTACACACCAGCGGATTGAATGTACCGGAGTTTCTATCTCTTTCGCTTCTCCTTTTCATCATTGCTTTGTTCCTTATTTACACTTACAAATACACGTTTCATTTAAAAGATATTTTTGAAAGTTCATCCCTTCGGGACAAATATACCGAAGGGAAAAAGGACGTAAGCGAATACGAATTAGAACTGATAGATGAAATTGCATCTTATTCGGTGAAGACAGGTAGGATGCACAAGAGAAGCGGTTTTTATGGTATGATATTCTTAATGGTTTCAGTTTATCTTTTCGTTGGATCGGTGCAGCTCGCCTTAGATACGGAAAGATGGGAGAGCGGAAACAATTTGTTTGGATTAATTTTCTCTCTATCCGCTTTGATTGACTTTCTCCAATTTATCACCGGCTCTTTTGCAATTACATCAGCACTTATAATCTACCGTTTCTTTAGACAGAATTCTGAAGTTGTTATTGCCGATGATAATTATAAATCACTTATCAAAAGCTTTGCGTTGCGGACGGGATTAATTGCAACGATATGTCTGCCGGTTCTTCTTGTTCTGTCAGTGATTGCTCGTCCAATAAATACACTTTCTTATGATTTCTTTATTACAACAACCATTGCCCTTATTCTATTGTTGTTAGCTTCGGTTTTATTATACATGATGTTGAAAGAGTCTATAGCTACTCCCGGTGAAGCGGGTGTTAAATATAGCTCCTCTTTAATCTTTCTTCTAATTATTGTTTTCACTTCTATAGTTATTAAAGATCAGTTCGCATTTGATACCTCCACAAAGATGCAGACGGAAATTCTTGCGAAAGGATATGATGCCTACCAATTGAAGATTCAAGAAGAGATGGGAATCAGCGCTCCGATAAGCGGTTTAGATATTTACAACGGAAGATGCATCGCCTGTCATAATTTTGATAAGAAAATTGTTGGTCCGCCTTACAATTCAACATTGCCTAAGTATGAAGGGAAGAAGGATCTTCTTGTCAAATATATTCTCAATCCGGTAAAAGTAAATCCCGATTATCCCGCCATGCCTAACCAAGGATTGAAACCAAAAGAAGCCGAAGCAATTGCGGAGTATTTACTCACGACTTATAAAAAGGGAAAGTAATACTTGATGGTTGATTATTGCTTATTGATGTTTGATTGTTGATGTAATGTACCTACCCACTAAAAACTGTTACTGTAAACTACTTACTCTTAACTATCCACTAAAAAACTATTTGAATTGTTATCCTTTTCTTTTAAGTTGCAACCAGATAAAGGGGAATTACTTCAATGGTTTTACATCCTCATCAGTTTTCTTCCCGGTTAGCTAACCTTTCAAAGATTACAATTATATTCCATATAAATTATTCCAGCGGTAAGTGCGGGAAGAAATCTTACTAAATTCAAAGACTTCTCCCCGGCTTGCCGGTCTGTTGCAGAACCCAAATTCTGTAAAACAAAACCTTCAAGGTTGACACTTCGTTGGCGGTATTATAACCTTGAAGGTTGCTTACCGACTTCTGTAACACGCTCTTGCGCCGGGTCGAAGTGACAGCGACCATTTTAAAACAACCTCTTTAAGTCGGGGAAAAGGAAAGAGAGAAAATGCTTTCGGCTTCAGCCGTATAAGAAAATGTATCGGGCTAAGATTGATTAGATATTTTTTATGAAGCCCGATTTTCTTCGGGGTAAGCTGAGCTTGTCCTTGAGCGAAGCGAAGGAATAGGCGCAAGAGCGTTATTTTGCGTTAAATTTCTAGTAGGTTTGTTATTAGCTAATTCTTTGGTATATTTTTTTAACAAAAAATTATAATACAATGAAAAACTATTCATCAAACGAAATTCTTGAAATACTCAAAAAACAGAGAGAATTATTAAGAAGATATAGAGTTAAAAAAATTGGATTGTTCGGTTCATTTGCGAGGAATGAATCGAATAATGAAAGCGATATTGATTTGTTGGTTGATTTCGAAGTTAAATCATTAGACAACTTTATTGATTTAGCTTTTGAACTCGAAAAAATCTTTGATAGAAAAGTTGACCTTCTTACAGAAAAGGGGATAAGTCCTTACATCCTACCTTACGTCCAGAATGAGGTTCGTTGGTATGAAGCATGATAAAGTATATTTACTGCACATTTTAGATGAGATAGACTTTATTCAAAAAGAAATAGCGAACCTCACCTATGATTCATTCGTAGAGAGTGAAATCTACACAAGAGCATTTTCCAGAAGCATTGAAATAATTGGTGAAGCAGTCAAAAATTTATCTCATAGTTTTAGAATTGAACACAGTGATATTGACTGGAAGAAAATATCTGGAATGAGAGATAAAGTTATTCATCAATATTTTAGTGTTGACTATGATTTGATTTGGGATGCTGTTATAAATAAACTTCCTGCCGTTAGAAAAAGAATAAAAGAAATATTAGAAAAAGATAAAAATATTTAACCAACGCAATATTACAAGCTGCTAAACCGGACAGCCCCGAAACAAGCTTGCCTACCGCAGGTAGGTCGGGAGAAGCAATCCATGACATTGAGATTGTTTCGCCGAAGGGGTCCTTCGGACATCACTACTTTGTAGCGATTCGCAATGACAATTGCATTTTTGAGACTGTCTATAAGGAATAATTTTATTTGAATAGTTTCTATTTTCTTCTAAATTGCATTTGTAACAATTGGAATAGTCTTGTGAGGAATGAAACAACAAATATTTCTTTCGGACAAACAGGAAACACAAACTGCAGCGAATACTACACGAGCATACTACTTTATATTAATATAAATTCAATCGGGATAACATTCTTTACTATTTTTTTCGCTATTGGGTATTATGAAAAAAAAAGATAATAAAAATGAATTTAAACCATCATCATTTATGCGGATGAGGAGACCAAACGAATTTTCAGATACAAAATATTCTCAAAAATCATCTTTATCCAAATCTTTTATTGATTATCATCTTGATACTCTCACAAATCGAAAACAAGAGTCATTATTTGAAAATTTTTGTATTGAATTATGCCAAAAAGAAATTTGTCCAAATTTAATTCCACAAACCGGCCCTGTTGGTGGTGGCGATAGTAAGAGAGACACAGAGAATTACCCAATTTCAGAAGAAATATCATTTCATTATTACTATGCTATTCCAGAAAGGGCATTAAAGGAAAAATGGGCATTTGCTTTTAGTGCAAAAAAAACTTGGAAAACAAAGGTTTATTCAGATGTAATAAAAATATCAACCTTACAACGAAAATTCAATCTCGTTTATTTTGTGAGTAATCAAAGTATTTCTGATAAAAAAAGAGCCCTCGCCGAAGATGAACTTCAACAATTATATGGTTTTGAGGTCCGGATATTAGATAGGAATTGGATAATTGAAAAAATTATTGGAAATAAAAGAGACGAATTAGTAATTCAACACCTTAACGTTGATATTACCGCTCGAGATATTATAAAACCTGGCGAAAAAGATATCATTAAAACTCATCAATTAGACGAACTTAAAACCAAAATAAGTGATCCAGAAAATTATAAAAATAGAAAATATATTTTAGTTGAAGATTTTATCAGAGCTACAAAATTAGCCAAGAGTCTTGAATTACCGCGTTTTGAAACAGAAGGATTTATAAATCAAGCCATACGAATAGCTAAACAAATTTCATTACAAAGTCAGATTATAAGAGCAATCTACCAAAAAGCTTGGACGATGTTTTGGTGGTATGATGATCCACTTGAAACTTTAGAGTGTTACAAAGAACTCGAGAAATATGTTTATAATTATGAAAATAGCTATGATTACGAATTGCTAGGTAACCTTTTAATTTCTTTACAATCGTTTTACAAATTCAAAAGTGAATCAGAAATATTATCAGAAATTAACTCAAAAATAATTAATTACCTTTCTTCTCTTAAGAAACTATTTGATGATAAATCTAAACCTAACAATTCCATTAAAGCAAAATCATTGTACTATACATTTAAAATATTCTATAATTATGATGATGAAGAAGTAGTAAAGGAATGTTTGAAAAAACTAAATTCAATTCTAAAACATTCCGAACAACTACTACATTTTGATGTTCTAACTATCATTCAAATATTTGATGAATTAGGCCAAGCATTTGAACAATACAAAGAATTTGATGATCTTTTTAATACCATTTGTGATATTACCCAGAAAAGAAGTGGCGAAGTTGAAACTGGAAGATTGTTTCTGACAAGGGGCATCTCTAATTATAATAACAAGAAGTTCACCGAAGCTTTAAAGTATCTCGAAAGCGCAAGAATAAGGTTTGTTAAAGAAGAAACTATAAACGAATTTGTTAGATGTTCTATTCTTACCAGTATGGTATACAAGAAACTCGACTTACATTGGGCTTCAAGAAAGGAATTAATATTCTCTATTAATCATTTATTATATGATTTTTCCACATATGGCTCATTATCAGATAGATTAGTGAATTGCTACATTGAATTAATTTGGAATGAGTTATTACTTGGAAGAGTTCCTATTGTTCTATTGTTATTCCAACATATTTATGCATTAAATTCAGCAGAAAGTGCTGAGGAAAATGAGGAATTTTTAAAGACACTATATTATCAAGATTTAGTGCTCTCTCTATTATTATTGAAATCCAATATCGATCAATTAAAAAGCATCCCCAAATTAGTAACCGTATTAGATCAATTTGGCTTATATGCTTCTTACCACACGTTAAAATATGCATTAGGCCATACTGATTTACCCAAAAAAGAGGGAGACGATGGGGATGGCAAGGTAGACGAAATATTTATAAATAGTTTGAAACAGCCTGCATATAAGGACTTACCTGATACCCCTGAATATCATTTAATAAATTACTTGGAATATAAAACAGTAATATTAGGATGTAATATTATTGTAAAATTTATTAATACAGAAAGCAGTATTGAATTTGCGGAAGATTTACTTGGTGCTATAGAATCTTTCTTCGCATCAATGAGTTACAAAGATTTATTATTTACTAAATCTAAAATTATAATTGAATTGAAGGAATCTGATTTTATAAAATTCCCTGGTAAAGCTTCATTAAATGAGAATAACTCCAACATACTAATAAGAATTCCAAAAGATATTTGTAAGTATCAGAGTTCAAACAATCAAGCTGAATTTAAAAACTTCCTACTAGAATGCATTATAATGTTATTTACTCAAGGAGTTCATTCAAATGAGGATAAAATATTTGATAAATTGAAAGAACTTGCGGAAGATGGTTTGTTTTCTAGAACTCTGAATATATCTCCTAGTTATATATTTAATAACAATATTTTTGGTAAAGAAAAGAAATACACAATTTCTGATTGGTTGAGAGACATCAATAATATTGAATATCCATTAAAAAGATCACAAGAATGGTTAAAAGAAATCCCTTCTGAATTGCTTTCAAAATATTCTTTAGAAAATACTACTGAATTAAAAGATGTAAAAGATTCAGATTTATTTCGCCATAAAGAAATGCAAGTATTAGATCAGTTAGTTGAAGAAAAATTATGGGACAAAGCAAAATGGAATGCAATGCTTTACTTTGTAAGTGAAAATTATGACTATAATAACTTACCAAAGTTAGGTTTTGTATTTGAAGATCAAGCGGGAGCTACCAATCTATTTATTGATTTGATAAAAAAAATATCCAATAATGACAAAAATGATTTAATACAAATTACTTTTATAGAAAATGTAAATACTTCTGAAGATTATATAGTTTTGTTCACGATTAATGTTGATAATTATTGTAATCAAGAAAAAACTTTTAAACGATACTTTGCTACCAAACAAAAGATGCAGTTATTTCCCAAAACCAATAAAGACGCATTTAACTACTTTAAAAAAGCATATAATGAATTAAAATCATATGAAGTATTTCCAGCATTACTGAAGGATAGTAAATTCATTTTAGGTGAAGGATTAGCAATAAAGAAAAAAGAGTTATTTTTTATCGATGCTAGAGATGTAAAAGAAAATACTTTCGAGTACGGAGTTCTTAAGCATTATAAAGAAGGTAAATTGTAATTAATTAGTATGCCTAACAAACCAATCAAGCGGACGTTGTTTTTCTAGGCTGTCGCAAACCACTCCATGACATTTAATGAATTTTACATAGTTTGTTCGAGCATCTAACGGTTATAAATCCAATAGTTTTATTTATTTTTCAGAAGCGGCTTTCTGGTATAAGCAGTCTGCCATCTGCCAAACTCAATTAGGAAATTAATATTGACTGTTTTAGAATCATTACAGCTTTCTACAGACTTTCTGGAAAAGAAGGGGATTGAATCACCGCGATTGAACGCCGAGCTTCTTCTAGCAGATATTCTCAATTGTAAGCGCTTGGACTTATACCTGAAGTTCGATCAGCCGTTAAAGGAAAACGAAGTTGATAAATACAGAGAATGGATTTCACGGAGAGGAAAGTTTGAACCTCTTCAATATGTAACCGGTAAAGTTGAGTTTTATGGTATGCAATTCAAAGTTACACGCGATGTTCTAATACCGCGCTCTGAAACTGAAATATTGGTTGAAGAAGTTATCAAGTTCTGTAAAGGCAAAACCGGATTGAAAATATTAGATATAGGAACCGGAAGCGGAAATATTCCGATCGCTCTTGCAAAAAATTTAGTTGGTGCTGAGATTGTAACAGTTGATGTTTCGGCTGAAGCAATTGAAGTTGCTAAAGAAAATGCCGTGATGAACGGTGTTGAATCAGAAATTAAGTTTATTCTTTCCGATGTTAATCATTACACTACCGAGACGGATCTGTTTGATATAGTTATTTCCAATCCTCCGTATATCAGCGCAGAAGAATATCCCACACTCCAAAAAGAAATTACTGATTATGAACCGTCTATTGCTTTAACTGATGCAAAGGACGGTCTGGATTTTTACAGAGTGATTTCAGAAAGATCGAAATCGTTCCTAAAAAGAGGAGGTAACATCTTTCTGGAAATTGGACAAGGGCAAAAAGAAGATATTGAAAAAATCCTTTCAGCCAATGAATTCACAGAGATACATTTCATTAAAGATTATCAACAGATTGATCGAGTTGCAATTGGAGAATTGAAATGAGAGCGGTTGTTCAAAGAGTTTCTGAAGGATCGGTTACAATTAAAAATCCTAAACATTATGCCGAAATAAGAAAAGGTATGGTAATACTTTTAGGGGTGAAAGAAGGAGACACAGAAGAGGATCTTAATTTTGTTACCGATAAATGTTCGAATCTGAGAATTTATGAAGATGAAAATCAAAAGATGAATTTGTCACTCAAAGATATCGACGGTGAGGTACTGGTTATTTCCCAGTTCACATTATATGGAGACGCCCGAAAGGGAAATCGACCGAGTTTTACAGATGCTGCGCGTCCGGAAGTTGCCGAAGCGATGTATGAAAAGTTTATTCAAAGAATGAAAAGCAATCTCGGTGATGAGAAAGTGAAGTGTGGCGTATTCGGTGCGATGATGCTCATAAAAATATTTAATGACGGACCTGTGACAATTATAGTCGAATCGAAAGAATAGACCTCCCCCTTAAATGAGGGTGTCTCAAAAGTCATATAGGCAGTCATTGCGAGGGATCTGTCTGCCGTCAGGCAGGCAATCTATTGTTTTTATAAAAAAAATGAGATCACTTCGTCCCGATCAATCGGGACTCGTGATGACAAACAATCTTTTGAGACAGCCTCAGGGATGGGCTTTTATAAAAAATAATATCAAGCTAATTAGTTATTTTGACCAACATAAAATTAAGATTTAATACCGGAGTACTTATGAATTTGACAGAAAAGATAAACCAAGACTTAAAAGACGCAATGAGATCGGGTGATAAAATTCGCCTTGAAACAATTCGTTCGATCCGTGCATTGATTTTAGAATTTGAGAAAAGTGGTACTGGAAAAGAACTAACTGCCGAAGAAGAAATTAGAATGCTTTCCACGGCAGCAAAAAAAAGGAAAGAATCAATCGAACAATTTCGTAATGGCGGAAGAATTGAATTAGCCGAGAAAGAAGAAGCTGAGTTGAAAATCATCGAGGAGTATTTACCAAAGCAGCTTTCACTCGAAGAAATCTTATTAGAAGTAAAAAAGATCGCTCTGGAAGTAGGCGCTAAAACAAAAGAAGATTTTCCAAAGCTAATGCCGCAAGCTGCAAAAGCGCTTAAGGGAAAAGCAGATGGCAAAGTTGTTAAAGAAATTGTTGAAAAAGTTTTGAGCGCCAGTTGAATTATCTCGATTATATTATCCTAATCATCATAATTATTGGTTTTTTACTAGGATTCAAAGATGGGCTTGTTAGAAAAATAATTGGTTTGATTGGTTTTATTATTGGTATAATTCTCGCATTCCAATTTTCCAGTTATGTAGGAAAATACCTGGCTGCATTTTTCAATGATGATGAATATTTATCAAGTGTCATTGCCGGTATTACGATATTTCTAGTTGTAATCTTAATAGCCTCATTGATTAAGCGTGTAGTTCATCCCTTCGATAAGGTAAATCGTTTTATAAATCAATTTATTGGTGGTATCATAGGTGCAATTCAGATAGCATTTTTTCTTAGCGCAGTATTTTTGTTCCTCAATATTTTCAGTTTCCCAAATATCTCTCAAAGAAATAATTCTCTTAGTTATAATTTTGTTCTCGATCTAATACCTAAATCAATCGATCTTATTATTGGAAAAAATTCGAAAGCAACCGATTATTTAATAAAATTTATCGAGAAGAAAGAGTCCGATCCAAATTTACAAATAGACTCATCTCAAATTAAAAAATGATCACTCAAAAAATTCTCGAAAAATTAGAATACCAAAAAGTAATTGCACAAATCCTCAAGTATTGCATCACAGATAACGGGAAAAAGGTTGTTTGTAATATACTCCCTCTTACCAATCTTGAATTGATCAAAAAAAATGGCAGACAAGTTAACGAAGCAAAAGAAATTCTAATCAAAAATGATTTTCCGCCATTAGAATATTTGCCTGACCTCAATGAAGTCCTCTCGCGAAGTCGAATTGAAGGAACAGTTCTTCAGATAAGACAGATAATAGATATTCTCAAACTCGCAGAAACTTCACGCAAATTATTTCAGTTCTTAAAACCCAGAGATGGTGGACAAACATATTTGCGTGAATTGACAGAAAAATTATTTGTTGATAAGGTGTTCGAACATTTTATTGGAAGAGTGTTCACAGAGAATGGTGAGATACGAGACGATGCAAGTACAAAACTAAGGGAAATTAGAATAGAAATCCGCGAGAAGGAATCCTCTCTCCGGAAACAAGTGCAAAAACTTTTAAAAAAATTGAGTGATTCTTATCTGGTTCAAGAAGAATATGTCACTCAGCGTGATGGAAGAATAGTACTGCCCGTTAAGTCCGAGCATAAACGTCATGTGCGCGGATTTGTTCATTCAGAATCATCCACCGGACAGACAGTTTACATCGAACCGGAAGAGACATTAGAACTCAATAATGAAATTCTATCACTTGGTTTTGCTGAGAAGCGTGAAATCGAAAAAATTCTAAAAGGATTAACCGAGCGGATAGGTCAAGTACATTCCGAATTAAAATACTCTCTTGGTGCTATAGCCGAAATTGATTCCATCTTTGCCCGCGCAAAATATTCTATTGAGATAATGGGTTCACATCCGGCATTTGATCAAACAAAACCTTTCTCAATTATAGACGCACGTCACCCACTACTTATCAAACGAATAGGGCATGCTAATACCATTCCTATGGATTTGAAACTGGATAACGTGAATATAGTTTTGATTACAGGACCAAATGCAGGCGGCAAAACGGTTACTTTGAAAACGACCGGATTGTTAGTCTGTCTTGCACTTGCCGGTGTCCCAATTCCTGCGCATCCCGATTCAAATTTTTTCTTATTCGAAAAAGTTTTGGTTGATATCGGCGATGCTCAATCTATTGAAGACGATCTAAGCACGTTCAGTTCCCATCTAAAAAACATAAAAGAGATAATTGAAGAAGCAGATGAGAAAAGTCTTGTCGTTCTCGATGAGATTGGGACCGGCACCGATCCGGCAGAAGGTGCAGCAATAGCAACCGGAATGTTGATCACATTACGTGATAAAGGGGCTAAAGTTCTTGCAACCACACATCACGGCAGTTTAAAGTTGGTTGCCAATCAACTTGATAAGTTCCAAAACGCTTCAATGGAATTTGATACTGATCATCTGCAACCGACTTATAAATTTAGACAAGGAACTCCCGGGTCAAGTTACGCATTCGAAGTTGCAAATAGGATTGGATTTGATGATAAATTCATTACTCTAGCTAAAGAGTATTTGGATACTGATAAAACAAAGATCGAGGATTTTCTTGTATCTCTTGAAAAAAAATCTCAACATTTAAGAGAACAACTCAATACTTTGGAAAGAGAGAATTCCCGTCTGAAAGGATTGACAAATCTTTATCAAGGGAAAATCGAACAACTCGAACACCAGAAGAAAGAAATTCTTTCCGGGGCAAAAGAGAAAGCAGATCTTTATTTAAGCGAGGTCAATAAGAAAGTTGAATCCGCTATCAAAAACATTCGTGAGTCTCAAGCTAATAAGGATGTGATCAAAGTAGAGAAGAAAATAATTGAGGAGATTAAAAAAGAGAGTCAAATTGTATTTAAGAAAGAGAAAAAAGTCATTGAGGATAAAGTTGAATTAAAAGTCGGCGATTACGTCAGGATCAAAGAGACTGATTCTGTGGGTGTGATAGATGTAATAGATAAAGGGAAAAATAGGGCAGTGTTAAGTGTAGGGTCTATAAAAATGAAAACAAAATACAGTGATCTGGTACCGTCAAAAAAATCAGAAGTGGAAAAATCATCTTCAAAATCTTTCAGTGTTGATCAAAATGAAATTAGCTATCGTTTAGATCTTCGCGGTAAACGTGCCGATGAAGCCGAGTTTGAGATAATCAAATTCTTAGATAACGCTTATATGAGCGGCGTGGACCGTGTTGAAATATTACATGGTAAAGGTACGGGCGCACTTAAACAGCTCGTTCACGGGTTACTTAGGAACAATGGTTTGATAAAAAATTACTATTTTGCAAATATAGAGTACGGCGGTGATGGAATTACAATAGTTGAATTAAAGTAGGACTAATGATCAAAAAAATATTAATTGCTAATCGCGGAGAAATTGCTCACAGAATTATTAAAGCATGTCGTGAGATGGGAATTATTTCTGTTGCCATTTATTCCGAAGTAGATAAAAATGCTCTTCATGTCCGTCGTGCAGATGAAGCTTATCTTATCGGTCCCTCACCGGCAAACGAATCATATCTCAACAAAGAAAAAATAATCAAACTTGCAAAAGAGATCGGCGCAGATGCAATTCACCCCGGTTATGGTTTTGTATCGGAAAACCCGGAATTCATCCGTATGGTTGAAGAATCGGGAATTATTTTTATCGGGCCTTCTTCAAAATCCGTTATGATGATGGGAGAAAAAACATCCGCGCGAAGATTGATGAAACTTCACAATGTTCCGATTGTTCCGGGCACGACTGAGCCAATTCAAAATATCGAAGAAGGAAAAAAGATCGCTTTCGAAATTGGTTATCCTGTTATGCTGAAAGCTGCGGCGGGCGGCGGCGGAAAGGGAATGCGAAAGATTGATAGCAATGATAAATTTGAAGAATCATACAACCGTGCTAAAAACGAAGCCCTTAAAGCGTTCGGTAATGACGATGTCTATCTTGAAAAATTTATTGAACACCCGAAGCATATCGAAGTCCAGATCCTAGCTGATAAATATGGAAATTATATTCATCTTTTCGAGCGTGAGTGTTCTGTTCAGAGACGACATCAAAAGGTTATAGAAGAAGCGCCATCTATCGCCGTTGATGAAACAACCCGGCAAAAGATTACTCAAGCTGCTGTTAAGGCTGCTAAAGCTTGTAATTATTATAATGCAGGCACAATTGAATTTTTGATGGATAAGAATAAAGATTTTTATTTCCTCGAAATGAACACACGACTTCAGGTGGAACATCCTGTTACTGAGATGATCACAGGAATAGATTTAGTAAAACAACAAATTAGAATAGCATCCGGAGAAAAGCTCTCCATAAAACAAGAAGACTTAAAAATTCATGGGCACGCAGTGGAGTGTAGAATTTATGCAGAGGATGTTGATAACAATTTCGCACCATCAATTGGAAAAATAATCCATCATCGTCTCACATCGGGTCCCGGAATTAGAATTGATCGTGGTATTGATGTACTTAGCGATGTCCCTATTTATTATGATCCAATTCTTTCTAAAGTAATTGCTTGGGGAATTGATAGGGAAGAAGCATTAGCAAGAATGAGACGGGCACTTGGAGAATATCAGATCAGCGGAGTCATCACAAATATTCCCGTCTTCAATTGGATTCTGAAACAAAAAACCTTTCTCAATGGAACATTTGATATTAATTTTCTTGACAATGAATTCTTACCTCTAGTGCCGGGAAAATGGAAAGATGAATCATCAAATGGTTATGAGGAGATAGCGGCTGTTCTCGGCGCAATTCTAAAACAAAAAGAACTCCAAACAACACTTGCGAATAATAATATTGCTGATAGCAATACATGGCGGTCGCAGATATATGAATGAATTTATCGTTACAATAAACAATCGTAAACACTTGGTTAAAATGCTCGGTGATGGGAAAGTGCAAGTTGGTGATAGAGAAGTTAGTGCGGATGTTTCTAAGATAACCAATAATGCATATGTAATCAGAATTGGAAATAGTGTTTTTGAGATTACATCCAATAAACTCGGTATAGATAGATTTGGAATTATAATTGACGCATGTTATTTCGATGCTACGGTAAGAACCCGACTTCAAGAGACAGCAAACGAACTTCAAAAAAACAAAAGTAAGTTAAAGCACCATTCTGATGTTAAGGCACCAATGCCTGGGCTCTTATTAAAATTAAAGAAAAATGTTGGCGATGAAGTTAATTTAGGCGAATCATTATTCATTTTAGAAGCAATGAAAATGGAGAACGAATTACGCTCTCCTGCCAGTGGAATTGTAAAAAAAATATTTTATAAGGAAGGGCAATCAGTAGAAAAGGATTCTATAATTCTGACAATCGAATAAGAAATCTTATTTGCTTTTAAAATACAATTACTTATCTTCTCAATGAAATTTCATTTAACAATAGGAGGTTGTGTGAAGAAATTCTTTACTTTATTATTTGTCTCTATTTTATTTGCTGGCAATACATTCGCTGGCGGTTTTCTAACGGGTACCCAGAATGCAAGAGCAATGGGTATGGGGCATGCATTTGTAGGAATGGCATCAGATGCATCATCTATTTATTTCAATCCCGCTGGTTTAACAAATTTAAAGGGAATGAAAATTTTACTTGGTACAACATTCATTATGCCTTCAGTTGATTTCACTGGTCCTACTCCTCTTACTACTAAATCAACAACTGTTGCTAGAACATTTACTCCCATAAATTTCTACGGAGTTTATGGAATGGATAATGGATTATCTTTCGGTATTGGTGTTTTTAATCCTTATGGACTTGGTTCAGAATGGCCTTCCACATGGATTGGAAAATCATTAGCTGTAAAAACTGAATTGAGAACCTTTTATATAAATCCAACAGTAGCTTACCAAGTATCTGACAATTTCTCAATTGGTGTTGGATTTAATTATATCATTTCTAATGTACAGTTTTACCAAGTAATAGATATACCAACAATTCCTCTTGCTCCTGGTGTTAATCTTCCCGGTGCTACAAATGTTGGCGTTAATTTAGAGGGAAATGGAGACGCCGCATATACATTTAATGTCGGCTTGCTTTTCAAACCAACAAAAGATATTTCAGTAGGTGCTTCATATCGTCATTCAGCAGAAATTACATTCAAAGGTGATTTGACCTTCACTGGATTAAATGCAAAACCAGCTGGATTTCCTGTTGGACATTCTGATCTTTTCCCATCTGGACCAGGTGTAGCAAAACTAACAATGCCTTCTGATTTAAGATTTGGAGCTTCATACAGTGCTACAGCAGATCTTACTTTAAATGCGGATGTTCAATTTACGGGCTGGTCAAGTTATAAAGAACTAGCGGCTGATTTTGAAAAGAACACTGCGGCGTGGGCTGATTTGAAATCTATTAAGAATTGGGAAAATACTGTTACTTATAGATTTGGCGGTGAATACCGCATGAATGACTTAGCATTTAGAGCCGGTTATGTATACGACGGTAATCCAATACCTACAAAATATATGGATCCTTCTCTGCCTGGTGCTGATCGTCATGAATTTACGCTAGGTATCGGATATCAAATTACGCAAAACATACGTGTTGATGCAGCATATCAGTACATATCTTTTGAAAACGTAGTTAAAGATTCGGCAATTCCTTTTAATGGTACATATGTGAATTCTACTAATCTATTCGGTATTAACTTAGGGTTTGGTTTTTAATAAGCTTTTAATGTATTAGTCTTATTAGCCCGCTGCCTGAAAATTGGTTAGCGGGTTTTTTATTTTCTGCCAAAATGATTTTTTTAAATTATTTTTCTCTAAGAGTTAATTTCGCATAAAGCGTATAATTATTATATTTAGACAGAAATTTTATTCAACTCTTTTTATACTAAATCTGAGTTAAATATGAAACCAATCAAATACTTAATGCCGGTTCTTATAAGCTCGATTTTACTTTTATCATGTTCAACTTCTCAAGAAACTGTTGCCAATGAACAGAAGAAAGAACCGGAAATTTATGTTTTTGATGATGTGACTAAACATGATACAACAAAAGTTGAAATTCCTAAACAAACCGAAGCTAAACCGGAAGAACCAAAACCCGAAGTAAAGTCTGCACCAGTGATAAAAGACTCCTTCACTATGACTGCAAAGAAATTCATTGTACAAGTTGGGGCTTTTACAACTCAAGAACGCGCACAAGCTTTTGTTAAAGAAAATCAATCAAAGATTGCCTACATAATGAGTATCACATTACGTGACTCAGATAAACATTTTGTTGTGCGCTTGCTGCCTTTCGCATCTAAAGAAGATGCTGAAAAAGTTAGAAATAATATTTGGCAGATTCCTTCATTCAAAGATGCATTCATAATTACTCTTGAATAGTGTATGAGTCCGATATTCCAAAATATACCTGTAAGTTACCTTACGCAAAATTGAGTTTTGCGTAACCACGACTTTTAAGTCGTGGGTTCAATAAAATTAATCCACGAGCTAAAGAGACTGTGTGAAAAGTAATAACCCACGAATTTATTCGTGGGAATTTGAAATAAAACCCAAATATTGCTAACCGTTTCAACGGTTTATAATGAATTATCACACACCCTCTAAAGCTCGTGGTTATTCAATTTCAATCTTCTGCGTAACGTGAACTTGTAACTTATCTGCAAAAATCTATCTATTCGGTATTTGTAATTTCAATGAATTATGATAAATTTAGAGTGGAAAACAACTCTAACAAACAAAGGTGGTTAAATTGGCATTTTCATTAAACAAAGTAATGCTGATAGGTAATCTTGGAAATGATGCAGAGACACGCTTCACCACAAATAATTTGTCTGTCACATCTTTTTCTATTGCTACTTCAAACAGCTATAAAGGTAAAGACGGCAATTGGGTGAATGAAACAACATGGCATAATGTAGTTTCTTTTAACATTCCGGATTTCTACAAAGAGTCCCTTAAAAAAGGAAAAAAGTTTTATGTAGAAGGACGCATTCAGAAAAGGGATTATACCGATAAAGAAGGCGTTAAAAGATACGTTACAGAGATAATTTCAGAGAAGCTTATTCCTCTTGAAGGTAGAGAAGGTAAAGAAACCGGCGGTGAAGGTTATAGCAGCAACGAAAGAACAGGAAGTTTTTCTGCACCCGAACCGGATGTTGCCGCCACAGGACAAGATGACGATCTTCCGTTTTAATATGATTGTTGAACAAGGTAGGATAAAATATTAGTTGGACTATAGCTTATATTCAAAATTTCTGCTTTTACTGATCTGTTTATTATTTTCGGCTTTTTTCTCCGGTTCAGAAGTAGCTCTTTTTTCTTTTGATAAGAAGAAAATTCGAGAGTTCAAAAAAGAGCATCGAATAATCGGCGGGTATATTCAGCTGCTTTTAGAAAACCCTAAAAGATTGCTTGTTACAATTCTTCTTGGTAACACTGTTGTAAATGTTGCGGCGTCAATTATTTCTGTTGTGATTGCATTTCAACTTGCGGCAATCTTTAATATTTCTGAAGAGATAGCGCTTATTGTTCAAATTGCTCTACTGACTATACTGATTCTTCTGTTTTGTGAAACTACTCCAAAACTTTGGGCTCAAAAATATCCTACACAATTCGCTCGGTTAGTTGCTTTGCCTTTATATTGGATAAGCATTCTTCTCTATCCGGTCACAAAAATTTTAACCGATCTTTTAAAAATGCTAACATCGCGCATTATTTTTGATAAATCCAAATCAGTTCTTCGAGATACTGAGATAACCGACCTTGCTGATTTGAGTATAGAAAAAGGAACCATTGAAGAAGGAGAACATGAACTTATTCACGGTATAGTTTCCTTCAAAACTGTAACCGCACGTGAGATTATGACTCCACGGGTTGATATTACTTCAGTTTCTGTTGAAGATAGTTTTGATGAGTTGATGAACAGAATAAATGAGTCGGGACATAGTAGAATTCCTCTCTTCGAAAACAGTCTCGATAAAATTATCGGAATCATCTACGCTAAAGACCTACTTCCATTTCTTAAAAATCCGGAATCAAGAAAAACACTCTCGCTCAGAAGTATCGCAAGAGAAGCTATGTTTGTCCCGGAGACAAAACTAATCAACCAGCTTCTCCATGAATTCCAGGATAAAAATATGCATTTAGGAATTGTGGTTGATGAGTATGGCGGTACTGCCGGTCTTATATCGCTTGAAGATATACTTGAGGAAATTGTTGGTGAAATTCGCGATGAATACGATAAAGAGGAAAATGAAATTTCAAAACTGAGCGATACCAGTTACCTATTACTCGGGAAAGTTTCGATTGATGAACTCAACGAATTACTCGATCAAGAATTTTCTTCCGAAAATGATGACTATGATACTGTCGGCGGTTTTATTTTTAATCATGCCGGAAGTATTCCTCAACAAGGTTTTCATTTCACTCACAATAACTATAAATTTACCGTGAAAGAAGTAGTCAACAAACGAATCAATAAAGTGCTGGTGGAAAAAATCCTCAACTAAAGTTTGACGATGAAAAAAGGTTGTTTCATAACTTCAGTAGTTTTGTTCACTATCATAGTTGGTGTAGTTGTTTATGTTGTGAAGTATAAAAAAGATTTATGGAAAGTTTATACCAAAAATAAAATTATGGATCTTGCTGTCACCGAATTTGATAAGAAACTAACCGAGGTCAAAGCATCTGTCTATAAAGATTCATTACGAAGCGAGATTCACAATTTCTTCCAACAAAATGAACATGTTCCTTTTGATTCTGCACTTCAGAGAGTTGAGGACGTTATGAATGAAGCAAGAAATATCTCTCGCGACGGAAAAGTAGATTCCCTCGATTTTAACATTTTTAAAAAATATATATTGCGCTATGAAAGATCAGAGAAAAACTGAAATTAAGGTAGGTGTAACCGTTTTTTTTGGGTTACTGATATTTCTTTGGGTATTGGGCTGGGCAAAAAACTGGACCATTAATGCTAATAGAAAAGAAGTGCATGTAGAATTCTCATCTGTTGCGGGACTTGAGGTTGGTGATCCTGTTACTATTAACGGTGTTCGAAAAGGTTATGTTGATGAAATTACGATCCAAGGTAACAAAGTCAACACATTATTAAATCTACCTCTCGATGTTGTCTTAAAAGAGGACGCTAAATTTTCTGTAATGATGTTAGATCTCATGGGTGGTAAAAAAGTTGAGATTAATCCCGGTATTGCCGAGACCGATTTGGATCTTGATAGATTACAACAAGGTGTATTCGATGGTGATATTGCGTCTGCAATGGCGATGCTAGGAACTGTTCAGAATGATCTGGTAGATGTAATCAAGGAAGTGAAAATTTCTCTTACTACTCTTAACCAAACATTAACGGATCAAGAATTTAGCTCTGATCTTAAAACTTCAGTTTCAAATCTCACCACTCTTACAGAGAACCTGAACAAATTAGTTCTCAATAATAAAGACGAAATCAATCAGCTCTTGAAATCGGGAGTTGAACTGACAAAAAATGCGAATGATTTTTTGAAGACAAATCGTGATTCAATTTCGTTAACAATATCCTCAATCAATAGTGTTCTTAAAGTTTCCAAAGATCTGTTGGTGAAAATAAATGACTTTATGAATAAGACGGATAAGAGCCAGAATAATCTGGGTAAAATGTTAAACGATCCCGATTTGATGAACAATCTCAATGCGATCATTCAACAAACTAAAGAACTCACAAAAATTCTTGTTGATCAGTTGAAATCAAAAGGATTGGAAGTAAATGCTCACATCTTCTAAATGTAAACTGATCTTACTTCTTTTTCTGATTCTCTCCTCAGCCATTTATGCTAGTAAGGATATACCGGAACGCTCTAAGCATGGAATGGTAGTCTCAGCAAGTAACCTCGCCACTGATGTCGGTGTTTCAATATTGAAAAAGGGTGGTAATGCTATTGACGCATCGGTAGCTGTTGGTTTTGCTCTTGCTGTAACATATCCGAATGCCGGAAATATCGGCGGCGGTGGATTTATGGTTCTGCATCTTTCAAATGGGAAAAATACAACCATTGATTTCCGCGAAATGGCTCCATTGGCTGCTCACGAAAAAATGTATCTGGATACGTTGGGAAATTTTATTCCGGCTTTAAGTCAGACGGGATGGACTTCATCCGGTGTGCCTGGTACAGTTGCGGGATTAATCTACGCTCTTGATAAATACGGCACAATGAAACTGAAAGATGTTTTACAACCTGCAATTGATCTGGCTGAAAATGGATTTGTGCTGAGCGGTAAAATGGCTGAATCAATCAATTATTATCATGAAGATTTTCTGAAAATAGAATCCTCTAAAAAAATTCTCACGCACAATGCAGGTAAATTTTTAGAAGGGGATACTCTGATACAAAAAGATTTAGCAAATACGCTGAGACTCATTCGTGATAAAGGTGAACAGGTTTTCTATAAAGGTGAAATAGCCAAAATAATTGTTGAAGAATCTAAAAAACATGGCGGAGTATTTTCTATAAAAGATTTTGAGGACTACAAAGCAATAGAACGTACTCCTATTGAAGGGATTTATCGAGGATATAAAATTATCTCTATGCCGCCTCCCTCTTCAGGTGGAATTTGTTTGATTGAAGCATTAAATGTTTTGGAAAATTACTCATTTAGTAAAGAGAGTTTTAACAGTCCTGAATATATTCATACTCTTGTTGAGGTAATGAAACATATCTATGCAAATCGCTCTGATCATATCGGTGATCCGGATTTTTATGATGTGCCGGTTGACTTTTTAATTTCGAAGCAGCACGCGGCAGAGATAAAAGATAAAATCAGAAACGAAGCAACGCCATCAGAAGATATTAGTGCTTCAAAAATTCCTCAGCATCGCGAAAAGGAAGAAACTACCCATTATTCTGTGGCGGATGAATTCGGAAATGCTGTGAGTACTACATACACTATCAACGGTTCGTATGGAAACAAAATTGTTGTAGATGGATTAGGATTTCTTTTGAATAATGAGATGGATGATTTTAGCGCAAAGCCAGGAGTTCCTAATCAGTTTGGATTAACTGGAAGCAAAGCAAATTCGATTCAGCCAAAGAAGAGAATGCTGAGTTCTATGACCCCTACCATTGTTCTAAAAGATGATAAACCGTTTATGGTTATTGGTTCTCCGGGCGGTTCAACAATCATAACTTCGGTTCTTCAATCTATTCTGAATGTAATAGATCTTGATATGAACATTTATAATGCGATTGCTGCACCAAAGATACACCATCAATGGTTGCCTGATAAGATTGATTATGAAAAAACTGCTTTATCAGAAGATGTAAAAAATAATCTGATTTCTCGCGGTCATAAATTAAACGAAGTCAAATCTTTAGGACGCCTCGAAGGAATTGTAATTGATTCCGGCAATAAGACATTTTATGGTGCAACGGATCCACGCGGTTTCGGGAAAGCGGCAGGGTGGTAAGATGGTTCTTGGAATTGGAATTGACATAATTGAAATTGAACGAATAAAAAATAGTGTTGATGAATTTGGTGATGCCTTCTTAAAGAAAATATATACTCAAACAGAAATCAAATATTCACTCTCAAGACCCAACAAATATCAACATCTTGCAGCCAGATTCGCAGCCAAAGAAGCGATCTACAAAGCACTCTCCAACGATACCGATACAGTGTACAGCTGGCAGGATGTTGAAATCTACAATGAAGTGAACGGACTTCCGAAAGTAAAATTTTATGGCGCACTTAAAGATTATCTTAATAACGGTAAAGAATTGAAAATCTCTATGAGCCATTCCGAAAACTACGTAACATGTGTTGCGATTCTTTGCTCTATCCAAACTCGTGACTGCTGAGTCCTATCTATGACATTTCTATTGTGCTATTACATTGATCATTATAATGCCCATAAGCTGTTGCACTTAAACGGTCATTATTCTATATTCTTAACAAATATTGTAGGACATCTATGAAACTAATTAGACTTTTCGGTTTCCAGTTTTCCGGCAGTAGAAATAAATGTGATGAATGTTCAAGACTAAAACGTTATAAGTTTAGAAGGAGGTCAATTAGTCTTAGGTCTAATAAAGATAAATGTTATTGTCTCTGTCAGAAATATTATTGCTTTGGTTTTCCAATTATTGAGACCAAAGAAATATTTTCAAATTTAGAACAAGCAGAGGATAGGTATTTAGAATTATATGATCAGCGGTTTTTAAAGATGATTCACAAATGATATTTATTCGAATTTTACTCAACTATTAGTAGTCTAAAGTTACCGCTCAACCAAACCAGCTAACTCCTCTGCCGAACCACACGTAATATTTTAAAACATTAAGTGCATCTAATAACTAAAAGAAAGAGTATTTTATTAATGGAATGTCTAATCAAATATTGGATGCTTTGGTTATTTCTATAATAAGTCTTTTTAAATGCTCAACAACAAATGATTTTGAAAATCTACTCTCCGAAAATTATCCTGGTATTAGTGAACTTATGAGTAAAAAAATTAGTGCTAACAATGCGTTCATTAGAAATATTAATAAAACTTCTCAAGAAGAAATCGACAATCAAGAACAGAGAAGTAATTTGGGCTACAATAAATATGGATGATAATGGCTGTGCATGCTGCAATAAATATTTTAAAGATATAGAGAATGATTTCCGTTCATCTCTTGGAATCCGATTCAGAGAATTTGGTTCTGACTCTGAAGCAACCGTTTATTATTTCGTAAATAAATATTTACCAACTCATAACATTATGTTACAATACTCGCCCGATTGGTTGAAACCACAGCGTATCGATTTGTTTATTAAAGAACTTAATCTGGCAATAGAATATCAAGGTGAACAACATTTTTTCGCTATTGAATACTATGGTGGTGAAGCTGCATTCAAGAAACATCAAGAAAATGATGCAAAAAAATATTTATTATGTGAGGCAACTGGTATAAAACTAGAATACATTAATTATTCTGAGAACATTGGCTTAAAAGTCAAAGAAATATTAGCAAGATATTATCCTATACCTGAGTAAAAAAACGAATATTATATAAAACAAATAAAAAAAACCTAACAACTTTTTCAAGCCGCTCGCCCCTCAATAAACCTGCAGTACAAGTTCCGCCGAACTCTTAAAAATTTTCATTGGGCTGTCCCGCCTATAGCGTGGTAAACTCTGTTAGGCGCAAGAGCGTTATATGCTAATAAAACAATCTTGATGTTGTCGTAATATGGGCTTATATTTAGTTCAGAATAAAGACAATATAAGGACGCAAAAATGAAAGACATTTTAGTTTCTAGTGATATAATTCCCGTTGGTCAATTCAAATCCAGTTTAGCTAAGTACCTCAAGGAAATTCAGAATAAGAGGAATTCTTTAATAATTACACAAAATGGTAAACCAGCTGGAGTATTAATTTCTCCATCTGAATTTGACGAATTGAGACAGACAAAGCTTTTCATTGACTCTATCTCGCGTGGATTATCTGATTCGGAGAAAGGAGAAGTCTTTTCTACTTCAAAGCTTAAAAGTGAATTACATAAGACAAGAGCTGGAAAAGAAAGATGAAAATATTATGGACAAAAGAAGCTTTACTTCGATTACAAAAAATTGAGGATTACATATCGAGAGATAATCCTGACATTGCAGTAGAGTTTGTCGATAAGCTAATTATGGTTGCCGAAACATTAAATGATAATCCAGAAAAAGGTAGAGTTGTTCCTGAATTGTCTCTTGAGAACATAAGAGAATTGTTATATAAAAATTACCGAATTGTATACCTAATAAAGAAAAGTTCAATTGATATTCTTACAGTTTTTGAAGGACATCAATTATTGAAAAAAGAAGAAATATTTAAAAGTAAAAATTGATAAACGTATATCCAGCGGGTCAAATTATCCGCCCCTCAATGAACCTACAGTACAAGTTCCGCCAAACTCTTCTAATTTTTCTTTATCTTAAGTAAAGGAATTAATAATTGGATTGCGGTTTTCATTTCTCTATTGAATATTCCTGCTAAATGATTGGCGGAGAGATGAAAAGAATAAAATACATTTTACTTTTTGTTCTGTTGTTTGTGATGGGCTGCCGTGAGAATGTGATCGAGTTTCAAGAGGAAGTTAAAACCGGCAAGATCTATATGAGTTCATCTCCTGCCGGTGCCGAAATCTATTTTGAAAATAGTAAAACCGGAAAAACTACTCCTGACAGTTTAATAAGTGTATTACCAGGAAGATACGTAATTAAACTGCGATTAGCAGGATATCCTGATGAGTCGGTTAATGTAACTTTACAATCCGGACAAAGAAGATTTATCAACGTTAGTTTTGGATATAATTATTGAAAAAAATAATTATTGCAGCCGTTTCAAAAAATAATGTTATTGGCTTGGACGGCAAGATACCCTGGCACTCCAAAGAAGAACTGCATCATTTCAAAAAAAATACTGTTGGCTTCCCCGTTATTATGGGGAGAAAAACATGGGAAGCGCTTGGTAAACCCCTCCAAGGAAGATTAAATATTGTTGTAACGAAAAATAATGATTATACCGTTCCACATCGGGAAGTAGTATTTTTTTATTCTTTACAGCAAGCATTGGATTTCTGTAAAACCAGTGTGTACAGTAAAGTTTTTATTATCGGTGGTGGGGAAATTTTTAATCAAATTATAAATGATGTTGATGAAATGATTATTTCCGAAATGAATTTTGAGAGCGAAGGAGATGTTTACTTTCCTGTGGTTGATTTTACGAAATGGATTCTCGAATCGAATGAATTGTTTACGGATTTCACTGTTCATCACTATATTAGAAAGTAAGATTTCATGCTGTTTACAGTGGAAAATGAATAATATTTTATTCATTGTGTCTTCGAGTCTTGGTGGCAATACTACTAAAACTATTTGACCGGAATTTACAGCACAGCCACAAAGACACTAAGGCACAAAGATTTTTACTAGAATCATTCATAAATTAAACTATAAAATTAGGAATCAATTGAATAACAAAATTAAAATACTGCCGGAGAATCTGGCTAACAAAATTGCCGCAGGTGAAGTTGTGAACCGTCCGGAATCTGTTGTAAAAGAATTGATTGAGAATGCCGTAGATGCCGGGGCACAGAATGTTGATGTAATGATTAAAGGCGCCGGAAAAACTTTGATACAGGTTGCCGATGACGGTGACGGGATGAACGAAGATGATGCTGAATTATCTATACAACGGCACGCAACAAGCAAGATCGAAACAATAGACGATCTTGAGGCAATTGGTACTTTCGGTTTCCGCGGAGAAGCGCTTGCATCAATTGCAGCTGTCTCTATTTTTGAACTCAAAACCGAACGTCATGATCAAGAACTCGGCACGTTCATTAAGATTGATGATAACTCAGTGATCACAAAAGAAAAAGGTTCGTTCTCAAAAGGCACATCTATCGCCGTTAAGAATCTTTTTTACAATGTTCCGGCTCGGCGTAATTTTTTGAAGAGCAACCAGACCGAATTGAAACATATTATTGAGACATTCAAAAAAATAGCACTCAGCCATCCCGAAGTTGGTTTCAAGTTTTATAACGATGATGAGGTTGTTTTCGATTTCCCGAAATCCACAATTCAAGAAAGAATGAAATTAGTTTTTGCCGAGAACATTCTTGATGCTGTTATCGAAGTAAAGGAGATGACAGATTATATATCTCTCACGGGATTCGTAACAAAACCGCCATACTTACGCCGCAGTAAAGGAGCGCAATATTTTTTCTTGAACAAAAGATATGTGCAGAGTAAAATTGTAAATCATTCAGTCTTCACCGCTTTTGAAAATGTTTTAGAGAAAGGTGATTATCCATTCTTCGTTCTCTTCATGACGATTGATCAGAAGAAAGTAGATGTGAATGTACATCCTTCCAAATTGGAAGTGAAGTTTGATGATGAAAAAGAGATTTATTCATTCGTTCAGGCAGTCATCAAAAAAACTATTGGAAGTTTTGATCTTGTTCCGACTGTAACTTTTGATGGGGCACCGTTGGATAGAGAAGCGTTACGTTTCCAAAATAATACTCGAACCGGGCATTCAGATTTTTCGGATAGACCATTTTCATCTCAGCAAAATTCTCAACGCAAATCTTCCATTATGAGTGAAGAAGAAGTTGACCGCATGTTTGATGATCTCAATAGCGAGATTAGATCAGCAGCTCCGGGTTCTCAAGTTTTAACACCGTTCGATGAGCGCCAGACGACTGAAGTATTTCACGAAAGTGCTTTGATGCAGCATACTGAAACTCCTTTCTTAGTTCTGCTTCACAATAAATATATTCTTACTCAGATTAAAAGCGGTTTGATGATTATTGATTCTCATGTGGCGCACGAACGTATTCTTTACGAACAGGCTATGCAATCATTTGAGGCGAACATTCCGTTTGCTCAACATCTGCTATTTCCTCAAAAAGTGAATTTAGATCCGGCGGATTTTCAATTGACCAAAGAATTAGAGCCGTATCTTACAAATTTAGGTTTCGAAATAAAATTACAGACAAAGAACAATATCGTCATCGTTGGTATTCCTTCCGATGTAAAAGTAGAACACGAGGTTGAAACTCTTTTAGACATTCTTCACGAGTACAGAAAGAACGAACAGCACAATCAGCTTGAAGTGCGCGACAATCTTGCTAAATCTTATTCATGCAAAGCTGCCATCAAAGCCGGCGATAAACTCACTGAAAATGAGATGCGTATTTTAGTAGATAAACTTTTTGCAACGTCAATGCCTTATGTGTGTCCGCATGGCAGACCGATTGTAATAAAAATTCCGCTCGAAGAGTTCGACAAAAGATTTGGAAGGACTTAACTTGTTTGCAGTAGGCAAGACCGTTTCGTATTTTTTCCACAAATTAGTTTCAATTTTTGAAACAATCCAAAGAAGGTAGAGGAATAAATGTTTTCAGAAGAATTCAAGAAAGCAAATCAGTCTCACAAAAATAAATCAGAAAAGTCAGAAGCCGCGGGCATTAAGTATACAACAGTTTCCGGAGAAACTATCAATCCATTGTATTCACCGGATGATATTGCCGATCAAGATTTTATGCGCGATATTAATTTTCCCGGTGAATATCCTTACACACGTGGAATTCACGCTGACGGTTACCGGGGAAAAATATGGACGATGCGGCAGTTTGCTGGATTCGGAACACCCGAAGACACGAACGAACGATTTAAATATTTGTTAGGGCATGGTCAGACCGGTTTATCAGTTGCATTTGATCTACCCACATTAATGGGATGGGATGCTGATGCACCGTTGAGTCAAGGTGAAGTTGGAATATGCGGTGTAGCGGTCTCATCGCTTCAAGATATGGAAATACTATTCGATGGAATTCCGTTAGATAAAGTTTCTACTTCAATGACGATCAATTCTCCGGCTGCTATGATCTTTGCGTTCTATCTGGCAGTTGCTCAAAAGCAAGGAGTGAGTTTTGACAAACTTCGCGGAACACTTCAAAATGATATTCTAAAAGAGTACATCGCACAGAAAGAATTTATTTTTCCCCCAATTCCATCAATGCGAATAATTACAGACATGATTGAGTATTGTACGAATGAAGTAACTCAATGGAATCCGGTTTCGATAAGCGGTTATCACATAAGGGAAGCCGGCTCAACTGCAGCACAAGAACTCGCCTACACTTTGGCTGATGGTTTTGCCTATATAGAAAATTGTCTGGAAAGAGGATTGGATATTGATTCATTCGCACCACGGCTTTCATTTTTCTTTAATTCTCATTTGGATTTTTTTGAAGAGATCGCAAAGTATCGAGCGGCAAGAAGAATTTACGCAAAACGATTACGTGAAAAATACGGCGCTAAAAATCCGCGGTCTTGGTGGTTAAGGTTTCATACTCAAACAGCCGGATGCACACTTACTGCGCAACAGCCGGAAAACAACATTGTCCGTACTGCTTTTCAAGCGATGGCGGCAGTTCTCGGCGGTACACAATCGCTCCACACAAATTCGATGGATGAAACACTTGCACTTCCGAGTGAGAAAGCAGTTAAGATAGCTCTGCGAACGCAACAGTTACTTGCTTATGAAACCGGAGTAATAAATACTGTTGATCCTCTTGGTGGCAGTTATTTTGTCGAATCACTCACAAACAAAATGGAAGCCGAAGCGGAAAGAATTTTTGCTGAGATTGATTCTCTCGGCGGTGTTGTTCAGGCAATTGAACATGGTTATTTCCAAAAAGAAATTGCTAATTCCGCGTACCGTTATCAAAAAGAATTCGAAAGGAAAGAAAAGATTATTGTTGGAATAAATGATTTCGTGGAAGAGAATGAGAAGGTGGATATCCCGATTCTTCAAATCTCACCGGATGTTGAAGCCAGTCAAAAGAAACGTTTAGCAGAATTGAAGCAAAGCAGAAATCAAGATGATGTCGCTAAAAGTTTGGAAGAAATTAAGGAAGCTGCACGCGATGGAAAAAATTTAATGCCTGTTTTTGTAAGAGCTGCCAACAATTATGTCACTCTTGGTGAAATGGTTGAAGAATTGAAACAACAATTTGGAATATATGAGGAATCAGCTGTTTTCTAATATCTCGAATTACATTAAACTGCTGCGGGTAAAGAGCTGGGCAAAAAATTTTTTTGTTTTTGTACCGGTAGTCTTTGCAAAACTTCTCTTCGATGCAAACACATTTTATATCATTGTTACGGGATTTGTAACTTTTTCTATCGCATCGAGCGCGGTTTATGTACTAAATGATATTGTTGATGCGCCAAATGATGCGATTCATCCGCTCAAAAAGGATCGCCCGATAGCAGGCGGAAAAATATCCCAAAAGAACGCCCTGGTTTTAGGAGCTTTTCTTTATCTTCTTCTTGCTCTCATCACCTTTAAGATGAATCTCTCTTTCATGATAATTGTCTGGATATACGTCTTCATAAATATTCTTTATACGATGTTTCTTAAAGAGATTGTAATTGTAGATATTTTTTGCATCGCTTCCGGGTTTATGCTTCGTGTTATTGGAGGCGGATTGTTGATCTCAGTTTATATTTCCAAATGGTTAATACTCACTACTATGTTTCTAAGCCTTTTTTTGGCTGTAATGAAACGGCGTGTTGAAATCGCCAACAGTCCCGATGCCAAAGAGCAAAGAACAGTATTAAAGGATTACTCGCTCAATTTTATAGATCAAATTGTTGCCATGACCGGAAGCGGAGTAATTTTGAGTTACGCACTATATTCAGTTGCAGATAAAACAGTTGAAAAGTTCGGAACAGAAAGATTAATCTTTACCACGATGTTTGTCATTTTTGGTATTTTTAGGTATATGTACCTGGTCTATAAGAAAGATAGAGGTGAGAACGTGATTGAGGTAATTCTCACCGATCCACCGATGATTATCAATTTGATCTTTTATGTCGCCTCTGCTGTGTTTATAATTTATTTTTATAAAATATGGATGTTTTTCTGAGATATATGATGGCTAATGATCTTTTAATTTTGTTTGTGCTTTTGCTTCTAAGTGCTTTTTTCGCCTCTTCGGAAATAGCTTTTATTGTTGCCAATAAAATCAAAGTTGAAATCCGTGCAAGAAAAAATAATTTATCTGCAAAAAATGCGCGCTACTTTATAAATAATCCGGACATATTCTACTCTTCAATTTTAATCTCAAACAACATTGTAAATATCACGTTTGCTTCGCTCAGCGCTATTTTCCTTTCTAAGATCTTCGGGCTGGAAGAATTCGCCATACTCCTTATCACAACAACTCTGCTTTTACTGTTTGGAGATCTCATTCCAAAATATTTTGGAAGGGAACTCGCCGACCGTTTTATACTAATCTCCGCTATTCCTTTGCGCGTTATGACTATCATTATGTATCCGTTCGTAAGGACTATCTCAACAATTTCATCTGTTTTAAGCAGAACAAATCAAAGAGAGGAGGAAGAATTTCTCCATATCTTCGATAAAGAGGATATTCAAAATCTAATTGAAGAAAGCTCAGATGCCGGTAAAATGGATGAAGAACAATCGGACATTATCAGCAAAGTAATTGACATTCGTGAGCAGCGTGTTTATGAAGCAATGACTCCACGGACAGATATAGTCGGCGTTGAAATTAACAGCACGATGAATGAAGTACTGGATACATTTATTGAATCGGGCTATTCAAAAATTGTCGTTTTCGATGAGAATCTGGATAATATTAAAGGAACACTTTTTACAAAAGATATTTTTAAGCAGCCGAAAGATGTTAAATCAGTAACACGTGAAGTTGTGTTTGTGCCCGAGACAAAAAAGAGCATGGAAATGCTGAATGAATTTCTAGATAAACAGTTTTCTTTCGCCGTAGTTGTTGATGAATTCGGCGGAACAGCAGGAATACTTACAGCCGAAGATTTGATCGAAGAGCTGTTCGGAGAAATTCGTGATGAATATGATGACGTGAACGAAAAAGTTGCAAAAAAAGTTGATGTTAATTCTTATCTGCTTAGCGGTAAAGTTGAGATCGATTATCTAAATGAAGAGATGGATTTTAAAATTCCGGAAGGGGATTACGAAACTATTGCAGGGTACATTACTTACAAGATAGGACGCATTCCCAAAAAAGGTGAATCGTTTAAGATGGATAGTTATACTATTCTGATCTTGAAATCCGACAACACCAAAATCGACATGATAAAATTAACCATTGATCAAGAATCCCAAGAGTGAATTAATTCTCATCTCAAGTTGTTATCAAAGAAAAGATCGGAGAAGTAGTGAGCATCCTGCGCAATTTTCT
Organism: uncultured Melioribacter sp.; assembly: GCA_964449775.1. Classification (GTDB taxonomy): domain Bacteria; phylum Bacteroidota; class Ignavibacteria; order Ignavibacteriales; family Melioribacteraceae; genus Fen-1258. The sequence continues at coordinate 31,252 of CAYVBQ010000011.1, read as the reverse complement.
ATCAAGGAAGGAAGATACAAGTAACCTTGATTCAGCTTCATTCGAAAAATTTTTAGATGACGATAAAACTGCAATTGTTCTTGATGTGAGAACGGAACAAGAAAATTCTGAACTGAGAATTCCAAAATCGATTCTGATTGATATTTACAAACCGGATTTTTTGAATAAAATAGAAAAATTAGATAAAACAAAAACTTATCTTATCTATTGCCGCTCGGGAAGAAGAAGTTATGCTGCTTACAAAAAAATGAAACAATTGGGCTTCGAAAGAGTTTATAATCTTAAAAGTGGTATCATTGGTTGGAACGGTTTAGTGGAACAAGGATAAATTATTTGTAGCAATTATCTCTGCAGTTGAATAGACCGATTATCATCTTTGATGGAAGATGTTCATATTTTCCATTATCTTTCTGCCCCAATTTATAAGAAGTGTATTGCTAAGATTCTCAGTTAATTATAACGATAAAAATTCCAAAGCACGAGTAGGTGAGTTAATTACCGGGCATGGAGTTGTAAAAACCCCTATTTTTATGCCGGTCGGAACTCAAGGTACAGTTAAAGCAATAACTCAGCGTGTTCTTGAAACGGAAATTAATGCAGAGATTGTTCTTTCAAATACTTATCACTTGTATTTAAGACCCGGAACAAAAATTCTTGAGCAAGCCGGAGGGCTGCATCGCTTCATGAATTGGGAACGTCCAATTCTTACCGACAGCGGTGGTTTCCAAGTTTACAGTCTTTCCGATTTACGAAAGCTGAAAAAAGACGGCGTTGAATTCCGGTCTCATCTTGATGGATCTACACACTTCTTTTCTCCTCAAAAAGTAATTGAGATTCAGCGAAGTATCGGTTCCGATATCATGATGCCTCTTGATGAGTGTACACCTTATCCGTGTGAATACGAATACGCGAGGAAGTCGAAAGAACTTACCTCAGATTGGGCTGTTCTGAATAAAAATGCTTTTGAAGAGACGGAACCGTTATATGGAAGTCCGCAATATCTTTTCGGGATAATTCAGGGTAGTGTTTATAAAGATTTGCGGGAAGCATCTGCTAGAGATTTGGTGAAGTTAGATTTTGACGGATACTCAATTGGCGGACTTGCAGTAGGTGAACCTACAGAATTGATGTATGATCTTGTTGATTTCACAGCGGATTTTATACCGGCGAACAAGCCAAGATATTTGATGGGTGTTGGCAGACCCGAAAATATTTTGGAAGCAATTGCACGTGGTGTTGATATGTTTGATTGTGTTATGCCGACACGTAACGCACGTAACGCCTACTTGTTCACTTCACATGGAATTGTTTCGATGAGAAACGCGGCTTATAAAGATGATTTTACTCCGCTTGATTCAAATTGCGGTTGCTATACTTGTAAAAATTTTTCGAGAGCTTATTTGCGTCATCTTTTCAACGCAAAAGAGGTGCTGGCGCTCGAGCTTGCTACGATACATAACCTAAGCTTTTATCTTGATCTAATTCGGGAAGCGAGAAAAAGAATTATTGACGGAAGTTTTATCGAATGGAAAAATAGTTATTCAAAAATAATTTCAATAAACGTACAAACAAAAGAGGAGAAGTAAATGGGAATCTTATTAGCAATGGCGCCACAACCGGGCGGTGAAGGCGGTGGCGGCGGAATGATTAGCACATTGATAATGTTCGGCGCTATCTTCGCAATATTTTATTTTATGATTATTCGTCCGCAGCAGAAGAGAGCTAAAGAGCAGAAAGCTATGCTTGGAGCAATTCAGAAAGGCGATAAAGTTGTTCTTACCGGTGGAATGCATGGTACTATTGCCGGTCTGGAAGATAAAACCGTTCTCGTCGATGTAGGCAATAATGTAAAAATCAAATTTGAACGCACAGCAATTGCAGTTGTGGTTAAAGATAGCGGTGATAAAAAATAAAGAAGCCCACTCCTTACCCCAATGTTGTCAGGTTAAGGCATTGTCATTGCGAGGGAGCTTGCGACCGAAGCAATCTAAAAGCAGGGACAAAGAATTATGGACAAAAATTATTACGTCTATATTCAGACAAATAAAAACAACACGGTATTATATACCGGTGTAACAAATAATCTAGTAAGAAGAGTTTATGAACATAAAGAAAAACTAATAGACGGGTTTACTAAAAAATATAATTGTTCGAAATTAGTTTGGTATGAAGTCCATAAGGATGCTTATTCGGCAATTTCAAAAGAGAAGCAAATAAAAGCTGGTTCAAGAAAAAAGAAGTTAGAATTGATTATTTCAATGAATCACGAATGGAAGGATCTGTACAATGAAATACTTTGAGATTGCTTCGTCCCGATTAACCTGTCTGCCATGCCTTCTGCAGGTAAACCGATAGACAAGATCGGGACTCGCAATGACATTGTTATTTTTTTGATTTCATAGCCGAAATCCCACTGGGATGGTCAATATCTTTCTTAACCTGACAGCATTGCCCTAAGGGAGAGGGAAATTTATTAATGGAGTTGATTTCAAAAAGCAACTTTGAATGTTCATAAAAAATCAGTGTTGAATTATTTTTTTTACCTAAGCTCTCTCCTTTTTGGAGAGGGAAGGGTGAGGGCTGTTATGAAAGAACTTGGTATCAAGAAAAATTTTCTTGCAATAGAAAAAGAATATTCTAATTACGATGATTCTCAAATTGTAATTGTACCGGCACCATTAGAAAAAACCGTGAGCTATGGAAAGGGAACCTGCAAAGGTCCGGAAGAAATTCTTAAAGCGTCTCACTATGTTGAATTCTATGATGAAGAGCAGAGCAGAGAACTATGTTTTGAAAAAGGAATATGCACTCTTGAGCCTGTTAATCTTCAAAAACTCTCTATTGAAAAATCTCTCGACAAAATTTATAGAGAAGTTGCCAAGCACATTGATGCCGGAAAGTTAGTCGTTACTTTAGGCGGCGAGCATTCATTATCAACCGCACCGATCATGGCTCATTACGAAAGGTTTCCAAACTTATCAATTCTGCAAATTGATGCTCATTCAGACTTACGCCAAAGCTATGAAGGTTCTAAATATTCGCATGCAAGTGTTATGGCGCGAGTTGCAGAATTCAATCCGAATATTGTTCAAGTAGGAATTCGTGCTCAATCTAAAGATGAAGCTGATTTTCGGAAAGAGAAACAGATCAAAACATTTTATGCGCGCGAAATCAAGTTGGGAATGTATGGCGACAACTGGCAAGAATTAGTTGTAAGAAATTTAAGTGAGAATGTTTACATTACTTTTGATATTGACGGATTCGATCCTTCATTTATGCCTGCTACAGGAACACCGGAACCCGGCGGTTTGTTCTGGGATGAAACGATGAACCTGCTAAAGATTATCGGTCTCGAAAAAAATATTGTAGGATTTGATGTTGTTGAATTGGCGCCTAACAAATTTCACCCGTCATCAAATTTTGTTGCTGCAAAATTGGTATATAAAATTTTAAATTACGCTTTCATTCATCGTTAAGAACGGTTCTAAAAATTATTGAATGGAAATATTTAACGCAGAGAGCTCAGAGAGAACGCAAAGTCCGCAGAGAATTTTGATATTTTTAGAACCGCCCTTAAGAAAGAATTGTTGAAATAGTTCTTCTTTTTAAGTAAGTAGTTAGTGGAAAATTTTCACATTATAGAGGAACCATTGAAACGATTGCTATTCATATTAATCTGCGTTTTCTTCTTCTCGAGCTTATCTGCTCAACGTCCATTAGTCTATCAAGCCAATATCGAAGGCGATATTGATCTGGGTCTTGCACCTTTCGTCAAAAGAGTTATTAACGAAGCCGGGGAAGCAAATGCCACTGCAATAATTTTTCGAATTAATACTTTTGGAGGCAGGGTTGATGCCGCAACTCAAATAAAAGATGCCATACTCAACAGCCGGGTAAAAACAATCGCCTTTATTGATAAACGTGCAATTTCTGCCGGTGCTCTAATAGCTCTTTCTTGTGAAAAAATCGTAATGGTACCGGGTGCATCAATGGGTGCCTCGACGGTAGTGGATCAAGCGGGACAAAAGCAATCGGAGAAATATCAATCATACATGCGCTCGGAAATGCGTGCGACTGCTGAAAAAAATGGAAGACGTACGGATATCGCGCAAGGAATGGTTGATGAAACTATTGTTGTTACTGATTTGAATGATGACGATAAAAAACTTATCACATTGACTTCTGAAGAAGCGGTTAAGTATAAAATGGCTGATACAGTTTTAACCAATATCTCCGATTTGAAAAAAGTATTTAGTCTTGAGAATGCAGAGGAAGTATTAATCTCATCAAATTGGGCAGAAGATTTTGTACGGTTCCTGAACAATCCGATAATCTCTTCATTGCTAATAATGATTGGTATGCTCGGAATCTTTACAGAAATAAAAACACCAGGCTGGGGGCTACCCGGAACTGCCGGTCTAATTGCACTGGCTCTTTTCTTCGGGTCGAGTTATATACTTGATCTTGCTTCCGTTATTGAGATTGTAATTTTCATTCTTGGTGTTATTCTACTGATCTTAGAAATATTTTTAATTCCCGGATTTGGAATACTAGGTGTACTGGGAATTCTATTCATGATTGCCGGTTTGTTTTTTGGATTAGTATCAGATTTTGGAATGACAGATTATTCTATACTTTCCGTTGCCATAACTCAACTAGCATCGGTTTTTGCTGTAACTGCGATTTTTATTTTCATAATTTCAAAATATTTGCCAAAGTCAGCTATCTGGAACAGATTAATACTTCAAGCTAATATAGCCAGCAAATCAGGTTACGCTGCGAGAGAATCTTTTGAGCATTTAGTCGGGTCAGAGGGAATAGCTCTTACAACTCTACGTCCTGCCGGTGCAGCTATGATAGATGGGAAAAGAATTGATGTTGTTACGGAAGGGGACTATATCGATCACGATTCGAAAATTATTGTTAAAGCGGTAGAAGGGTCTAAAGTTGTTGTTGGTCTTAAGAATTGAGTGGCATAAAATTCTGAACGAAGTGAAGAATCTCGATTTAATAAATTTGTAAATGCTTCACTTCATTCAGTATGATGGTATATTTATAACAGCTCAACAATATTTTTATTCTTTGAAAGATCTTTTCTCAATGTATGTCTCATCTTCTGGGCTGCATCTTTTCCATCAACCTGAACACCCATCTCTACCGTCGTTGAAGTTTCACTTCTAATGATAAGCCCTTTATCAATATTGAAAAGAATGGTTCCGCCGCCGGAAATTTTGGGATCATCGAAAAGAAAGTTCATTCCTTCTTGAGATCCTTTTTTATTACCTGTCCATTTTGAAGTAAGAGAAGCGCTCAGTTTTGCAGCTTTATCATCACCAACTTTTACAAAATCTTCCACTTTGAATTTAGAAATATTCTCAATTTGGAAAACTGCAATTGTTGCAGGAGAACTTAATTGCCAACTAGAATCTTTTGCAACTTCATTTGTCGTTAATTCTCTAAATAAAAGTTGTGTTCTTGGTCTAATTTCTCCTTCGCTGATATTTTTAATAAGTGCAACTTTCTGGTCAGCTGCCATCTTTTGCATTTCAGGTCTGAGTGCAATCATCTTGTCTACCATCTTATCAATCCGTGTTACCTCTAATACTTCACCTTTTTGATTAACACGAGCCCGGAAAGGTGAATTTACAATAACCTCAAATTCTCCAAATTTATCTTTGTCTGCCTTGGATAATGTTGCTTTAGAATCGTAATTAATTTTTTCTCCGTTGATATTTCCGTTGAAACTGATTGAAGAAATATTGATTGAAAGCTCTGCTACATTATCTTGATCAACTTCCATGATTTCTATATCAAAATTGTAAGTTAGAGTTTGATCAGCGGTCGATTTCATTAACGTATCGGCTTTTACCGTTTGTAATGTATTGGTGATGGTAGTTAATTTATACCGAAGTTTATCGTTTTTCTTAAATTGATATTTTAGAAAAACTTTTTGACCGCTCATGTTAACAGATTGCAGTTTGCTGGTATCTATTGAAGCTGCATTTTGTGTATTCTCTTTTTTGCTGCATCCTATTATCAGTATTATTAAAAGAAATACTGACATCATCCTAAAAAATTTGTTAGCCATTTAATTCTCTCTTTATGGTTATTAAAAAAACTTCCCAATAAAAGGGGAGTGTGGAAAAATTAGAACCCGTTAATATCTAGAAGTTCTTTGCGTGAGAAGAAGTGTGAAATTTCCTTCGCAGCATTTTCATCTGAATCTGAGCCGTGAACAATATTTTCTTGGATACTCTCGGCATATAACTTCCTTATTGTACCTTCAGCAGCTTTTGCCGGATCAGTTGCTCCAATAAGCTTGCGGAAATCTTCAACAGCATTATCCTTTTCAAGTGCAATTGGAACACACGAACCTGAAGTCATATAAGCAACAAGGTCATTATAGAATGGGCGTTCTTTGTGAACCTCATAAAATCCTTTTGCTGAGTCATCAGTCAACCTGACCATTTTCAACGCAGTAACTTTGAATCCCGCATTTTGAATTTGGGTTATAACTTTTCCAATTAAATTCTTTTTTACACAATCCGGTTTAAGTATTGCTAGTGTTTTGTTGCTCAATTTTCTCTCCATTATTTTTTCTTAGGAACTCTAAAAAGATAGTGCCTGAGTTCCTTAGTAAATTATTTTTTCTTTTTAGTTTTTTTCTTTGGTGATGCTTTTTTAGTTATAACTTTCTTCACAGCTTTTTTCACACTGGATATTTTCTTCTTTCCTTTATCCAACGCTTTTTTCATGGTAATACCAATCTCAGCAGGACTTTCAACAACATGAATTCCTGCTTTTTTCATTGCTGCCATTTTTTCAACGGCAGTGCCTTTACCGCCTGAAATAATTGCCCCGGCATGGCCCATACGTCGTCCTGGAGGCGCTGTTCTACCTGCAATGAATCCTACGACAGGTTTCTTCACATTCTTCTTAATAAACTCTGCGGCTTCTTCTTCAGCACTTCCGCCAATTTCACCAATCATAATAATTCCTTCTGTTCCGGAATCATCGTTGAACAGTTTAATGATGTCAATAAATCTTGAGCCAATAATTGGATCTCCACCAATACCAACGCATGTTGATTGCCCTATTCCAAGATCTGATAATTGTTTCACCGCTTCGTAGGTAAGAGTACCACTACGGGATACTACACCAATTTTTCCTTGCTTGTGAATGAAGCCGGGCATGATTCCGATCTTTGCTTTGTCGGGAGAAATTACGCCCGGGCAATTTGGACCAACTAAGCGCACATTTTTTTCTTTAACGAGATTATAAACTGCGATCATATCTTTAGTAGGAATTCCTTCCGTAATGCAAACAACTAATTTAATTCCGGCATTAGCTGCTTCGAGGATTGCATCGGCTGCAAAAGCTGGCGGTACAAAGATTGCTGATGCTTCAGCTTTTGTTACTTTTACTGCTTCTGCCAAAGTGTTGAAAATGGAAACGTTTGTATCTTCAAATTTTTGACCTCCCTTGCCTGGGGTTACACCTGCAACAACGTTTGTTCCGTATTCGATCATCTGTTTAGTATGAAATGAACCTTCGCCGCCGGTGATTCCTTGAACAACTACACGTGTTTTTTTGTCGAGTAGGATACTCATATTTATTCCTTGATAATTGATTTCAAAAATTGACTTGCCAAAATTAAGAAAGGGAATGGAAACTTACTTGGAAAAAACTAAGCAGCATCAGTTATTTCTTTAGGATTTACTACACTCTGGAAAGCTCTGACAATAAATTGGCTTGCATCAAAAATTTCTAACAATACCGGTTCATTCTCTTTTGAAAAATGAATAATTATTTGACCTTCTTCTTCCGCATGATCTATTGGTTTATCTGATAATTCGATTAATAATGCGTCCACATCTTTACTGTATTTAATCTTTTGCATATCGTTCTTTTCTCCCGGGGTAAAAAGTAATTATTCTTATTCCTTTCTCCGTTTCATCATATACAATTCTTAAAACGTGATCTAAATCTAATTCTTTTTGAGCAATTAATCTATTCTTATACCCAGATTCGACTCTATCAGGATTAAATACGGAATTTTCAATAACTTCTTTTGATATTATGAAGTTGTGAGAAGTTAATATCTCAAGTTTAGCAATTGCATGTTGCGCAAAAATAATATTTTTCATTCTAATTAGGATATCTATTAACAAAATTAAAAAAGCTCGATGAATATTACCTATCAAAAACTTTACTGAATTGCAGTAATGTCAATTCTTCAAACTGATTTGACATTAACTGCATACCTATAGGCAAACCTTCTTCAGTGTGACCAACTGGAAGATTAATACCTGGAATACCAACAAGGTTTGCAGATGTTGTATAGATATCTTCAAGATACATTTCCAGAGGATCGTTTGTTTTCTCCCCGATCTTAAATGCGGTAGTTGGTGTAGTTGGAGTAAGAATAATTTCCACCTTCTCAAAAGCTTTATCAAAATCTTGTTTCAATAATCTGCGCACTTTCTGTGCTTTCCTGTAATATGCATCATAATATCCGGCGGATAGAACGTACGTGCCCAGCATTATTCTTCTCTTTACTTCGGTTCCGAATCCTTCCGAACGGGAGTTAACATACATATTCAGCAAATTATTGCTTTCCTTTGAGCGGAATCCGTAACGCGCACCGTCAAAACGTGCAAGGTTGGATGATGCTTCCGCAGTTGTCAAGATGTAATATGTAGCGATTGAATATTGTGTGTGAGGAAGTTCAATATCAAAAATTTCATGACCTTCTTTTTTCAGATGTTCCACTTTTTTAAGAATCGCATTTCGAATCTCTTCGTTCAATCCATCGGCAAAATATTCTTTTGGTAAACCGATCTTATATTTTTTATTTGAGTTAAGACTCGTGGTGATATCCGGAATATCAATGTTTTGGCTAGTAGAATCTTTTTCATCATAACCGGAGATGACTGAAAGAACGAGAGCAATATCAGCAATATTTCGAGCGAATGGACCTATCGTATCAAATGAAGATGCGAATGCGGTCAATCCATATCGGGAAACTCTTCCATAAGTTGGTTTAAGACCGTATATGCCGCAGAATGCCGCCGGTTGACGTATTGAGCCTCCTGTATCGGTTCCAAGAGAAACATCGCATAGAGACGCAGCTACAGCCACAGCAGATCCGCCGCTCGATCCGCCCGGTACACGGGATTTATCAATTGGATTTAGAACATTCCCAAATGCCGAGTTTTCATTTGAAGAACCCATCGCAAATTCATCACAATTTGTTTTACCAATTATGATGGCGTCTGCGTCAATCAACTTTTGAACTGCAGTAGCTGAATAAAGTGAAGTGAAATCTTTCAAAATATTAGATGAACAGGTTAACGGTTGGTCTTTTAATGCAAGAACATCTTTAATTGCAATCACCATTCCGGCAAGTTTACCGGCGGAACCATTTATAATTTTCGATTCAATTAAATCTGCATCTTTTATGCAATCATCAAAAACAAAATTGAAAGCATTCAGATCTGATTTTTCTTTGATGGACTGAAGAAAGAAGGAAACATTCTCACGAAGAGAAAGTTTCCCCTCTTTGATCAAAGAAATTTTTTCTGAATGGTTTTTGTAGTCAAGCAAATGAAATCACCGGAAGAATTGTGAGAAGTTTATGAAGGCTGGTTCTAAAAACTATCTTTTGTAAAAATTTAACGCAGAGAACACAAAGAATATGCAAAGTCCGCAGAGAATATTGAAGTTTTTAGAACCACCCTGAATTTATTTTTTCTCGTCTTTCGAGTCAGATTTATCGGAAATTTTAATGTCTTCTTGAACATCGTTCAAAGCTTTCTTGAATTCGCGCATTCCTTTTCCAATGCCTTGAGCAAGTTCCGGAATTTTCTTCGATCCGAAAAGAATTAATATCACCAGGACGATCAGTAAAATTTCTCCCGTACCAAGATTGCCCATAATAACCTCTATATTTTTTATATCATTTCAATAATTGATTCTGCCAAAAGTTGCACAGAATTACAAACTTACTTAAACAAATTTTCTGCAACGGATTTGAACAACAAAGCACCGTCAGTGTTCCCGAGAAGAGGATCGCAACATCGTTCGGGATGAGGCATAAGACCCATTACATTCTTTCTCTTATTTATAATTCCGGCAATATTATTCATAGAACCGTTCGGATTATAAGTAGTATCAACTTTTCCTTCCGGCGAAACATAGCGAAATAAAATTTGCTTATTCGTTTCCAATTCTTTCAAAATGCTTACATCTGTAAAATAATTTCCTTCACCATGTGCAACCGGAATTTTTAATACTTTTTGAGTAACTGACTTTGTGAAAATATTATCGTGATTCTCCACTCTTAAGTAGACCTCTTTACACACAAATTTTAACGAATCATTCTTCAGCATAACGCCGGGTAGTAATCCTAACTCAAGTAAAATTTGGAAGCCGTTACAAATTCCAATAACAATCCCGCCATCTTCGGCAAATTTGTGTACGGAATCCATAATTGGTGAGAAGCGAGCTATTGCACCGGTACGCAGATAATCTCCATAAGAAAATCCTCCGGGCAGAATAATGACATCGCTTCCTTTTAAATCTTTCTCTTTATGCCACAGAAATTCTGCCTGATACCCTAAAACTTTTTTCACCGCGAAGTAAGCATCGTGATCGCAATTAGAACCCGGGAAAACAACTACACCAAATTTGGGTTTCATTTTACTTCTTCCAAAGTATATTCAAAATCTTCCATAATAGGATTCGAGAGAAGTTTCTGGCTGTATTCAAGTACTTCTTTTTCAGCAATACTTTTATCATTTGTGTCTACAAAGAACTCGATGTATTTACCAATACGGGTCTTTGTTACATTATGGAATCCAAGGAGTTTAGCCCCTTGCTCAACTGCTTTCCCTTCCGGATCCAAAATCTTAGGTCGTCGTTTTACAATTACTGTTGCTTTAAACAATTTTATTCTCCGGTGTTTTATTCCCGTTTCCGTTTCCGTCTTTTTTATTGAGAATTAGATAGTAAAACTTGCGCAGAATTCCGAATAGTACAATTCCAAGAAGAATATAAAAGAGTATCTCACCGCTCGAGATTATTGCAAGTATTAGAATTACTATTAAAGTTACAAATAGAATAACTTTATGTCGAAAATTTTTATCGCGCAATTTTGGTAATGCGTTATAACGGATTTTGCTCACCATCAAAAGTGATAGAACCAGAACCAATGGTATGACCATATTGTCAAATGGCTGAATAATTTTGTCTTCATGATAAAACGATAAAACGAAGAGAGAAACAGTCATTGCCGAGAGTGGAATTGGCAAGCCTTTGAAATCGCCTTTTGTATTTAGATCTTCAACCTGAATATTGAACCGGGCAAGTCGTAATGCACCAAATATTAGCAATAGAGAACTTAATAAAATACCCCATCCACCAAATTGGAAAGCATATGCTTTGTAAATAAGGAATGCGGGGGCTGCACCAAAACTTACTACATCGGATAGAGAATCCAGTTCCACTCCAAATCTACTGGATGTTCCAAGAAGGCGAGCAACAATTCCATCGAGCATATCGAAGACCGCAGCGGCAATAATCATTATTGAGGCTAAACGGAAATTTGGCTGGGATGCAAAGACTATTGATAGGAATCCGCAAAACACATTCAATGTTGTGAAGGTATTTGCTACCCATGATTTTTGAAATGGAAATTTATTCATGAGTCTCCTCTAAAAAGGTATCTTCATTTTAGAAAAGTTTTGAATTTGGTTTATTTTCACAATCCATAATAACGGAATAGACCTTTTTAGATACGCCTCATTCATCATTCAATCTCGAAAAGTATTGTCTCGCCGGCAGTAACTTTATCGCCAAGTTTTACTTTTAATTTCCAATTTGCTGGAACGATAACATCAGAACGGCTTCCAAATTTAATCATTCCAAAACGATCTCCCAGTTTAACAGAATCTCCGACCTTCAGATCGCACACAATTCGTCTAGCAATGAATCCGGCAACTTGGGTAAAGAATATTTTTCCGTTGCTATTTGTAATTCCAATTTCAGTGCGTTCGTTTCGTTTATCTGCTTTTTCATGGAAGGCTACCAGGTATTCACCTTTGACATAGTTGAAATACTCAACTTTACCGCCAATTGGAATTCGATTAACATGAACATTAAAAGGTGACATGAAAATGGAAATTTGTTTTGCATTTGCTTTCAGAAATTCGCCTTCATAGATATCTTTAACTATTACGATCTTTCCATCAGCAGGAGAGACGACAACATTCTTCATCACTGGAGTAGTTCGTTCCGGATCCCGAAAAAAGTTTAAAGAAAATAGCAAAAATGCGATAGAAAAGACTATGAGAGGGTATTTCATCCATCCATTCTGAATAAACAACGAACCGATAAATAGTACAAGAGAAAATCCTGCACAAAATAAAAAAGTAGTTAAGCCGTACTTTGTAATCATAACCCAACTTTTATGAGTGAAATATATATTTAGGATATGTAAACGATGGTGCAAATGTAATATTTTCTCTCTTTAATTTCTTGTGAAACTTTTTTTTGCTAACTTTCGTATGCGCAAATCAAGAAAGAAAATCACGCAATAAAAGCATTTCGCAAATTAATTTAATTTAGGAGGATTAATGAAATTGAATATGAACGATATGATGAAGCAAGTGCAGAAAATGCAGGCAGACATGGCAAAAGTTCAGGCTGAATTAGAAAATAAAATTGTTACAGAAGAGAGTGGCGGGGGAATGGTAAAAGCCACAGCAAACGGGAAAAAGGAATTAGTATCTATTTCAATAGATGAAGAAATTGCCAAGAGCGGTGATAAAGAGATGATTGAAGATTTAGTTGTCGCTGCTGTGAATAAAGCGCTGCAATCAGCCGGTAAAATGGCTGAAGATGAATTGGGAAGTGTCACTAAGGGAATGCTTCCTCCTGGAATGAACATACCGGGATTCTAAATGTTAATAGCAGAGCCATTACAAAAAGCAATTGATGAATTGAGCAAACTTCCTTCCATCGGTAATAAAACAGCGCAACGTCTCGCACTTCATATATTAAAAAGTGAGAAACAATCTGTTGATTCATTGGTTAAATCAATAATTGAGTTGAAAGAGAAAATTAGATTTTGTGAAGTCTGTTTTAATATCTCTACCGAAGAAAAATGTGAAATTTGTTCCAGCACTAAACGTAATCGAAGTTTGATGTGTGTTGTTGAGGATGCCAGCGATGTAATTGCGATAGAAAAGACAAATGAGTATAACGGGTTATACCACGTTTTAGGCGGCGTATTAAATCCCCTGGCTGGTGTAATGGTGGATTCTCTAAAAATAAGAGAATTACTTATACGGCTGCAATCGAAAGAGATTAATGAAATAATATTGGCTCTCAATCCTAATTCGGAAGGCGACGCAACTTCGGTTTATCTTATTAATACGTTAAAAGATTTACCAATAAAAGTATCAAGAATTGCTCGTGGACTTCCGATTGGCGGAGATTTGGAATATGCTGATTCTGCAACTATTGGTCGTGCATTCATCGGTAGAATCTCAATACAATGAAAGAATGGTATAAAGATTGGTTTAGCTCTGATGAATATTTGAATTTATATCCACACAGAGATGATGAAGATGCAGAGAAATTATTAGAATTAATATTGACCGAAACAAATCCAGTTAAAAATGCTTCAGTTCTTGATGCGGCTTGCGGTGCCGGGAGGCATTCCATAAATCTTGCATCGAGAGGATATAATGTTGTTGGATTTGATCTAAGTAAATCTCTTCTTCGATTAGCTAAGCAAGATGCCTATAAAAAAAATGTTGACGTTAATCTATTTTGCGGTGATCTGAGAAAGATTTCTCTGCATAAAAAATTCGACTTAATTCTAAATTTGTTTACAAGTTTTGGTTACTTTCCCGGCGACGAAGAGAATTTTAGTTTTGTTAGAGCAGCATATAATTTGTTAAATGAGAAATGTTTTTATGTTCTCGATTTTCTCAATTCAAATTATATTTTGAATCATTTAATACCTGAAACTGTTAATGAATATGAAAATAAAAAAATCATCGAGCGAAGAAAAATTCAAGGGAATAGGGTAGTAAAACAAATAATAATCCAAAATGGCTTAACGCAAAACTCGTATTTGGAATCAGTTCAGCTTTATTCAAAAGAAAAAATTGTTTCTGAGTTTGAGAAAATTGGATTTAATCTTTTCAAGGAATTTGGCGATTATGATGGCTCAATATTTAATGCGGAAAAATCGCAAAGACTAATTTTATTTTTTCAAAAATGAAAAAGATAATGGGTATCTCTAAAAACTATTTTTTTAAAAATAGAACACAGATAAAACGGATAAAAACAGATTTTCACAGATTAGTTTTTGAAGTTATTAGAGATGCCCTAATTTTTGTTTTCTTGATAATTGGTATAACTTCTTGCGATCTATTGACGACACGCAATCCGGAAAAACCGGATGCTCTTGCAAGTAATAATATACCGGCAACGTCACCGGATATTTTATTTAGCAATTTGAAATCTGCACTCCAAGAGAAAGTGGTTGAAAATTATATGCAATGTTTTGTCGATCCATCATTCCTTCAAAAAGAATTTAGATTTATTCCATCAACCACACAGTACCCGATCCTTAATAATTGGAATCTAGATCTGGAGAAGCAAAACTTTGTTAATCTGAAATCTCGATCAAAGACGGGTAACTCAATTGTATTTGAATTATCAAATACTACCACAACTCAGTTCGGAGATAGTGCAATTTATCAATATGATTATATTTTATCTCTCTCTGCAAATGATCAAAACATCAATGGAGTTTATAAAGGGAGAGGTGAATTCAAAATATTTCTGGATAAAAGAAATCCACCGCAATGGGTTATTGTTGAATGGCGTGATTTCGCAATTGGGAATTCATTAAGTTGGAGCGAATTAAAAGGGAGGCTATATTAAAAGCATTCTTTCCTTCGGATTTGCCTTAATTACTCTTGTCGGTTGTGTTAATCCGTTTGCCCCCAAAATTGATGAAACACTCGGAGGGGCAAAGGGATTGATTAGTGATCAATTAAATGTTGACGGTGTTTTTCAAAATTTTCAATACGCGTATACATTTAAAGACACTTTAATTTATAGCCAATTTATTCATAAGGATTTTACTTTTAGCTACAGAGATTACGAAGCTGGTCAAGATAAGTCATGGGGAAGAGAGGAAGAGATGACAACATGTAGTGGTCTATTTCAAAATTCTCAGAGATTAGATTTAATTTGGAATAATATTAATTCGATTTCCGGTGATTCATCACACATTGTAAGAAGTTTTAATCTAACCATTACATTTAATCCAACAGATATTATTTATATTGACGGAAGAGTTAATTTAACTCTGGCTAAAGAAAACAATAAATGGAAAATTCTCCGCTGGATTGATGAATCTAATTTCTGAGGTCACATGATTTTATTTTATTTAAAAGAAACTTTTAGAATATTCCAAAGATCATCCTTTGCAACAATAATAACGATTACCATTACAACTATAGCGGTTATGCTTACCACAGTTTCATGCTTTCTGGTGTTCAGTGCAAATACACTCAGTGATAGAATAAAACGTTCAATTGAGATAAATGTTTATTTAGAAGATTCAATGGGTGAGACTGAGATTCAATTCATTGAAGATAAAATTAGAAGTATGTCCGGTGTACTATCTGTGGAATTTATTAGTAAATCTGAAGCGATAAAAAAGTTTTTAACCGAAACCGGTGAAGATTTTCGCAAAGTTATTGAGCAGAATCCCCTACCAAGCTCATTGATAGTTAAATTTCAACCAAATCCGCTTGATGAGAAAAATATTGAGCAATTTTCAGATCAATTCAAAAAAATCAGAGGTGTTGATGATGTGGTATATGATTACAAGACTGTGATCCGCATCCTGAGTCTTCTTAAATCATTCAGATCGATTATATATATTTTATCGTTCACATTAATACTTTTATCTATCTATCTTGTCTATAGTAATAATAAGATCCAAATGTTCGGAAATAGAAATCTCTACTTCACTATGAAATTGGTCGGCGCTCAAATCAAGGCAATGAAAATACCGATCATTCTAAATGGTCTTTTAATAGGAATTATTTCATCTCTATTTACTCTTTTGTTTTACAATATTACTTTGATTTTATTGACTAAAGTTTTTAATACTATTAATTTTATAATACAGGTTCATGTAGTAAATTTTCTAATCCCGGTGATTGGTATCTCATTAGGATTTATTGGAAGTTTTATATCTTCGTTTAAGATATCTCAATTGCTAGAAGAGAGATAAATTCTAAATGAGAAGGAAGTTTCTATGAAATTTATCCGATGGAGTTTTTTTTTATTCGTTTTCTCAGTTAATATTTATGCTCAAGTTGAGTTAGTCCCTACATCGCATAAAGCATATCGGTTTTTTAATTCCTTATTTTTAAGAAATATTATTACGAATTACAACAGCTCTAATTTACCTCTCAGCCGGAGTGCAGTTGTTGATTACTTAAAGAAATTGGATAGTGCAAATCCAAATTTATCTGAGACCGAAAGAAAAATTATAGATGATTTAAAAGTCGAATTTGATTACGATCTCAATAAACGTTTAAATAAATCGCTCTCATTACTATCTGATTTTGAATTTGAAAATATATTTAATGACGATAGATATAAATATCTCTACGCATATGCAGACAGTAATGCTTCTTTTTTTCTCGATGGGACAGCATTTGTATCTCATAGAATATTTGAATCGGAAAGTTTCAATAAAACTTCCATTACATTAGGCGAGTATGGATTCAGGCTGCGCGGGACTCTTTACCAAAACATAGGATTTTACTTGAGAGCATCTTCGGGGCAGCAAATCAATGGAGATAATTATTCAAGAATTGTTACGGCTCAATTCGATCCTAAATTACGTTCGACACTAAAATTTTTGAGTGAGAAATATTTCGAATCTTTTGAAGGTTACTTGAGATTCGAATCCTCTAACCGTGCCTTCTCCTTAACAATGGGAAGAGAGGCGATAACTTTGGGTTACGGATATATTGATAAGCTTTTACTTTCAACAAATGCGGCTCCCTTCGATTACGCAAAAATTGATTTGGCTTATAAAGGTGTTAAGTATTCATTCTTTTATGGGAATCTACGCGGTGATTCTTTAGGTGTAGTTCTTGAATCAAAAAATATAATTGCACATCGTTTAGACGTTTCTCTTTCAGATAAAATCCGGCTGGGAGTTTTTGAAAGTGTTATTACTGCCAACCGTCCTATAAGTTTTACTTATCTCAATCCTGTGAGTTTTCTATTTTCTGCGGATCTTACTGCTGAGAAAGAAAATAGGAGCAACTCGATGATAGGGCTAGATATTGAAATTCTACCCTTTAAGAACGTAGGATTTCAATCTTCATTTCTAATAGATGATTTTGATTTTTCGTTAATAGGAAAAGATGCACCCGCTTCAAATAATAACCGATTTGGATGGCAGTTCGGTATTTTTTATGCCAATCCTTTTGGGATTACAGATTTAAATGCATCTCTTGAGTTTACTCATCTTGACCCTTTCTTATACTCTCACAAATCAAATATGACTCAATATACTCATTGGTCATTGCCTCTCGGTCATAAACTAAAGCCAAACTCTGATGAAATTGCATTAAAATTAGATTACTGGTTTACTAATCGAATTAAATCGACTCTGACAATTCAGCGTCAAAGAACGGGTGAAGGTGTAGTTTATGATGCAAATGGAGAATTAGTTAGAAATTATGGTGCTGATATAAATTTTGGCAAAGGATTATATTTAGCTAAAGCGTATTTCCTTGACGGTAACCGAGTAGATCGAACCATCATAACCTTTCAAACAAGATTTGAACCTATCAGGCAATATTTTATCGATCTAACTTATACGGCGTGGTTAATAAACGATAAGCACTTATCGAAGAACTATTTGGATCAATTTTTCTATCTAACTATTTCGACTGATTTTTAAGCACTTATTAGAAAATTGAGATACTAGAAGAGAATCATTATTAAGATGTTGATAAATACTGACAGTTTTAATGGTGCTACTTTTGGGTTCAATAATTTTTTTTCTAAAAATACAATACGGGAAATGCACAATTAACTTATTGCATTTTCAGAAACCGGGGATTCTAAAATCACCGAATGAAATTCTTATTATTTTCTGGTACTAATTTGAAATACTCGATAATCATTCCGACATTAAATGAGGAAAAACTTCTACCGACTTTGTTAGATTCATTAAACGACCCGTATCTCAAAGCTAAATATGATTATGAAATTATTGTCTCTGACAGTGAGAGTATAGATAAAACTATTGATATCTCAAAAAGCAAATGCGATAAACTTTTGTGTTATGAAACTGGTGAAATTAAAACAATTGCTGCTGGAAGAAGTAAAGGTGCGAAGTATGCTGCTGGCTCTATTCTACTTTTTATCAATGCTGATGTAAGAATAGATATTAAAAAATTTTTGGAAGCAGCCGAATCAAGATTTGTCAATTCCAATTATGTGGCTATGACTTGTAAAATAAAGTCTTATCCGGAATTAGAGAGACCTGTCGATAAAACTTTCAGTTCGTTACTCAACATCTATTTCTCTTTTATAAACTCTTCAGGCATTGGTATGGCGAGAGGAGAGTGTCAATTAATTCGGAAAGATATTTATGACAAAGTAGGTGGTTATAAAGATGATATTGTTGCCGGAGAAGATTTTGAGCTATTTACAAGAATTAGACGACAGGGGAAAATATTTTTTGATTCAGAAGTAGTGGTATATGAATCTCCACGCAGATATTATAAATGGGGCTATTCTAGGATTCTTTTTAATTGGTTTGTGAATAGTATGTCGTCCTGGATATTTAAAAAATCATTTGTAAAATCATGGGAAGAGATTCGTTAACTATAATTAGAACTTGTTTCTCTGATAAAATATCAATAATTATTCTTACAGGTTCAATTCTTCAACTGGCACTCTGGATCTCATATAAAATCTATAAAAAACCCTATCCCGATTTTTTTTATCTTCTGATAATAATATTCGCCGAAATAATTATTGCCTGTAAAATAAGAAAGATAGAAAACCACACCTTTGCAATCCCAATCGCCAAATTTAATACCCAATATTAGATGATTATCCGCGACATAATTTGGAATGCCATGAATATTCAAATGATAAGCACAAAAGAGATTTGTCTCTTTTGAGAAAACTTTCCCCAGAATTTTATTGGAACTTAGTTCAAACCCGGCAGCAAAAGAATATTTTTCAATTGTGCTGGGCCGCACCAAAGTTGAATAAGCAATGCTTCCATAGTACCTAAGTAAATAGTTTGTACCGGTTAACTTATTTGCTATTGTGAACTCACCGAAATCACGTGTGAACGGTATTGGCTCTGTATTATTCATCCATTCTTTTTTGACAACATCATAATGCCCATCTACAAAATGTGCACTGTTGTGAATAATTCTAAATCTCATCTGTAAAGCATTGTTGTCGATCACCTTTGACAGCGAAGCATTTCCTCCAAAAAATCCATCTAATGCGTCTATCTGAAGTCTACTACCATGGAAACTTGTTGATAGCGCGTATGCCATGAACTCGATTCCAAAAGTTAGTTTTATTTGCTCTTGTTTCCATGAAAATCCTAAAAGATCGATATTGTTGCCGATATCAATTTTTAGATTTGCGTTATCCGGAAAGTATAATATGCCAATTCTTGCTTCCTGGAAATTTGCTTTTAGCGGCATAAAATGTAAACTCGGGGGTAAAAAGGAGAATTGAAAATTTGGTCCTTGCGGATAGATGATTAAGTTGGAAAAAAGAAAAAGTATTAAAATATATTTTCGCATTTTATATAGGATTATTAATGACATTGATTGCACAAATAAATCATACTTATTTATTTCTGCGATAAAAATAAGTCGGGATAAAGTTACATTTATCCCAATCGTTAGTAATCATTAAAAGCGAATTCCCCCTAAATTAATTTGGAACGGATATAAAAGATAAAATCTAGTCTTCTTTGATGTAAACTCAATTGCAGGAGACGGCAGTTTAATGTAATTGAGAGTTTGTTTGAACCAGTTCCAAAAAGATCCTCCGTTTGGAAGCAATTCTACAAGATCATAATCCAATCCTATAACGTACCTTCTCGTTGGCAGTTGATCCGGCGGTCCATTCGGATTGATTACTGCATCAATAGCATCGGCACCATATCCAACTGCAATATTTAGCCAAGGTACCCAATATTTTTGCCAACTGTGTGGGATTACATTATTTACTTTTATAGAATACCAGAAAGTTGAGCTGTTATAATCATCAATAAATGTTCTCGGTCGGCTTATTACAGGTTTGCCCGTCCATTCTGAGGGCACGTATTGCCATTTAGGAGTAACATTCTGCAATTCCGGAATATAATGCTGCGCGAGAAAAAAAATAGAACCAAGGGCATCAAAATACCAATCGGATGGACTGAAACCCCAATCCCTTGCAAAACCGTCTTCAGTCTCAACATAAGTCTGAAACAATAAACCTAATATTGAACCGTAAATATTGGAATCGTCCCAATTGATTCCGGAAGCCAATAATCCCTCACTTAGAAAATACGAAGTAAGATATCCTCCAAATAGATGACCTGCCTTATCAACTTGCAGAGCATAGGACCAATCTTCCTTAAAATGAAATTTACTTCTGTTACCGCTCCACCAAGCTTGTTGTTGGTGAAGATGAATTCCGACCAGCATACTCAAATAAACTCCGCCGATAATACTCGCTCTTACCGGGCGGAAAACTGTTTTTCTTAATGGTATAGATCCGTCAATCATGAATCTTCTGGTACCAGCATAAGTGAATTCATGAAGTGGAATATAAATCGTTAAGCTATCGTTAGTATGGGTTGAATCATGTGAAATATTTGTTACGGTCGTATCGTTTTGTGCGACAACTATTTGATTAAATAAAAATTCAGATGCGATGAATAAAATAAATAGTAGATATTTCAATTTAATTTGCATAATGGTCCAAAATAATTGAACGGAGAAATAATTTTATTCCGTGCATAATTTAATAATAAACAACCCGAATAATCCATTGATATTAATTCCGTCCGGATCAGAAGGTTCATTTCTATTTACTCTTTTGTTTTACAATCTCACCTTACGCAAAGTATTGTAATTGTCATATTGAGCGGAGCGAAATATCTCAAAACAGTTTGAAATCAAGGTGTCGAGATTCTTCACTCCGTTCAGAATGACAATTCTGCGTAAGGTGAGTTACAATATTACTTTGATTTTATTGACTAATGTTTTTAATAACATTAAATTTATTATAGAGGTTCATGTTCTAAATTTCCAAATCCCTGTGATTGGTATCTCATTAGGATTTATTGGAAGTTTTATATCTTCGTTTAAGATATCTCAATTACTGAGTGACAATTAATTTTTAAGGACAACTAATTATGAAATTTGCAGTCCA
This sequence comes from uncultured Melioribacter sp., assembly GCA_964449775.1. Classification (GTDB taxonomy): domain Bacteria; phylum Bacteroidota; class Ignavibacteria; order Ignavibacteriales; family Melioribacteraceae; genus Fen-1258. The sequence goes on along the minus strand of CAYVBQ010000011.1, from coordinate 9,730 downwards.
GATAATTTGCTTCTTCGTGTTAGGGTTTGTATCACTTTCTGCACAAGTGAAAGATTACGAACTTGGTACGGATGTATCAGGTTTACGGTACGCTCAGCAGAGTGGTAATTTCGATTTATCTGACCCCGAAGCTGTAAATATTAAGGTTTCAGTATGGGGCTGGGTTAAATACACGGGAAAGTACACTGTTCCAAGCTACACAACCGTAATTGATCTTCTTTCATATGCCGGCGGACCATCTGATGCGGCAGATCTTGAGGATTTAAGACTTTATCGTGTTAACGAAGATTCAACACAATCAATGATAAAATTTAATTATAATGATCTTCTTTATGAATCTAAACTCGAATCAAAATATAGAAAAATTCCTAAGTTAGAAGCCGGGGATGTATTAGTAATACCAGGAGAGCCAAGATTGTATTTCAGAGATCACTTCAGCATCTGGATGTCAATATTCAGTGTTTTAATATCATTATCAATTTTAGTACTTAATATTGTGAGAAAATAATAGGAGCATATGTGAACGGACCACAAACAAATTTTTCGAATACTCAAGAATCTCACACGCTGAAAGATTATATTAACCTCGTTCGGTTAAATTTCGTCCCAATTTTTTTAATAAGCCTTACTGGATTATTAGTTTCTCTTATTTATGCTGTCAATGCACCCAATATTTATAAATCAACTACAGTTCTAAAGTTATCCAAACCTTCGGGAAGTATTCTCTCCGGTTCACTTATGCCGGAGTTCCAAGATTTTGGAAGTGATCGCTTTATTGCCAATGAGATGGAGATTCTTAAAAGCTATCATCTACGTGAGAGGGTCAGTAACTCTTTAATTGACAGTTTCAAAACTAGTGCTGATAAGAAAAAATTCTCTTTGATCATTGATGAAACTTCTGGTTCTAAGACCGGCATCTCAAAGTTAAAAACTATTGAGGATATTGTGGGGATATTAAAATCCAGGGTATCAATTGATCAAAAGCGTGGATTAGATATTCTCGAAATTTCTGTCGAATCGCCTTCACCTTATGAAGCCTCTGTTATTGCAAACAGTTATGCCTCTGCCTACAAGGCGATCAATCTTGCTTACAATAGACAACAGTTAACTGTAATTAAGAATTTTCTTGCTCAACAGAGAGACGAAAAATTATCAATGTTGGGAACTGTTGAAGAGACCATGAAGAACTTTCAGGAACAACGTGGAATCGTCCAATTACCGGAACAAGCAAGGGTTTTAATTGAGCAATCATCAGATTTTCAAGCAAAAATGAATGCTGCTAAAATCGATCTTACGATTTCTGAGAAAATTCTAAACAACTATAAGGAAGAGTTAAAAAAACGAGATCCTAACTTAACCGATTATATTGAAAATCTAGCAACTGAACCTTACATAAAACGATTGCAAGAACAGATTGGCGAATCAAAAATTCAGAGAGATAGAGCTATGGCAAGCCAGAGCTCTAATTCTAAAAAAATGGTAAAAGATTTTGATTCTAAAATTAGCGAACTAAAAGATAAACTTAATAATCAACTCTCGGTTTTTCGGGCAGGGGTGCTTGCCTCTACTCCGGATGAAATTAAAGAGCTCACAAGAAAAGTATTGGATGAAGAAATTAAATACCAATCAATTGTCGCCTCATATAAAAAATTAAATGAGATAGTTGGCGATTACGATAAAAAGATGAATCAACTTCCAACAAGTACTATCAATCTAGCAAGATTACAAAGAGAACAGTCCGCCTATGAAAAACTGTATCTTCAAGTCGAAGAAAGATATCAAGAAGCAATAATTAATGAGCAATCTGTTCCCGGAAATGCTCTGATTATCGATGCAGGATTAGTTTCATCACTCCCGGCTAAGCCAAATAGAATATTGATTGTGGTTATTGGAATTTTTCTGGGTATAGGCATGGGGATCGGTTTTGCATTTATACGAAATTATCTTGATAACACCGTAAAGACACCGGAAGATATTCAGAATAAAAATTTTAATATACTCTCGTGGATTCCTCAAATTGAAGGAGTGGAGTCTGGTAATAAAGATTTTGAATTTATTGTTGCTAAAAAACCGGATGCTAGTGCAAGTGAAGCCTATCGCGCGCTTCGAACAAGAATCAAATTCTCTAAAATTGATAAAGATTCGCTTAAAACTCTTCTTATTACTTCGCCAACTTCGCAAGAAGGTAAAACAACCACATCAATAAATCTTGCCGGTAGTTTTGCCCAAGCTAATTTTAAAACAATCATCATGGATGCCGATCTAAGAAAACCAAGAATCCATTCTGTCTTCAATCAAAAAAGATTCCCCGGATTTACCGATTACTTTTTTGGTCAAGCCACTTTTGAAGAGATCCTAAGGAAATCAGAAATTAATAATCTCCATTTTATTACGGCTGGAACTATTCCTCCAAATCCATCTGAAATTTTGGGTTCAACACAAATGGAATCATTTTTTGAAAAACTAAAAAGCGAATATGATTATGTGATTGTGGATTCACCTCCTGTAATTGCCGTAACGGACGCTGAAATTTTATCTAGCCTGGTTGATGGTACGATATTAGTCGTTTCAGCGAACAATACTGAAATGGAGTTAATGGAAAAAGCTGTTCAAATAATAAATCATGAGCGTTCCTCTTTCCTTGGAATAGTGTTGAATAACTTTACATATAGAAGTGGTTACGGATCATATTATAAATACTATTATTATTATTCAAGTCCTACAAATGGTGCAAAGAAAAACCAAATAAAAGTATAATTTGATGAAGAATAAAACTGCTGTTGTAACCGGCGGGGCGGGCTTTCTTGGTTCACATCTCTGCGATAGATTAATTTTAGAAGGAATGAGGGTCATCTGCTTAGATAATCTTCTTACCGGTCGAATGGAAAATATTCAACATCTCATCTCCAACGAAAATTTTCAATTCATTAAACTTGATGTCACAAATTATCTTCATGTTCCGGATGAAGTAAATTATGTTTTGCATTTCGCTTCTCCTGCCAGTCCTATTGATTACTTGAAATATCCTATTCAAACGTTAAAAGTGGGCTCTTTAGGAACACACAAAGCACTAGGACTTGCCAAAGAAAAAGGTGCGACGTTTTTACTTGCATCTACATCTGAAGTTTATGGTGATCCGTTAATTCATCCTCAAGATGAAGAATACTGGGGGAATGTAAATCCAGTCGGTCCACGCGGAGTTTATGATGAAGCCAAGCGTTTTGCTGAAGCGCTAACAATGGCTTATCACCGCTATCATGGTCTGGATACTAGGATTGTGAGAATCTTCAATACTTATGGTACCAGAATGCGTCTTGATGATGGACGTGCTTTACCTGCATTCATATCTCAAGCACTCAATGGAGAAGATATAACAGTCTTTGGCGATGGATCACAAACAAGAAGTTTTTGTTATGTAAGTGATCTGATAGAAGGTATCTTCAAACTGCTTTTATCACATGAAACAATGCCTGTAAACATTGGCAACCCGCACGAAATAACAATTGAAGATTTTGCGAAAGAAGTAATTCGTCTCACCAATTCGAAAAGCAAAATCATTCATCAAGATTTACCTATTGATGATCCAAAAGTGCGTCAACCTGATATCACACGAGCAAAAGAAGTATTAGGATGGGAACCGAAGGTTAGTAGGGAAGAGGGGCTCAAATTAACTCTGGATTATTTTAAGCAAATAAAAAAATAAATTGACTACACTTCTTTCAGAAAAAATTCACTTAGAGAGAATTCAATCTATTCTTCGAATTGAAATACCAGCCTATATGTTGCTTTCTCTTTCACTCTTCACCGGTATCGGATTTTTAATTTTGAAAATTGTAATCATGCTTTTCTCTCCATATCTGATATTTGTTTTGTACCAATTGAAGAAGTTTGGATGGATAACTGCTTTTTGTCTACTGGTTGTGGCACCATTTATTCTACCATGGTTTAATTTTATTGACAATGCACTCATTTCTATCATGTCCATTCTATCATTATTCAATTTCTTAATTTTCACTTTTATTTTGAAGATGGTTATTCCGGATTGGTTAGAAGGAATCAATGCTAAATTATTTCGTAGATATAAAATGGATTTGGCACAATAAAAAGACCCCGACGAATGTCGGGGTCTTTTTATTTCTTATTTGATCTTACTCTGCTCTTAGTACATCCCGTCCATACCGCCGCCGTGAGGCATTGAAGGCATAGATTCTTTCTCTTCCTTTTTCTCATAAACAACAGCTTCGGTAGTAAGTAACAATGCAGAAACTGATGCAGCATTCTCAAGAGCGGTTCTTGCAACCTTTGTTGGGTCTATAACACCACTCTTAATTAAGTTTTCATATACTTCTGTAGCAGCGTTGAATCCAAAATCATTTTTACCTTCAAGAACTTTGTTTAATACAACTGCACCTTCAAAACCTGCGTTAGCAGCAATTTGCTTTAACGGTTCTTCTAATGCCTTAGCAATGATCTTGATACCGGTATTCTGATCTGGATTTTCGCCTTGCAGTTTATCTAAGGAAGCGATAGCTCTCACCATAGAAACACCGCCGCCGGCAATAATACCTTCTTCAACCGCAGCGCGTGTTGCATGAAGAGCATCTTCAACGCGAGCTTTTTTCTCTTTCATTTCAATTTCTGTAGCAGCGCCGATTTTCAATACAGCAACACCGCCAGATAATTTTGCAAGTCTTTCTTGTAATTTTTCTTTATCGTAATCCGAAGTTGTTTTTTCGATCTGTGATTTGATTTCGTTAATTCTTTTCTTGATGTCATCAGATTTTCCAGCGCCTTCAACGATTGTTGTATTGTCTTTATCAACAGTGATTTTTTTAGCTTTACCTAGATAATCTAATGTTGCATTTTCAAGTTTGAATCCGCGTTCTTCAGAGATAACAGTTCCATTTGTAATAACTGCGATATCTTCCAACATTGCTTTTCTTCTGTCGCCAAATCCCGGAGCTTTAACAGCACATACTTTTAATGTACCGCGCAATTTGTTAACAACTAATGTTGCAAGAGCTTCACCTTCAAGATCTTCAGCAATAATTAAAAGTTGTTTACCTGCCTGAGCGATCTTTTCAAGTATTGGAAGAAGATCTTTCATTGCAGAGATTTTTTTGTCGTGAATTAAAATGTATGTATCCTCTAAACTAGCTTCCATAGCTTCTGAGTTTGTAACAAAGTAAGGGGAAAGATAACCGCGATCGAATTGCATACCTTCAACAACTTCGAGACTTGTTTCTGCAGATTTGCTTTCTTCAACTGTTATAACACCATCTTTACCGACTTTCTCCATTGCATCTGCAATCAAGTTGCCAATTGTTTTATCGTTATTAGCAGAGATTGAACCGATCTGAGCAATTTCTTCGCGTCCGCCGACTTCTTTGCTGATTGATTTCAGATACTCGACAATCTTTATAACTGCGAGATCAATACCGCGTTTCAAATCCATTGGATTTGCGCCTGCTGTTACGTTCTTTAAGCCTTCACGGTAGATTGCTTGTGCAAGAACTGTTGCTGTAGTTGTTCCATCACCTGCAACATCACTGGTTTTTGATGCAACTTCGCGAATCATTTGAGCACCCATATTTTCAACCGGATTTTCAAGTTCGATCTCTTTTGCAACCATAACACCATCTTTGGTAACAGTTGGTGCACCGAATTTTTTGTCAATAATTACATTTCTTCCTTTAGGACCAAGTGTAACTTTAACAGCGTTTGCAAGTTTATCAACGCCCGCTTTGAGAGCGCTTCTTGCATCGCTGCCGTATTCTACAATTTTTGCTGCCATCATTTTTCTCCGTTTTTATTATTCAAACTTTCCACATAGTGGTGGATTCCCATTATTTAACTATTCCGTAAACATCGCTCTCGCGCATGATTAAATATTCTTCACCATCAATTTTAATTTCGGTTCCGGAATATTTTCCATATAGAACTACATCTCCAACTTTAACACTCATTGCTACGAGCTTGCCTTCTTCTGTAACTTTTCCTGCACCAACAGCAACGACTGTTCCTTCGATTGGTTTTTCTTTTGCAGTATCAGGAAGAAAAATTCCACCTTTTGTGGTTTCTTCTGCCTCTTTTGCCTTTACAATTACTCTGTCGCCTAATGGTTTGATTTTGAAATCTGCCATAGTTTGACCTCCTTTAGTTTATAAATGATTAGCACTCTGAATTAGCGAGTGCTAATATAAGAGGAGAGGAAGTATTTGTCAAGGTGGGAAAAATTCGAATTATGATTACTTTGTTAATATTTCAGCGATTTTAATAGGGTTTCTGCTTATAGAAGATATTTAGTCATTAACTATTCTCAACCGATCATCTGAATAGATAATTATTTCTTCCAACTTATTAATTTAACAAAATGACGAAATGGGAAGAAGTGCTTCTATAAAATAAAAATCCCCTGACGATTAGGTCGGGGGATTTTTATAATTTTTAAATGTGAAAAAATCTTATAACTATCACTACCTTTTTTCTCTAAAATCATTTACGACTACATTTATATAATCCACCTTCTCTATTTTATTATCTTCGGCAGAACGGATTACAACTTTATAAATACCCGGTATTAAGTCAATTGTGACATCAATTTTGAATTCTCCTTTTTCATTCACTTTAATAACATTATCTAATACTCTGTCGCCAATAGAAATTTTGAAGGGTTTGGTTGCTTTGTTATATCCTTTGCCAGTTAATGTTAATACTTCACCCTGGGAGATCGCATTTTGTCCCAATCTCCCCATCGGGAATACTAATTTAATATACGGTTTAGGTTCATCTTTTAATTGTGCAACTCCTTTTTGATTTGTTAAATAAGTTATATCATCATCAGCAGTTATTATTCCAGTTATTTTATTCTTTTCGAGGCGCAATCCTCTTATATGTTGACCACTCTTTACAAGTTTTAGCATGAATTCATTTTTACTGAAATCGCCTTGTGTTCTCGAATAAGCAATTTCTACATCGGTTGGAATAAAATTCTTGTCTTTATCTAAAAATAGTGCGTCTCCTTTATCAAGAGTAATTTTCATTAATCCTCTTTCTGAGAACTTCAGATCCATTATTTCCCCAAAACTTACTATTATATATGTGCAAACAGGACAGACATCCGGATCGCCTAAGTCTTTTAACGGAATCATCACGCCGGATCTTGGATCTCGAATTAATGGCTCAGCAAGTTTTCTCGGCTTTGGTTTTGGAATTATTATTTGAGGTGCTTCAGCAACATTCAACTGCCATAAACCCCGTCCATAAGTTGATACAAAAATATGAGTAGAAGTATGGAAGAAAAATGAGGATATATTTGTTACTTGTTTGCTGCCTTCTATTTTACTCCAATGCGCTCCGCCATCGGTACTGCGGATTATGCCATTTTGGTTGGTTCCTACAAAAATATCATTTGCATTAAAAGGATTGAATGCGATAGCATGCGCCTGCGGGAAAGGACCTTCTCTAAATCTGAATTTTCCGTAATCGGTTACTAGATTTGTTAGAGTTGAATCGACAAGCCAACTTAGACCACCATCGGAAGTATATTTCATCTTATCATCTGAGATGTCCGCTATAATAGCCTGATCAGGTTTATTCGGGTTTGCGCCTACCACCCGGTACCATGCAAACATTGTAGGATATATTCCGAGACTGCCGAAACCAGTTCCATCGGCATTTCTGATAGTTGGTGTAGAGGTATTGATTCCGTCAATTCTGACTAATCCTTCTTTTGGTTCACCGCTTGGAGTAAGCCCTAATCTAGTTACTCCTTGATAAATTACCGGTGAAGTTTCGCTTCCGGCTATTTGAGGTGTTCCTCTTAATCCTTGTGGTATATTAACTTTTGGCGTCCAACTGGCACCGGTATTTTCCGTATAATTAATCAGGTTGTCTGTAGAACCAACCAGTTGAGAACTCTGAATATATTTCCATGCACTCAATATAAACGGATTACCAACATTACTACCAAAAGGATTAGACCATCCGGCAACATTTGTAAAATGTGGATTGCTGAAGTAGTTACCGCATCCAGCACACGCTACAAAAGTAACTTTAGAATTTGTTTCGTCACTGTTGTATTTATCTGTACCAATGAAAAATCCCTCACAGCAAACAGGATTAAGCCATGTAACTCCTTTATCGCTTGAAGCCCACAAATCGTTATCCTGAGTTCCAAAATATAGGTCAACATGCTGATTCGGAATTTCAACCACTTGACCATTAACTTCAGTTATTTGAAGTGCATTTAAACCTTTCTCGCCTCCGCCTGCTAAAGTCCAGTAAGCGCCGTTATCTGTAGTTTTATGAACGCCTCCGTCCGAAGCCAGTAAAATCGGATTTCTATTTGTGTTGTCAAATGCAATATCGGAAGGATCTGCATGGTCAACATTTAGACTTTGCCACGCACCCGCTAAATCGGGTGGGTTTCCATCTGTAATGGTTTTTCGGAACAAAGATGAACCGTTTCCATAGTAAAGATCAAATTGATTAGCATTTCCCGATATCGAATTGGAAGTCTTAATGAATGATGGGCGGTTACATGAAGCATTAATTGTAATGTTGTTCCAATTATGTCCGCCGTCTGTAGAAAGAAAAGCTTGATTACAGTATAAAGTTAAGAATACATGATCAGGATTTTTTGGTGATTGTGCTAAACCGTGTATAACCCAATTATCTCCGCCGGGAGAAGAACATTTAGTCCAATTAGTTCCGCTGTTTTCTGTGTAAAATACTCCGTTCATTCCTAATGCATTTACTTTTCCACTGCCGCGGGTAAGTACTGAATAAATTCGGTCCTGAGTTTTTTGATCATTGATCCAAATTGTATTATCCGGAACTTGATGACTCCATGTTACACCTAAATCATTGCTGAATGCAATTCCATAATCAGTGCCGATATATACATTATTGCTATTCGGTTCAAATGAAATCCCGAACGCACTGAATCTATCTGTGCATCTGCTCGAAGCCGGGGGAGTTCCGGTAGTTGGTTTTGTCCAAGTTTCTCCTCCATCTGTACTTCGCCATATTCCGCCCCCGTTTGTTGTTCTGGTATCAGCGAATGCAGTCACAATAATAATGTTCGGATCGGATGGTGCAAATTTTACATCGTTCAATGCGAATTGATGAAGACTATCAATATGTTTCCAAGAGACACCTCCATCTTCGGTTTTAAATAATCCTCCCGTTTCTGTTGAGGCGAATATTATGCTGTTGTTGTTTGAGTGAGTGGTTAAAGACATTGTTCGCCCGCCGTTTTTGATGTTTGGCTGGTACATCTCGACAGTAGGTCTACAAGATACTAATAGTGAAATGGCTGAAGAAAAGAAGAACAGCTGACATAATAAGGAAAATTTTTTCATACACACCTTCCTTGATGTTTTTTAATAATTAATGTTTGTAAAAGGACAGCTAATTATTTTATTAAGCGCTGTCCGAAATCCTTCTGAACAAAAGCAATTAACTCGGTAAAAAATTCCTTTAGCAATAACTTTCTGTTTTTGATTCATAAGGACTCTGGGAAATTCCGTCTTAGCATAACTAATGGTATTTAATTACCATCCTATTAATTGAGAATAACCGGAGATCGTTGTAGGACGAATAAACAATATTGGATTGATGATAGGTATTTCGAATGATAGGAAGAAAGAGAAGATCCATCCTTGAAGAAACTTACTAACTCACCTTACGCAAAAATATTTATTTAAGCTTGGCATTAGAACTTCAT
>CAYVBQ010000010.1:95731-108216 GCA_964449775.1 uncultured Melioribacter sp. | reverse complement strand
CCGCCGCTTGCTGTTGTTTCCAACCAATCTGTTGAAAACACGCGGGCTGTGCGGCGAATATTGTCGTTCTGATTCATGTTGTATCTGTAGAAGCGAAACTGCACGCCAAAACGATAATCCAACCATTCCCACTTGGACTGCGACTGATGTCCGATTCGTATTATATGATTGTAGAAGGTGAAGAAGTTTTCAATTGTTTTGTAATTTGGGGAAAGATTTTGATTTGGCGGCGGCAGTATTTGTTCGCCGGCTTCTGCCCAAGTATTAGTTGCGATTGGTTCGTAGATGTATTCGAAGCCCCACAGCGATTTGCTGTTCGACCAATTCGCTCCAACTCCAATGTTGTACGCAACAGAAATACCAGGGTCCCGGGGAATATTAGCAAGACTGTAGTTCGGAATTTTCGGATGGTCTTTCCAGTTCACGCTTAATGATACGCCAACTTTCCAAAAACTATTGATGGGTCGCATATAACGTGCATACATCAGCCATTCTTTTGTTTCGTCTTTGTTGATCTCTGTTCTTATTAAGTTTGTAATTAGCGGGTCGCGCCAGAGCCAGGAAAAGTTTGAATAACTCACTTCGTGTGTTGCCTTATAGATACTTCGCCCGGCAACAAATTCCAGTCTATCGCCGTAGGGCAATTCTGCAACAGCACCAAATTTTGCTTCCCACGCTTCGCCATCTTGTTTAAGATCCAGTGCGCCGGGGTAGAGTAAATTAACGCCATCTATTGCACCGAACTTTCCCCACGAGCCGCTTAGAGCAACAGAGAGGCGGGTATTCGGAATTGACATGCCAAACAAACCGTACAGGTAAGTATTGTTGCCAACATCGGTTCTCTTTACATCTACCATGGAAGAATTTGTGGGACTAATCGAAACGAAATTACGCTGCGATCTTTCCCCGGCATATCCCTGATACGCAAGCATGATTCCACCAAAGTAGTTATCAGATTTGAAGAACCCGCCGAACGGAATTGAATTAAAAGATGCACCAGGATAGAACGAAGAACCACCTCCGGCAAATACCGCTCGTCCATCTTCATTACTCCAACTGTTCCGCGATGGGGAAGTGAAGAGCGTTATACCGTTCAACCGCGATGCTTTTGCGGGATTGATAAAATGACTTCCGAGCGGATCATCAAAAGCGATCGAAATATTTCCCATTCCACGCGCAAGAGATGGTTGAAACTCGGATTGATTGCTTGCGATAATTGGGACTGTGCGAATTGAAATCCATTGTGCGAACAGCTCAGATGCGAGTAGAAAGAGTGGAAGAACGGAAATAACTATTCGTAGTTTCATAACATCCTCCTCAAAAAATACAGTTTTAATTTATGATGAAACATCTATCTTGTCAATGCTTTATTTTAGTACCGTCAAAGAGAAATTGGATAAATGAAGAATCGGAATAAATTCTCTTCGATGCGGCTTCATTGAGCAGCTTCAGGTTCCGTAAAACTAAGTTTGAATCACGCCCGGATTGAAACGTGGAATATGAGGATTGTTGTTTGCGCACTCGATTGAATACGAAATGTATTCTCTTGTAAGTACCGGGTCAATTATTTCATCAACCCACAATCGGGCTGCCGCGTGCAATGGATTGCTTGTCTCTTCGTAAGATTGCATAATTTCGTTCAGTAATTTTTTTTTCTGCTCTTCGGTGAATGCAATACCGGATTTTTCTCCTTGTTTGATTCTGATATCCAGTAGAACAGAACTAGCTTGCGCACCACCCATCACAGAAATTTTAGCATTCGGATAAGCAAAGATAAAACGGGGATCGTAAGCTTTGCCACACATCGCGTAATTTCCTGCACCATAACTGTTGCCAACTATGATCGTTATCTTCGGCACCACAGAATTTGCAACCGCGTTCACCATCTTTGCGCCATCTTTGATTATTCCACCATGCTCTGCTTTACTTCCAACCATAAATCCGGTTACATCTTGCAGAAATAAAAGAGGAATTTTTTTCTGGTTACAATTCATTATGAAGCGTGTCGCCTTATCGGCACTATCAGAGTAGATCACTCCGCCGATTTGCATCTCACCTCCGCCTTTGACGGATTCAGTCTTCACAACACTGCGTTGATTAGCAACTATTCCAACTGCCCATCCATCAATTCTGGCATAAGCAGTGATCAAACTTTTTCCGAATCCGGCTTTATATTCATCTATTTCGGAGTTATCAACTATACGTGCAAGAAGTTCATAAGTGTCATATGGTTTAGTTCCATCTTCAGGAATCAATCCGTAAATTTCTTTTGAATCAAACTTAGGAGGAAGGGAGTTAACACGATTGAAACCGGCTTTTTCATTCTCTCCATACTTACTAACTAAACTTCTTATTTGAAGAAGACATTCGTCATCGTTTTTCATTATGTAATCTGTAACACCGGAAATATTTGATTGAACACGCGCTCCGCCAAGACTTTCATTCGAAATCTCTTCACCAATGGCAGCTTTTACTAAATGAGATCCGGCAAGAAAAACGGATCCTTCACCTTCAACGATTAGAGCTTCATCACTCATTATCGGTAAATAAGCTCCGCCGGCTACACACGGACCCATGATTGCGGCGATCTGTGGAATACCCATCGAAGACATAATTGCATTGTTACGAAAGATCCTTCCAAAGTGTTCCTTATCCGGGAAAATATCTTCTTGAAGAGGGAGGAAGACACCGGCGCTATCGACAAGATAGATAATCGGAATTCGATTCTCGATTGCAATTTCTTGAGCACGTAAATTTTTCTTTGCGGTAATTGGGAACCAAGCGCCTGCTTTTACAGTTGCATCGTTTGCAACAATTACAAAAATCTTACCACATATTTTTCCTATTCCAAAGATTGTTCCACTGCTTGGTGCGCCGCCGTACTCTTTATACATATCGTATGCAGCAAAAGTATTTAACTCAAAAAAAGCTGATCCTTTATCAATTAATTTTTCAATTCTCTCGCGAGCGGTCAGTTTTCCTTTTTCATGTTGTTTTTCGATTGCACTTTTCCCGCCTCCGAGTTTAATAGTATCTCTCAAGGCATTAATTTTTCTAATAAGATTTTTATGAAAATCTTCTCTTCGAAGAAATGAATCGTTTGATTTTATGTTATTGCCAATTTGTGTCATAATATTATTTGTAATTTTTTCTTTGGGTTATTAGCGCCTGTTTAGCGAACTCTGCGGTTGAGTTTTTAACCGCAAAGCACGCAAAGGGTTTCGCAAAGGTCGCAAAGCCTTGCATTCATTTATTAATCTTGTAAAAGAGATCTTGCTATAACTATCCGTTGGACTTCGGAAGTTCCTTCGCCGATAGTTAGTAATTTAACATCACGATAAAATTTTTCAACCGGATAATCTTTTGTAAATCCATAACCGCCGAATATTTGGACGGCTTCGTTTGCAGCACGAGTAGCAACCTCACTCGCGAAGAGTTTTGCTTTAGCGGCAATATCCAGAATATTTTTCTTCTGGTCTTTCATTTTTGCCGCTTTGAAAGTCATCAACCGAGCGGCTTCAATATCTGTAGCCAGATCTGCAAACTTGAATTGGATAGCCTGAAACTCTGAAATTGATTTACCGAATTGCTTCCTTTCTTTAGAGTAAGCAAGTGATGCCTCAAGACAACCTTGCGCAAGTCCAACACTTAACGCCGCAATAGAAATTCTTCCACCTTCAAGAATTTTCATAGCTTGTGTGAATCCTTCTCCCTCATTACCAATTAGGTTTTCAGCAGGTACACGGCAATTCTCAAATATTAATTGTGTCGTTTCGCTAGAACGCATTCCAAGTTTGTTCTCTTTTTTCCCGGTAGAAAAACCTTGTGTTCCTTTCTCAACGATAAAAGCTGAGATCCCTTTTTTACTTTTGGTTTTATCCGTTACGGCAAGTACAACAGCTGTTTCACCAACACCACCATGAGTAATGAAAGCTTTGGTGCCGTTAAGTATATAGAAGTCCCCATCCTTCATAGCAGTAGTTTGCATTGCTGCAGCATCACTGCCGGAACCTGGTTCAGTTAAACCCCAGGCGCCAATTTTTCTTCCGCTGGCAAGGTCAGGCAAATATTTACTCTTCAGTTCATCGTTTGCGAAAACATTGATATGATTTGTGCAGAGACCATTATGTGCCGCAACAGAAAGAGCAATGGAAGGATCAATCCGTGCAAGTTCTTCTACAATAAGCGCATACTCAACGTATCCGAGTTCAGAACCGCCAAATATTTCCGGAACAAGAATTCCAAGAAAACCAAGTTGACCAAGCTGTTGCATCAACTCCATTGGAAATCTTTGTGACTCATCAAATTCCATTATACGTGGTTTGATTTGTTCTTCGGCGAATTCTCGAATTGTATTCTTTATTGCTAATTGGTTATCATCAAACTCGATAAGAAAATTATTTTCGGCTTTTGATTCTACCATAACAACCTACTGTTTAATGGTTAATTTGAAATCTTTAAAAATTGTTTCCGCAATTTGATAAGGAGATGTTTCACCTTCTACAACTTTTGCGAGAGATGCTTCAAGACTTACAGCGCGATTTTCTTTCCATAATTCATTCTTCAATAAATGTTCTACAATCTCTTTGATACGGACTTTGTAATTCGCTTCGCGTTTTGTTTTTAGTAATCCATTTTGATCTAAGAACAGATGATGCCGATCAATTTCATCTGCAATTTCTTTTGTTCCGCTATTTTCCGATGCGACTGATTTAATGATATTAGGCAGCCAACTTTTTTCATCATGATCTCGAAGCATTAAAATAGTTTTGAGCGCCATCATCGCGGTGTCAGCACCGGGTCTATCGCTCTTATTCAACACAAAGAAATCAGCAATCTCCATAAGTCCGGCTTTCATTGCTTGAATTGAATCACCGGATTCCGGTACAAGAACTACAATTGTTGTGTCTGCGGCTTTAGCCACATCGAGTTCAGATTGACCAACACCAACTGTTTCGAGGATAATAATATCATACCCGGCGGCGTCGAGAACGTCTGCTGCATCGATTGTTTTTCTGCTAAGCCCACCCAGACTTCCCCGTGTTGCCATACTTCGAATGAATACACCGGAATCAATGCCTACTTCACTCATACGAACGCGATCTCCCAATAAAGCTCCTCCGGTAAAAGGGCTTGTTGGGTCAACGGCAATTATTCCAACTTTCTTATTCTGTTTTCTGTAATATTTTGTTAGTTGATTGGTCAATGTAGATTTACCCGCGCCTGGAGGACCTGTAATCCCGATTCTGTAAGCATTACCAATTTTCTTGTGCAATTCTTTAAGAATCTCGGTTGAATTAGAGTTCCCGGTTTCAATAATACTAATGGCTCGTGAAACAGCTCGTCTGTCGTTATTAAATATTCTATCAATAATATGATTTGAAATACTTGTATCCATCAAAGGTATAATCCGTTTTGAGAAATATATTCTTTTACTTTAGCTGGGACAAGATAATCAATTGGTAGTTTATTTTTAACGCGTTCTCTAATTTCAGTTGAAGAGATATCTACTAAAGTTGTATCAAGTAATATAGCTGAATCAAAATATTTACTGCGGGAGGTAGGGACGCAATCTATCGTCCGTTTCATAACAACTACTTTAGCCAGTTGGAAGATATCATCGGGACGATTCCATTTCTCGAATACCAAAATGTTATCGAACCCAATTATCAGTTCCAAATTATCATAGGTTTTTTTTAACTCCACCAAAGTATTATAAGTATAGGAAACATCACCTTTGCGGATTTCAAAGTCAGACACCTCAAAAGAAGGAAAATCCTCGACGGCTAAATTTATCATGTTCAACCTATGAAAATTTTCCGTGATTTTCTGATCAAGTTTATGAGGAGATATATTACACGGCACAAAAATTATCTTCTCAAGATTTCTTTTTTGTAACACTTCATAAGAGGTAATCAAATGTCCGATATGAATTGGATCAAACGATCCACCAAGAATTCCAACATGTTTCATTTTGCCCCGCTAATTTGTTGATAAGAGAGAACGAACCGCTTCGCGGTTTTTTTCAATTTCTAAAGCATAATAATCTTTTGAAGAATCTTTTACTCGTCTATATTGATTTTTACTGAATGCAAGCCGGATAGCAAAACGTGAATATATAATTCTTATGTTCTCATTAACCCATCCTCTTCGAAATCTCAGATGGCTGCTAAGAATTTTTATATGTGTTGCTGGAATCAAATTCATCCTACTTTCTTCAAGAAGTTCCTGTTCAATGATTCTTTTTTCATTTTTAATGGACAATTTAAAAACAGAAAAGAAAAATAGAAGCAATAGAAACATAAACAAAAAGCCATAAAAAAATGTGTTTTGGAAACTGACTAATACGTTCCATGAAAAATGGATGAATATCGCTAAGGTCAATCCTAAAAAGGGAAGAATGTTTTTCATCGAAGAAGAAGAAAACTTTGAAATAGCGATCAAGGCGCCAAAAGAGCCGGTTGATACGCAATGCATTAACGCGGAGAATAAAGAACGAATCACAACAATTTGAAACCAAGATTCCGGTGAATTTCCATATGTTAAAAAATAGATAAAATTTTCCGTCATGCCGAAACCAAGCCCAATCGCACTACCATATACCAGTCCATCAGTGATATTATCGAATTTTCTTGAATTTATTGTAAATAAGAGAAAAGAACCTTTTGCAACTTCTTCACTGAAGGGTGCAAAAATAATAGTCTGCATTAGGGATGAAGAATAAGATGCCTCCCCAAGCATTCCGGTAAGGGAGGCAAGAATTATACTGCCACTTATTCCTAAAATGGTAGCTCCGAATGCGCCCCAAAGAAAATGAAAAAATACAAATAACATTGGCTCACGATCATATTTATCCATCCACCAGATTAATAACAGATAAATTAGCATAGGAACGATAGCAGCAAAAAGTGACACGATGATTGGCATAAGTTCAAACTCTTCGATTAATAATCAAATTCATAGCCTCCTTGATTATAAAAGATTGGCTGTATATATTTTGACCCAATTTTTTCATGTTCTTCAAATGATTATAAAATATACTAATTTTTCTGACGGTATCCATAGTTTCCAACTTAGTGAACCCGTCAAAAATCTCGGTTTAGAAGAATTGTTCTTTGGGAATGTTGATGTTGATTGCAGAATGGATAAATCACCTCATCAGATTGTTCTCGATTGTGATATTACAGTTCATTCAAAACCGATATGCGATAGATGTGTATCAGAATTTGAAACTAATCTGACAAGTCATTTCCAGATTAGCTATCTTTTCAGCCGGGAAAAAGTGGAATCTGACGATTACAACGTTAAGTATCTATCGCCGGATCAAGAAAAGATTAATATCAGAGACGATGTTTTTGAATATGCCGAACTTTCTATTCCTCTAAAAAAGTTGTGCAAGGAAGATTGCCAGGGGTTGTGTTCTCATTGCGGAATTAACTTAAATGAAGCGAAATGTAATTGTAAAAATGAAATAATAAATGATGTTTGGGAACCACTAAAAAAACTTAAAGGTAAATTTAATAACTAAATAAACAGGTTGTACGATGCCAAATCCGAAACGAAAGATGTCTAAGACTAGAAGAGATAAGCGAAGAACTCACTATAAAGCAACTGTTCCTTCCTTGAGCCGCTGCTCTAACTGTGGTGAAATTAAATTAAGCCATAGAGCTTGTCCGAATTGCGGTTATTATGCCGGCAGATCAATGTTCGTTCCAGAGTCGTAACATTCTATCTTTTAGATGACTGAAAAAAAATTAGAAAAGTGTAGAATTGCAGTTGATGCTATGGGGGGCGACTATGCCCCTAAACATGAAATTCTTGGTGCCTTAGCTGCATTGAAAGAGGATAATTCTTTTGAATTAATTCTTGTTGGTGACAAAGAAAAAATTTTGCAAACCGCAAAAAAGGAAAACATTTCTTTAGATGAAAAGATGATTCATCATGCCAGCCAAATTATTGATATGCATGATAAACCAACTGAAGCAATAAAAACAAAGCAAGATTCGTCTCTTGTTGTTGGTGCAAAATTAGTCCGAGATAAATATGCTGATGCATTCGTAAGCGCAGGGAACACCGGCGCTGTTGCAGCTATATCCACACTTATAATCGGTCGACTTCAAAATGTAGAAAGACCTACTATTGGAAGTTTTATTCCCAGCACCAACAATGCTACTTTTGTCTTCGACGTTGGGGCTTTTGTTGATGTCAAACCGCAGCATCTTTTAGGTTATGCAGTTTTAGCAGAAATCTTTGTCAGAGAACTTTATAATATTGCCAATCCAACAATCGGTTTGTTAAATGTTGGTGAAGAAGCTGAAAAGGGGAATAAGCAGGTAAAAGAGACTGCTGCATTACTTAGAGAGAGTAAGCTAAATTTTATCGGGAGTGTTGAGGGGAGAGATATTCTAAGAGGTAAAAGCAACATTGTTCTTTGCGATGGGTTCGTCGGAAATATCTTGCTAAAATTTGGTGAAAGCGTTCCCGGCTTTATGAAATACCTTTTAAAACAACACGCAGAAAAAAGCATTATTGAAAAAATTAAGATTGGTTTGTTCAAAAACACCCTAAGAAAAGCTCTTAGCCCGCTTAATCCTGAGCTTTATGGCGGCGTTCCGCTTCTCGGTGTCAATGGAATCAGTATAATAGGTCACGGCTCAAGTTCACCATTGGCTATTAAGAATATGATATTCCGTGCTAAAGAGATGCATGATAAAAATTTACTCCAAAAATTTGAGGAAGCACTAAAAGCCTATGCAGTTACAAAATAAAAAAATACGGAATGCCGCAATAACAGCTGTTGGAATGTTTGTCCCGGAAAAAATAATGGATAATAAATATTTCGAGAGCATTGTTGATACAAATGACGAATGGATCGTTTCTCGTACCGGTATTCGTGAAAGAAGATTGATGGAAATTGGAGCCACCAGTGACATGGCTGCTAAGGCGTGCGAGGATTTATTCAAAACAACCGAAATTAAACCTGAAGAGATTGATGTAATAATTGTAGCTACGGTGACACCCGATATGCTGTTTCCGGCAACAGCTTGTTTGGTTCAAGAAAAAATTGGCGCTAAGAACGCATGGGGATTTGATCTTTCAGCCGCATGTTCCGGATTCTTATTCGCGCTTCAAACCGGTGCAAGTTTGATCGAGAGCGGTTCGTATAAAAAAGTTATTGTTGTTGGTTCTGATAAAATGAGTGCTATAACAGATTACACCGATCGTAACACTTGCATTCTCTTTGGCGATGCTGCCTCTGCAGTTTTACTAGAACCGTCCGAAGATCTGAAATATGGAATTAAAGATTCGATGTTATATGTTGATGGAAAGGGTAAAAACGCCCTCAACATGAAAGCTGGTGGAAGCGCACTTCCGTCATCTCATGAAACTGTTGATCAAAAATTACATTACATATATCAAGATGGTAAAGCAGTTTTCAAAGTTGCTGTAAAAGGTATGGCTGATATTTCTTATGAGATAATGGAGCGTAACGGTTTGAAATCCGAGGATGTTTCATATCTCGTTCCTCATCAAGCCAATTTAAGAATAATTGATGCAACCGCTCAACGCATGGGTGTTTCCAAAGATAAAGTGATGATTAACATTGATAAGTATGGAAATACAACAGCGGCAACAATTCCACTTTGTCTAACAGAATATTATCGCGCCGGAAAGGTTAAAAAAGGTGATAATTTAATCCTTGCTGCTTTCGGAGCTGGTTATACATGGGGTTCTATCTATCTGACATGGGCATTTGATTGATGGGAAAAAGAGCTTTTATATTTCCGGGACAAGGTTCTCAATACGTTGGAATGGCGAAAGATATTTATGAGAATTCTGTTGAAGCTAAAGAAATGATTAAAACTGCTGAAGAAGCAACCGGAGTTGGTCTCTCTCATATCATGTTTAGTGGTCCGGAAGATTCTCTTAAACAAACTGATCTAACACAACCGGCAATATTCTTACATAGCGTTGTTCTTGGAAGTATAATTAGAACGATGGAGCCGGAAATGGTTGCGGGTCACTCATTAGGCGAGTACTCTGCTCTTGTAGCAGCTAAAGCGATTCAATTTTATGATGCCGTAAAACTTGTTCGTTATCGTGGAAGTGCTATGTTGCAAGCTGGAATAGAACAAAAGGGAACTA
Organism: uncultured Melioribacter sp.; assembly: GCA_964449775.1. Classification (GTDB taxonomy): domain Bacteria; phylum Bacteroidota; class Ignavibacteria; order Ignavibacteriales; family Melioribacteraceae; genus Fen-1258. The sequence goes on along the minus strand of CAYVBQ010000010.1, from coordinate 98,070 downwards.
TGGCTGCTGTTGTTGGTTTATCATCCGATGTTCTTGAAGAGATTTGCATTGAAGCATCCCAAAAAGGAATTGTTCAGTGTGCAAATTTCAATTCACCGGGACAAATTGTGATTTCGGGATCTGTGGATGGTGTTCATGCGGCTATGGCAATTGCTAAGACGAAAGGTGCTAAACTTGTAAAGGAATTGGTAGTTAGCGGGGCTTTCCATTCACCATTGATGGCAAGCGCCAAAGAAAGTTTGAAAATGAAATTAGACGTTACTCCTTTTTATGATGCTAAAATTCCGGTATATGCAAACGTAACTGCACAACCGGTTTATCAAAAAGATAAAATTAAAGATCTACTCCATCAGCAACTAGATAAACCTGTGAGATGGGAAGAAACAATAGTTAACATGATAAACGATGGCGCAGATGAGTTTTATGAAATTGGTCCAGGTAAAGTGTTACAAGGACTCATTAAGAGAATTAATTCTGATGTTAAAGTTTTTGGAATAGATAGATACTCCGATGTAGAAAGGTTTCTATAGTGAAACAGAAATTTGAAAAGATCATCAACGGACTTTATATAGATCCAGCAATCTTCACACAGCCATTTGTTAAGTCTTGTGATGTATGTATCTGTTCCGGCGAGTGTTGCTATTATGGAGTTTATACTGATAAATCCGAACACGAACTAATAATGTCTGTAAAAGAAAAGATTATCTCTCATTTGGATGATTCACAGAATAAAAATGCAGAAGCGTGGTTCGAAGCGCCGGAACCGGATAATGATTTTCCCTCTGGCGTTGCAGTTGGAACCGAAGTTTATAATGGAAAATGTGTTTTTCTTGATAAACAGGGCTTCTGCACACTTCAAAAAATGGCTATGATTGAAGGTGAATACAAGTGGAAATATAAACCTCTATATTGTATATTATTCCCGCTAGTTATTTTCGAAGGCGTCTTGACGTTCGATGATGAACATCTTGAAAGAATGCATTATTGTAATAAGCCACAGAATCAAGTCTCTACTCTTTTTGATTGTACAAAGAATGAACTGAGGCATGTTTTGGGCGAAAAAGGATTTGACGAACTTTTAAAGTACAAGGAAGAACATTTAAGCGGATTACAGACTAATCAAACAAATATTGAAGCCGCTTAGGTTAAGACCATTTTTATTAAATAGCATGAGGATTGAAATTGGATAATGATAAAATAAAAAGAGCAATTGTTACAGGTGGCTCTCGCGGAATTGGAAAAGCTATCGTAAAAGAATTGGCTGCAAAGAATTGCGGATCTATCCTTATTTCAGACATAGCTTTCCTCAACGATGATAGTGAGGCATGTGCTGCAGAAATTCAGAAAGAGATCAACAACCCTAACGTCAAGATTCACGCATTCAAAGCTGATGCAACTTCTTTTGCAAATGCACAAGCTACTATCGACTACGCTCTTGAAAAAATGGGTGGTATTGATATTCTGGTTAACAATGCTGGAATTACAAGAGACAACTTACTTTTAAGAATGACCGAAGAAGATTTTGATAGAGTAATTAATGTTAACCTGAAGAGTGTTTTCAATTACAGTAAAGCAATTCTAAAACCAATGATTTCTCAGAAGTTTGGAAGAATAGTAAACATTGCTTCGGTAGTTGGTGTTATAGGGAATGCGGGACAAACAAACTATTCTGCATCAAAAGCCGGTGTTATTGGTTTCACAAAGTCGCTGGCAAAAGAGGTAGCTTCAAGAAACATTAACGTAAACGCGGTTGCACCCGGTTTTATTGAAACAGATATGACTCATAAGTTAAATGATGCACAGAGAGAAGCATTATATAAAAATATTCCTATGGGACGATTAGGTAAACCCGAGGATGTTGCAAAAGTTGTTGGATTTTTATGTAGCACTGAAGCAGATTATATTACCGGTCAAGTCATCAACATTGATGGCGGAATGGTTATGTAATATTATGAGGGTGTCTCAAATTTAAGATAGACAGTTATTTGAGACAATCTCTATATAATAAACAAGAAAGTGAATTCGATTTTTTCAGTTAATTAATATCATTTCAATCACTAAAAGGAGCAGAAATGGACGTTGAAGCAAAAGTAAAAGAAATCGTAATGGATAAACTAGGTGTTGAAGAATCACAAATTACACCTACGGCTTCATTCACAAACGATCTCGGCGCAGACTCACTCGATATAGTAGAATTAGTTATGGGTTTTGAGTCGGCATTTGATATTTCAATTCCGGATGAAGACGCAGAAAAGATTTCTACAGTCGGAGATGCAACTAAATACTTGAAGGAAAAATTAGGAAAATAAAATTACGGTAAGGGGGTGTCCCAAAAGTAA
>CAYVBQ010000010.1:81423-95631 GCA_964449775.1 uncultured Melioribacter sp. | reverse complement strand
CTTGAAGGAAAAATTAGGAAAATAAAATTACGGTAAGGGGGTGTCCCAAAAGTAAGAATAGGCATGGTGTAGAGCGATTCGCCGAGGCGAATCGTTCTACAATCAAAACTGTACTTTTTGGACACCCCCCTTCTTAATTTGACTTCAGCATCCTTCAAAAAAATAAGGGAATATTTATGAGTGGAAGAAGAGTAGTTATAACTGGACTTGGCGCATTAACTCCAATTGGAAACAACACCAAAGAATATTGGGAAGGTTTAATTAGCGGGAGAAATGGTGCCGGTTTAATATCAAAGTTTGATACATCTTCTTTTACTACTCGCTTTGCATGTGAGGTCAAAAATTTTGACCCCCTTGTGTTCATCGATAAAAAAGAAATACGAAGGATGGATCAATTTTGTCATTATGCACTCGCGACTGCAACAATGGCTCATGAAGATTCTCAATTAGACCTTTCAAAAATAAATTTGGAAAGAGCAGGTGTAGTATTTGGCAGCGGAATTGGTGGTATGAACACCTGGGAGGAAGAACATAACGCATTCATTGCTGGTGGTGCTAAGAGAATTAGTCCTTTCTTTGTGCCCAAAATGATTCCGGATATTGCTGCAGGCCAAATCTCAATTCGATTTGGATTGAAGGGACCCAACTACGCAACAGTATCGGCTTGCGCAACATCATCGCATGCAATTGCAGATGCATTCATGTTAATTCAACGTGGTTCAGCAGATATAATGTTTTCCGGTGGTTCCGAAGCTGCAATTAGCCCTATGGCGATTGGAGGATTTAATTCTGCCCGTGCTATATCTACATGGAATGACAGGTATCTGGAAGCTTCAAGACCTTTCGATAAAGATAGAAATGGCTTCGTCATGGGCGAAGGATCCGGCTCTCTTGTATTAGAGGAATTAGAACATGCATTAAATCGTGGTGCCAATATTTACGGCGAAATTGTAGGCGTTGGTTTAACGGGAGATGCATACCATGTTACAGCTCCACCTCCGGGCGGAGAGGGTGCTGTTCGTTCTATGCGTGAAGCTTTACGCGATGCCGGTGTTGAGCCAACCGCTGTTGATTACATAAACGCGCATGGAACTTCAACTGAATTAAATGACCTCAATGAAACTCTAGCAATCAAAACTGTTTTTGGAGAACACGCTTATAAATTAGCGATAAGCTCAACAAAATCGATGACGGGACATTTGCTGGGTGCGGCAGGAGCCATTGAAGCTATTGCTACTATTCTGGCTATTAAAAACAGCATTATTCCTCCAACAATAAATCATGATCAAGCCGAACCGGAATTGGATCTCAATTTTACTCCAAAAGTTGCTGTTAAAAAAGATATCAATTATGCCATTAGCAATACGTTTGGTTTTGGCGGACACAATGCTTCCTTACTATTCAAAAAGTTTGTAGGATGATTTTTGTTTCAAAAGATTTTTACCTGGCTGAATTTTTTTAACAGAAGAAAATTTTCAACCGATAATAATTTAAATAAGATTATAAAAAAGAACTTAGTTAGTCTGCAAAGTTCTTTAAGCATTTCTATAAAGAATCCCAATTATTACATCAAAGCATTAACTCATAGTTCATTTCTTGATCTGCATCCGGAACTCATTAAGTCAAACGAACGCCTGGAATTTCTGGGAGATTCTGTTTTGAGTATGATCGTTGGCAAATATCTTTTCGAAAATTATCCAGATGAAGAGGAGGGATTCTTAACAAAATCAAGGTCATCATTAGTTAACCGGGAAAGATTGGCTGAAGCCGCTGAAGAATTTGGTCTGCAGAATATTATTCTGTACAATCAAAGATATTTGAGAGATTCTATTGAAGGAGTGCAGACAATACTTGCCGATAGTCTGGAAGCAATCATTGGCGCTATTTATCTGGACCAAGGTTTGAATCGTGTTGAACAATTTATAATCTCTAAACTTATCAATCCATTGGAAGGTGACGATTCGTTTCTGGTAGATACGAATTATAAAGGACAATTATTAGAACTGTCACATTCCAACAAAATGCCGCCACCCCGCTATAATGTTGTAAAAGAGGATGGACCACCTCACAATAAAGAGTTCACAATCGAAGTTTTCATTGCGGATGAATTGATGGGTGTTGGTTTTGGAAAGAATAAAAAATCTGCCGAACAACAAGCTTCTCGTCAAGCACTCCAAAAATTAAATTCTACTATACCCAATAATACAGTAATTTGAGCTAAACTTTAGGTAATTAAAAAGAATTGAATTATCTTCAATTATAGTTGTAGAATTAGGAGTATCATTTTTTATCTCACATCATTTATCAGAAATGAAGGTGCTGTTTTATGCTGAAATTGAGTTTTGCCGGTTCTCATCTTGAATATGTTATAAAAAATTTATCAAAGACATATTCATTGAATGTTGGGAGCTAAAATGTCCGAGGATGCTCAAAATAGTTTAGCTGCTCTAGTTAATCTTGAAATTGTAGAAAAAAAAATGAAGGCTTTTCTTATCGTTAAAGAGCCTATAAGTGAACAAACCCCCTCCATTACTTCTCAAGATTTAATTAATATACTTGATAAAGCAGGGATCAAATTTGGAATTAACACGACTATACTCGATGAGATTATAAATGAAAAGAAGTGGGAAGAACGAATCTTAGTAGCGGAAGGGTTATCTCCTATTCCGGGAGAGGACGCAAGGCTTGAATTCACTTTTTCCACTGATATATCTCTTAAACCTCAAATAGCAGAAGATGGTCATGTGAATTTCCATGAGATATGTGTTGTGAACAGTATAGAGAAAGATGCAGTTCTTCTAAAAAAAGTACCGGCAACATTAGGCTCAAAAGGGATGGATATTTTCGGAAATGAAATCCCCGCAGGTTATGGTAAAGATGTTGGAATTATACTCGGGCAAGGAACCTACAAGGATCCTACGGATAACTTATTAATAAAATCTGCCATAGATGGAATAATATTTTACAGCGCACAAAAAAACAGTATAGAAGTTCAAAAGTTGTACGTAGTTCAGGGATCGGTAGATTATTCAACGGGTAATATTAACGTTAAGAGCTCGATAGAGATTAAAGGTGATGTAAAACCCGGATTTTCCGTTACCACGCCTTACAATATACAGATAAAAGGTACAGTAGAGCACGCTGTACTTGCATGCGATTGTGACCTAACCGTTCAAGAAGGAATTGTCGGTGATGGTAAACAACTTATTCGTGCAGGAGGAGATATTCGTGCAGGTTATATAAATAACCAAATTATTAAATGCGGTGGGAGTGTATTCGTGGCAACTGAAATACGAAATTCCAATATAGAGAGTAACCAAGAAGTTACAACATTGAAGAACAATGGAGTAATAATAGGCGGCAAGATAAGTGCAACCAATAAAATTAGTTCTGCTTCAATTGGTAATAGATATAATGTCCCTACTGAAATAGAAGTAGGTGTGAATTTTTCATTTAAGGAAATTTATCTAAATAAAGAGATAGAAAAAATTGCTCTGCAAAAAATGATGGAGAATCTAAAGAAAAATATTTCTCTGCTAACAGAACAATCTCAGAATAGTGATATGAATCCACGTCTTATTAATTTCAGAATGGAATACGAAGCAGCTTCTGAAAAATTAGAAAAAGTAAGAAAAGAATTAAAAGAGATTGAAAAGTTTTACTACGACGCTGCTGACCCGGTTGTGTGTGTATCTAAGACTGTTTATCCCGGGACTTTTATTAAAATCAAACAGATAACCTATGAAGTGAAGGATGAACTTTCTCACGTGATGTTCAAACTAGTGAATGATGAGATAAATTGTACAATTCTTAAGTAGTAATTCGTTCTCAACTCTGGTCGAAATTAATTCATATTCCGATTAATCCTTTCGCATGTTGACAAAACTGTCACAGTATTTTTTGAGCACTAACTAATATTACATAGACAAAATAAATCATATATTTTTTTCCTTCCGATTTTCATCTTTTACTTATATTTGGCACACAAAAATCCATCATTTTGCAAATACTTTAGTGAGAGAATCTAAATGAATCATCTCGATTATTATGACAAATTTGTTGACCGACATGTTGGTCCAAACGAAGAAGAAATTTCAAAGATGTTATCTGTAATTGGTATTTCATCTCTTGATGAATTGATTGATAAAACAGTTCCCGCTTCGATAAAGAAGAACATAGGTAAGTGCTACTTCGTTATACTTTTGACTTATTGCTGAAAAACATCTTAACAATGGTTATATTTATAAAAAGAGAAAACAAATTTGAAAAAGAAACGTGTTTATGTTGATACTTCAGTTTTTGGCGGTGTGTTTGATGAAGAGTTTGGAAATGCAAGTTTTATTTTTTTTGATCAGATAAAGAAAGGTGAATTTTCTATTGTTACTTCACCGGTTGTAATTGATGAAATTTCATTAGCGCCAATTGAGGTTAAAAGGCTATATAAAAATTTGCAACAATTTGTCGAAGTAATCGAAATATCCAATGAAGTTCTTGATCTAAGAGATGCTTACTTGAGAGCAAAAATTGTTACAAAAAAGTACTCGAATGATGCATTACATGTTGCATTCGCTACAATATCGGAATGTTCAATTATCGTTAGCTGGAATTTCAAACATATAGTCAACTTCGAAAAGATAACATTATACAATGCTATTAATTTAATAAATGGTTATAAGCAAGTAGCAATTCATTCTCCAATGGAGGTAATTAAGTATGGATAGGAAAAATTATTTAACAGATAAATTTGATTGTGTTGAGATGAAACATAAAGCAGCCAGAATAATCAGCTATAGATTATCAAAAATGACACGAGAAGAAGAATTAACATACTGGCGTGAGAAGACTAAACATTTTCGGAGAAGACAATCAATATCTAAACACAAATTAACAAAAGTATAATCTCATTCCTCGATTGTTACAGTGCCACCGTGACAACAAGTGCATTAAACCATGTGTCTAAAGTATAACCAAATTATTTATCTGGTTTTTTTCTTTTACTTATATTTGAGTACAAAAATTTCACTTTTTACTAATCAAATTAATGAGAGATTCATTTATGAATAATTTTGAGTTTTATGATAAGTTCGTTGACCGACATGTTGGTCCAAATGAAGAAGAAATTTCAAAGATGTTATCTGTAATTGGCACTTCATCTCTTGATGAATTGATTGATAAAACAGTTCCCGCTTCTATTAGACTTAAAAATGAATTAGAACTCGATCCGCCGCAATCAGAATTCGATTTTTTGAACAATCTCAAGACAATCGCTAATAAGAATAGAGTATTCAAGAATTATATCGGATTAGGTTACTATCCTACAATTACACCCGGTGTAATCAAAAGAAATATTTTGGAAAATCCGGGTTGGTACACACAGTACACTCCTTATCAAGCAGAAATATCGCAAGGAAGGTTGGAGGCATTATTAAATTTTCAAACGATGATAGTAGATATGACTGGAATGCCTATTGCAAACGCATCTTTACTTGATGAAGCAACCGCTGCTGCAGAGGCAATGACGATGCTTTTTGCTTTGCGTAAAACCGCAAAAAAAACTGCCAATGTATTTTGGGTTTCTGATGAAGTATTACCTCAAACATTGGATGTGCTCAAAACCCGTTCAGAACCTTTGGGTATTAAAATAGAAATCGGTGATCATAAAATTGTAGAATTGACCGATGATATTTATGGAATTCTTGTACAGTATCCTGCGGCTGGCGGAGAAGTGTATGATTACTCAGAATTATTCAAACAAGCTGAATCAAAAGGAATTTTCAAAGCTGTTGCTGCTGATCTGTTATCCCTTGCATTGCTAACTCCTCCCGGGGAATTTGGAACTGATGTTGTAGTAGGATCAACACAGAGATTTGGAGTGCCAATGGGTTTTGGTGGTCCGCATGCCGCATACTTTGCCACTAAGGATGAATTTAAAAGACAAATACCGGGTAGGATCATCGGTGTATCTGTTGATGCTCAAGGAAGACGTGCCCTACGTATGGCGCTTCAAACTCGTGAGCAGCATATTAAACGTGAACACGCAACAAGCAACATCTGTACTGCACAAGTTCTTCTGGCAATTATGGCGGGTATGTATGCGGTTTATCATGGTCCAAAAGGAATCAAAGCCATCTCTGAACGGGTTCACAAGTTAACTTCTGTTTTAGATCAAGCGCTTAAATCGATCGGTCTCAAACAGACAAATAAAATTTATTTTGACACACTGAGAGTTGAATTGAATTCGACTAGAGATGCGCTCAATGTTCGCGCTGAAGCCGTAAAGAATGGAATTAACTTACGGTATATTGATGATAAATACATCGGCATTTCTCTTTCAGAACAGACAACGATAAATGATGTAAACCAGATTGTAAAAGTATTTGCAACTGCTCTTAACAAAAATAATAATGAGAAAATAAATTATGCTGTTACACAAATCGTAAATCATAATTCACTAAATCGTAAATCTAATTATTTAACTCACCCTGTTTTCAATTCATATTATTCCGAAACAGAGATGCTGCGTTACATAAAAGGATTGGAGAAAAAAGATTTATCTCTTACAACTTCTATGATTCCGCTCGGTTCATGTACGATGAAATTAAACGCATCATCGGAAATGTTTGGAATCAGCTGGCCGGAGTTTGCAGATCTTCATCCATTTGCACCGCTTGATCAGGCTGGTGGATATTTACAATTATTTAAAGAATTGGAAAATGATCTGGCTAAGATTACTGGTTTCGATTCTGTATCGCTTCAACCAAATTCCGGTGCTGCCGGAGAATATGCCGGATTGATGGTTATTCGCGCTTATCATATAAACAAAGGTGAAAAAAATCGTAACATAGTTTTAATTCCATCATCCGCTCATGGAACAAATCCGGCGAGTGCGGTTATGGCAGGAAGCAAAGTTGTTGTTGTTAAGTGTGACGATCATGGAAATATTGATATGATTGATTTGAAATCGAAAGCTGAGCAATACAAAGAAAATCTTTCTGCATTGATGGTTACGTATCCATCAACTCATGGAGTATTTGAAGAAGCCATTATTGAAGCATGTGAAATCATTCACAAGAACGGTGGATTGGTTTACATGGATGGCGCCAACATGAATGCGCAGGTTGGTTTAACAAGTCCGGGATTCATCGGAGCAGATGTATGCCATTTGAATCTTCACAAAACATTTTCCATTCCGCACGGAGGCGGTGGACCCGGAGTTGGACCGATTGCGGTTGCAAAACATCTAGCCCCGTTCTTACCTGGTCATCCTTTGGTCAAAATCGGAAGTGATAAAGCTATCAATGCTGTTGCCTCCGCTCCATGGGGAAGTGCAAGTGTTCTAGTTATCTCTTACGCATATATTAAAATGATGGGGGCAGAAGGATTGACATTCGCAACTAAAGCGGCAATTCTAAATGCTAATTATTTAAAAGCAAAATTGGAAAATCATTATCCCGTTCTGTATTCCGGGACAAATGGATTTTGCGCTCATGAACTAATTTTTGATTGCCGTCCATTTAAAATTTCTGCAAATGTTGAAGTGGAAGATATCGCAAAACGATTGATGGACTACGGTTTTCATGCACCAACGGTTTCATTCCCTGTACCCGGAACGATTATGGTTGAACCGACTGAAAGCGAATCATTAAGAGAGTTAGATAAATTTTGTAATGCATTGATCGCAATAAGAAAAGAGATCGAAGAGATTGAAAAAGGAATTGTTAGTAAAGAAGATAACGCTTTGAAAAACTCTCCTCACACAGTTGAAGATGTTGTTAATGAGAATTGGGTTCATCCGTATACCCGTGAGACAGCAGCATTCCCAACTTCTGAAGCAAAGCAGAATAAATTCTGGCCTTCAGTAGGAAGAATTAATAATGCTTATGGTGATAGAAATTTAGTTTGCAGTTGCATACCAATCAGTGAATACGAAGAGGTTACTTCTAAGTGAACGATGAAAAAGAAATGAAAGAGATCTGCCGGAAACTTTCTGAAGCAAAAACTATTGCTGTTGTTGGATTATCTGATAATCCGGATAGAACGAGTAGACAGATTGCAGAATTACTCGTCAGCAAAGGATACAAAGTTGTTGGTGTAAATCCTATGATTCAAAAAGCCGGTGAAATCGATGTTTATCCAAATCTCGCCGCTATTCCATTTGACATAGATATTGTTGATGTATTCCGCCGGTCAGAAACAATCCCCGACATAATTGATGATCTACTTCTTAAAACTCCTAAAACCCTTTGGCTTCAGCAGGGAATTAGAAATGATGCGGCAGTTAAACCTATTATTGAGAAAGGGATTTATACAATTCAAGACAAATGTATTGCAGTATATTACAATTTGTGTAAAGCTTTTAGTAATTAACTATCTCACCTAATGAATAAAATTTATTCCCTAAAATATAATCTCTATATCATTGTTTTCCTTATTGTATCTCTTCATAACCGGAATATACTTGCAGAAGAACCGGATTCACTTTTGGTGAATGATACTGAATCAATAAGAATTGATTCAATCAAGATTTCCGGCAACGACAGAACAGAAGATTTTATTATTCTCCGCGAGTTAACATTTAAAGTTGGGGAAACAGTTACAGGAAAAATATTACGATTCAACCGTGAGCGGGTGTATAGTCTAAGCTTGTTCAATCGTGTTGAGTTTATCATAGGTAATGATCAGAATAAGACAATACTTGAGATTCATCTCTCCGAAAGCTGGTATATATACCCGCTTCCTTTTGTACGAGCAGAAAACGATGATCTTAAAAGAGTTACATATGGATTCAATATATTATACAAAAATTTTCGAGGAAGAAATGAAACGCTGCGTGCGAAGGTTGGTTTTGGCTACGATCCAAGCTACTCAATCTATTATGACAATCCCGCACTTTTTTTTGGGAACGATATCGGATTTACATTCGGTATCGCCTACTCAAAAATAAATAATAGGAGTAAAGCTGCTGAAAATATTATCGGGGACGAATTCCAATATAAAATCTTTTCTCAAACAATATCATTTAGTAAACGTATAAATCAGTTTAATATTACTTTCCTCTCAATTGGGTTTAATTATATAGAATCGCCATTCTCTAAGAAAGGTATTACCGCATCGGGTGAAAGAATTGATCGTTTAATGTATGGAGGGATTAGTTATCTCTATGATTCCCGTGACTTAAAACAGTATTCGGAGAATGGGTTGTATACATTTCTAAATTTCAGTCATAAAGGATTTGGAATTAACAATATCAGCTATAACGATTTTGAAATTGATTTTCGTGGCTACAGAAAACTATTCGAGCAGATTAGCGGTAAATGGCGTTTTGTTTATCGTAGAACATTCGGTAAACTTGTTCCATTCTATGACTACTCTTATCTTGGATACGGCGAGCGAGTGCGCGGGCATTATAATGATATTCGAGAGGGGAAAGGATATTTACTAACCTCATTAGAATTGAGTTATCCGGTTGTGAAAGATTGGAACGTGAGTTTCAAACTGCCGCTATTGCCGGAGAGTTTAACTTCCGCTCGAATAGGAATTTATCTGAGCGGCTTTATAGATGCAGGTGATACATTTAACGATAGCGATTCATTTTCACTAAGTCATTTTTATTCCGGATATGGATTCGGAATCACGTTTTTGTTTTTACCATACAACGCTATTCGTTTTGAATATGCTCTCAATGAGTTAGGGCGAGGAGAATTTACAATTGGCACCGGCTTTTCTTTCTGAAGTTGAATTATATTACACCAATCAACCGTCAGTTGGAAATTTAATTTCAATTGAAGGTGAAGAATGTCATCATATCACTAACGTGATGCGCCATAAAATTGATGATATTCTTTACGTTACGGATGGTAAAGGAACAATTCATAAATCAACTATTTCTGTGATTGAGAAAAATAAAGTAGTTGCAGCCATTGCTGAATCAACGAAGTATGATAATAAGTTTTCGAATATCTGGTTTTGTGTACCAAGATTAAGAAGCGCCGATAGGTTTGAGTTTGCTCTCGAAAAATCTGTTGAATTGGGAATTACAAACTTCATTGTTTTTGATTCGCAACGCACAGTAGCAAAAGGAGAAAAGATTGAGCGATGGGGAAAAATATTACTTGCCGCTATGAAGCAATCATTACGCGCATGGCTTCCGAAAATCCAATATGTAAAATCAATTAACGAAATAGTAAAATTGGACGGCACAAAAATTCTTTTCGATCAAAACGCGGAACAAACATTTCAATCGTTTCTTCCAACTCTCAATTCTCAATTCTCAATTCTCAATTGCTTTTTCATCTTTGGTCCGGAAGGTGGGTTTACGAACGAAGAGTGCAGAGTGTTGAACGAAGAGCGAACACTAAGATTAACTGAAAACCGTTTACGAAGTGAAACTGCCATTGTTGCTGCTGCGTCTATATTAGCTGCAAATATCTTATAACCTCACCTTACACAAAATTGTCATTCTGAACGAAACGCAGTGGAGTGAAGAATCTCGACACCTCGATTTCAAACTGTTTTGAGATATTTAGCGGAGTTTACATTGAACGAAGTGAATATGCTCAATATGACAATTACAATACTTTGCGTAAGGTGAGTTATAACAACACGATTGATTTCTTTACAAGACGTTCAAAATCTTTTTTAGACAGCTCTGCCGTCTCCATTACCTCTGCATGAGATAGTTTCTGATCGGAAAGACCGGCGGCATAGTTTGTTATACAAGAAATGGATGAAACTTTCATTCCGATTGATTGCGCATATATCGCTTCATGAACAGTTGACATTCCAACGGCATCACCGCCGAATTTCCTAACCATTTTTATCTCGGCGGGTGTTTCATAGCTGGGTCCCTTGGTAAGCCAATAGACACCTTGACGCAAAGTGATCTTCTCTTCAAGTGCTGCAGATAAAATTTTATCGTTTAACTCTTTAGATGGAAAATCGAGAAAAGAATTTTTTTGTGATAGATTAGCTAAACCCATCAGATCTGTTAATTCTTTTTTTATATTGACTCCGTTGAGGGATGTTGCTAACATTAAATCGCCGGGTTTAAAATTAGGATTTACTCCACCGGCGGCATTTGTCAAAATTATTTTCGAACAATTCAATTTTGATGCAATGTGAACCGGAAGTAAACATTGAGATAAAGTATATCCTTCGTAAAAATGAATTCTACCCTGAACTATTAGTAGATTTTTATTCCGATACTTTGAAAAGTGAAGATACCCTTGATGACCTTGAACAGTTGATCTTGGATAATTGGGCAGGGAAGAAGTTGAAATTGATTTTACCGTCTCAACTTTCTCAGCAAAGTCTCCCAAGCCGCTGCCGAGAACGATACAGATTTCAGGTTCGAAAGGAATTTGTTTTGCAACTGCTTCAAGTGTATCAAGATATTGAGCATTCATGTTTATCATTGTACAAGTATCCCTGCTAAAGTTGCTGTCATTAAAGTTGCAAGAGTTCCGCCGAGAACGGCTTTTAATCCTAATGCGGCAATATCTTTTTTTCTTGAAGGAGCTAAAGGTCCAATACCACCAATTTGAATTGCGATGGAAGAGAAATTAGCAAACCCGCACAAAGCGTAGGTTGCCATCATCATTCCTTTTGCGCTCATTCCTCCAGCTTTAATTATTGTAGTTAATTCGAAATAAGCAACGAACTCATTCAAAACAACTTTTGTACCTATCAGACTTCCAAAATGAAAAGCATCATTCCATGGAACGCCAATACCCACTGCGAGGTAACGTAAAACAATTCCAAAAATCAATTGCAATGAAAGAGGCGCGCCGAAAGCAGCTTTCAAATAATTGTTAATACCTACCAGATCGCCAAAGCTTGTGAACAAATAATTCACTAATGCAATCAAAGCGATAAATGCAAGAAGCATCCCCGCAACATTTAATGCTAAGTGTAAGCCATCGCCGGCGCCGGTTGCAGCCGCCTCAATAACGTTGGACGCATTCTTCTCTACTTCTAATTTTACTTTGCCTCTTGTTACAGGTTCTTCAGTTTCCGGATAAAGAATTTTAGCAATCACAATAGATGCGGGCGCAGCCATGGCACTTGCAGCAAGAAGTTGTATAGCAAATTTAATCTGCGCTTCTTGAATACTTATTTTATACACCTCGGCAAATGCTTGTCCCAACATTTGTATATAACTTGCCATAACTCCGCCGGCAACCGTTGCCATTCCGCCAATCATGATTGTTAAGATTTCCGACTTTGTCATTTTTTCAATGTATGGTCTTATTAGAAGGGGAGCTTCAGTTTGCCCGACGAAAATGTTCGCGGTGTTGGAAAGAGATTCAGCACCGCTTGTCCCCATCAACTTTGCCATAACCCATGCCATACCTTTAACAACAAGTTGCAGTATTCCGAGGTAGTACAAGACTGATGTTAAACATGAAACGAAAATGATTGTAGGTAAAACTTGAAAAGCAAAAAAGAATCCGAGACTATCTGTACCATAACTATTTGCCAGATTACCAAAAACAAATTTAGATCCCTCCATAGTGAATCCGAGTAAACTAACTATTGCAGTTCCCAACCAATTAACCATGTCTTTTGGCCAACCAAGAGGGAAGAACCAATGACGTAATGTTTCGCTGTGGATTATAAAGATTGCAAAGAGAATTTGAATTGTAATTCCAGTTGTAACAAGCCGCCAATTAATTTTTCTTTTATTGTTGGAAAATAAAAATGCTATTCCAAGCAGAAGAATTATACCGCCAGCACCTCTGAGAAAGGAAATAAAAAAATCCATTTAGTCCTCGCTTTATTCGGGAATGTAATGACATTTTCTGCAGCGAGCTTCATAACTGTCTGAAGCGCCTACAAGTACTCGTTCTGTAGAAACTATTTTGCGTTGAGTCTTATCAGCGGGATTTCCGCATACAACACAGATTGCTAATGTTTTTGTAATGTATTCAGCAATTGCAAGAAGCTGTGGTATTGGTTCAAATGGAATTCCGCGGTAATCTTGATCGAGTCCCGCAACAATAACCCGTTTACCTTGATTAGCAAGTTTGTTGCAGACATCTACCAAATCGTTACTGAAAAATTGTGCTTCATCAATTCCAACAACTTGAGCTTCTTCTGATAAAGCAAGAATTTCATTTGGAGACTTTACAAGAATTGAAGGTAAAGATTGATCACTGTGAGAAACAATTTCACTTTCTGAGTAACGAATATCAATCTTTGGTTTGAAAATTTTTACATTAAGACGTGCGATATTAGCTCTGCGAAGTCTTCGAATTAATTCTTCTGTTTTGCCGCTGAACATGCATCCGGCAACAACTTCGATCCAACCGGTGTTTTGGGGAGTAGAGTGTGGAGTAAATTCCATCATGGTTTCAAAAATTCCTTGCTAAATGAGTATGGAATCAGTTCATCAATTGTGTTTTGTTTGAATTCCCCTTTACCGTTAACCATAAAAACTTGAAGACCTTTTCCGCACAATTCAACAAGTACTTGCCGGCATGCGCCACAAGGAGAGATATATTCGTCGGAATCACCGGCAATTGCAATTGCCTCAAACTCCCGTTCACCTTCTATGATTGCACTAAATGCGGCGGTTCTCTCAGCACATATTGTCAATCCATAAGATGAATTTTCAATGTTCGCACCGATATAAATATTTCCACTCTTTGCTAGTAAAGCAGCACCAACGTGGAAATTAGAATAAGTAGGCATTGCTCTGGATTTTGCATTGATGGCTTGTTGAACTAAATCTTTTGCGTTGTACATATACTCTATTATTATTTGTTTCAAAGATAGTTGATTGAATAATTAAATGAAATTGATTTTTAATGAAGATTTAATTGAGAACAGTCTGTTGTAATGTATGATTATTAAAGGGGATGTTAGGAGGTACACATGAATATCATACAGCAACTTGTTTTATTTTGTCAGATATCCATTGTTTGATAACAAATTCTCTTGTAACGCCAAGTTTCTTTGCTTCTTTATCAACTGATTTCATCATCCATGAAGGGAAAGAAATATTAATTTTCTCGTTTCTTAACCCGGGTCTATTAGCTTTTGATAAGTCAAGATATTTTGAAATATCTTCACCCTTGTCGAATTTATGATCGAACATTTTAGCTTTGATAGATTGCTTTTTCATTCTTTTTATGAAATGTCATTGTGTTTGCTTCAAAGATAGTTGATTGAATAATTAAATGAAATATTTGAAAATCAAAAAAGATA
>CAYVBQ010000010.1:0-81323 GCA_964449775.1 uncultured Melioribacter sp. | reverse complement strand
TTCAAAGATAGTTGATTGAATAATTAAATGAAATATTTGAAAATCAAAAAAGATACAGTCTTTTTTTTTGCGAGCACTTTTGCTTCTTTCAATATAAACTACACTAAGCATACTAATATTATTTAAACGGGGATTGCTTCTTCATTACAATACTCACGATGCCAATTTAAGAATAATCATTCTACACTCTACGTTCTTCGTTCGTCACTCTTCCAACAACCACTGATCTGCCATCTCTTCATTTATGTCTTCAATGAACCGGGAAGGTTTTGAAAAAGTCATCCCTTGATGACGATCGAATATATGCATCGGGTAACACACATATAAGTTTTGTTTAGCGCGTGTTGACGCAACATACATCAAGCGTCTTTCTTCTTCGAGAGATTCTAATTTGTCAACCGATTGTGAGGAAGGGAAGAATCCTTCAATCGCATGAAGAATAAAGACTGTATGCCATTCAAGTCCTTTTGCAGAATGAATCGTTGATAATGTTAGGTGTTCTCCCTCTTTGTCTTCCGCTTCTATATCAACCACACTGTCACGTGGAGGTTCAAGAGCCATATCCGAAAGGAAACTATCGAGACTTCGATAATTTTCTGCCAGGTTCATAAATATTTCCAAATCCTTCTTACGTTTGTTCCAGTCATCATATTTTTCTTTGAATAAAGGTTCATAGTATTTGAAAACTAGTTCGGCTTTATCCGCAGGTAATTGGTTCTTGATATGTATATCGCGTAGAAGATTAAACAAACTAAAAATCATACTGTTATATTTTTTACTTACAACAGCTTCGTGATTATCCTTGATCGAAAGGTTATTCGCCGCAATTTCATCCATAATCATTTGAGCTTTCTTGGGTCCAATCCCTTCATGAAGAAGTAGAACACGGTACCAGCTCACATAATCTGACGGATTAGTAGCAATTCGCAAGAAGGCGAGCATATCCTTTACGTGTGCCGTTTCAATGAATTTCATTCCGCCGAATTTTACATAAGGAATGTTCGCCTTATTCAATTCGATCTCAAGATTGAAGGAATGAAATGA
The DNA here is from genome assembly GCA_964449775.1 of uncultured Melioribacter sp. Lineage (GTDB taxonomy): Bacteria > Bacteroidota > Ignavibacteria > Ignavibacteriales > Melioribacteraceae > Fen-1258. The sequence goes on along the minus strand of CAYVBQ010000010.1, from coordinate 80,279 downwards.
TGAACGGAAAAGTATTGAGATTTCATCCAGTGAGACGCCTTCTTCTCTCAATTCTAAAATTCTTTCAACAATGAAGCGTGACTGCATATTATCGTTAGCGGCGGAAATAATCCCGGGTAACTCTCCGCCGATTTTTCGAGTGAAAAGATGTTTTGGATATTTTTCTATTGCGTGCTCAATAATATGATTGGAAAAATTCAGAATCTCCTGAGTACTGCGGTAATTCTCTTCCAAAGTAATAACTTTCACATTATTGAATAGTTTGGGAAAATCCATAATATTTTTGAAGTTGGCACCTCGAAATGAATAGATAGATTGTGAGTCGTCACCAACTACCATTATATTCTGATGAATTTGCGAAAGCCCGCGTATAATTTCCGCTTGCAGCTTATTTGTATCCTGATATTCATCAACCATTACAAATTTGATAGTAGATAAAAAAGATTTTGCAGCCGGTCCAAACTCCAATAGAAAATCACGGAGAAATATTAGCAAGTCGTCGTAATCGAGCAGATTGTTTTTTCTTTTGTAGGATGTATAGATTTTTTGAATGTCTAATATTTTATCTGTGTAATCGGCAAAGTGCGGATATTCCTCCTCCAAAATATCCTCGACTTTCCGTTCAGTGTTAGCACTGTAACTTAGAACTTTGAAAATAGTAGTTTTGTTTGGAAATCTTTTTTTATGCTGGGATAAATTGAGTTGACCGCGTATTAAGTTGATAACATCTTCACTGTCACCTTGATCAAGTATGGTGAAGCCATTATCAAGATTAACTGCTTTGGCATATTTGCGTAGAACAATATTGGCAAATGAATGAAACGTTCCGCCATTAATTTTTGAACAGCGGTTATCGAGTAGAATTGCCGCGCGATCCATCATTTCTTTAGCCGCTTTACGTGTGAATGTGAGTAACAAAATTGATAATGGATCGTATCCTAATTCGGTAAGACGTGCAACACGATAAACTAAAGTCCTGGTCTTTCCGCTTCCGGCACCGGCGATAATTAGAAACGCTCCATCTACAGCGCTAACGGCTTCGTATTGAGCCGCGTTTAGCTGCTCACGATAATTTATTTGAAAGCGGGATTCGTCAACAATAGGTTTGTGCTCTTCAATCTGCGCAGTTCTTTTGAGGACGTACTTTCTTGCCATTATTTGCGAAGCGCTTTTGGCTTGTTTAATATTTCTGAGATTAAGTATAACTCTCTAAGTGTCTTCGGATTTCTAAATTTCTGGATTATCTCGACCGTTCTTTGATTTAAAGAACTGCTCATTTCATATGCAGTGTAATACTCTGCCGAGGAGGCAACATTTTGCTGAAGTTCCAATGAAGGCAGCTTATCGTAATCAACATCCGGTAAATTTTTCGCTTCAACATCAGATAAATACTTACCTTCAATCTCAGGTTGATTATCAATATCGGGCAGATCAGTTTCCAAATTAGAAGGATATCTCTGGGGGTAAGTTTCATACTCACCCCCGGTTTTTGGAATCTTCAGACCGAATAGATCCTGTAGAATATCACCGGAGGAATATTGAGGTTGCGGGGAAGTCTCAGATTCAACTTCTCCCGTTCTTCTCTGAGGAATCTCTCTATTCGTTTTTTGCGATTTCTTTTTACCGAATACAGAATTAATAATTGTGTAGATGACAAAAAGAAAAATTAACAGTTGAAATAAATTATCCATTGGTATCTTTATTTTTATTCTCTTCCGGTTTAGCTATTGAGTTTCTCATTTCAGTATCTGATTGAATGTTTCTTAGGTTGTAATAGTCCATCACACCCAGATTACCTTTAGTGAAAGCTTCAGCAATTGCTCTTGGAATTTCAGCTTCTGCCTCAACAACTTTTGCGCGCATACGAGCTACTTCAGCGCTCATCTCTTGTTCTAAAGCTACAGCCGCAGCGCGTCTTTCCTCAGCTTTCGCACGTGCGACTTTTAAATCAGCTTCTGCTTGATTGGTTTGTAAGATTGCACCAATGTTGGAACCAACATCAACATCAGCAATATCAATTGAAAGAATTTCATACGCAGTTCCCGCATCTAATCCTTTTGCTAATACAACTTTAGATATCTTATCAGGATTTTCTAATACCTCCTTATGTGAAGTACTGGATCCTATAGTAGATACAATTCCTTCTCCAACGCGAGCGAGAATAGTTGCTTCTCCGGCACCTCCAACAAGTCTTTCAAGATTTGTTCTTACGGTAACTCTTGCCATGGCTTTCAATTGAATTCCATCTTTTGCTACACCGGAAACGAGCGGAGTTTCAATAACTTTTGGATTGACTGACATTTTCACTGCTTCTAAAACATCACGACCGGCAAGATCAATAGCCGCGGCTTTGGAAAATTCCAAATCTAAATTTGCTTTATTAGCAGAGATTAGTGCGTTAACAACTTTAGTTACATTACCGCCGGCAAGATAGTGTGCTTCCAATAGGGAAGCGTTTAATTCAATTCCGGCTTTGGTAGCTGCGATCAAATTCCGAACTATCACTTGCGGCGAAACTTTACGCAAACGCATCCCGATCAAATCTTTAAAGATTCTCACCTTAACGCCGGAAAAGTATGCAGTTATATACAATCCGATTGGGACGAAGTAAAAGATCATCATTAATGCAATTACTGAAACAGCAATTATTAGAATTGATACACCGGTTAGAGCTTCCATCTGTTTTCTCCTTTATTAATCTATATGAAAGATATCAATACAATCTGACTAATACAATCTCTGAAATCAGCAATCTCTTTTGATTACCAAGTTCGATGTTCCTTGATATGAGGATGAGCAATATATATATTTGCATACGAAACCAAATGAATAGTTTTTCTGTTTATACATTATCATAACAAAAGGAAAGAAATGGAAGGAAATTTTTCGGAACGTGTGCAAGAAGTAATTAGATTAAGTCGTGAGGAAGCGTTGCGGCTTGGGCATGATTATATTGGTACTGAACATTTACTTTTAGGCATTATTAGAGAAGGGCAGGGTGTTGCTGTTCGTATTCTGCGTAATCTTGATGTTGATCTTGTTAAATTGAAAAAGACAATTGAAGATACAGTAAGAACTTCCGGTGGAACGTTAACAATTGGAAATATTCCGTTAACAAAACAAGCCGAAAAAGTTTTAAAAATTACGCAAATCGAATCCAAAATATATAAATCAGATCTTATCGGAACCGAACATATTTTACTTTCCCTCTTACGAGATGAAGATAATATAGCCACACAAATTCTTCATCAATTTAATATGACTTATGATAATGCTCGCGCGGAGTTGAATAATATTCTCAGCAGTAAAGATCCCGGCAAAACTTCCTTGCAGCAGCCATCTGCATCAGGAAAGAAAATTGATAAAACGAAAACACCCGTTCTAGATAATTTTGGACGTGATCTCACAAAACTGGCAATTGAAGATAAACTTGATCCGGTTATAGGCAGAGAAAAAGAGATAGAAAGAGTTGCACAGGTTTTAAGTCGCAGAAAGAAAAATAATCCGGTGCTTATTGGCGAACCCGGCGTTGGAAAAACTGCTATCGCGGAAGGTTTAGCTCTAAGAATTATTCAGAAAAAAGTTCCTCGTATCTTGCAAGAGAAACGCGTTGTTACTCTTGATTTGGCAGGATTAGTCGCCGGTACAAAATACCGTGGACAGTTTGAAGAGCGCATGAAAGCATTGATGAATGAACTTGAAAAAGCAGACGATGTAATTTTATTCATAGATGAACTGCATACAATTGTTGGAGCCGGCGGGGCATCGGGATCGTTAGATGCATCGAATATGTTTAAGCCTGCACTCGCACGCGGGGATATTCAGTGTATTGGCGCCACTACACTTGATGAGTATAGAAAATTTATTGAAACAGATGGCGCATTAGACCGTCGTTTTCAAAAGGTTATGGTTGATCCACCTTCTCTTGATGAAACAATCCAAATTCTTGAACACATCAAGTTCAAATACGAAGAACATCACCATGTCCGCTACTCTAAAGAAGCAATTGAGGTAGCGGTTCGCCTAAGCGAACGATATATCACGGATCGCCACTTTCCGGACAAAGCAATTGACGTTCTTGATGAAGCGGGTTCACGTGTTCATATGGGCAACTTCACTGTATCCGATGAAGTCTTAAAACTTGAAGAGGAAGTTGAAAAAATTAAGCATCAAAAAATTCAGGTCGTTAAACAACAAGATTACGAAGAGGCTGCACGGTTACGTGATAAGGAAAGGACACTACAATCTGATCTCGAAATTGCTAAGCGTGAATGGGATACTAAAACGAAGGACATCATTTATGATGTAAGCGAAGATGATATGGCTACTGTTGTTTCAATGATGACAGGTATTCCTGTTACACGAGTTGTTCAAGCTGAATCTGAAAAATTGATGAAGATGGAAACAGCCTTAAAAGGTAGGATCGTTGGACAGGATGACGCCGTATCAAAACTTACTAAGGCAATTAGAAGAACAAGAGCAGGTTTAAAGAGACCATCGAAACCTATTGGTACATTTATATTCCTTGGTCCAACAGGAGTTGGCAAAACAGAATTAGCTAAAGAACTCGCCCGCTATTTATTCGATTCGGAAGACGCTCTCATCCGAATTGATATGAGCGAGTATATGGAGAAATTTGCAGTTTCGCGTTTAATTGGAGCGCCTCCGGGATATGTAGGATATGATGAGGGTGGGCAGCTTACAGAACGTGTTCGTAGAAAACCTTATTCTGTTGTTCTCTTTGATGAAATTGAAAAAGCTCATCCGGATGTTTTTAATATTCTTCTTCAAGTTCTTGACGACGGTGTACTTACTGACAGTTTAGGCCGAAAAGTTGATTTCAAGAATACGATTATTATAATGACCTCAAATGTTGGAACTCGTGACATCAAATCGGGCGGAGGATATGGTTTTAGCGGTGCAACTGAAGCAGATCAATATTCCCATATGAAGAATACAGTTGAAGACGCAATGAAAAAACTCTTCAATCCGGAATTTGTGAATCGGCTTGATGAAACCATTGTGTTTAGAAGTCTTGATCAAGGAGACATTAAACAGATTATTCCAATTGAGATGAAAGACTTAATCAAGAATATCATCAATAATAAAATGAGTATCGAAATTCACAAATCGGCTACAGAATTTTTATCTGAGAAAGGATTCGATCCAAAGTTTGGAGCAAGACCTTTGAAACGGGCAATACAGAAATATGTTGAGGATCCGCTTGCAGAAGAGCTGCTACTCGGACATTTCAAAGAAGGTGATAAGATAATTGTTAAGCATAAAAAGAGTGCCGATGAACTTTACTTTATTGCCGGCAAAACACCGGAACCTGAAGAACATGATAATCAAGAGAAGGAAACAGTTGAGTAAAACTGAGAAGATATTTAAATGAAGCTACTTAACTCTGAAGAGATAAAAGAAAAATTAGAAATTCTTAACGGCTGGTTTTACATTGATGGCTCTATTGTAAAGGAGTTTAAGCTAAAAAGTTTTATTGATGCGGTTGCCTTTTTAGTAAAGGTTGGGTTTGAAGCTGAAAAATTGGAACATCATCCGGATTTGCTCCTTCATTCATGGAATAAACTCAAAATAACTTTATCAACTCATAGCGAGGGCGGGGTTACTGAAAACGATTTCAATCTCGCACAAACAATTGACACAATCAGACAATGAAAGATCAAAACATTTTAGAAATTTTTCTTAGGACAAATGCCCTGTTGAATGGGCATTTTTTATTGACTTCAGGCAGACACAGCAACCAATATTTTCAATGTGCTCAAGTTCTTCAGTATACTGATTACAATGAAATTATTTGTCGAAAGATAGCCGATCACTTTATAAACACAGAAATTGATGTGGTAATTTCGCCGGCAATTGGAGGTATTATCGTAGGACAGGAAGTTGCGAGATTACTGAGTAAGAAATCAATCTTCGCTGAGCGGGAAGACAAAATTCTAACACTCCGCCGCGGCTTTCAAATTGAAGAAGGGAAAAAATATTTAGTTTGCGAGGATGTTGTAACAACCGGCGGTTCTGTTTTTGAGGTTATGGAGATCATAAGGAACAATGGCGGTATTGTTGCGGGTGTTGGTTACATAGTTGACAGAAGTAATAATAAAGTTCAGTTCAATGTCCCACAGTTCAGCACTTTGCAATTAGAGGTGGTCTCTTACAACTCTGAAGAATGTCCTTTGTGTAAACAAAACATTCCTGCAATTAAACCGGGTTCTAGAAAAGTAAAACCGTAATATTTTGAGGACTTCAAAAATGAAAAAGTTATTTTCTCTATTATTATGTTTCGTAATAACTGTCAATGCACAAATTAAATTTGATGATTACTTTGACGATCAGACGCTTCGATTCGATTTTTATCATACAGGTGATAGGGCAACTGAAGTAATTTCATTCGATAAAATGGTAAAGGAAGGACAATGGAGTGGTTCAAAGAAGAACCTTATCGACAATTTTGGCTATGGAAATTATTTCTTTAAAGTTTTTGATACTGCTTCAAACCAATTAATTTTTTCGAGAGGATTTTCTACTCTATACCAGGAGTGGCAAACTACGGAAGAATCCAAGACAACATTGCGCTCTTTTTCTGGATCTGTTCTTTTACCATTCCCGAAAAACAATATTCGAATAGAAATTTATAAGAGGGACAGAAAGAATATTTTTGAAAAGAAATTCGAATATACTGTTGATCCAAAAAATTATTTCATTATAAGCGAAAGAATAAAACCTTTCGATAATTTTAAAGTACATTACTCAGGCGATCCATCATCCAAACTTGATATCGTCTTCATTCCGGAAGGATACTCAAAAACTGAAATGGAGAAATTCCATAACGACTGCGCACGATTTGCAGGATACTTGTTCGATTATTCACCGTTTCAAGAAAACAAAGAGAAAATAAATATTTGGGGAATTGGAGCGCCTTCAAGTGAATCCGGAACTGATATTCCCGGCAAAAATATTTGGAAACAGACTTTACTCAACTCCCGGTTTTATACTTTTGATAGTGAGCGCTACTTGATGACGACTGATTATCACACAGTCCGTGACATAGCAGCAAACGCACCTTACGATCAAATATATATTCTGGTCAACACTGATAAATATGGTGGTGGAGCTGTTTACAATTATTATTCAATGACGGGGGTTGATAATAAAGCAGCCAATCAAGTTTTCGTTCATGAGTTCGCGCATGGGCTTGCCGGTCTTGCTGATGAATATGGCAATGATAATACCTATCAGAATATGTATCCAATTGACGTTGAACCATGGGAGCCGAATTTATCCACGATGGTCGACTTCGATAGCAAATGGAAAAATTTAATTGAACCCGGAACACCAATACCAACACCGGTCGAGGATAAGTATAAAAATAAAATTGGAGTATTTGAAGGAGGCGGCTACGTTGCCAAAGGCGTATATCGTCCAACATTCAACAGTATCATGAATTCATTCACATCAAATGAATTTAATCAAGTGTGTAAAGATGTATTAATTAATTTGATCAACCAATATTCGGAATAATAATTAAGATGGATCAAAGAAAACTATATAGGACAATTGAAACAGTAGCATCCAAAACTTTAGCATCGGATGAAGAGCTTCTTGCTGAAGTTGTTAGACAGATAATCAGTAATGAACAGATAAAACTTACGGGCGGACGTATTTGGAAATTGAACGTCCGCAAAAAATCTTACAGTCTGTTATTTCAAACAGGAAAAGTTTCAAAGATTAGTACGGATTTTTTACTTGATATAAAAGATTATCCTCTTTTTGAACGGATTGCAGTTGAAAGAACAATATTAGCTGATGAGACAAATAAAACTCTTATAAGTAAGGGAATTTTGAAATACTCTGCGAGTGGCGTTGGAAGGAAAATAAAAATAGGAGATAAAAAATTTTATGAATATCTCTTAGCAGTGAATAGCGAGATGCTCGGAGATGATCTTCGGGACACGTTAAACATTGTTGCGACAGTACTTACTTCCAAACTAAATGAGAGATATCTTCATCAATCCAGAAAAAATCTTATAGAAGATATTGACAAGGCAAAAGAAATCCAAAGAAGTATTCTCCCGGAACACGAATACCGTTTTCACTTCTACGATATTTTTGGCGTTACATTACCGGCGCAGATTGTCGGCGGTGATTTTTATGATTATCTAAAAGTTGGCGATGGTGAAGACCGGCTTGGTATATTGATGGGAGACGCTGCATCAAAAGGATTAGGTGCTGCAGCCGAAGCAATGTATATTTCCGGCGCAATGAGAATGGCAAGTACTTTCCAGATCAAAATATCGCCGATGATGTTCCGAATGAATCAGCTCATCAATAAAATTTTCAGCGATGACAAATTCACTTCTTTGTTCTACGGTGAATTATCCAATGATAAAAAGGGATTATTCCTTTATGCAAATGCCGGACAGAATCCGCCGTTGTTTTATCGAAAAAAGATTGGAGATATAGTTCTTCTCAACCCGACCGGTCCGCTGCTTGGTCCTACTCCAAATTCAAAATTCGAAACAGACAGCATCAATTTTTACAACGGTGATGTTCTGGTTATTTATTCTGATGGTGTTGTTGAAGCAGCAAATGATAAATTTGAATTTTACGGTGACGATAAGTTACGGCAAGTTGTTTTGGATAGTGTTAATTTGTCACCCAAAGAAATTGCAGCAACAATTTTAGAAGATGTAATTAAGTTCAGCACTAACGAAAGTAAATATCAAGATGACAAAACAATTGTTGTTATAAAACGAAACGGAGAATATGGATCTCGTCCAAAAAATATTTGATGCAGGTGTTGTTGGAGCCGGAGGTGCGGGATTTCCAACACACATAAAAGCAAAATCTAAAGTTGAATATGTATTAGTGAATGGCGCCGAATGTGAGCCGTTGATTCACAAAGATTATGAGTTGATGAAAAACTTTGCACCGGAAATTGTTAATGGTGTTGAGTGGATGACAAAACAAACTTCGGCAAAAAAATCCTACTTCGGTATAAAAGCAAAAAATAGTCTTGCAATTGAAGCCATTGAGAGTAGTTATTCAAACGGGAAAATTGAAACATGTCTTCTTGGTGATTTCTATCCGAGCGGAGATGAATATGAGCTGGTTTACGCTGCAACTAAAAGATTAATACCTCCTCACGGTCTTCCACTCGATGTTGGGTGTGTTGTTAACAATGTTGAAACATTTTACAACATCACAAGAGCGATTGAAGACAAACCTGTCACGCAGAAATTTGTATGCGTTGCAGGATGTGTAAAAAATCCATCATCGTTTTTTGTTCCCATTGGTACGAGTCTCAAAGAACTTTTGGATCATGCCGGTGGTGCTACAGTTTCGAACTTCGGAGTTTTTGTTAGCGGGATATTAATGGGCAAGTTAACATTCGATTTATCTGAAGTGGTTACAAAAACTACTGCAGGAATTATTATTCTTCCAGCCGATCATTATCTTGTCAACAGAACAAATAGACCGATTGAAGCTAAAAATAGAATTGGGAAATCAGCATGCGATCAATGCAGCTATTGCACAGAGCTTTGTCCGCGTTATCTATTAGGTTATGACGTTCAACCGCATAAGGTAATGCGTTCACTCGGATTTACAACAACAGGTAACGCAGTATGGAATCAATACGCCGATCTATGTTGTTCATGCGGATTGTGTTCTCTCTACGCTTGTCCGGAAGATTTATATCCCCGCGAGGCATGTGATCAGAGTAAAGCAGAAAATAGAAAATTGGGAACGCGATATGAGCAGCAGAAACCGGTGAAAGTTCATCCGATAAAAGAGGGAAGACGCGTACCGCTGAAACAATTAATGAAGCGGATGGATCTTTTAAAATATAATGCGCACACTCCGTTCACAATAAATTCTCCGCAAGTATCTCAAGTAAAGATTTTATTGAAACAACACATCGGAGTTCCGGCAAAATCAATTGTTAAACTTGGCGAAGCGGTTCAAGATGGACAACTGATTGCCGATGTTGAAGAAGGCGTGCTTGGTGCAAAAATTCACGCATCAATTTCCGGAAGAATCACTCACGTTTCTGATGAGTTTGTGAGGATTAGCAAATAATAAAGGAGTTCACTCTATAGACATTAATTTGTCATTCTGATGGAGCCCTTCAATTCTTCAGGATGAACTCCGCGACTGAAGAATCTAACGATTTCATAACAAAAAATAAGATTCTTCGCTGCTCTCAGAATGACTCAATCATTATTTAGACTTTTTATAGTTGGCTTACAAATGAAATAGAACGCTGATGACACGGATTCACCCCGTGGAATAAATTAAGAATCAAATTGTTTCAAAAACACAAATGCTATTCCACGGGGTAAACGGATTTACACAGATTAATGATCTAAGTTCACTAAGTGAAAATCGACTTGATCAGCGCCATCTACGTTCTATTAAAATATAAAGGAACAATAAATGGAAATGAATTCACTCGGCTTAATTGAAATGACAAGCATTGCTGCCGGAATGCAAGCTGCCGATATTATGTTGAAAACTTCTCAAGTTGAACTGATACTATCACGCACGATTTGCTCGGGAAAATATATTGTCCTGATCGGCGGAGAAGTTGCGGCAGTTCAAGCATCTGTTGATGCCGCTGCAAACCAAATTGATTTTGCTGTGATCGATACGTTTGTTATTCCCAATGTTCATCCGGATATTTTCCCTGCGCTATCGGGACATTCTGATGTTACTCTGCTTGAAGCGTTAGGAATTATTGAATCATTTTCTGTGGCTTCACTAATAGAGGGAGCTGATGCCGCTGTAAAAGCTGCTAACGTTAGAATTATTGAAATTCGTCTCGCTATGGCACTTGGCGGAAAAGCATTCTGCACATTAACCGGAGAAGTTGCCGCTGTTACGAGCGCTGTTGAATCCGGCGCTAAAGTAATTTCAGATAAAGGATTGCTCGTAAATAAAGTTGTAATCCCTCAACCTAGACCGGAATTACTGAGCGAGATGATATAATTATTTCAGTTGTAGAATTAGAGCAATCTTTAAAAACAATTTAATCCTAAGCGGTAGCACGGTAAGATTTAACTTCTTTTTCCAACCTATTTTTCAACCCATCTTTGGTAACATCGAGGTCATAATCCATTTGTAATCCTAACCAGAATTGTGGAGACATATTAAAATACTTTGACAACCTCAATGCCGTATCTGCTGTAATTCTTCTTTTCCCCTGGACGATTTCATTTATTCTACGCGGTGGAACTTTTATATCAAGCGCCAATTTATTTTGACTGAGACTGATTGGCTTCAAAAATTCTTCTAAAAGAATCTCGCCAGGGTGTAGTGGTTCAATTTTTGTTTTCATTTAGATTTCTCCTAATGATAATCTACAATTTCTACATTCGATGCGTTATTATCAGACCATTCAAAACAGACGCGCCATTGATTGTTTATTCGAATGCTATGTTGTCCTTTACGGTTTCCTTTTAATATTTCTAAATGATTGCCTGGAGGTACTAATAAATCACGTATATCTCTAATTCTATCCTACTTCAGAATTTCAAAGTAAAGAATTCCGTGATCGGAATAACGTTTGATCCACTCATCTTTTTTCTCTGTAGTTGATTCTTTCGGCCATCCTAGAACTGTTATTTCAGCATCTTTATACATTTTGAATTTCAGATTATCAGACGCGATCACCTGATCAAGATTTGACGGGGGAATTTTAGACTTACTTCCATTCCACCAACTGGCGGGTTCATCTTTCTTTAGAATTCTCATCTTGACTTTTTTAGCTTCTTTTTCGGCAAGTTTTTTTATTTCTGTTTCAGCATCTATTGCTTTGCCGTAAGGATACTCCATTCCCATAGTATTCAAATCGCCGAGGAATAGATATTTAGATTCCCATTTACCGCTCGCTTTTTTATCTAGAACCATTCTAAACTCACAAGCCCGTTTGAACATGTCATCACGTAAACCGAGTCCTAACGGATCCGTTCCGCTTTTTGTATGAAGAAATAACATAGTATAATTTTGATTTGATATTGTTACCGTCAACAATGCACCCGGTCTTAAGTATTGGTTGCCGGATTTGAATTCCAATTTTTGTGTGAAGAAGGATGTAAAACTATTTTTAGCTGAAACTAAAATTTCTTGCGTCTGCGGACCTTCTGTGATATGAAAGCTGTAGTTGGGCAAACTCTTGGTTAACGAACTGAAAACTTCTTTGCCTTCAACTTCGTAAAGAGCAAAAACATCCGGATTAACTTTTTTTATCAGCGCGGTAACATCATCAACTCGCTTTTTTACTTCTCCTTTGAAATGTTCTACATTCCACGATAATACTGAAAATAGCTTTGCCATTTTCAACCCCTTAGTTTGTTTAAGAAATTAATTTATAGAACAAGTAGGGAGCTACACCTACCCAAATAGGAATTAGAATCCACACCCGACCTTTAAATATATTATAGTCGTGTAATATTTTTTCCCACGAATTTTTAAATATGTAATGCCCGGCAAGAAATTCAAATGCTTCTGTTAGACAAAACCACATTAATCCAATAAGAAGAGCTTGATTTGATGATTCGATTTTCCAGTAATTAAAGATAACCCAGAAATATATTCCGAAAATAATTATGCCGGTGACCGTTGATATTTGATGCGCTAACAGATCGCCCAAAGATTTTTTGTAAACTCCTTCGCGCAATGCGCCATTGATAATTGCAATTATTACGAGTGGAAACCAAAGTAAGAAATAAACTAACATTGTACTCTCCATCTTATTTACGATTTATTATCTTTTTCCTGGCAGTCAAGGTCCATACCTTGACTGAATTATTATTACTCTCGTCAAAGAGTGATCCTTGGCGACCTATGAACAATCAAAGAACAACGTATTAAATATTTAAAAAAACAAGCTGTACGTTCTGGCTTCTCTCTTACTCCGCTTCTTGAATGAGTAAGTTCATTAGCAGTGGTGTGTTAGCTGTAAATTTGTTATTGATAAAAAACAAAATAAACCATATACTTGTATTGCGATTGTAATTACATAGTATTTGAGGAAGCAAAATGAATAAGACAGCGACAATACAAGCCAGAATTGATCCGAGTGTAAAGAATAAAGCTCAGAAAATTCTTAATAAACTGAACATCTCGATGTCTGAAGCCATTGCCATTTTTTTGACACAAGTTTCTTTAACCAAGGGAATACCTTTTGAAATAAAAATTCCCAACGAATTAACCGAAGAAACGTTGCGTAAGTCTGAAAATGGTGAAGAGCTTCACGAAGTTTCTGATGTAAACCAACTTTTCAAGGAACTTAATAGTTGAGACTAATATACTCTTCTCAATTCAAAAAGGACTTCAAAAAAATCCGGAGTCAAGGGAAGAATATTTCTCAACTTGAAATCATAATTGGAACACTTCTAAACAAACAATCATTAGATCCCAAATATAGAGATCACAAGCTGGTTGGAAAATGGAAAAACCATCGTGATTGCCATATTGGAACGGATTGGCTCTTGATTTACCGGCTTACAGACGACGCTTTGTATTTAGAAAGAACAGGTTCACACTCCGAACTTTTCAAATAGCTTACAGCTAGCGGCGTTGTTTTTAAGCCGCTGCTCAAGATCGAAATGCCGGTTTTTCAGCTAAGGTCCATACCTTGACCGAATTTCAATTAATCTCGTCAAGGAGTGATACTTGACGACCTATGAACAAAGTAGTCAATTGTTTTTTCTTTTTTCTGCCTTTGCACAGATCGCAATAGTGATTATTCTTGGTTCTTCTTCTTTAAGATGAGTTATTTTTTCGCTTAATCTATTTATCGAGAGTGTTCTTATACTATGTCACCTCTTAATAATCTGGCCATTCTGCTAAATCCATTTTTGAATTTTCTTCCGACAATAATTGCTCGTCAGCTATAATTAGTTTATCACTTTCAATTGCTAATCGAGATTTATCAAGTTTTGATATTTTTTCTTCGATTGCAGTTTGAATAGCTCTGCTTCGATTAGTAAACATCTTTTTTTCGACTAATTTATCGCCACGAGTTAGTATCTTTTTATCAATCGAAATTGCAATTTTAGTTGTAGCAGCCATCTTTTATCTTTCTCCGGTATTACTATATGTAATATCACAAAAATATATTTTTACTCACTAATCACCAACAACTAACCACCAATCACTATTTCACTGCAATGCACTCAATCTCAATCAATGCATCTTTAGGCAAGCGTGCAACCTGCACAGTTGAACGTGCGGGTTTGTGTGTGCCAAATTCCTCAGCATAGATAGTATTCATCTTCCCAAAATCATCTAAGTTTTTCATAAAGACGGTGCACTTAACAACACTGCTCAAAGTTAAATCCTCAGCTTTCAAGACTGCGCGTATGTTCTTAAATATTTGCCGCGTCTGTGTTTCAATATCTTCGCCAACCATTTGCATTGTTTCAGGATCCAAAGAAATTTGTCCCGAGCAAAAAACTAAATTACCGACAGAAATTGCTTGGGAGTAAGGACCGATTGCCGCTGGAGCTTCCGGTGTTGTAACAATTTTAATTTGGGCGGAGAGGGAAGAAGGAAAAAGGAAAGAAGCAAAGAAGAAAAGAAGGAATGAAGAAATAAAGTAAAAAAGAAAAGAAGAAACGAAGGAACGATCGGATTGGGAACTATTTTTCATAACTCCTCGAAAAATTCTAATTCAATATGCTTATGATTTGTTAATTTATCAATCAGAAAAAATAATAGAACGCGGATTCACCCCGTGAAATAAATTAAGAATCAAATTGTTTCAAAAACACAAATGCTATTCCACGGGGTAAACGGATTAACACAGATCAAAAGGAAAACAAAAATGACACTTCAAGAAAAATATGGCAGCTGGGCATTGATAACAGGCGCATCTTCTGGAATTGGAAAAGAGTTCGCCAGACGGCTTGCATCTGAAAAGATGAATTTAATCTTAGTCGCACGCAGAAAGGACCGTTTGGAAAAACTTGCTGAAGAGCTAAAAGAAAAACACAGTGTAAAAAATGTTGTGGTTCCTCTTGATCTTTCTAAGGATAATTTCATGAAAGAGTTGAAAGAATATGTTGAAGATAGGGAAGTGGGACTTCTGATTAACAATGCCGGTTTTGGATATAGCGGAGAATTCGGAGACGGTGATGTTGAACAGCAAACAGATATGATCCGTGTTAACTGTATTGCACCAACAGTATTGACGCATCATTTTGTCCAATCAATGAAGGAAAGAAAAAAAGGTGCAATCATTTTTCTTGGAAGTCTTGTGGGATTTCTGCCAACACCTTTTACCACCACTTATTCCGCCACAAAAGCATTCAATCTTTTTATGGGTGAAGGACTCTGGTACGAATTAAGAAAATATAACATTGATGTTCTCACACTTAATCCCGGCGGAACTGATACGGAGTTTCAGAAGGTAGCAAATACTTCAGCCGGACCAATTCCGAGAACAGTTGAAGAAGTTGTGAATACTGCTATGAGAAACTTAGGCAGAAGACCGAGCGTTGTGGACGGATTCTACAATAAAGTTATTTCGGTTATACCAAGGTTTATAACAAGAAGATCAACATTGATGATTGCCGGTTATATGAGGGAAAAATTATATACCGCCCCATTGATTACAACAAAATAATTATTTGTCATTGCGAGAATCCGGCGGTTGCCGGAGACGAAGCTCTTATTCATCCTCTACGAGGATGTTTATTGTGTGTTTCTTTCATTCTACAAAAATTGAACATCTACGATGTTCCGCTAACAATGACCTCGTAGAGCCTGCCTGCCGAGCGTGTTGCACAACTCTTTCTTCGTGTAACTTCGATCCTTCTTCGTGTAACTCCGTGTAACAAAAAATCCTTTCACGAAGAACCACGAAGGTTTTTTCACGAAGGGACACGAAGTAAATCGTAATTTTTTAGTTCTGCAACAGTTTCTGCCGGCAGGCAGGGTCACATTATTGTAGTAAAAAAAATCAAAAAATCCTCAATACTCCTCGTAGAGGATTAACAAATAATTGCTGTTTTTATTGCTCATCAATATTTTCACCTGTCTTTCCTCTTTGTAATTATGAGTTAAGTTGACGCTAAAGTGCCGCTCGCAATGACGATCCTGTATAATTAATAGCACGCAGATTTAACAGACCCGCCTGCGGTCGGGCAGGTCTAACGGATTCACACAGTTAATAATTAGAAATCTTTTTGAATAGAATTCTTTGCGATCTTGAGAAATGTGATGATAAGAATTATCGAAACTATGCTGATAGGAATTAATGTCCAATAAAACGTGTAAAGCACAAATTGTTTCTTGATCATTATTGATAAGAACAATGTGCTTAATGGTCGGAAGAGAACAATTACAAGAAATAACATAAAGACAATATTCAGCAGGAAAGAAAGTGAAGCACCTTGCGATGAAGACAATCTAATTGCATTCTTCTCTTTATAGTTTGCATACAACCCGCCCATTCCAAAATTGATAGATACAATAGCCATTGCAGATAAAAGAGTAGTAGCCATCGAAAATGTGGTCAAGACAAAACCAAATCTGTAATTGGAGAAGAAACTTAAGCCGAGACCGATGATAAAAATGAATGAGCTAGATACTAAAAGTTTATGTCGCATGAATGCAGTATGATGAATCGGAGATGATTTTATCTTCCAAAATGATTGACCTTCCAAACTGATTAATGGGAAAATAAATCTTAACGACAAAGTAGAGATGAAAAGTAGATTAAAAAGAAATATTGCGATGTAAATCATAGTTTGTAGATAAAAATTTCCAAGTCCAACGAACTTAATACCGGAGACGCTCGTAATAAATACAACAATCAGAAATAGTAGAATTAGAAAATGAATAACCTGACTGGGTTCCCGGATGAACATTAATAGGTCTCGTTTTATTATTGCTTCCGGTTGAGAATTAAATAAAGACTTATTCTGAAAGGAGAAAAATGATTTTTTTTCTTTTCGAGAAAATGAAATATCTGAAATGAGTTTTTGATTAAGCAGCCAGGTATTGAAATACCAGCGATGACCAAGATACATGGCAGCAGAAAAGAGAATGATAGACAGTGCAACTTGAAAAAAGAGAAAAGAAAGCGAGCTCGATAAATCGCCTCGAATCATCCAATAGCCTGCTTGAGCAAGCCAGTTATTAGGAAGATATTTAAGTACAGGTGTTATCAATTCTCCAAGATAATTGTCTTTTATTACCGCATAGGGATAATATTTTAAAACATTCTCAACTAATAATTTTGGCGAGTTAACTCTAAAAAAGAATACAATTATCAAAATGTATGATGTGATAAGACTATAAATAATTTTCTTGATACCAAAACTGCTAGCTAATCGAATAAGTATCAAAAGAATAATGACTCCAAGAGAACCAGCGCTCACAATAAACGGAATAAAATTCATAACAAGAATAAGAAAAGCACCTAAGCTCAATTTGAAATAAACCACATACCCTGCTAGCAGAGAGAAAAGAATCATAATAAGTGTTGAAGAACTGTAGAAAAAATTATCCATAAATTTAATTGCGAATATCTTTAGTGGTATGATAGGTTTGGTCAGTAAATAGTTCACTTCGTTTGATTTGTAAAGTGTTGAATACGAGACAATAATGTTACCGAGGTTGACCGTAATGAAAAAGATGAAAAGTATCATAGAGATGAATTCGTGGAGAAGGAAAAGACCTACTTTGATATCAACAAGAAGGAAATAAATAAATTTTTGGACGAATAAATAAACCCCGGCGGCAAAAGCGATGAAGATCAAACTGCTCGCAACGTTTTTAACAACATTTGTGAAAGTAATTTTGGATTCATACCTGATAAATGCAATTAGCTTGTATTTGAGGATGTGAATAATTTGTTTCATTTTACTCTACGCTCTTCGTTCATCACTCTTCGTTCATCATTCTACATTCTTCATTCTTCACTCTTCATTTGTAAGCTGTATGAAGAGATCCTCAAGATTGTGATTCTGACTTAGTTTCATTCTATCGAGAACTTCAATTGTATCTTGGTATATTATATTGCCTTTGTTGATTATTGCAACGTGTGTACAAATCTCATCTACAACATTTAAGCTATGTGTTGACATGAATATGGTAGTTCCGCTTTTTATTTTAGCCCTGAATAAGTTTTTAACATCGAACGCACTTTGAGGATCTAAGCCAATCATGGGTTCATCTACTATTAGAAATTCCGGCTTATGTAATAAAGCCGATGCTATTACAATTCGCTGTCTCATCCCTTGTGAATATTCTTCAGTTCGTTTGTCAATCCAACTACCAATCTTTAACTGTTCAATCAGCTCGTTAATTTTTTCACTGATTATATTTTTAGAGAGATTATATAATCCGCCACTGAAATAAAGAAATTCACGACCTGATAGTTTATCATAAAGGAAAGGTTGATCCGGTATGTATCCAATTTTCATTTTTGATTCGATTGGATTCTTCCAGACATCCGCATTATCTAGTAAAATATTTCCATTAGATGGAGATAGAAGACCGGCAATCATCTTCATTGTGGTTGTTTTACCGGCGCCATTCGGTCCAAGAAATCCAAACAACTCACCTTTGCCAACCTTTAAGTTGATTTTATTTACAGCTGTGAAGTTCCCAAATTTTTTACCGAGATCTATTAATTCTAGCATAAAGCATTGGGATATAATGGTGAGTTAACTTTTAATTCTTTGAACATCTTCCAGAATGATGGTTTTCAAATCAACATCTTCTTGTTCATAAATATTGAATATTCTCTCTTCTTGATTTGTGATTGCAGAGTAGAGAATATTTTTAGCAAGAATACCATTCTGATATTTTTTCTCTATCAAGGTGTTGTGATGTTCAAATTTATCCAATAATTCCTGAAGAGCTCCTTCATCGAGAGTGTAGCCGTTCTTTTCTGCAATATCGGCCACGATGCAAAGAAGCTGCATAGGAGAATAATCTTCAAAATAAAATATATTAGGAAAATAAGTGGATAATCCTGAATTATTTTTAAGCACGTTTTTCATCTCTTCGTTTGAGCCGGCAAGAATAACAAATATTTTCCCTTTATAGTCCTGCATTCTTTTCAAAATAATTTCAATCGCTTCTTGTCCAAATGTATTCTCTTCAAAAAATAAATTATGCGCATCATTTACAAGAAGAGTTCCTTCAAGTGCTTGTTGAATTATTTTATCAGTCTTTATGCCTGTCTGGTCTTGATATCCTGCAACCAAATCCGAACGGTCAACTTCAACAATATGACCTTTTTGAAGAATCCCTAACTCTTTAAATATTTTGCTCATAAGTTTGGCAACTGATTTCTTACCGGTTCCCGGATTGCCGATGAAGATAGAATGCAAATTACGTTCTACAGAATGTAATCCACGTTCTTTTTTAAGTTGTGATATCTTGGCAAAGCTGATTAGTTTATAAATATCTTGTTTAACATTTTCTAATCCGATGAGTTTATTCAACTCATCAATGTATTCTTGTAATTTGAGCGGGTCGCCTTGAACATCAAATTGTTTCGCTTCAACGTCACGATTTAGGACTTCGTTAATATCTATCAGTTCAACTGTGTTGAGAACATCCTCATTCCGCTCTTCAATAGGAATATCTGAAAGTCGCAAAAGCATTTTTTGTTTTACTGAATCCAAAATATTTCGAACGATACGTGCGTTACCGAATTTTTTATCACGGTTCTTATAAAGCTCTTCGAAATGTTTTTTTAACCTATCTTCAGCTTCTTTAGATATTTTTTTCTTTTCACGATTTAAAGATCTATGCGCTATCTCAAGTAATTCAGAGGAAGAGTAGTCTTCAAAAGTAAATGATTTACTAAAGCGCGATTGAATTCCCGGATTACTAGCAACGAAACGAAGCATTTCATCTGTGTAACCAGCGGAAATCACAATAAATTTGCCACGATCATCTTCCATTCGTTTCAACAAAATATCTATTGCTTCTTTTCCGAAATCACTCCCTGAGTCATTTGATTTCACTAGAGCGTAAGCCTCATCAATAAACAACATTCCGCCAAGTGATTTGTCGATCATAACAGTAGTTTTTTCTGCGGTCTGACCAACATACCCGGCAACTAATCCTTGTCTATCGGTTTCTACAATGTGTCCCTTGGATAATATTGCAAGCGCAGAATAAATACGTCCAAAAATTCTTGCAACGGTTGTCTTGCCCGTACCGGGATTTCCGAGAAAAAGAATGTGTTCGTTAAAAACTTTTTTAATGTCTTCGCCCTGCTCGTTAAAGTAGCGGGCAAGTTTCACCATATCGTTAACTTCTTTTTTTAGATTATCTAATCCAACTAAGCTATTCAATTCTTTTAAAGCTTCATTCAATGCTTCTTCATTAATTGGTAATATGACTGCTTGGGAAGTCCTTCTCGTGAGAGTTGCTTTGATCACTTCTTCGGTAAAAGTAGTGATCAATTCTTTTGTTCTTTTTTCTTCGGGAAGAGCTAAACAAAATTTACTTAGATTTCGTTTTGCTTCATCGAATAATTTTCGAGCAAGTCGGGCATTCCCAAAAGTTTTGTCTCTACCTCTATAAAGAGAAATAAATTCTTTCTTCAATAATTCTTCTGCTTGAGAAGTTATTGCATAATCTTCTCTCTTCAACAATTGTTTGAAAATAATTATTAATTCATCGGGAGAATAATCTTCGAATACAAAAGTTTGAGTGAAACGAGATTTCAAGCCTGGATTAGAATTCAGAAAAGATTCCATCTCTTCAGGGTAACCTGCTGCAATTACAACAAATTCGCCTTTGCGATCTTCCATTCTTTTCAAAAGAATATCAATCGCTTCTTGTCCGAAATCCTGTCCTCCGCCTTTTTTTATCAGAGTGTAAGCCTCGTCAACAAAAAGAACTCCCCCTATGGAGTCACTAATTACTTTTTCTGTCTTTTGAGCGGTTTCACCAATATATTGTCCAACCAGAGCAGAGCGGTCAACTTCAACCACGTGTCCGTTCGGAAGAATTCCCATTGCGAAAAAAATATCTCCGAGCATGCGTGCAACAGTTGTTTTACCGGTGCCCGGGTTTCCAAGAAAAACAGCATTAATTGCAATTTTATCTTCGGCTTTTAAACCAAGACGCTTTCGGTCTTTCAAAAATTCCAGATAAGAAACAAAACTTTTTACTGCTTCTTTTATACTATCAAGTCCGGTGAAGCTATCCAATTCTTCGAGAAGTTCTTTCAAAGATTTTGTAGTTCTTGGTTGTCGAATCTTAGTCGATTGTTGTTCCGGTTGTTTCTGGTCAGTCTTAATTTGAGGTGTAATTCGCTTTTCATCAGTCTCCAAAATAGTATGGCTACCAATACCAAAATATTTCTCGCCGCATTTGAAATTGTTGACGTAGAATTCGAAACGAGCTTGCCCGGATTTCATAAAATCAGAGTTTTCTGAACCCAAAGTTTGGACAAAAATTACAGAGTCCCAATCACTACGGACATTCATCTGAAAATCATTTCGCCCAATCTCAAAATCGTTTAAATACCAAACTACTGAGCAACTAAAAATTTTATCTGCGTCTTTGAAGAACGGATTATTGAAAATGATTTCAGCAGCAACTTTGCGAACGGATTTTCCAAATCCTTTAAGGTATTTACGTGAGCCGGTTCTAGATTCCTCAATTGCGTCATACAGTTTTAATGAATTGATCTCAACAAATTCGTTCGGGTAGTGGATAGAATCAGTTTTATAGGGAGCATCAGAAACAGTTGTGGATGATCTTGCAAGCTCTCTAGTGGATTTTTGCAGAGGTTCGGTATGTATATCATACTCTTGTTCCAGCTGAGAGAATTTTTTAAGTGCATTGTGGATACTGTTGAATCTTTCATTCTTCCTAAACTTATTTATCAAAGATTCAGCTTTTTTTAAAGCAGGCTTAAGTTGAAATAGATAAAGCATAGATTCGAGTTCAACCAGTTCCGCCTCTTCGCTCTTAATTTTTTCCAAAACTTTTCGGGCGCAAAAAAGAGAAAACCAATATTCTTTTGCTTTAATAGCTTTATTTGCGGTTTCTAAAATTCCGTGAATATTCTTTGAACTGATCTGTTTCTTTCCGGTATAAATTTGATTTGCCAGATTCAGCCACTCGCGCATCTCTTTCCATGAAGGATTTTTTCCATTATCTATAATTAACGCAAGCTCAATTGCACTTCCGGCTTCTTCAAATTTTTGAAGTCCAGCAAAAGATTTTGAACGGTTTAGATACGTCCACGCAAGAATTTCTTTTTGTTTATCAATTGACTGGTCGGTATCTGCAATAGCCCCTTCAAAAATACTCATCCTATAAAGAAGATAAGCTCGATACACACGTGCCTTGATCGAATCTCCTTTTAATTCAACTGATAGGTTTGCATAGTCCATAGCTTTCATAGGATTACCATTTTCCAACAAAGCCCATGCATAACAAATGGCTGCTTCACTGTCATCCGGTCGAGACTGATAAACCTTTTCCGCGCAATTTAATGCAAGGCGAAATCTACCATTCCATAAATGATCGTAAGCTTCTGATTGCAAAGTATTTAGTTCTTCGTCGAGCAATCTATTCCAAATAGATTATTAAAATGTTATTATTATTTTTGTAAAGTTAATATAATAACTTAAACTGATTTACTGAAATCATTCCGTCAATAGATTTTATTTTTTCAGAACCAAATCGGATTAAAGGCGTCTAATTAAACAAAGTTGGAGGTATTTATGAAAACCAAGTTAATCTTATTTGCATTATTGATCGGGTTTGTTTTAACAGGCTGTGGTTTTTGGGGAGTGCGTGGTAATGGCAGAATGCGGGATGAATTACGTAAAGTCACTGAGTTTCGAAAAATAGAAGCTGGCGGCGCGTTTTCGATTCATGTTAAGGTTGGACCAGCAACATCGGTTAGAATATCCGCCGAAGAAAATTTACTCGGTTATATTCGGACAACTGTAAAAGGAAACACTCTTGTAATAGAGACTAAAAAGAATATTTCTCCTCGCAAAGAAATTAGAATTGAGATTACCACACCATCTCTTTCAGATTTAGAAATTTCTGGTGCTAATAATGTTGAGGTTGAAGATATTTCCGGGGCAGAATTCAATATAGAGTTAAGCGGGGCGGGCAATGTTGATTTAAAAGGGGAAGTTGAGAAACTTCGTATCGAGCTTTCCGGTGCAGGAAATATTGATTCGAGATATTTGAAAGCAAGCGAAGTTAGAATCTCAGTAAGTGGTGCGGCAAGTGCGGATGTTTATGCAACAAAATATTTGGATGCGTCTGTATCGGGTGTTGGCTCCATAAATTATTATGGAAACCCGGAGAAAACTAAAACGAATATATCCGGCGTAGGTTCAATTACAAGAAAATAGTTTTTATGATTTTTCACTAAAGCGGAATGAGTGGTAATGATTCCGCTTTTTTTGTTCCTATCTTTTTTGAATAAGACCATCGATTTATAGTAATATTAACAGGTTAAAAACTGATTTAAATTGGTTTTTAACTCTTGAGCATTTATTTTCCACGTATCAAAATCAAATAAGAATATGACTTCAAAGAATAGAAAATGTGTTGGGATATTAGGCGGCGGGCAGCTTGCAAGAATGTCGGCATATCAAGCATATAAACTTGGATTTGATGTTGCAATTTTAGAGAAACAAAAGAATTCTCCGGCAGGTCAGTTAACTCATAAAGAATTTGTCGGATGGGTAGAAGATAAATCAATTCTAAAAAAATTTTCTGCCGAATGCGATATTGTTACTTTGGAAAATGAGTTTATTGATCATCATTATCTGGAACAGGTAGAAGAATTTGGAGTTCAGGTATTACCTTCGCCAAAAACAATCTCATTAATACAGGATAAGTTTCTTCAAAAGAAATCTTTAGAAAAAAAAAGAATTCCTGTACCTAAGTTTTTAGAAGTGAAAACAAACAGTACTTATGAGAGTCTCTCAAAAGTTTTAGGAAGCAAATTCATAGTTAAATCCAGAAAGCTGGGTTATGATGGTTACGGGAATGCATTGGTTGAAAATGTGGCTGAATTCCATGATGCATTGAAGAAATTAAGCACACGTCACATCGCATTGCTTGCTGAAGAATTTGTAAACTTTACAAAAGAACTTGCCGTGATGGTTGTTAGAACCAAAAAGGAAACTGCTGTTTATCCCGTTGTTGAAACAATTCAGAAGAATCACGTATGCCATTTAGTTTTAGCTCCGGCGCAAATTAAAGAGGAAATTAAAAAAGAAGCGGATGAGATAGCGGTAAAATGTGTCAAAACTGTAGATGGTATCGGCATTTATGGAATCGAAATGTTTTTAACCGATGATGGAAAAGTTCTAGTAAATGAAATGGCGCCAAGGCCTCACAACAGCGGGCACTATACAATTGAAGCTTGTTATACCTCTCAATTTGAAAATCATGTTAGAGCCGTATTTGGTTTGCCTTTAGGTTCTACAAAAATGGTAAAGCCTTATGCAGTTATGATTAATTTATTGGGAAAGACAAATGGTCTACCAGAGCCTAATAATCTAAAAGATGTTTTGAAAGTTGAAGATGCTCATGTTCATTTATATGGAAAGAGTGAGAGCAGAAATGGAAGAAAGTTAGGACACATTACATTTGTTGGTGAAGATTTAGATGATCTAATTAACCGTGCTAAAAAAGCTGAACAAAAATTAATCTACTAGGTGAATTATGGCAAAGAAACCTTTAATTGGAATAATCATGGGAAGCGATTCGGATTATCCCGTGATGGAAAAAGCAGTTGAGGTGTGCAAAGAGTTTAATGTTGAATATGAAGTGCATATTGTTTCTGCTCATAGAACTCCTGCAAAAATGAAAAAATATGCCGAGAGTGCAGTTAAGAGGGGATTAAAAGTTATAATAGCAGGTGCAGGTGGGGCTGCTCATTTACCAGGTATGACAGCAGCATTTACCTCATTACCTGTCATTGGTGTTCCGGTTCAAACAAAAATTCTGAAAGGTTTAGATTCACTCCTTTCAATCGTCCAAATGCCATTAGGAGTACCTGTAGCAACAGTAGCTGTTGATGGCGCTAGTAATGCAGCTTTGTTGTCCATTCAGATTTTGGCATTATCTAATTCTGATCTTTCTGAGAAACTATTTCAATATAAAAAGAGAATGGAAAGAGATGTCTTAAAAAAAAATAAGAACCTTCAAAAGACTCTTAAATGATTACTACCTAAATATTCATGAGGCGTATCTAAAAAGGTCTATTTTATAATTTTGATGTTGGAATATGGTAAAATTTCAAAACTTATTTTTGGCATAAATACCTTTTTAGAGGAGACTCATTCTTTTCGATGATCAAAATTCTACTTCTATAATATTATCTCGGTTTTATTCCAAAATAATCGAGATCTCTCTATAGCTTATTAATTCATTTCAAGATAAAAGAAATTCATTCTCATACTTAGGAAATAAATCCTGATTGTATCTCTAAAAACTTCGTTTTTCAAAGAAATTAGAGCATTAATATGTCCTATCATTGGCATATAATATGAAAAGAGGCATAGCAAAGTTGGAATAATTAGTGAGAGAATAATGCAGATAAAAATTTTAGAAAATTACCTGCCCAAAGATAGAAGTAATTTAATCGCATTGCTGCAAGAAGTTCAGGAAGTATATGGATATTTACCTGAAGAAGATCTTCGTACTATTGCAAAGTATGTAAATATACCTCTTAGTACGGTGTACGGAGTTACTACCTTCTATAATCAATTCCGGTTGACCCCGCTTGGTAAAAACATAATTCGAGTTTGTAGAGGAACAGCTTGTCATGTCAAAAATTCAGCTAATATTCTTACTGCCCTCGAAAGTGAACTAGGAATAAAAGCTGGACAAACAACGCGCGATAAAGTTTTTACGCTTGAGACTGTAGCGTGTATTGGCGCGTGCAGCATAGCTCCCGTAATAAATATTAATGAAGATTATTGTGGAAGAGCAGTGATCAAGGAAATTCCTAAGATATTGGCGAAGTATCGGAAAACGGATACAATGAAAAGCAAAATTGAACAAACGGCGAATTTTTAATGAAAAGTTTTATTGAAAAAAATTATTGCTTAATAAATGAACTATTATTTCTCCCTAAGGAATGCATTTGGCAGAGCCAGTTTTTCTTTTGAGAAATCTAATTTTTGGAGCACAATTTAAAAAAGTTCTCTTTTTCTTCGAAGTGAAAACAACTATTTTAATCCAGTCTATTCAGATAAAGGATAATGGAAAAATCCCACAAGAAGAATCAGAATATGGTAGTGGAACGACATTCATAATTAACTTACCAATAAATACTAATTAACAAATGGAGAGTAGCATGGTACTAGTAGCAATAATTGATGATGATCCGGATATTCTTGATGCGAGCAGTTTAGTTTTGAAGTCTAAAGGATATAATGTAATAACTGCCAATAATCCTTCTGACGGATACAAAATCGTAAAAGAGAAGAAACCGGATTTGATTATTCTTGATGTTATGATGGATGAACCGGATGATGGATTTTTCCTTGCACAAAAATTTCGAAAAGAAAAAATTACAACACCAATCTTGATGTACACTTCAGTTTCAAAGGCAATCGGTTTGGATTACGGGAAAAGCGAAATGGTACCTGTTGATGATTTTGTTGAAAAACCGATTTCACCTGACGAGCTTGTTAAAAAAGTTGAAGCATTGTTGCACAAAGTGGAGGAGAAACGCTAATGTTAGTTTTAGAAAAAAATGCAATGACTGAAGAAATTGAACAGCTTGTTGAAGAATATGGTAAGTCTCGTTCATCGCTCCTTCCAATACTTCAGGATATACAGAGAAAACACAAGTATATTCCTGATTTCGCCCAGCAAGAAGTTGCTCGTTTGCTTGATATCCATCCTGTTGAAGTTTACAGTGTAATAACATTCTATTCCTTTCTAAATACAAATCCGAAGGGACGAAACATTGTTCGTTTGTGTCAAACAATCACCTGTGATATGGCTGGAAAAACTGGTATTGCTAAAGCGCTTGAAAGAGAACTCGGAATAAAATTCGGAGAAACGACCAAGGATAACAAATTTACTCTCGAGTATGTAAACTGTCTTGGTATGTGCGATCAAGGTCCGGCTGTATTGATTAATGAAAGAGTTTATCCAAAAGTTACACCGGAAAAAGCTGTTCAAATTCTTAGCGAGGTGAAATAATTATGGAAAAGAATAAAAGAAAAGGAGCGGTCTTATTCTCCGGGTATCAAAGAGGAGAAGGAATTAAAAATGCCATTGCTAAATCTCGAGAAGATATTTTGTTTGAGATACGCGAATCAAAATTAAAAGGGAGAGGCGGTGCAGGTTTTCCAACCGCCACAAAGTGGATGCTGGTAGCGGCTGCAACTTCCGATGATAAATTTATTATCTGCAATGCCGACGAAGGAGAGCCGGGAACATTTAAAGATCGCGTTCTTCTTCTTGAATATCCCGAATTAGTCTTCGACGGAATGGTCATCGCTGCATATGTTATCGGTGCGAAGAATGGAATTGTTTATCTTCGAGGCGAATATGAATACATGAAAAAATCTTCGGAAGATTATCTTGAAATGATGAAGAAAGATAATTTGCTTGGAAATAATATTGTAGGAAAAAAGGGATTCAATTTTGATATCAAAATTAGAATGGGAAGCGGAGCCTATATATGCGGAGAAGAGACAGCTTTAATTGAATCGCTCGAAGGAAACCGTGGTGAAGCACGTAACCGTCCGCCATTTCCTGTGACAACAGGATATTTGGGAAGACCCACAACCGTTAACAATGTAGAAACGCTTGCAGCAATTCCTCATATTATTAACAAAGGGGGAGAATGGTTTAAAAAACATGGAACTGATAAATCATCCGGTTCAAAATTATTTTCTGTCTCCGGTGATTGCGAAAAACCGGGCGTTTATGAACTGCCATGGGGAACAAAAATTTCCGAACTTCTCGATTTAGTTGGTGCAAAAAACACTAAAGCAGTACAAGTGGGAGGTGCATCAGGAAATTGTATTCCCATATCTCAATTCGATCGAACACTCGCTTACGAAGATGCCGCAACCGGCGGATCAATTATAATATTCAATGAAAGCAGAAACATGCTGCATGTTCTAAAAAACTTTATGGAATTCTTCGTTGAAGAATCGTGCGGACAATGCACGCCGTGTAGAATTGGGAATGTAAAATTGCTTGAAGGTGTTGAGATGATTGAGAAAGGCAATTACACTTTTTCGTATATCAATCAACTGAAAGACCTTGGACGCACTATGCAAGTTGCATCTAAATGCGGGTTGGGACAATCGAGCCCGAACTCATTCATTTCGATTTTAGAAAATTTTAAGGAAGAAATATTCAACGGTAACGGAGGAGACAATGGAAAGTAAGGGAAATTTGAGAGCGCCGGTTAGTCAAAAACCGTTAACGATTGAAAAACCAACTGATTTAACTACAATCGGCGGAACTGTTACGGTTGAAATCAACGAAAAGAAAATTGCTGTTCCTCTTGGTACTACAATTCTTGAAGCCTGCAAGATGAGCGGAATTAGTATCCCCACACTTTGCAACCATGAGGATCTCTGCGTTGCGGGTGTTTGTAGAATTTGTGTTGTTGAAGTCGAAGGAATGAGAACACTTCAAGCCTCTTGCGCCTATCCGATAACCGCTCCAATGAAAATTAAAACATCAACACCGATGGTTCGCAAAGCCCGCAGAAACATTATAGATCTAATGTTAAGCGAACATTATGGAGAATGTTATTCCTGTTTCAGAAACGGAAATTGTGAACTTCAATCACTTGCAAAAGAGTATGGAGTTGATAGCTATACTTATGGGCATCCAAAAGAACCAAGATATGAAATTGATAAATCTTCATATTCTGTTATCAGAGATATGAGCAAATGCGTTCTCTGCAAACGCTGTGTTAGGACGTGTATTGACTTACAGGAAGTCGGGGTATTAGAGGCGGTGGACCGCGGAGACAAGACACATATCAGCACATTCTTAGAAAAACCGTTGAGCGATGTTATTTGTATAAATTGCGGACAATGTATTAACCGATGTCCAACAGCAGCATTACGTGCTAACGATCCTTCGGATGAAATATGGGCGGCAATTGACGATCCTAAGAAACATGTTGTCATTCAAACAGCCCCTTCACCAAGAGCAGCTATTGGAGAAGAATTTGGATTGGGTGCCGGTCATTCAATGACCAGAGAATTAAATACAGCGTTGAAGAGAATCGGATTCGATAAAGTCTTCGATACAAATTTTACAGCCGATTTAACAATTATTGAAGAGGGGGCAGAACTAATAATCCGTCTCTATAAAGCACTTGTTCAAAAAGAAGAAGTTGCCCTTCCGCAGTTCACCTCTTGTTCTCCCGGCTGGGTTAAGTTCATCGAACATTATTATCCGGAATATTTAGATAATCTGAGTTCGGCAAAATCACCACAGCAGATGTTCGGAGCGCTTATCAAAACGTTTTA
This sequence comes from uncultured Melioribacter sp., assembly GCA_964449775.1. Classification (GTDB taxonomy): domain Bacteria; phylum Bacteroidota; class Ignavibacteria; order Ignavibacteriales; family Melioribacteraceae; genus Fen-1258. Next base: position 50,772 of record CAYVBQ010000010.1, on the reverse strand, counting down.
TGCACAGAAAGCCGGTATTGATCCTGCTGATGTAGTTTCAGTTGCGTTGATGCCTTGTTCGGCTAAAAAATTTGAATGCAACAGACCTGAAATGAATGCAAGTGGTTATAAAGATGTTGATTACGGTTTGACAACCCGTGAGATGGCTAAAATGATTAGAGAAGCAGGAATTAATTTACCGGAAATGCCAAAGAGCGATTTTGATAATCCATTCGGAGAAGCTTCCGGTGCAGGATTAATTTTTGGTGCGACTGGTGGAGTTATGGAGGCAGCAATTCGTTCTATTGTTGAGTTTGTTCTCGGCAAAAAAGCTGAAGATATTTTTAAGAATGCCAATATAATTCCTCTACGCGGATTTGACGGAGTGAAGTATATGGAAATTCCGATTGGTGATAAAGTTGGTACGGTTCCGGATCTTATCAAACATCTTGTGCCTAATTGGGATTGGCTTAAAGGTGCAACTTTGAAAGTAGCTGTTGCTCACGGAACAGCAAATGCTAAAAAGATTATGGATGATATAAAAGCCGGCGGTAAATTCTCTGAATGTCATTTCATCGAATTTATGGCTTGTCCCGGAGGTTGTATCGGCGGTGGTGGACAACCGATTCCAACTACTCCCGAAATACGTAAGCTAAGAGCAAAAGCTATTTATACTGAGGACGAATCTCTTGAGCTTCGTAAATCGCACGAGAATCCTCATGTAGTTCAAATTTATGAAGAGTTCTTAACGGATGGTCCTTGCGGACATAAATCTCACAAATTGTTGCATACTCATTACACAAAGCGCGGCAGGTACATCGTTTAATAATTTGGAAGGGCTCATCATCGTGAGCCCTCTATCTATAATTTTCAGACTGATGAAGTAAATCGCATTTACTTTGCAATACTATCTCTTTATATTAATAAGAGAACGCGTACAAAAGTTAATAATCTAGTATATATATGATAGACCTTGTACCGCCATGGGCAGAACATTATGGTGAATTCTGGAGAGCGATACGGATTCGCAATCTATGGTTCATACGCCTCCGCTATTTAGCGGTTCTAATCTTAATTGGTTTTTTAGTTATCGGTGAATACCTTCTATATCTCAACTTTACGAGACAACAAATAATTGCAATTTTCTTTATTACTGTATCAATTTTATTCTACAATCTAATCATCCATTCGTCACGGAAATATTTTGGAACAGCATCGGGAAGTTTTAATGCTCTTCATCTTTCACTGATTCAAATGATTCTTGATCTAACTGCCTTAATGATTCTGGTTTATTTTACCGGACTGATAGAATCTCCTCTCTATATGTTCTTTATCTTTCACATGATCATAGGCAGTTTAGTACTGCCTGGTTACATTGTGTACATTGCTGCAGGAGTTGTCAGTTGTTCTTTTGCCCTCTTAACATTTTTGCAGAGATATAATTACTTGGAGAGTCATCCAATTTCAGGTTTATTTTTAAGTAATCGTCCGCATACTTTAACCTATGATATACTTTTTGTTATCATCTTTGCTGTGATGCTCTTTATCTCAGTCTACATCGCTAATAAAATTGCTCATCAACTTTACAAGAGAGAACAGCAATTACGCTCATCATTAGAAAGAGTGAATGAAGCGGAGATTACAAAACAAAAGTATACAATCGGGATCGTCCACGAAATAAAAACTCCGATTACGGCTGTACATACAATATTAGAGTTAATTAAAAACGGTTATGTAGGACCAATAAGTGAAACGGTAGCGCAAAAAATTCAAAGAGCCGAGTTGAGAACGGAAGAAGCTCTTCAGCTTATTAAAAACATATTGAATATCTCAAAAGTTAGATTGCTGGAGATACGATTGAACGATCCGATAGATTTATCGGAGTTTATCACTAATATCATAGATAGCCTCAATGAAATAGTTAACCAAAAATCGATTCAATTAAATTTCACTGATAAGAGAACTGTAGTGCGACCAATTATATCCGATAAAATTCTGCTCGAACTGGTAGTCTCAAACGTTGTTTCGAATGCAATTAAATATGTTGAGAGTAATGGTAGAATAGAGATTTCGATAGATGACAAGAATGATAAATTTTATTTCGAAGTGTGCGATAGTGGAATAGGAATACCTCAAAAGGAGATTGACAAAATATTTGATCAATTTTACAGAGCCTCGAACATCAATAAGATGATTCATGAAGGCAGCGGCATGGGGTTGGCGATTGTCAAGGAGATTGTCGAAAAACTTGGCGGAGAAATTAGGGTTACAAGTCCATCTCGATTAGCTCAAGAAGGCAAACCCGGTACAAGTTTTGAAATCTTGATTCCTTATCGCTACAAACCAAGCATGTATGATATTTTCGAAGTTAATAATGAGGAGTACTTAAAAAACAAAAGTAATCCTTAGAAATATTTTGCTTCGCCATTTCTGCAGCGGTAATATCGGGGAATATTCCGTAAACAGTTGACCCGCTGCCCGACATAAGCGCAAAGAGCGCACCATACTCGTAAAGTTGTTTCTTTATCCTCTCTATCTCCGGATATTTTTCGAAAACATATTTCTCAAAATCATTTTTAACGTTTGACTTCATCAGTGTATAATCTAATTTGTTGTCAGCGATAATTGAACGGAAATCAAACGTTGAATCAATAGGCTCAATATTTTGGAATGCTTCTTTTGTAGAGATATTGATTCCGGGATTAATGAGCAATATCGGCTCTGTAATTTCAAGATCAAGATAATCTAAAATCTCACCGCGGAAAGTTCCTATTGCCGGTTTTGATCTAATAAAAAACGGAACGTCGGAACCCAATTGGAGAGCAATATCAATTAATTGTTGTTGCTTTAATCCTAGTCTAAACATTTCGTTGAGAGAGATCAAAGTTGCGGCTGAGTCCGAACTTCCGCCACCTAGACCCGCTTGAGAAGGTATCTCCTTTTTGAGAGTAATTTTTACATTAATACGTCTTCCGGTAACCATCTCTAAAATATTTTTTGCTTTTACTACAATATTGGAGTGGTCGTTTGGAACTGAATCTGTGTTACACTCAAAAAAGAAATCATCAGATGGTTCGAAAATCAATAGATCGAAAAGATCAGAGATAGGGTAGAAGAGAGTGGATAGATTATGAAATCCATCTGCACGTTTGGAAAGTATAGATAAACCGATATTAATTTTTGCGGGCGCCTTAATTTCGATATACTTCATCGAACAGCTCTTTGATTGCTTTTGTATGATTTGGACTGGAACCGCAACAAGATCCCACATACATCGGATTCATTTCTAAAAATGGTTTTATCTCTTCTATATAATTGTTAGGGTCCAAATCACATGACATTATTTCATCACGAACATCGCCCTTGCCACAATTGAAATAGAATCCCCAATTTTTTGAAGGGGAATTCTTTTGAAAATATTCTTTCAGTAATTGCGGCTTAATGCAATTAAATCCTATTCCTATAGGAGAAAAATCAGAGATAAAATTAACAGCTTCAGCTAATGGTTCACCGCTCATGAGTTTTAGATCATCATTAAAGTAGAGATTAACTGTAAAAGGATATGAGTTCTCAAAGCAAAACTTGCATATAATTTCAATTTCGTCCCAGTGACTTTGCGTTTCATTCCAAATAATATCACAACCACTTTCCCATAGTTGTTCAATCTGTAACTTATGATTGTAATCTAATTTATTGTTTGTTATTAATCTTTCTACTTGATAACAATCTTCGGCAGGCGCATTTGAGCCGGCGATGATTATCGTTCCTTCTGTTTCTACTGAATTGATTGCTAATTGAACACTGCACCGAATAAATTCCTCATTTGTGATATTTAGGTTAGAATTATGAAAGGCATTGGGATTTGTCCGGAAAGTGTTCGTTGTTAATATCCCTGCTCCCGCATCAATATACTCCTTGTGAATTTGTTTTATCACTTCCGGGTGAGTGATATTGACGATAGAAGACCAAAGATTTTTATGAAGCGGTATATTCTTTTGATGTAAAAGACTACCCATCGCACCGTCAAGAATCAAGGGTCGTTTTAACGATTCATACTTTTCGAGAAGATCAATTCTACTTCGATTCATTTTCTATCTTATCAAAATAGGCTAAAGTTTCATTTACTATTCTTTCCAGATCAATCATCTGTATACATTCAAGATTGTAAGGACAAACTTTTTTCCAGCAAGGTGCACAGAAAAGACTATCCGGAAACAACTTAATACCCCGATCATATAAATCAATTTCACTCCAGCAGCTTAGTCCGAACCATGCAATTACATATTTTTTCAATGCTATGGCAATGTGCATACCGAACGAGTCTCCTGTAATTATGAGCTGAGGAATATTTTCGTAACAGGCTCCTTTTCGAACCCCACCATTGGTCGGGGTGTTAATCACAACTCCATTAAACTGTTTAGCAATCTCTTTATTTCTTACTTCATCCTCAGGTCCACCGAGGAGCATAATTTTAAATCTATTATATGAGAGAAACTTCTCGATCAAAACAATATGTTGCTCAACGGTCATTTTCTTATTTGGAAAAAGGGTGGAACAACCTGTATTAAAACCAATTACTTCATCTTCGTCTGATATACCGTTTTCTTTCTTATAATTATTAATGAACCCCTTCTCATTCTCTGTAAATTCGAAAAAATAGTTATCCCGTTTATAATCAAGATCAAAAGTTTCCGCTAGATAATCTTGACCAAATCGTTGATTGATCTTAAACTTCAGATGATCATCCATGCCAAGTTTGTAATTATATTTGGCTCCTTTATTTAATGTGATTATTTGTCCGTTCGAATTGATGCCGAATCCCAGACGATCTTTAGCATTAATTTGCATAGCTAACGCGCCGGATCTCATTGATTTATCAACGTTCATTACTACATCAAACTCAATTGACTTTAGAATCGATAAAGTTTCAAAATCATATGGAAGTACTTTATCTATGTATGAGTTATTTTCAAGTAATCCGGTTGCTATCTTAAGTGTAATCCAATAGATAGTAGAATCAGGATATTTTCGTTTAATTGCCGGTAGTTGGGCTGTAGTCATCAAGACGTCACCCATCGCATCTAGATTGATGATTAAGATCTTTGTTCCGATGGGATTCATTTCTTTACAGCCGTTTTCCCAACAATTGTGATCCGAAAAGCAGGGTTTATAACCGTTAAAATTTTTACAATTAGGTGTTTCTGAGTTCATACAACTCCTTTTTGAAAATAAATCTTTTCAAATAATGGTATTAATTTTTGGTAGACAGAATCATACGAAACATTTCTTAAATCGGAATCCTCCGTGATAACACAATCAAATTCAGATCTATAAGGAGACCAGATCAAATCTTTAGTATTGTAATGAACATAGAGTCCAAAGACGGGTATTTTGAAAGCAGATGCGACATGCACAATCGATGTATCCGGAGTGAATAAAAAATCGAGTTTTGGGATCATAGCACAGAATTCGTCAAATGTTGGACGGTAATAGATAGGAATTTTATTTTCTGAAATCATCGCAGCGTTGTTAATATCCTTTTCAGAGCAGAGAAGAAGAATATTTAACTTATAATTCGACAGATCTGAAATGAGCCGCTTGTAATTTTTGATACCCCAAAACCTTGCTTCGCTTCCTGCGGAAATATTTATTCCGAGTAAGAATTTCTTCCCGGCAAAATGATTAACCAGATAATCGTCCGCTCCCGTAATAGAAGTATACTTAGGTTCAAACAAAATGTTAATGGTCTCGTTATTCAAATTGAGGTTGAACAACTTACCAAACTCCATTACTCGTTCAACAACATGGTGCGAAGAAGAATCTAATTTATTGACGATATGAGTAAAAAGTTTAGCATTTATTTTGTTTAGACCAAACTTGTAACGACTTTTAGAAAAGGCAATTAAATAACTTACCGTTGATGATACATCGTCGTGAAGATCAACAACAATATCAAATTCAAGATGGTTAATCATCTTAATAAGTGAACGTATACCATGAATGTTTTTCATGTAAACAATTATCTCGTCAGCCAATTTTTGATTCTCAAACACAAAATAATTGCTGCTACTTGCCAGAACGTAGATCTTACAACCGATCTGCTCCTTAATCACTTTAAGAAGAGGAGTAGTAACAAGCGCATCACCGATTCGATTCAACCTGATAAACAGAATTTTTGAATTTTTAGTTATAACCGGTGGCTCGCGGCGGTTTGCATTCCTTCGTGTCATAAGTAGAAGTGTAAGCAAAAGTTTTCTGAAAAGTAACTCTATCTTTTTCAATTATTGATCAACAAATTATTTTTTGAAATGAGGTTGCTCACTTTATCCAAAATCTTATCTATAGGTAAATCACGGAAACATTCATGCTTTCGAGGACAAACCAGCAGATTGCACTCGATACATTCCAATTCATCCAATCGAGACCATTCATTTTTATCTCCAAAGGGTCCCTGCATATAAGGACTTGTAGGACCAAACAAACCCAGAACAGGCGTTCCCACAGCAGTAGCTATATGCATTGGTCCGCTATCGTTGGCAATCAATATTTTACAACGAGCTATCATGGCTGCCAGTTCTTGTATAGTAGTTGAAGGAGCAAGAATAGATTTATCACCAAGGAGAGAATGAATTTTCAGGGCGTCTTCCTCATCACCCTTACCCCACAGTATGAAAATCTTTGCATTGAACTTTTTTATAACAGAGTTCGCTATCTCAACAATTTTTTCAGGATCGCATTTCTTTGAAGCCCATCCGCCCGTAGGACAGATTCCTACAACAAAATTATTTTCGATGAAACTATCCCTAAGATATTTCTCTGCAACACGTAAAGCCGAGGAACTTATATTATAATACAATTCTTTGTAAGAGTGATTAAGTCCGAGCATCTTTAAAGTTTCCAGATGAAGTTGGGCAGAGTGATATTTACCCCGTTCTTCCGGACCGAATATGTTATAAGCGTATTTCCTTCCTCGATATGGAAAACCAACTTTAAATTTTGCTCCACTAAAAAATGTAACTATTGCAGTTGAAGGATTGGTGAAAAAATCTAATACTAAATCATACCTTATCTTTCTGATTCTTGAAATAAGCCTAACCTTCTTCCAAAAATCATTTCTCTCGAAAATTAACACTTCATTTATTTCCGTTAATCCAAGTAGTCCGGGCTGTGAGGGAGCTTCAACAAGATAATCAATTTGGGCATTAGGAAAATCTTTCCGAAGATTATCAATTACAATTGTTGATAGAACTACATCACCAATACCGCGCAGTTTGATGATGAGTATTTTTTTAATCTTTTCTTTGTTGAGTTTTGTCAATCTAAAACCGAATTTGAATTTAGAATTCTATCAAAAGTGAAATGAAGTGAAATATTAATTATTAATTCACGTTACGCAGTCCACATGAAAAAACTTAGCCACTAAGACACAAAGACACAAAATCTTCACAAAGTTTATGTTTTTCTTGGTGAAACCTTTGTGCCTTAGAGTCTTCGTGGCGAATCTTTCCTTTCTGCGTAACATGAGTTATTAAGTGCTTCTTTTCCTATTTTTAATTTACGAAGAATCAATTACTCCATCAATGAGACAAGAAGAGAATTCATCTTTCTTTGAAACCGGAATAGAAGGCGGATTTACTAAGATGTGTATGTTTATTTTATGATCTATCTTTAGAATTATGAGCAATCATAAAAATCAGTGTTCTGTTAAAAGTAATTAGTTCAGATAATTCTTATTACTAATAAAGGAGTCTTCATGGAATTAAGAGGAAGAAACGCGATAGTTACCGGAGGGGCAATGGGAATCGGTTTTGCAACTGCGAAGTTACTCGTTCAAGAAGGATGCACCGTAACAATCTGGGATATCAATCAATCCGAATTGGAAAAAGCGAAAAGTGAACTTGAACGTTTAGGCGGAAAAGTATTTACCTACTCCTGCGATGTAACTGATAAGACAAGAGTTTACCAGATGGCTCAACAAGCTTTGAGTGATATGGGTTCAATCGATATTCTTATCAATAACGCCGGTTATGTGAAAGGGGGCGAATTTCTCGATCAGCCTGACGAAGTATGGGAGAAGACAATTCAAATTAATCTAACAGCAATGCTCTACACCATTAGAGCAGTCCTTCCGGGAATGTACGAGAGAGATTACGGGCACATCGTTAATATCTCTTCTGCAAGCGGCTTGCTCGGAGTAGCGAACCTATCTGTTTACGCTGCAACAAAATGGGCTGTTTGGGGGTTGACGGAATCGTTGCGCTTTGAATCATGGAATAAAAAAAAGTTTGGAGTGAGATGGTCTTCAATTCATCCGAGTTATCTTGCAAAAGGACTCTTTGAAGGAGCCAAGCTTGGTATCCTCGGGAATTTAATTGTGCCTCTCGTAAAAAATCATGAAGTGATTGCGCGGGCAATTGTTTACGGTGCGTTGAAAAAAGGGAAGTATCAGGTTCGGCGCCCAAGAAGTTTGCGATTGACAATCTTATTACGCGGACTATTACCAGATCTTCTTTTTCAGAAGTTGATGATTGTTATGGGTGTTCATAAAAGTATGGAGAGTTGGAAAGGAAGAGAGTGAGAGTTGCAACTTTTTTAATTTTTTAGAAATTTGATCATAATGCTATCTACAAAAATTTCAGAGTAACAAATGAAAAAATATCAGTTCACAAAACTTAAACTTACCTATTCAGAAAGAATATGGTTGGAAAAAATTTACTCTTATGATTTTCGAATTGTTGATGAAAAAACAGTAAAGGTAAGTTTAGCAAATGAATTGGAAAAGGGATTCGATCATAAAAAAATTGATTACAGCTTGTTACGTGACAACAGATTGACTTTACTAGGTATATGGTATGTTGATAGTAAAAATAAATACTACGACATAGTGCCAAGAATAGTTTGTCTATTAAAAGAGATGATTAAGGATACTAATTTTAATTTTCGAGTAAGTGTTAAAGATATTTTTGGAAAACTTCAGATAAGTGAATCTGAAATAAGTATCGCATTTATGTTGATGTGGGATTTAGGAATTTTTTCAGGGGGCAAAATACTCAGAAACAGTGGAATGGATGAAGTTAATATTAGTTCTGAAAATGGAGGTCTTGATAAGATACTTTACTTTAAAAATATATATGAAGTAATGGAGGAATATTTTATCAGATCTGTGCGTATGAAAACAAGTAATGTCCTTTCAACGAAGAATTCTATATTTAATACCAGTGACGATCCTGGTGATATTTGGGTAAATATAAAAAAAGAATTTTCTCTTACTAAAAAAGAATTCGGGAAAAGAATAAATTTTATTGAAGATGATATAGCTAGAAAAATAATTTTCCGCGATGTTGAACATGCTTATTATCTTCTAAAGAAGAATATTAATAAACCTGCAATAATTTTAGCCGGCAGTATAATGGAAGAAATACTAAGGCAGTTATTATTATTTGAAGGGATTAAATCGAAGAATGAAAGTTTTGATGATTATATAAAAACTTGCGAACTGAATAAACTATTATCGATTTCCGTGAGCAGGTTATCGGATTCCTCCCGTCTGTTTAGGAACTATGTCCATATCTCCAAAGAAATTAATAGTATTGATAGAATTTCAAATTCTGTTGCTAACGCGGCAGTTTCTGCATTATTTGTATTAGTATATGGATTAAAACACAAAAGAAAAAAAACAAAAATGATTTAATGAAGATTTCATTCATCAATCCGTAACCATTTCGCACCCAGCTGGAATTTCCGGTTTAACAAGTAAGACTGTTTCTTTGGTTACGGTTACTTGTCCCGGTTCGTGTCTGGCATTTTTATTAACATATTTTTTAAGAGTGTAAGTAACGGGTACGAGTTTAGAAGTTTTTGCCTTGCTATAGAATGCTGCTAATGAAGCCGTCTTCTGCAAAATATTTTTAGGAATTACTTCCTTAGTATTCTCAACTCTCAGGACAACATGCGAACCGGAAACAGAACGTGCATGAAACCAGAAATCATTTTGCTTTGCAAACTTAGTTGTGAGCCGATCGTTATTCTTACTGTCTTTGCCCACATAAATATGGTATTTACCTGCTAGTAAGAAATGCCTATATAAGGATTTTTCCTTCGTATCAACTGATAATGATTGTTCAGATTTCATCTTCAATTCTTTTTTTATTTGAAGCAGTGATTCTTGATCTTCCATGCGTTCAAATTTATCTCTTATCTTTATTAATCGTTCATATTCTGTTGCGTTTAGATTGAGCAGCTCTTTAGATCTTTGATACTCAATTTTTTCGGATCTGGATTTATCAAAATAGCGGTCAATATTTTGATGCGGTGAAAGTTTTTCGTCAAGTTTTATTTTATGAAACTGACCGGAAGTGTACTCTTCCAATTCAATTTCTTTTATTCCTTTACGTATCACATGGATATTTGCTAATAAATATTCTCCATATTGATGATAAATTTCTTCTTTAGACCCGGCATCAATACGTCCTTTCAATTTATTTAATTTACTGGAGAGTGTTTCAATTTCTTTTGTAAGAAATTTCTCAATCTCTTTTCTCACATTTTTTATTTTTGATTGAGAATAGGAGAGGGTGAAATATTTGTTAAGCGCACTAAAGTAGTTATCGAATGTAAAGTGTTCTTCCGGAATTAAGCGTGACTTGAAAGAAACCGGATGAAAACTTGGTTTGCCTAAATAATCATCAAAATAAACCAAGATCTTTTCGTTCGCGATTTCATTTAGAACATCAATCAGATTTTTATTGAAATCCTTCCCACGCGATTCTACTTCCACGAAAATCTCTTTTCCAATAAACGGCATTTTTCTGATCGCATCCTCATCGTGTGTGTTTACGATCAATGAATAGATCTGTCCCGGTGAATTAATGAAATTATGCTTATCAATTTCCTCTCGAAAAATATTCTTTTCTTCGAATGATACTTTTTTGAATGTGTGCAAAACTCTCTGAGAATCGCTCAAGATAATATTGCTATGACCACCTTTAAATAATATCGTTAATGCAGCATTACTCAAAATGATCTTGATTACACGGTCACCAAACGCAATATGAATTGATTCAATGGTGGAAGGGAGATACTCACTGAAAAAATTACTCGTGTTTTTTTTTGCCTTGAAATGCTCATCTTTTATTGTGATGTAAGGATGCTGCAGATTTGTAGAAATGATCAGATGAAAATTCGGTTTGCCTGGTAATGGAATATGTAAAAAGAGTTTATCTTTTTCCTGAGTATAGGCATCAATAATTTGTCTTCCATTTACAATCTGTTCTAACTGGTTGATGCATCTGAATAGATAGAAATAATTTTTATACATGAGTCTTCTCTAAAAGGTAATTTCATTATAGAAAAATTTCGAATTCGGTTTATTTTCACAATCCCAAATAACAGAATAGACCTTTTTAGATACGCCTCATACATATTTGGATGTTTTGTATATTATCATTTGAGCGAGATTTATGATTTTACCTTTCTTGATCTTTCTCCAGCAGTTATTTCAAAAATTTTTCTTAACAAAATTTCACCAGTAAGAGTTAGATTTTTATCTCGTCGCTTCATAACGATATTTGCAACTTCTAATGATTTGCCAATATCGTATGGCTTTAGGAAATCAGAACCGCCCCAGCTAAATGATGGTATATAACGCGGAGGAAATCCTGCGCCGAAAATATTACATGAGACACCGACAATTGTCCCGGTGTTAAACATTGTGTTAATCGCGGTTTTTGAATGATCACCCATAATCAATCCGACAAATTGGGATCCAGTATCAACCGGTTTACCATTTAACAAGACAGTGATACTTTCATAATTGTTTTTTAGATCGCTGTTGTTAGTATCTGCACCGATATTTATCCAACTGCCGAGATATGAATGTCCCAGAAATCCCTCATGCTGTTTATTAGAGTAAGAGTGGATGATAGAGGATCCAACTTCACCGCCCACCTTGCAAAATTTTCCTATGCTTGTATCGTGGTAAATTGTTCCACCTTTTTTAATTATCGAATCATTACCAATGTACGCCGGACCTTGAATGTATGTGTGAGACATAATGTGAACATTTTTACCGATGTAAATTGGTCCATCTGATGCATCCAGAAATACGAATGGATCAATAACTGTGTCTTTAGCAATATATATTTCTTTTCTGTTCTTGAATTCAACTGATGGATATTTTTTTGATTCGATTTTCGGAATCTTCTTTATAGTTAGATTAAAATCATTTGCGATCTCGTTTCCATTCGTATTAACAAGTTCCCAAGGATACTTGAGAAGTGTTATTTCACTTTCAACAAAAACAACATTTTTCAATTTGCGAAAGGAGAGAAAGTCGGATTCAGCATTAGAAAGATTGTTCAAATACTCACTTGAAAGATTTGCGGCTACTATTGATCCATCGTCACTCAATAAGATGGAATTATTTCCCATGCTCTTAATTTGCTTCAATGAATCTTTGCCAATCAATAGACGACCATTAATAAATAACAAATTAGTAGAATCAAATTGATTTACTAGAATTTTAGGATTCTGTTCTTTAACGCATTCTTGAAGATAACGACGGGAATGTAGAATAAATTTATGGTTTGGAAAGCGAGCAACAATTTTTTCGCGAAGAGTCATTATTCCACAATGTAAATCATATACGGGACGTGTATAAGTCAGCGGAAAAAAATTATGAATTCCTTCATCTTCAAAGATACAAACTGCTGTTTTCATTCTTTCTCGACGAGTTGTTCTTATTAAATTTGATTACTGTAATAAATTAATCAAAAATATTAGCTAGAAGCAAAATTCAATGAACCTCTTCGCCACACTCCACCCGAAGGCGGAGCTCATGCCTGAATGTTTTTATCGGGCATCCACTGATGGATTCTTGCTAAATTCATGCAGTAATGATGCCGCTTCGAAAAAGACTTTCACACAACCTGTCCGCCGCATTACTTCGGCAGGCAGGGCGGTGGAGGATTCAACACGAAGAAATTAAACAGTCTGAACCTCCTGGATTAATTTTGTGATGAGGAATGAGTTTAATATATTTCACGCATGAAAATGCCAACTAAAATATTCTGGAACAAACTTCTTATTATCCTTGTGATATTTTTTACAATTCTGTTTGTTCTGGATTACGTCGTATTGCCATATTATGTAAGCGGAACAGAATCCAAAGTGTCTAGTGTTGTGGGCATGAACAAAGATGAAGCAATTAAAATTCTTCGTGATGCAAATTTCAACCCGATCGTTCAGACCTCACGCTTCGACCAAAAATATCAGAAAGATCAAGTAATATCTCAAAAACCAATTGCGGGTTTTATTGTAAAAGAGAATCGTAGAATTTATTTAACGGTTTCCGGCGGAGATCCAATTATTAAAATGCCTTCATTAATAAATAAAACCATCCGCGATGCAACTATAACTTTAGAAAGATTCGGTTTGATATTAGGGAAAATTGATTCAGTAGAGTCCGAATTCCCATCCGCTACAATTGTTGAACAACAATATTTTGAGGGAAGGGAGATAGCTAAAGGGACTACGATTAATTTGAAAGTGAGCGTTGGTCCAAAAGTAGGCATGGTTCGTGTGCCAAATCTTTTATTAAAGTCTTTATCGGAAGCCGAAAGTATTTTGAAATCTAATTCATTGAGATTAGGCAATAAAATATATATTTATTCTGCTTCCTACTTACCAAACACAGTTGCTGACCAAGACCCTAGTGAAGATACACTTGTCAAGATTGGAGATAGTGTAAATGTAGTTTTAACACAGAGTAAGGCAAACGGAATCAAATGAATGAACTAAAAATTATAGCGCCATCAATTCTAAACGCTGACTTTTCAAATTTATCGCAGCAAATTAGATCAGTTGAACTTGGCGGTGCCGACTGGATCCATTGTGATGTTATGGATGGAAAGTTTGTCCCGAATTTAACTTTCGGACCGGTTGTTGTTCAAGCTGTTCGAAGAATAACTAAACTGCCGATTGATGTGCACTTAATGATCAAGGATCCGGATGCATTAATCGAAAACTTCGTCCAATCCGGGGCTAATTGTATTACAGTTCATCAAGAAGAGGTTATTCATCTCGATAGAACCTTAACAAAAATTCATGAGTTAGGGGCAAAAGCTGGTGTAGCAGTTAATCCGTCAACCCCAATCTCTACTTTAACTGAAGTCTTGAACCTGGTTGATCTGGTTTTAATTATGTCGGTCAATCCCGGTTTTGGCGGGCAAAAATTTAATCCGAACTCAATTAAAAAGATTAGGGAATTAGCAGCATTACGAAAAGAATATTCTGCAAATTTTCTTATCGAAGTTGATGGCGGTATTGGTCTAAATAATATTAAAGACTTATCCGATGCGGGCTGCAACGTCTTTGTGGTAGGCAACGCAATATACGGTAAGGATAACGTGACAGCGGCGACAGTCGAGTTGAAAAATCTGATCTCGTAATCATTTACAATTTTATCATACTTTTCTCTTATCTGTTTCAATTATTTTTTTATTTTTAGAAAGGGATTCTTCTTGTTATTGTAATCTCATCAATAGCTTATAAATTTTCACAGTCGAGGGCACGATTGACAATTCAACTTGTAGATATATTTTACCCCGATGTCTTTCGCAGATATAGCGCAAAATATAATATTTACCGCGAGTTGTATGAGAAAGATCTTCTTGGAATTGATATTCGGGGAATTGATTTCAAACTTGCTCAGAACATCAAAAAAATCATTTTAACCAATAAAGAAATTTGCTACAACACAGGAAAAAAAGGAGATCATTCATGCGATCTTCTCGCTTTAGGTTCTTATGGAGTATTTACAGAATTAGCCAAGGAGATAATTGCAATTGGTAATGAAGACATTGGAATTAAAGTTTCGCAAACAGTTCAAAACATAACTGAATATGAAAATCAGTATTTAAAGATCGGTCATAGAAATTTTACTTTTGAACGTGCATATGTTGTTGGGATTTTAAATGTTACTCCCGATTCATTTTCAGATGGTGGAAAATATATTGATAAAAAATTAGCAGTAGAACATGGTTTGAAACTTTTAGAGGATGGTGCTGATATTTTAGATATAGGAGGAGAATCAAGCAGACCGGGTTCCGAACGAATTACCGATGAAGAAGAATTAAAGCGTGTAATACCAGTTATTGAAGAGATTTTGCAGAAGAAACCGGATGCTATTCTTTCTATGGATACTACCAAATCAGAAGTTGCAAAGAAAGCATTATCATGCGGAGTGAAAATTGTTAATGATATCAGTTCCTTCGGTTACGATGATCAGATGCTCGATGTTGCCAAACAATTCGATGCGACTTTAGTACTCATGCATATGAAAGGGAGTCCGAAGACAATGCAAGAAGATCCTTCTTATGAAGATGTTGTTTCTGAGATTTATGACTACCTTACAATGAAAGTTGAAACTGCTAAAAAAGCAGGCATAAAGAAAATTATTATTGATCCGGGAATTGGGTTTGGAAAAAGAGTAACCGATAATTATGAATTGATAAAACGTTTGAATGAATTTAAAGGTATAGGTCAACCGATAATGGTTGGAGTTTCTAAAAAATCTTTTTTAGGTAAATCTCTTGATCTGAAAATTGATGAACGAGTAAATTCCACAATCATTGCTGAGACACTCTCCATTAAGAACGGAGCTCGATTAATTCGTACTCATGAAGTCAAGAATACTTTACAAGCAATCAAAATAAATAGCTTTATTGATAATCCGGAATTGGTAGATAATGTTTGAGGTTTTCAAAATAGGGTTTCTCTCGGTTTCATTCCTAGATATTGTGGATGTATTATTAGTTACTTTGATTTTTTACAAAGTTTATAGTGTGATTAGAGCAACTATTGCTGCACAAATATTTTACGGTCTAATTTTTGTTCTTATCCTTTCATTTCTTACTCAAGCAGCTAACTTTAAAGCATTGGGCTGGTTATTAAAATTACTTTCCGATATTTGGGTTATCGCATTTGTAATACTATTCCAACCGGAAATTAGAAGAATATTGGTTCTCATCGGTCGAAATCCATTTATTAGAATGTTCATCAAGAATGACGAATTTAAAGTTGCAGATATTATTTCTGAGGCTGCTTTCGAACTTGCACAAAATCAACACGGCGCTTTGATGGTAATTGTAAAATCTGTGGGAATACGAAGCGTTGCAGAAACCGGAGAGATAATCAACGCAAAGATTTCAAAAAATTTATTGCGCTCTATTTTTTTTCCCCGTTCTGCTTTCCATGATGGTGCAGTGATAATAAATAATGATATTGTTGAAGCAGTACGTTGTACATTACCGCTTTCAAGCGAAATCACAATAGACGGAATTCCCCTAGGGATGCGTCATCGTGCAGGTATTGGTATTTCTGAACAGGCTGATGTTATAAGCGTGATAGTCTCCGAAGAAACAGGCGGGATATCGATTGCAGAGAAAGGGCAGCTGAAATCAGGTCTTTCTAAAGAAGGTTTAAGAAATTATCTAACAAACTCCATGCGGGCATCTAAACAGCCCAATCTTCGTTCTATTGCAGATGTAGTAAAAAGATTCGTGAATATTAGGAAAACAAATAGAAATATCGAGTCTTGATGTCGCTCTCAAAAATATTTATTATCCGTGGGCTGAATAGAAATACAAAATATCAAATTGCATCGGAGAGATATTAAAATGGAATTGAT
The DNA here is from genome assembly GCA_964449775.1 of uncultured Melioribacter sp. Classification (GTDB taxonomy): domain Bacteria; phylum Bacteroidota; class Ignavibacteria; order Ignavibacteriales; family Melioribacteraceae; genus Fen-1258. The sequence goes on along the minus strand of CAYVBQ010000010.1, from coordinate 34,106 downwards.
TAAATTTAGATCCAATAAAGACGTTAATAGTTTTTTAATAAAATCCCAGAGGAGTGAAAAATGAAATTAAAATATTTTTCGCATTCCGCATTTCAATTAACATCAAAGTCCGGGAAGAGAATTCTAATTGATCCTTTTCTCGATGGGAACCCTACATCTACTGTAAAAGCGAGCGATGTAAATGCAGACTATATTATTTTGACACATGCTCACGGTGATCATATAGGAGATGCTTTTAGTATAGCTGAGAGGTGCGATTCAACTTTTATTTGCGTAAATGAATTAGCAAACTATTGCGCTGATAAAGGTTTCAAAGCTCATAATATGCATATCGGCGGCGGGCACGATTTTGAATTTGGACGTGTAAAGTTCACTATTGCGCATCACGGTTCAATGACTCCTGATAATCAGTATGCAGGTTCGCCATCCGGTGTGGTTCTTTCAATTGACGGCATAAATCTTTATCATACCGGCGATACAGGATTATTCTACGATATGAAACTTATTGGAGAAATGACGGCACTCGATTATATGCTTCTTCCTATCGGAGATAATTTTACTATGGGAATAACGGATGCAGTCAAAGCTGTTGAACTTGCAAATCCGAAGTATGCTATACCGATGCACTACAATACTTTTTCTGTAATTGCTGCTGATCCAAATGAATTCAAGAAAAAAATTGAGATCATTGGAAAAAAATGTATTGTCATGGATTTTGGACAGGAAATTGAATTATAATTCTTTATTATCGTATTGGAGATCTACTTCTGTTTATGGCAAAAAAAATTGTAATAGCAAATCAAAAAGGCGGTGTTGGTAAAACAACAACTGCCATTAATCTATCGGCATCAATTGCAGCGGCAGAATTTAAAACATTGCTCATTGATATTGATCCACAAGCTAATTCCACTTCAGGACTTGGTGTTGAGAACTATAAGCTATCCGTTTATCAAACGTTGATTGGTACCGAGGATGCATCCGATTGCATTGTGAATACCTATATGCCTTTTCTTGATATTCTTCCTTCTACAATTGATCTAGTAGGAGCCGAGATTGAGTTGGTTTCTATCGAAGAACGTGAATTTTTATTAAAGAGAGCACTTTTATCAATCGAAGATAGATATGATTTTATTTTTATTGATTGTCCTCCTTCGCTGGGATTACTAACGCTTAATGCTTTAACAAGTGCAGATTCAGTCTTAATTCCTGTTCAATGTGAATATTTTGCTCTAGAAGGATTAGGACAGTTGCTAAATACGATCAACATTGTTAAGAAAAACTTGAATGAACAATTAGCCATTGAAGGTGTATTGCTGACAATGTATGATTCACGCTTGCGGCTCTCGAATCAAGTTGTTGAGGAAGTAAAAAAATACTTTGGGACAAAAGTTTTTCAGACAATCGTTCATAGAAATGTAAGGTTATCTGAAGCACCGAGTCATTCTAAGCCTATAATTTTATACGATGCAAGTTCAGTTGGAGCGCAAAATTACATTTCACTTGCTTCTGAATTAATTCAAAGAAATAATCTTGAACAAAAGAAGAATATTAATTGAGTAATATTAAACCTGGACTCGGCAGAGGATTAGACGCACTAATCAATCCTCAAATGAAAAATAAACTTGACAGCCCTGTAGCTGTTTCTAGCAAAGATATTAACAAAGACGACGGTGTTTCCAATGATGTTCTTGCAAAGATATCTGTTCATTTAATATCGCCAAATCCTTATCAACCAAGAGTTGATTTTGATCAAAAAGCACTTGATGAATTAAAAAAATCAATTTTAGAAAATGGTTTGATTCAACCTATTACTGTTAGGAGAATTCATAAAGATAAATATGACTTAATTTCGGGTGAGAGAAGATTACGGGCATGCAAAGAGATCGGCATAATAGAAATACCTGCATATATCATTCATGTTGAAACAAAAGAGATGATGTTAGCATTATCTCTTATTGAAAATATTCAGCGAGAAAAACTTAATGCTATTGAAATTGCGAACGCTTACAAAAGATTAATGGATGAATGTAATTTATCACAGGAAGAGATTGCCGAAAAGGTTGGCAAAGATAGGACAACGGTAACCAACACTATTCGTTTGTTAAAATTACCCAACAAAGTTCAGCAGAGCTTGATTAAGAATGAAATTACTTCCGGTCACGCACGATCTTTGATCAATCTCCCAAATGAAATCATACAGTTAGAAATTTTAGAGAAGATCATAAAGAATAATTTATCTGTGAGAAAAGTTGAAGAGATTGTCAGAAAATATCTCAATGCAAAAAATAATCTGAAGAAAAAATTAATTGTTCCTTCCAATAACATTAATAGTTTATCACAAAGAGATTTAGAAGGAAAACTACAAGGAATATTTGGCACAAAAGTAATGTGTAAACAGAAAAAAAACGGCGCCGGGGAGATAATAATAGAATTTTATTCACTTGACGAACTAGAAAGATTATTTGAACTATTTGAAATCATCGGCAAAAATTATAACTAAAAGCTGTCTGATACTTTTTATTATAATTTCATCTCCAAAATACCTAGAAGCACAGATACAACCTTTTGATTCGAACTCCGTCAGAATAGACACAAGTAAATTTGAGATGAGGAAATCACCATGGGGAGCTGTTCTAAGAAGTGCAGTTTTACCCGGGTTCGGTCAGTTTTATAATGTATCTTATTGGAAAATTCCTGTCATCTGGGGAGTTCTTGGTTATCTGGGTTATCAATGGAATAGAAATAATAATCTTTATATTCAATATAGAGATGAATATGCGCTCAGCACGTTAAATAATCAGGCAGGAAATTCTAGGTTCAAGGATATTCGCGAGTTTTATAAAGATCAACGAGATCAAGTTGCCGTCTATATAGGATTAACATATTTGCTCAATCTTGTGGATGCATATGTTGACGCACATTTATTTGATTTTGATATTTCAAAAAGTAATCCGATAAGTAATTATCAGCTTTCTCTAAAAATAAATTTTTAGCCCGGTTAGATATGAAAAATGTTTTGATTTGTAATAATTGTGGAAAAGAGAATTCCTTCTATCAACTTACTTGTTCTGAATGTAAATCTTTCTTGCGCGCAAGGATTGTGAATATTGACTTTTGGGATACGCTATGGAAATTATTCTATTCACCCGTAACTGCTGCTCGGAATATAATTCAGGCAGAGAATAAAAATTTTGTAGCTACATGTGCAATTATAACGGCTATCAAATTTTCCTTAATCTCTCTCATTTTAATGAATGCTTTCCATACTGAAGGAAATGGAAGCTACACATTCATTAATGGAGTTATTTCCGGCGGCATTCCGTTTCTAGTTACAGTTCCTATATTTGCACTCCTCATAACTCTTCTCAATAATAAATACGGTATTCAAGGTAGAATCAGAGACGCACTTTCAATCTATTTCTTTTCTTTTACGCCTCTCATAATGGCTCTTCTGGTATTAACCCCAATTCAATTTGCGCTGTTTGGAGAATACTGGCTTACATTCAATCCTTCGCCATTCATAGTGAAACCGCAAGCAGCGCTGGTAATTTTCATTATAGAAATATTAATGTATTTATGGAGTGCTTTTTTATTTATTACTTCTACATATGCACAGACAAAGAATCTTATCTATTCTTTAGCGCTTGGCTTGATCGGTTTTTCGGGCTTAACAATATTGATAGTTTATCTCTCTGCATTCATCAACTGATTCTTTAGGGTGGTTCTAAAAACCAACTTATTGAAAGCCTAAACGCAAAGAGCGCAGAGTCCGCCGCGGCGGATCGCAAAGTACGCGAAGAATTTTTGGGTATCCATCACTTCGTGAGAAGTTTTTAGAACTACCCTTTATTAAATAATCGATCACTGTTCCCAAACGTAATCCTTTACTGCTAACAACTGTATTCGAACCGATATCAATAGAGGCAATAGTCATAGTTTTTTTTTATTATTGTACAAAAGAATTCAATACAATGGCAAAATTAAGTTTAGTTTCAAAAATATTTTTATTTCCGGCAATTCTTTTTTTCTCCCTCTTTTTAGGTGGTTATGTTGCCCGTCAAATTATAATTTATCAATTATTTGAGCCAAACGGCTTAGATTTCAAATCTATGTATAACGACCAGAATTTAGCTTTTGTCTATCCGACAATTGCACCCGTTCTCATATTGAATCTTATAACATACACGACTTTCCTAATCTCATCTGTTGTTTTCTTTGTTACATCTAAAATAAAAATTAAGTATGAAGGTTGGTTATTCGCCATTATCATTATCATTGTTATAACTGCACCTTTCGAAATTTATTTATCCACAATAGATTTAAAAATTGTTTCAATGATAATGTCTAACTCAGCGCCAATAAATGCAATCTCCGAACTAATTAAAGAGAGAATGATTGTCCTGAGCAGTTTTTCTTTAATTGAAGTATTTACATTTGCGGTAATCATTTTTCTATATTTATTCCAACCATTAAGAAAGAAAAATGAAAATTAAAGAGAAAGAATTTGAGTCCATCCTTCAAGATCTTAAACAATTAGCCCAAGAGATGGGTGCAAAAGTAAGATATGAGAGAGGTGATTTTAAAGGTGGATATTGTATTCTTCGAGAGGATAAAACGATAGTCATTAATAAACTTTCGACTCTTCAAAAGAAGGTTATGATTCTTACAGCCGCTTTGAAAGATTTAGGTATTAAGGAGCATTATATTCAACCTAGGATTAGAGAAATAATAGAAGAGATAACGGATAAATAATGAAAGTACTGATTATTAATGGACCAAATCTCAATATGCTGGAGAAACGCGACAAAAATAATTATGGGTCGCTCTCATTGGCTTCGATTTCTCAAGCTATAAGAGATGAATTTCAGGAGATTGATTTCACTTTTGTGCAATCCAATTCCGAAAACGAATTAATAGATCATATTCAAAGTGCGGATACATTTGATGGTGTTATTATAAATCCGGGCGGGTATTCTCATTCCTCCATTGCTTTACGTGACGCATTGGAGATTTTGAAAATTCCAAAAATTGAGGTTCACTTATCAAATTTATCTGCGAGAGAAGAATTTAGAAATAATCTGATCACGGCGTCAAAAGTTTCTGGATATATTTCGGGACTCCAGGAGATTAGTTATTTTGCGGCAGTCTATTCATTGACAAAAATGATTTCAAAAAGGTAATAATTCTTTTCTTATTGAACTGAATTTCAATTGTTCATTTACTATTCCTTGCGGATTCATATAACAAAACCTATTTTACTAATAGCAAAAAAGGATTACTGAAGTGAAAGACTTTGGATTGAAAAAATTGTACTACTCCATAAGTGAAGTGAGTAAACTCACGAGTCTTGAACAATATATCTTACGTTATTGGGAAACTGAATTTGAACAATTGAAGCCCGGGAAAAATAGAGCCGGGAACAGAATTTATACAAACAAGGATATTAAACTAATTCTTCAGATAAAGAGATTGCTGCGTGAAGAAAAATATACTATCGAAGGTGCAAAGAAAATTTTAGTTGATCTACAATTAGAGAATCCATCATTTAATTCTGGCGAACCGAAGGCAACTAGCACAAAAATTATTTCTCCAAGACCAATCAAAAAAGATCTTGAAGAGTTAAAAAACTTTTTACTTTATTTGAATTCAACACTTGAAACGGAACGTGGCGCAGTCCGGTAGCGTACTTGAATGGGGTTCAAGGGGTCGCGGGTTCAAATCCCGCCGTTCCGACTTCTTACAGGCACAGTTTTATGTGCCTTTTTTATAATTAAGGAATTTTCATTTTTTATGATTGATAAACCAAGATGCAATTGTGGTGTATTCGGAATTTATGCATCCAAAGATGCAGCATTAACAACTTATTACGGATTATTATCATTACAACATCGGGGTCAAGAAGCTGCTGGTATAGTCGTATCTTCTACTAATGGCAAAGGTAAACCGGTATTTAATGTTCATCGAAACCTTGGTTTAGTATCCGAAATTTTTAATGATGACAAAATATTCGAGAATGTTCTTGTTGGTGAATGCGCAATTGGTCATAATCGTTATTCAACTACAGGTTCATCTGGGTCTTCTAAAAATATTCAACCTTTCACAGTGAATTATCGTTTAGGTCATCTTGCCATCGCACACAATGGAAATTTAACTAACGCAAAACAGCTGCGTGAAGAGTTGGTAAATGATGGAGCGATTTTTCAAACAACAAGCGATACAGAAGTAATCTTGCATTTGATTGCTCGAAGCCGGCTTGAAAACCAGATCGATCAAATCAAAGAGGCACTTCAGAAAGTAGAAGGTGCATACAGTATTGTTATTTTGACCAATGATAAATTAATTGCTGCGAGAGATCCTCATGGTTTCCGACCGCTATGTATTGGGAAAATCCATGAATCATTTATAATTACATCCGAAACATGTGCGCTCGATATTAATTCGGCACAGTATGTAAGAGATATTGAGCCCGGCGAAATGGTTGTTATTGATAATGAAGTGACACAATCAAATGAAGTAAAATCTTTCAGAATTCATGAGAGACTATTTCCAACAAAGCATTGCATCTTCGAGTATATCTATTTTTCAAGACCGGATAGTAGAGTTTTTGGTGCAAACGTCGATAAGATGAGAAGAAAGTTAGGCAAAGTGCTTGCACAGAAACATCCCGTTGTTGATAATGATGGGGAAAAAGTCATTGTTATCAGCGTTCCCGATAGTTCAAACACAGCTGCAATCGGATATCAAGCACAACTAGTTAAGCAGGGTGTCCCTTCTAAACTTGAAATTGGATTAATCAGAAGCCACTATATTGGTAGAACATTTATTATTCCAGGCCAGCGTGCAAGAGAGATTGGTGTAAAGATAAAATTTAACACTGTTAAAGGTGTTCTTGAGGATAAAACTGTTGTGTTGATTGACGACTCAATAGTGAGGGGTACAACTTCCAAACAATTGGTTAAGTTATTAAGGGAAGCCAATCCAAAAGCAATTCATTTAAGAATTTCTTCACCGCCAATTATCAGTCCATGCTATTATGGAATGGATTTCCCTTCAAAAGAAGAATTGATAGCCTACAAATTTGATGTTAATATCGAAGAGATAAGAAAATATCTTGAGGTGGATAGCATAGAATACTTGTCAATTGATGAGTTGTTGGAAGCAATGGTTGATCACACACCGGATAAATTTTGTACAGCTTGTTTTTCCGGTGATTATCCGGTGGCAATTGATAAGTTAATCACTAAAAATGTTTATGAAGATTAATTGATTTTGAGAGAATTCTTGGCAAGAGCATGAAAAAATTATTAAAGGAAATATATCTATTACCAAATCTCATCAGCCTATTCAGGTTACTCTTGTTCATTCCTTTTATCTATCTATTCGACCTTATGCGTGTTGACAACGATTATAGATATTACATTCTGTTTGTAATTATGATTGCATTCTTCTCAGATATTTTGGATGGATATGTTGCTAGAAAAACTAATCAAATATCTGAGCTCGGCAAAATAATAGATCCATTGGCTGATAAGATTCTTATTGCATTTATCGTATTCAATCTTTTCACGATGGATATGATCCCGCCGTTCTATTTTTGGGTCGTGATCTTCCGGGATGTATTCATTTTTAGCGGTGGATTACTGATTAAGAAAAAGGCAGGGAAGGTACTGCCCTCAAATCGTCTGGGTAAAATTACAGTATTCTCTATTGGTGTCTTTATTATCATTACTTTGCTTCAGCTAAATCACTTAAGTGTTTTATATCAAGGAGTTATGATCACTAGCTTAGTCTTATGCTTTGCTTCACTTATTGGATATTCTATTCGAGCATTTGAAATATTACACTGGAAAAAAAATGAAACTATTTTCTAACCTCAAAAAATTAAAAGATGGATTAACCAGAACCCGAGAAAGTATTGCAACAAAAATTTCTGAGGTTATAACTAGAAAAGCTAAGATTGATGAAGGAACATTAGAGGATTTAGAAGAAATACTAATTAGCAGCGATCTTGGAAGCGGGCTTACAGAACAATTAATTAACAACGCTAAATCCTCTCTATTCAAGGAACAAGACAGGACGCTGGAGAAAATTAAAGAGATACTAAAAAACGAACTTCTTAAACTTATTCCACCACAATCTCGGGATTTTAGAGATAACTCAAATATACCTTTGAATAAGGTACAAGTAATTCTCATCATAGGGATTAATGGTTCTGGAAAATCCACGACAATCGGGAAATTAGCCCACAAGTATAAATCTAAAGGTAAAAAAGTTATCATCGGATCAGCCGATACTTTCCGCGCAGCTGCAAATGATCAGCTTAAGAGCTGGGCAACTAAAGCCGGAGTTGATTTAATCGAAGACATCTCAAAAGATCCTTCTGCTGTTGTTTACGAAACCGTTCAATCTGCTTTATCAAAGAATTATGATATTGTACTCATAGACACAGCCGGAAGACTACACAATAATAAAAACCTCATGTTAGAACTGAATAAAATTATCGGAGTTATTTCTAATTTACTCCCTGGAGCACCTCATGAATGTCTTCTAGTAGTAGATGGAAATTCGGGTCAAAATGTTATTAGACAATTTGAAGAGTTTAACAAATTCGCCAATCTAACTGGAGTTATAATAACCAAACTTGACGGGACTGCTAAAGGTGGTTCTGTTCTGCAAATAGCTTCCGAGAAAAAAATTCCGATTCGGTATATTGGGATTGGAGAGGGAATAGAAGATTTGCAAGAATTTGACCCGGAAGAATTTGTCAATGCGTTGTTCATGTAATATTTTTTCCATGAAATGATTTTATGATCTAAGTTTTTCTCTACATATAAAACTCACAAATACAATTCGATAAGCAACTTTCTTTCAAAGCAAAATATATAGACAGACACGTCTTTATTTTCTCCTATCGAATATCTATTATTGCACTCGCTTTCAAAATTTCTTATAAATAAGATTTATTAACGACCTTTTTCTAAAAAAAGGAACTTTATAATTTATTTCGACTGAAAGTTGTGAAAAGTGGTCTATTCAAAGGGTAAAACACTATCTCGTATGGCAAGATATTTGAACAACGAGGTTGGTTTTAATACAAAAATTATATTTTAATATAAATCTGAGGAATAAATGGAAAGAAGAAAAATAACTATTGATGGAAATGAGGCAGCTGCTCACGTAGCCTATCGTGTGAGCGAGGTTATTGCTATCTATCCCATAACACCATCTTCAACAATGGGTGAATTGTCCGATGCATGGTCGGCAAATCGTATTAAGAATATTTGGGGAACTGTTCCAGGTGTGACAGAAATGCAAAGTGAAGGTGGAGCTGCCGGTGCTGTTCATGGTGCCCTTCAAACTGGTGCTTTGACTACAACCTTCACTGCATCTCAAGGTTTATTCTTGATGATTCCGAACATGTATAAAATTGCCGGCGAATTAACTCCTACAGTTTTTCATGTAAGTGCGCGCTCAATTGCTGCTGCGGCTCTTTCTATTTTTGGCGATCATAGTGATGTGATGGCTACGCGTCAAACGGGTTTTGGGTTGATTGCATCTAATTCAGTTCAAGAGGTTATGGATACTGCTGCAATTGTTCATAAAGCTACACTTGAATCAAGAATTCCTTTCATTCATTTCTTTGATGGATTCAGAACTTCGGCTGAAGTTATGAAAATGGAAGAACTGACCGATGATGATATACGCGCGATGATTGACGATGAAAAAGTAAAAGAATTTAGAGAAAGATCGTTGAGCTCCGATCGTCCATCAATACGCGGTACAGCTCAGAATCCTGATGTTTATTTCCAAGGAAGAGAGACAGTTAATAAATTTTATGATGCATGCCCGGATATCGTACAGAATGCAATGGATAAGTTTGCTCAAATTACAGGCCGCCAATATCATTTGTTTGATTATTACGGCGCTCCGGATGCAAAGCGCGTTATTATACTCATGGGTTCCGGCGCTGAAGCTGCAGAAGAAACTGCTGAGTATTTAACACAAAAAATGGAAGAGAAAGTTGGTATCATTAAAGTTAGATTGTACCGTCCATTCTCTGCAAAACATCTGCTCGCAGCTTTTCCGAAAACAGTTGAAACCATTACTGTTCTTGATAGAACAAAAGAACCCGGCTCACTCGGTGAACCTTTGTATCTCGATGTAGTTGCCGCAATTGCAGAGGCAATGAGTACAAATACTCCTCCATTTGCAAAGATGCCTAAAATTGTAGGAGGACGTTACGGTCTCTCTTCAAAAGAATTTACGCCTGCGATGGTAAAAGGTGTATTTGACAACATGAAAAAAGCTGAACCTAAAAATCATTTTACAGTTGGAATAACTGACGATGTGACTTTCACCAGTATTGATTATGATGCAAACTTTACGACAGAAGGACCGGAAGTTGTTCGCTGTTTATTCTATGGATTAGGCGCGGATGGAACCGTTGGTGCAAATAAGAATTCTATTAAGATCATTGGTGAAGAAACTGAAAATTACGCACAGGGTTATTTCGTTTACGATTCTAAAAAATCCGGTTCAACTACAGTATCTCACTTAAGATTCGGAAAGAAACAGATTCACTCAACTTATTTGATTCAGACAGCAAAATTTGTAGGCTGCCATACATTTGGACTTCTTGAAAAATTTGATGTACTTGGAAACATTGAGGAGGGTGGAACTTTCCTACTTAATAGTCCTTTCAGCACAGATGAAACTTGGGACAAGATGCCAATCAGAGTGCAGCAGCAGATCATTGATAAGAAATTAAACTTCTACGTTATTGATGGTTACGCTGTTGCGAACAAAACCGGAATGGGAAGTAGAGTTAATACAATTATGCAGACTTGCTTCTTCGCGATTTCAGAAATATTACCAAAAGATGAAGCAATTGAACAGATTAAGAAATCAATTAAGAAAACATACGGCGCCAAGGGTGAAGAGATCGTTAAGAAAAATTATGAAGCCGTTGATGAAACTCTCGAAAATTTGTTCAAGATAGATGTTCCTGCAAAAGCTACAAGTACAATTCAAATTCCAGAAATCGTTTCTTCCAAAGCACCAGACTTTGTACGTTCTACCCTTAGCAAGATGATGGAAGGAAAAGGCGATGGTGTTAAAGTAAGCGAGATGCCAATTGACGGAACTTTCCCTGTTGGAACAACGAAATGGGAGAAGAGAAACATTGCGCTCGAAGTTCCGGCTTGGGATTCCGAATGGTGTATTCAATGCGGAAAGTGCGCTATGGTTTGTCCTCATGCTGCAATTAGAATAAAAGTGTACGACAAAAAATTTGTGGAGAATAAACCGGCAACGTTCAAATGGATGGAAGCCAAAGGAAAAGAATTTCCGGAAGGATACGCGTACACAATTCAGACTGCGGTAGAAGATTGTACCGGCTGCGAAATGTGCGTTGAAGTTTGTCCGGCTAAAAATAAAAAAGAAACAAAACTCAAAGCACTTAACATGGTTCCGCAAATTCCGATACGAGAACAAGAGCGTGCAAACTTCGATTACTTCCTTGAATTACCTGAACTCGATAGACGATTAATCAATACAGCAGTGATAAAAGCCCAGCAGTTGCAAGAACCTTTATTTGAGTTTAGCGGCGCTTGTTCAGGTTGCGGAGAAACTCCCTACGTTAAATTGGTGTCGCAATTATTCGGTGATAGATCTGTAATTGCAAACGCTACCGGATGTTCATCAATTTATGGCGGAAATTTACCTACCACTCCTTGGTCAAAAAATAAAGATGGACGCGGTCCGGCTTGGGCTAATTCTTTATTCGAGGATAATGCTGAGTTTGGAATGGGTATGAGACTTTCGATTGATAAACAATCAGAATTCGCAAAAGAGTTACTTGCAAAACTTTCTGATGATCTTGGTAAAGAATTCATTGATGCGCTTTTAAATGCAAATCAAAAAGATGAATCGGGTATTTACGAACAAAGAGAACGCGTTTCTGAATTGAAGAAGAAACTTGAAAATATAATATCAAAAGACGCTTCTAAGTTGTTAGAAGTTGCTGATTATCTTGTTAAAAAATCTGTTTGGATTATTGGCGGTGACGGTTGGGCATACGATATTGGTTACGGCGGACTTGATCATGTATTGGCTTCAGGAAAGAATGTAAACATTCTTGTTCTTGATACTGAAGTTTATTCCAACACCGGCGGACAGATGTCTAAATCAACCAGCTTTGGCGCTGTTGCTAAATTTGCAGCGGCTGGTAAAACTACTGCTAAGAAAGATCTTGCAATGATGGCAATGACTTATGGAACTGTCTATGTGGCAAAAGTTGCAATGGGTTCAAATGATGCTCAGACACTGCGCGCATTCCTTGAAGCCGAAGCATATGATGGTCCTTCAATGATAATCGCTTACAGCCATTGTATTGCTCATGGTATCAATATGGCTAAGGGAATGGAAAGTCATAAACTCGCGGTTGATAGCGGGCACTGGCCTTTATTCAGATATAATCCCGCAAATGTAAAAGAAGGTAAAAATCCTTTGAAGCTGGATTCAAAAGCTCCAAAAATTAAACTCGAAGATTACATCTATACCGAAACACGATATAAGATGTTGACGAAATCTCATCCAAAAGAAGCTAAGCATCTGTTAGAGTTAGGTCAAGCGGAAGTTCTTAAGAAATGGAAATTCTACGAACAGATGTCAGAGATGCAAGTTGTTAATGATGGAGAGAAAAAAGATAATTAATTTTAATCCTGAGCGAAGCGAAGGATATAATTTACTCATTGAGATTCTTCTCCGGAGGAGTCCTTCGGACATCTCGCTTTGCGAGTCTCAGAATTTTAAAATATAGGAGTTAATATGGATCTATCAACAACATATATGGGACTTAAACTGAAGAATCCGGTAGTGGCTTCGGCGTCACCGTTATCTCAAAGTGTTGATACAGTAAAAGCAATGGAAGATGCCGGCGCTTCTGCAGTAGTGGTTTATTCTTTGTTTGAAGAGCAGATTACACATGAATCCGGAGAGTTAGATCATTATCGGTCTTATCACACTGATAGTAATGCCGAAGCCGCAAGTTATTTCCCTGAACCGGAAGAATTTCATCTTACACCATATCAGTATCTCGATCATCTCGCTAATTTAAAAAAAGCAGTGGATATCCCTATCATCGGAAGTTTGAATGGTGTTAGTGCAGGCGGTTGGGTAAAATATGCACAAAATATCGAACAAGCTGGAGCTAATGCGATAGAACTGAATGTTTATTACATTCCCACAAACCCGATGACACCGAGTGCTGAAATCGAAAAAAAGTATGTAGATGTTTTAAAAGAAGTTAAAAAGAATGTGAAAATTCCCGTTGCTATTAAATTGAGCCCTTTCTTCACATCAATGTCTAATATGGCAAAACAATTAGACGATGCCGGAGCTGATGCATTAGTATTGTTCAATAGATTTTATCAGCCGGATTTTGATTTAGATAAACTCGAAGTTGTACCAAATTTAGTACTTAGTACTAATTGGGAAATGAGATTACCTTTACGTTGGATAGCAATTCTTCACGGAAATGTGAAAGCAAGTCTTGCCGCCACAAGTGGTATTCATACACCTCAAGATGTAATTAAAGTTATGATGGCAGGCGGTGATGTTGCAATGATAGCTTCTGAATTTTTGATGAATGGCGTTGGAAGAATTAAAGAAATGGTTGACGGAATAAAACAGTGGATGCTCGAAAAAGAATATGACTCTATTTCATTGATGAAGGGAAGTATGAGTCAGAAATCTGTTGCAGAACCGGCAGCATTTGAACGCGCAAACTATATGAAGATGTTACAGAGTTTTAAAAATCTAGCTTAAATAACCCTAAACATGTTTGCAAGCCATCGGATTCTAATGAGTCTGGTGGCTTTTTTATTTTGTGTAAAGACTCGCCGCGGCGAGTCTTTACTGCTTATCTTCTTAGCAATTTCATCATTCCTTATTTATATTCAATCCAAGATTAATCAATCCAACAATACACTAAGATTAATGCAAGAACATTATCACAAATGGTACACGCAATATCTAAGTCGTGATTTCGAAATGCTTGTATTTGGACATGCCGGCTATCCCGTAATTCTTTTCCCGACTTCTAAGGGAAGATATTACCAGAGCAAAGATTTTGGTTTAATAGATTCCGCATCTCAGCTAATTGATCAAGGTAAAATAAAAATTTACTGTCCCGATGGAATTGATGGAGAAAGCTGGTATAACTACGGTATACATCCCGCCGATCGCGTGAAGACTCACCTGGCATATGAACGATTAATACTCAATGATGTAGTTGAATTTGCCAAGTTTGAAACAGCTGCAGCTAATGTTTGTGTTGCAGGATGCAGTTTTGGCGGTTATCATGCCGCAAATATTGCTTTCCGTCATCCGGATAAAGTTGGATATTTATTCTCTATGGGAAGTGCTTTTGATATCAAACAATTTATCATGGGTTATTATGATGATAATTGCTATTTCAACAATCCACCCGATTATTTACCCAACCTGTATGATGATTGGTATCTCGATCAAATAAAAAAAATGAAAATTGTTCTTGGGATTGGTGAAGGGGATTATTGTCTTGATGACAACAAACGTCTATCCGATATACTGGGATCAAAAGGGATTAATCATTGGTTGGATATTCGCGGAAAGACCGGACACGATTGGAAGTGGTGGAAAGAAATGTTTCCAGCGTATCTATCTCAGATTGGCTGAAATTGTATAATCGTGATCATGCTCATGATCTTAATCGTGATCGCTGAAAAACCGAGCAAGAACACGAGCACGAAATAATTTTAGATGTTATCCGTGATCATGCTCATGTTCGTAATCATGATCGCTCCAAAATCGAGCAAAATCAAGAACACGAGCACGAAATAATTTTAGCATATTAGAAAATCACAAAAATATTTTTAGAAACAAAGAATTACTATAAGGCATACAGTTATGCTGTTGATGGACTAAGCAGATACACCGATGATCTAGAGAATTATGTTTTGAAACCGTTGTATTCATTTGCCGGAGCCGGAGTGATTGTGATGTTACAAAGGAATCGCTCGATTGAATTGATGAGCGTGAGAATTATATATGTTGATTTCAATAAAGGTAAAACGTGGGTTGGCTCTAATATTGTTTACCATCCATAATACGTTTTTCTAGAATACTATTTTCAAAAGGAGAAAATTCAATGCAACAACTTGAAAACATACTTACACAAATAAGTGATATTGTTTGGGGCTATCCACTTCTTATCCTTTTATTCGGTACTCACATATTTCTCACATTCAGATTAAGATTTATTCAGCGCTTCATCGGAAAAGCAATTAAGATTTCTCTAAGTAAAAATAAAGAAGGGGAAGGAGACATCAGTCAATTCGGTGCTCTCACTACTGCACTCGCTGCTACAATTGGTACCGGGAATATTGTTGGCGTATCAACAGCAATTGCCGCAGGCGGACCCGGTGCTGTCTTATGGATGTGGCTAACAGGTGTATTTGGTATCGCCACTAAATATTCTGAAGCGTTACTATCAGTCAAATATCGAGTCACAACAAAAAATGGATTAATGGCTGGCGGACCGATGTATGTGTTGGAGCGCGGATTGAACATGAAGTGGCTGGCAATATTATTTGCTGCTTTCACATCTGTTTCTGCTTTTGGAATTGGAAATATGGTTCAAGCCAACTCGATCTCTCATATGGTTAGTGATTCGTTCGGGATTTCTTACTGGATTACCGGATTAATCCTTGCTGTACTCACAGCTTTTGTAATAATTGGCGGAATAAAATCCATAGCAAAAGTTTGTGAAAATTTGGTTCCGTTCATGGCAATATTCTATATACTCGGTTGTATCATTCTCTTATTCATTAATTATTCAACAGTACCGCAAACACTTGCCTTAATTTTTGAGAGCGCATTTAGCGGGCACGCAGTAATTGGAGGATTCATGGGTGCCGGTATGAAAGAAGCTATTCGATACGGAATAGCGCGCGGATTATTTTCCAATGAATCCGGACTTGGAAGTGCACCGATAGTTGCTGCTGCGGCTCAAACTAAAAATCCCGTTCGTCAAGCGCTTGTTTCTTCAACCGGAACTTTCTGGGATACAGTAGTTGTCTGCGCTTTCACCGGCGTTGTGATTGTGAACTCATATGAATGGACAAAAGGTTTGAATGGCGCAGTTCTTACAAAATCAGCTTTTGCAGATATACCTTATATCGGACCGATTATATTAACCGTTGGACTTTTGACTTTTGTTTTCTCAACAATACTCGGATGGTCTTACTACGGCGAAAAAGCAATAGAGTATTTGATAGGGACAAAGGCAATTTTACCTTATAGATATTTATGGGTAGTAGCTGTTTTTGTCGGTTCAGTAATTTCGTTAAATATTGTCTGGACATTTGCCGATATCACAAATGGATTAATGGCAATTCCAAATTTAATTTCATTGATCATGTTACATAAAATAATAGTCAGTGAAACCAAGAAATATTTGTGGAATAAAAATATTGATGCATCGTGACAACCTTTGTCACACCAATTTCTAAATTTAAGTCGGAAGCAGCGAGTTAGTTAAAAACCATTTATTCTTACATGCGGGGGTTTGAATTGACAATACAAGTCAATCAAAATAGGGTCGCTTATATGCAACAACCTCCGGTATGAATTGCTCTATTTCGTTCTTTATTTTAGCGAGCATAACTAAAAAATCTTTGGCATTTTCTTCATATGTCGAGTAGGTGGTATAGATGAAATACCACGCTGCCATTAACCGGTCAATAGAATAGATAGTTATCCTTGCGGATACTAGCTTGTCGTCATAATCATAATTGTCATCCTCTTCATCTAACTTAGAATAATATCCGTGAAGCGTTCTTGCAAACTTTACCTCGATCATATAATTATACCACATTATAATTTCAACAGCCTCTTTCTCTTTTGAAATCGAATCATCTCCTGATAAAATTTCGCAGCCCAGAATTTTGCCGAAGTATAAACTATTATCATTCAAAAAATCATTCACTGCTTTCGAGTATCTTCTGCACTGTCGGATGATACTGTTCTCTTTAATTTTAGTATCAATGCGTTTCTGTTCATTCTGAATCTCTTTTTCTTCCGAATCATTAATTTTAACGTTGAGTTCTTTCGTGATGTCTTGAATCAATTCCATAGCAAGTTTCAAGGAATCTTCGATATTGTTAATGGGTTCGTTCGTATTTCCATTGCTATTTTGTGATTTGATCTTATTATCAATCATCCGGAAGTTTAAACACTTTTCAGTGAACTTACATTTTTCGCACCAGCGGTCACAATAGTTATAAATACTGCTGATAAAATCTCCGCTCTTAGCCGCTTCAAGTAACCTGTCCTTATCCAAATTATCAATCTCCCGCTTATTTATAACAGAGTGCTTCGATGTATAGGAAATTCAGAAGAAAAATCGTTACAAAAATATTACAAAAACGATTAATCTCGAAATGAAATTTTCTGTGATATCTGTGCGATTTAGTCTATATTCATATTAGGATTTTTTAAATACTACAGAGATAACCCGAAATAGGTTTTGTATTTCTCACTATAACCCATCAAATAAGCTCTGCGAGAGCCGCAATGTCTATTGTCAAAGAAGAAATCAGTCCGATAATATTTTCACATTGAAAGGTTAGATATGGAGATTATCCTTCCGAAGGAAAAAAGTAATGTATTGGATACAATTAAAGTTATCACAGATTTGAATGAATTGGCTTCCAAAGCACAAGAAAAGATTCTGGCTATTCCAAAAAGATTGGAAAAAGTGGCAGAATATATCGAGCAGAGAACTGCTAAAAAAACTTTCTCGTTCGATTTCATTTATCAACGTATTCTTGTTTTCGAATGAGAATTTAAATTATTGAGAGAAATAAAAGTTATGATTAACAACAGTTTCAAAGAATTAGGACTATCGGAAGAATCACTTCATGCAATTCATATGAAAGGATTCGAAGAACCAACAGAAATTCAAAAAAAAATAATTCCTCTAATCCTAGAGAATAAAATTGATCTTATCGGTCAGGCGCAAACAGGCACCGGGAAAACTGCTGCATTTGCACTTCCGATTATCGAACAATTACAAACGAGAGCGGGGCATCTTCAAGCGCTGGTGCTTGTACCCACCCGCGAACTTGCAATTCAGGTTGCTGAAGAATTCAATTCCCTGCGCGGGAATAAAAATATTCATGCAGCACCGATTTACGGTGGGCAATCTTATGATACGCAATTGAGAAGATTAAAGAAAGGTGTTGATATAGTTGTCGGCACTCCCGGACGTATGATTGATCTTCTGAACAAAAAAAGCATGTCTCTTTCTGAAGTTTCCTTTGTTGTACTGGATGAAGCTGATGAAATGCTTAATATGGGGTTCGTTGACGATATCGAAGATATTCTGGGCAGAACTAATCCAAACAGAAGAACTTTACTTTTCTCTGCAACCATGCCGGAAAGAATAGCAACACTTGCAAAAAAATATATGGGCAAGCGTGAAATTATTAAAACAAAACACTCCGGAGAAACTACAGAACTTACCGAGCAAATTTACTACGAGGTGAAAGAATCCGATAAGTTAGATGCATTGTGCAGAATCATTGACACAACAGTAGAATTCTATGGATTGGTTTTTTGTAGAACTAAGCATGATGTTGATCATGTAACTTCAAAACTATCTGATAGAGGATATGATACTGAAGGATTACACGGTGATATTTCCCAAAACGTGCGTGAGAAGATTTTAACTAAGTTTAGAAACAAAAAAATAAACGTATTAATTGCTACAGATGTTGCCGCTCGAGGTCTCGACATTGATGATCTGACACATGTTATCAATTATGCGCTTCCTCAAGATCCGGAGTCATATCTTCATAGAATTGGAAGAACAGGACGCGCCGGTAAAGAGGGAACAGCAATTACTTTCATCTCTCCAGAAGAGCACCGCAAACTTATGTTCATCAAAAATTTTACACAAACCGAGATTCGTAAGCAAAGAATTCCGCTTATAAAAGATGTAATCAATTTTAAGAAAGAAAAAATTGCTGGAGAATTGAGATCGATGATGGAAGTAGGTGTTGCTCATAATTATGCTTCTCTTGCAAAGGAAATGATAAAAAATCATAATCCCGAAGATGTTGTTGCAGCATTGATCAAGTACACTTATCAAAACGAACTTGAAGAAGAGAATTACGCAAAGATTCACGACCTCTTCGAAGGAAGAAGATCGTTTGATAAGAGAGACGACAGACCGATGGGAAGAAAAGAGTATTCCCGCGACGGAGATAGATCCAGAGGTAAAAGAGATTTTTCATCACGAGGTGAAAAATCCGAACGCCCAAGCAGATTTGAACACAGTGATAGATCCGAGCGTGGTGAAAGATCAGAACGTCCAAGCAGATTTGAACGGAGCGATAGATCCGAACGTGGCGATAAATCCGAAGGAAGGGGCAGATTCGACAGCGATAAAGGAAAAGCGCGTATGTTTCTTGCACGTGGTAAGAAAGATGATCTGACTCCAAAAGAATTATTGAATATGCTTAAGAAGAAAGCTAATGTGGATCCGGGTAAAGTTACCGGAATTCAAATCTCCGATGCGTTTTCGTTCTTTAACGTACCACCGAAAGAAGCTGATATTATTATTGAAAAACTTAACCGTGATAAAGACAAGAGACCAATGGTTGAAAGAGCCAAAGGGAAGTAATATAGATTTTAGTAAAGAGTATTTAGACAAAAATAAAACCCGATTTCTAAAAGAGATCGGGTTTTTTATTTTGTACCGGAGGCCGGACTCGAACCGGCACGAGGTTTAAGCCTCACTGGATTTTGAGTCCAGCGCGTCTACCAATTCCGCCACTTCGGCATCTAACAAGCATTTTTTGTGAGCGCAAATTTATATAAATGATTGATGGAATCAAATTTCGATAGCATAAATTAATTTGAAGAAATAATCGAATTTATTTAGATTGCAAATGGATACATGTCAAATGAAGAATTAAGGGTGGTTCTAAAAACTTCTCACAAAGTGATGTCCGAAGGACTCCTATGGAGGATGCCCAAATATTCTCTGCGGACTTTGCTTATTCTTTGCGCCTGCCTACCGGCAGGTAGGTTCTCGGCGTTAAAATTTTACAAAAGATAGTTTTTAGAACCAGCCTCAAGAAGAACTGATGAACTCTGGGATCAAATGAACAAGCGCAGACTTGAATCTGGAAATGAAAAGATCGATCCTCCTACCGAGAATATAGGTAGAAGACGAATAGGAAATTATTATCAAGTTTATGCTGACTAACCTAATAGTAATATTTATTATTTTGGCGATAGTGTTCTTTACCGGCAGATTTTATAAATTGTATTTAATAAAGAAACAGAAAGATCAGAAACAATACTTGCAGTAATTTGGAGCATCGCGCGGCTACCGGAGCGTTAGTATGTAAATAAGTTAGATCTAGCAGATGTCAGATTCTAATAAAAACGATAAAAATACCACCTTCAACCGGCGATGCTCATTACATATTATTTAATAAGCGATTTAAACATTCTCACCTAGTCATCCTTAAATTCTTAAGCCTATTTTTCTTCTACAACTTTAGTCTCCTGGGTAGAATAATTGTGTTAACTCTGCATCAAATTTTCTCTTTTTGATTCTACTCGCAATTCCTTTATTTGGGGTGGGTTCAATACCCCGAAGCTTGCTGCGTTTGTCATTCCCGCGAAAGCGCATAGACGTCAGCTTAATAAAAAATTCTCCAATAGAAATTTGAACAATTGCGTCGTTCATATAACAAAATATGGGTTTTATATATCATCCCTAAAGGGATTTCATTCTTTTTTTGTTCATTTTTCCTATAAATATCTAATCCCTCTGGGATTTTATATTGCAAATCCCGTTAGGGATGAAATATTTATAGCAATAAATACCACCTACAATTAAAATCCCTTTAGGGATGATATATTGGTTTCAATTAGAAAAAGAACAAACAAAGTTCATTTAACCAATTTGACTTAAATATTTGAGCACTGATGACTAATTATGTAATTTTGCACTGAAATTATTTAAGAGAAAGTATGAGCAATACTAAAAACATTACTGACGACTCAACCGAATCAATAAAATCCAAAAATTTCATTTATGAAATCATCGATGAAGATTTGAAAACCAATAAATGGAATGGAAATGTTCATACACGCTTTCCACCTGAACCGAATGGCTATTTACATATAGGTCATGCCAAATCTATCTGTCTGAATTATGGAATTGCGAGAGACTATAAGGGAAAATTCAATCTTCGTTTTGATGATACGAATCCGGAAAAAGAGGAACAGGAATATGTTGATTCAATCATTGAGGACGTAAAATGGCTTGGCGGTAACTTTGAAGATAGAATTTTCTTCGGTTCAGATTATTTTGAACAGATGTATCTATGGGCAGTTCAACTAATCAAAAAAGGGAAAGCTTATGTTGATGATCTTAATGCGGATGAAATTCGTTCAACCCGCGGCACATTAACTGAACCCGGTAAAGAATCACCGCATCGCAATAGAAGCGTTGAAGAAAATCTTAATCTGTTTGAACGAATGCGCAAAGGAGAATTTCCTAACGGCTCAAAAACGTTACGAGCAAAAATTGATATGGCTTCACCAAACTTCAACATGCGAGATCCAATCATGTACCGTATTGTTCATGATGAACATCATCGTCAAGGCAACAAGTGGTGCATCTATCCAACATATGATTGGGCACACGGCTTGGAAGATTCGATCGAAGGAATCACCCACTCTATATGTACACTGGAATTTGAAAACCACAGGCCGCTATATGATTGGTTTCTTACTGAACTTGGAATCCATCATCCGCAGCAAATTGAGTTTGCCAGGCTCAACCTAAGCTACACGGTGATGAGCAAACGAAAGCTTTTACAACTTGTAAAAGAAAATTATGTTGATGGATGGGACGATCCGCGCATGCCAACTATTTGCGGATTTAGAAGAAGAGGATACACACCGGAAGCCATCAGAAATTTTGCAGAGATAATTGGCGTTGCTAAGCGTGATGCGCTAACTGATATCGCACTTCTTGAATATGCATTGCGTGATGACTTAAATAAGCATACTCAGCGCGCTATGGCAGTCCTACGTCCGTTAAAAGTAGTGATAACAAATTATTCCGGCAATGAAGCGCTTGAAGGAATAAATAACCCCGAAGATACTTCCATGGGAACGCGCATAATTCCTTTTACAAGCGAGATCTATATTGAACAAACAGACTTTATGGAAAATCCTCCGAAAGGGTTTCATCGTTTAGTACCCGGAGGTGAGGTACGTTTGCGCTACGCATATATAATCAAGTGTGAAGAGGTTCTGAAGAATGAAAATGGGGAAATTATTGAACTGAGATGCACTTACGATCCTGATACAAGAAGTGGAATCGGGACCAGTAAAAAGAAAGTGAAAGGAACAATTCATTGGATTTCTGCAGAACATACCATTAAAGCCGAAGTTCGTTTGTACGATCGTCTTTTTACAGTTGAAGCGCCTGATGCCGACAAAGAAAAAGGTTTTTTGGATTTTCTGAATCCAGATTCGCTCGAAATATTGCCAAATGCATTAATCGAACCTTTCTTGAAGGATTCAAAACCTGGAAATCGTTTTCAGTTTGAGCGTCATGGGTATTTTTGTGTTGATACAAGAGATTCAACTGATGAAAAATTAGTATTCAACCGAACCGTTACTTTGAAGGATAGTTGGGGAAAATCTAATTAAGAGGGGAGACTAATTCTGCCCTAATCTAAAAAATATAGAATTAATTTTTATTCTTATGCTTAATCATTCGTTAGGAAAAATAACATCGGCAAACGTTAAAGAAATTATCAATTCAGAAAATGAATTGAATCCGGGGACAATTCAAGAGCTCGACACAATAGCTCAATTGATCTCGGATCTTAAGCATACTCAAGTTGCTTTACATGAGAGTGAAGAAAAGTACCGGTTGCTTTTTTCAAACGTCCCCTTAGGTATTCTTCATTTCGATTCGGTTGGAAAAATTACTACTTGTAACGAAAATTTCACGACCATAATTGATACTAAAAAAGAAAAAATAATCAATGAGCCCCTTAAAGAAGTAATTGATATACAACTCGTTTCTGCAATTGAGAATGCTCTTTCCGGTACCGTGGGTCACTACGAAGGTGATTTTATTTCGAAAACATCCGGAAAGATTACACCAGTGCGTGTAAATTTTGCCCCTATCATTTTAGATGATGGAGTAATAAGCGGTGGTGTAGGAATATTTGAAGACATTACAGAGAGAAAGCAAATTGAGCGGATTTTTTTCCACGATATAATTAACACCGCTGGAAATCTTGTCAATCTTGTAGAGGTGATTAATGATGAAGATTTAGGAGAAGCAGAGCGTCAAAATTTCATCAGGATGTTTGGAGAAATATCCAAGAGAATAATTGATGAAATTAATACTCATAAACATCTTATAACCAGTGAGAAGAGTAAAATCCGGTTGAACATTCAGACGATCAGTTCATTAGATTTTCTTAAAAAGATTACAGAAACTTATAACCAATCTGATTTTTTTGAATCTCGTTCCATTAAAATTTCTGAAGAAAGTCAAAATATTCAATTCACTGGTGATGAAACACTATTGAGCAGAGTAATTGGAAACATGCTTAAGAATGCAATAGAAGCTTCGAACCCGGGTGAAAGTATTACTTTGACCAGTCAGAGTATTACCGATAAAGTCATTTTTTCTGTCCATAATCCGGCATTTATTCCTGTCGATATTCAGTCTCAACTTTTCAATCGCTCTGTTTCAACAAAAGGGGCTGGTAGAGGTTTAGGATTATATAGCATGAAATTTTTAACTGAACACTACTTGAACGGAACGATCGCTTTTACCTCCTCCAAAAAAGGAGGCACTACATTTACGGTAAGTTATCCTATCCTTAAAACTCTTCCATAAAGTTACTTGATTCTCTCCAGTGCAGTCTGGATTCTCTTTAAGACTTCATCCTTTCCTAAAATTACAACAATATCAAAAACTCCGGGACCGGTGCTCATACCTGAAACAGCTAAGCGTAAAGGATGAATGAGTTTTCCTTTCCCAATATTCAAGTCTTCAGCAACTTTTGCAAGTGTGTGTTCATAATCTTCTTTTGTCGGATTTTCTAATAACGCGAAGGCATCGAGTAATTTATTAAGTTGTACGGGTGTTTCGGGGTTCCAATTTTTTTGTATGGCTGTTTCCTCGTATTCTTTGGGTGCTTCAAAAAAGTAAGGAGACTTTGTAAGATATTCTTTAACAAAAGAAACACGTTCTTTCATTGCAGCAATAACAAGTGACAGATAAGCGTCACTTAAATTGAGAATTGAGAATTGAGAATTGAGAATTTCACCTTTTAAGAATTTTAATATCTCTTCAGTAGTTTTTTTACGAAGATGTTCAGCATTCAACCAACTTAATTTTTCAAGATCGAATACTGCACCGGATTTGTTCACCCGTTCGAGTGAAAATTTTTCGATCAATTCATTCAAGTAATAAAACTCTTGATCATCACCCGCATTCCATCCTAACAATGCAACAAAGTTCACCAGTGCATCTTTCAAAAATCCTTTTGCTCGATAATCTTCTACTGCAACATCACCTTGGCGTTTGCTCAATTTTGAACGATCCGGATTCAATAGAAGGGGAAGATGGGCAAAGATTGGTCTTTCCCATTGAAAAGCATCATACAACAATACATGTTTTGGAGTAGAGGAGAGCCATTCTTCGCCACGAATTACGTGGCTTATCTGCATTAGATGATCATCAACAACATTTGCTAAATGATAGGTAGGATAACCGTCACTCTTAATCAAAACTTGATCATCAACATTATTACTGTCAAACTCAACTCTTCCGCGAACGATATCATCAAAAATAATTCTGTGATTCGGTTCAACATTCAAGCGAATAACGAATGAAGTTTTATTGACAAGTCTTTCTTCAACTTCTTTTTTGCTAAGCCCAAGGCAAAATTTATCATATTTAGCTTGAGGAACTTTTTGCTTCTGCTGTTCTTCTTTTAATGTTTCAAGTCGTTGAGGGGTGCAAAAACAATAATAAGCGTGTTCATTAGCAATTAATTCATGAACGTGCTTTTGATATATATCAAGCCGTTGCGATTGCATATAAGGTCCAAACTGACCGCCGACATTGGGACCTTCATCGAATTCGAGTCCACACCATTTAAGGGCTTCAATTAAATTTTCTACGGCACCCTCTACATAACGATTACGATCTGTATCCTCGATTCTTAAAATAAATTTACCGTTATTTTTGCGAGCAAATAGATAGTTATATAGAGCGGTACGCAATCCGCCGACATGCAAATACCCGGTAGGACTTGGTGCAAAACGAACTCGAATATTTTCCAAAAATAACTCCGAAATGATTTATTTATGAAACAAATATAAAAAAAGTTATATGGTTGTAATAGTAATTCATCAAATTTGGAATGAAGTGTTATTGCAACTAATAAAAAAAAGAGGGTGTCTCAAAAGTTAGATAGACAGTCATTGCGAGGAGTTTACGACGAAGCAATCTTTTGTTTATATTGAAAAGATGAGATCACTTCGCTTCGCTCGTGATGACAAACGATCTTTTGAGGCAACCTCTTTTTTTCGAAATTCATTTTTGAAGATAAAATATTAACTAACAGTATTTGTGTAGTATTTAACTTTATCAATAAATTCTTTTGAATCAATGGGCTTAGGTATATAATCAGTTGCGCCGGATTCCAAGCATTTTTCTCGATCACCCTTCATTGCAAATGCTGTAAGCGCTATTATAGGAGTGTCTTTATATTCCGTTAACTCGCGGATTTTTTCGGTAGCTTCGAATCCATTCATAACCGGCATTTGCATATCCATTAGGATAACATCAAATTTTTCATCTTTTGCCATTTTCACGGCATCTTCACCGTTTTCTACTACAACAATATTTTCAAAACCGTTTTTCTTGAGAAGTCGTGTTACTATAATCTGAGAGTGCTTGTAGTCTTCCGCTAATAATATTTTAAGTACGCCATGTTTTGCTCTAACTTCTTCTTGTGGCGGGGGAGTCTCGTACCTATTAATCATAGCGCTGATAGTATCGGCAAGATCTTCAATATTGGTTGAGCGTTTATCTAACAGCTCTTCAAATAATCCCTCGATCTTATAAAGATCTTCTTTGTAATTCTCTTTGCCTGTATAAATGATGATAGGCAGGTTTGCAAATTTTTTGTCTGATTTAATCAGCTTAATCAATTCAAAACCATTGGGAGCCGGCATATCCAGATCAACGATTGCGAGATCAATATCCTTATCACTAATTGAATTCATTACATTTGCAGAAATATTCTCTGCAACAGCAATGAAACCAGCAGCTTCAATAGCTTGCTTAATTAAATTCAAGGTTGGCAAATCATCATCAACGCAGAGTACGTTAGAATTTTTTCTAAGCTTGTAATTGGTGAGTACTTCAACAAGATAATTGTAGTTAATAGGTTTAATAAAATACTCAACAGCGCCCATCATAAATGCTTTTTGTTGTTCAGGTTCAACAGAGCAGACAATTACAGGTGTGTTTTTAACATTTGGATGTTCATGAATTTTCTTGAGCAATTCCAGTCCGTTGATGTTCGGAAGTTCTATGTCCAAAATTATTGCTAGCAGCTTTTCAACATTAATTAAACTAAAAGCTTGCTCTTCAGTGCTAACAATTATCGGATCATATCCCCACTTTGTAAGATAATTATTCAACAATTTGGATGTAGCATAATCATCTTCTATAACTAGAACCCGATTTTGGGTAGTCGGTTTTGGTAATTGCGAAATACTATTTTCAAGATTAGACATCACTTCTCCACTGATAGTGAATGTAAAAGAATTACCTTTTCCAGCCGTACTCGAAGCTGAAATTTCACCCCCTAAATAAGTCACATATTTATTTACTAATGTTAAGAATAAACCGGTAATGGAAGAGTTCTTAAATTCATCGATTTTTGATAAGGAAAACGGCTCGAAGATCTTATCTATAGTCTGACTGTCAAGGACTTTTCCGGTATCGGAAATCATGAATCTAATTTTTTTATCTTTTGTAACAGAGAGATCGAGAACAATCTCTCCTTGCAAAGTTAATGTAGTGGAAACAAAAAGCAAACTGCTAATTACATAACGTAGTTTTTGATCATCTAAACTTATGAGGCTATTTATTTTCTTATCAATATTGACAACAAAATTCACCTTTCTCTTACCAATCCGACTCTTAAAAATATCAACAATTTCATTTACAAAAGCATTAAGATCAATCTTATTAAGATTTCTCGTGATATTATTTAGTTCAATTTTTGAAAGTTCGCTCAAATCATTCATATTAAGCAAAATATTTTGAGCGATTTTCTTAATACCATTTACATATTCAAGCTGAGAAGAAGTTAATTTTTCTTTTGCGAGAATTGTAGTATAACCGATTATTGAATTGGAACCAGCTTTTAATTCGTTAGTAGTATCAGAGATAATTTTTGCAATAGAGCTCTGATTAGAACGAATACCGCCATGGTTTTCAACCCAGCTTAATAATATCATCGAAATTAATTGCAGTGCTTTCTCAAGCGAGTTTTTATCACTTTGTGTAAAAGCGGATTTCCGGGCAACTTTAACCAACATTTTTTGAGTAGTGGGAAGATTGAGAAGAAGACATCCCTCGAATAAAATGTTCTCCGAGATTTGAATTTTACATGCCGGATCAAGATTCAGAGATGATTTAACATTTTGCACAACTAATTTGCAAACTTCACAATGGAATGTTGAACCTTTGTAGTAAGAGTTTTTAGCGTTTGCCGATTTGCCGATTACTTCGAGAGAGCCTTTTTCGTCGACTTTGAATAGAACAACAGCATTAAGGTCAAATTCATTTGAAAGGAAATTACAAATCTCTTCAAGTAAAAATTCATCGCCTCGTTGAGCATATTCAGTAAGTTCATTTAGTTTATTTAGGAGTTCGAGTTTTCCGCCGATCAATATAAGTCTCTTATAAATTCAGAATTAATTTGTTGAGTGTGAAAATAGCGATTTTATTATATAGTTGAAAATGGCAAAGAAGCGTTTGAGCTCTCTGCCTAAAATGTTGTGTTAAGAAATAAAAGCCCATCCCAGCCCTTCCCAAAGGGAAGGGCTTTTATAAAACTCGGTCGAGGTATTTAATTCTCGACCTTCGTTATAAGATTATAACCTCGAAGCAATCCGCCGCGGCGGATCGAGGAATTTTTTCGATTAAAGATTATCTAAAAAGTAGTTTACGATCTTTGTATATAGTTGGAGTGCATCTTTTCCACCAACACCATGACCAACATATGGGAAATAATCTAATGGTTTATTCAATTCTGCACATTTCTTTGCAAAGGATAGTGAATTTTGCCATACTACAGTAGGATCACTTGTTCCATGCACAAGCAAAAGTTTGCCCTTTAGGTTATCTACATAGTTAAGAAGGCTCGATTCTTTGTAGCCCCTTAATAAATTAAGCAAAATTATTTTTTAGAATTATCACTACTTGGCGAAGCGCGATGCACAAGAATATTATCAATGAGTTTATATTCCTTAGCTTCTTCCGATGTCAAATAATAGTCACGGTCGCAATCTTTCGCAATTTGCTCGTACGTTTTGCCTGTACTCTCAACGAGTATGTTATAAAGAGCCGCGCGGGTTTTAATCATTTCTTTGGCATGGATTTCAATATCGGTAGTTTGGCCTTGTAATCCGCCAATCCAAGGTTGATGAATCATTATTTTCGAGTTTGGAAGGGAAGAGCGCTTTCCATTTTCGCCACCAGCTAGCAGAACAGCTCCCATACTTGCTGCTAAACCGACACAAATAGTGGATACTTTAGATCTGACATATTTCATTGTATCGTAGATAGCAAGACCAGCTGAAACACTTCCACCTGGTGAGTTGATATATAGAAAGATATCCTTTTCCGCATCTTCAGCTTCAAGAAAAAGTAACTGTGCAATAGTTATACTTGCTACATGATCATCAATAGCTGTTCCTAAAAAAATAATTCGTTCTCGCAGTAAACGTGAGAAAATATCCATTCCTCTTTCACCACGACCAGTTTGTTCAATTACATAAGGAACGAGCTGATTATAAATTTCAAAATTCTTTTTCAATTGTGATTCGGTAGGAGTATTATGCTTCATTTGATTTTTCCTTCTTCTCTTTGATTTTTTCTTCAGCATCAACTTCTTTAATTTCTGCGTGTTCTTTTAAGAAATTAATTACTTTTTCCTCCAAGAGCATTTCTATCCGGTTAGTGTCTTTGTAGTATTTTACAAGTTTAGCAACTGAAATCCCGGTAGTCTCAGCTTCAACTTTTGCTAGTTCCTCTAATTCAGAATCTTCAACTTTGATGTTCTCTGCAACAGCAAGATTTTCAAGAATTATCTGCCATTTGGCATTCCACTCTGCTCTAGGTTTGTAGTACTCGGCAACAGCTTTTTCATCGAAGATAGTAGTTTTATAACGTTTAGCATTTTCTTTTTCGAGTTCAACCATTCTTTTATGGACTGAACTTACATAACCGGGTGGTGGAGTGAAATCATTATTCTTTACAACTTCACCAAGTAAGTTATTTATTAACATCTCTTCCGATTGTTTGGTGTAGTAATCTTCTATGTTTTTTCTAAGGAATGAATGAAGTTCTTCCGGAGTTGCTGCTTTATCTTTTGTAATCTTTTTGATAACCTCTTCTGTAAGCTCAGGTTTAACAAGTTTTTCGATCTTTGATATCCCGGCAATATACTTAAACTCTTCTTTATGAAGTTCTTCATCATGAAAGTGTTCGTCAACAAAAGTGAATTCGAATGATTCTCCAAGTTTTTTGCCTTGCGCATTTTCTTTAATCTGCAAATTCACTTTTTCATCGCTCAAATCGATTAAAATATTCTCACTGCGGGAACCAACCATTGGCAATCCATCAGCATCGATTCTTTGTAAATTAACAGTTATTCTATAATTCCTATCTTCTACCTTTTCTTCAACCTCAAATTTTTGAAGGGGTTTTAAAAGAAAATCTATTTCACGTTCCACTTCCTCATCTTTAACAACGAAAATCGTTTTCTCAACTTCTAACCCTTTGTAATTTTTTAATTCGAGTATTGGTTTTATCTCGTACTTAACTTTAAATAATAGTTTTGTTCCGGGGACAAAGTCAATATCCGTCATCTTCGGGGTGCTGATCGGTTTAAGTTCTTTTTGATCAACGATGTCCCAGAATTTTTTATTAGCAATTTTTTCACTTGATTTGAACTCAATGGCTTCACCGAAAAGTTTTTTAATCATTCCCAAAGGAGCTTTTCCTTTTCTAAAACCATCAATTGCGATAGTCTTTCTCTCTTCCTTGTAAGCTTCATCAATCTCAGGAAGAATTTCGTCATAATTTAATGTTACCTCAACTTCTTGTTGAGAGTCCGTAAGCTGATTTACTTTGATATCCAAAAAAGCCTCGTTGATATTGTGTTTGTTATAGTTGATAGTGCGAGACGGGGGACTCGAACCCCCACATCTCTCGATACTAGATCCTAAGTCTAGCGCGTCTGCCAATTCCGCCAGTCTCGCATAGTTCTTGCAATGGGCTCGCAAAATTAGTTAAATGGTTAGAAATATCAAAGGAACGTATAATCTTCTTTGATCTAATATTAAAAAGAAAAAAGAGAATTTCTTATATTGAATTCAAAAAAAACGCTAATATGGAAAACCTGATTGGTAAAGTAATAGATAATTACAAAATCGTCTCGGTGCTTGGCAGAGGCGGAATGGGGATTGTTTATAAGGCATATGATATAAAGCTGGATAGATACATTGCCATAAAAATGCTGAACTCCTCTAGCGGCAGTGATCACGAACGATTTATAGAACGATTCAAACGCGAAGCGAAAAATCAGGCTAAACTTTCTCATCCTAATATTGTTGCTGTCTATGGATTTATTGAATACTCCAATCTTCTTGGGATAGTAATGGAGTATGTTGAGGGTGAGAGCTTGGAGAAGGTTATTGAACGGCAGGGAAGATTTAATCTATACGATGTAATCTACATTATCAAACAGTTGCTTCTCGGTATAGGTTACGCTCATTCCAAGGGATTTGTCCATAGAGATATAAAACCTTCCAACATTATCTTGAACAAAGAAGGTATTACGAAGATAATGGATTTTGGTATTTCCAAATCTTTGTTCGATAATAGCATGACTAAAACCGGTTCGAAAATTGGCACTGTGTATTATATGAGTCCGGAGCAGATTCGAAGTGAAGAAGTTACAAACCGTAGCGATATATACTCGATTGGCTGCACTGCCTATGAAATGATTATTGGTGAACCACCTTTTGATTTTCCTAGTGAATATGAAGTAATGGATGCACATTTGAAAAAAAATGCGCCGCGTGTTACTGAAAAAATGAGTGGCGTTCCTGAAAAAGTTGATAAGATTATACTTAGAGCTTTAGAAAAAAATCCTTTAAATCGGTACAGCACTTGTGAAGAAATGTTCAACGAAGTTCAAGAACTGGATAATCAAGTTGCAAAGCTTACAAGTTATTTTAAACGGACAGAACCGCGATCTAAGAAATATAAAGTTTTGGCAATTTCGGCATATATTGCTTTTACAATCATCTTAATAACAGTTTCTTACTTTGTTTATACACAAGTGAATACTCTTATCACCTCTAATCAATTGGATAAATATAAGAAGTATAGCATCCAACAGCTTTTCGCATCAGAAGGAATCAAAGATAAATTCAACGAGATAACAAAAATTGAAAGCGGTGTTCTACGAAATTTGAATTCCGTTTTTATAGCCAATGAAAAATATGCTGCTACAGTTGGCGATTCCGGATTAGTTCTTACCTCTTCAGATGATGGAAAAACTTGGAGTAAGAAAAATCTTCTCCGTTCAGTTTCTCTAAGAGACGTTCACATATTCCAGGATGGCAAATCATTAATTGTTGGTGATTCGTCCTCTCTTTATTACACTTCTAATCTTCTCGATTCTCTTCATTTAATTCCACTTCAAAAAGGGTATACTTTTTTTAGAATCAAATTTCTTAACGGCAATACAGGCTTTATCACAGGCAATAAGGGATTGATATTAAAAACCATTAATGGCGGTCTCAATTGGTATAAAGTAAAAACAAGCACTAAAGAGATAATCTTCGATCTTTCATTTTTTAACAGCAAACTAGGATTTGCTGTTGGGTGGAACGGTACAATAATTTCAACAAAGGATGGAGGTGAGACTTGGTCCTCGTCTGGTGAATCCATCACAGATAATTATTTAAAATCGGTTGACCTCAATAAAGAAGGGCACGGATTAATAGTTGGTGGAGATGGAACTGTTTTACGCTCTTCGGATTTTGGAAGCAATTGGGAGAAGACAAAATTAAATACAACCGGAGGATTCCAAAAAGTGAGATTCATTTCTGAAAATAATTCGATTGTAATAGGAAGCCGCGGAACTATTCTGATATCAAAAGATAAAGGTGAAACTTGGGATATTGTTGACTCTCCCTACTATTCTAATATGAATGGTTTGTCAATAAGCCCTTACGGGAAAATCTTTATTGTAGGCGTCAATGGTATGATCATTAAAATTCAATAGGGAAATGACTTGGATAAATTTGTAATACATGGTGGTAAAAAATTGAGTGGGAAAGTTGCTGTGAGCGGTGCTAAAAATTCTGCTTTGGTCTTAATGCCGGCTACCTTACTCAATAGTGGTATTAATAGAATTGACAATATACCTGAAGTGAATGATATTTATACTATGATCAAACTCCTTGATCAATTAGGAGTTACTTATGAATTTAAGAATCATAGACTAGAATTAGACACGTCCAACATATCAAGCCAGATCGCTCCATACGAACACGTAAATAAAATGAGAGCTTCAGTTTATGTCTTAGGACCTTTGCTGGCTCGTTATGGATTTGCAAAAGTATCTCTACCGGGAGGATGCGCCTGGGGACCACGCCCGATAAATTTACATCTTGAAGCTATGAAAAAGTTAGGCGCTGAAGTAATGTTGGAAGAAGGATATATCATAGCGAAAGCTTCAAAACTACATGGTGCAAAAATTAATTTTGATATTTCCTCAGTCGGTGCAACTGGCAATGCTATGATGGCTGCATGTTTAGCCAAAGGTACTACAATAATAACTAATGCTGCCATTGAACCTGAGATTACATTGTTAGTTGAAAGCCTAAAATTGATGGGAGCAAAAATCAACAAAATAGATACTACCACTATTGAGATTGAAGGTGTTGATCAGTTGCTGCCGTCGAGAATTTATAATATTTCTGATCGCATTGAAGCCGGAACCCTTTTGACTGCCGCAGCCATTACAAAAAGTAAAATTGAACTTGAGTATCGCGAACATCACAATATTGAATCCGAGCTTTTAAAATTAGAGGAGAGTGGTGTTAAAATTAGTTATAAAAAAGATTTATTGGAAATAGATGCATCGAATCCTACGATTAAAAGTGTTGACGTAACAACAGCAGTCTATCCTGGATTTCCTACGGATATGCAAGCGCAATGGACTTCCTATATGTCACTCGCTGAAGGAACATCTACTGTAACCGATTCAATCTATCATGACCGTTTTAGTCATGTTCCCGAATTAAATCGCTTAGGTGCCAACATTGAAGTGGTCAATAATAGTGCTGTGATCAAAGGTGTTAAGCACTTGAAAGGAGCAAAGGTTATGTCTACTGATCTTCGTGCAAGTGCTTCACTTGTCCTTGGAGGATTAGCCGCATCAGGAACCACAGAAATTCTCCGGATTTATCATCTTGATCGGGGCTATCAACGAATTGAGGAGAAGTTACGTAATCTAGGTGCTGATATTGAACGTGTGACAACATCGGAATACTAATTTGAAGATTTCGTCTCATGACATTGGTTTAAATCTTTCTGGATTTTTAATCCTTGTGTTAATAATTATGGCTCTTCTCCCTTTCGAGTGGGTAAATTATAGCAAAATGTAACGGACATT
>CAYVBQ010000009.1:25371-109426 GCA_964449775.1 uncultured Melioribacter sp. | reverse complement strand
GACTGCTATTCACTTTTATGCTATAATTCACCCACTCAGTTGGGAGAAGACCCAATCAAATTAATGTGGTCTGCAATCCATTTGTGGTTTTCGAATGGAATTCGGTAGTTGGAGCTTCGTCTTATACTTTCCAAATTTCTGAATATCAAGATTTTAGAACATTATACGTATCGTTTTCAAATCCATTGTATAAAGTTAATTTTGGGGGCTTAGAAAATGGGAAAACTTATTATTGGAGAGTCAATGCGAAGAATAATATTGGTACTAGTGATTGGTCTCAGATATGGAAGTTTACAACAGCAAACGTTGTTAGTGTCAATGAACATGAATTGCCCCAAGATTATCGATTGATTCAAAATCATCCGAATCCATTTAATCCAAATACAACAATCAAATTTTCAATTCCACATTCACAATTTGTTACTCTAAAAGTGTATGATATTCTTGGAAGGGAATTAGCAACTCTTGTTAACGAAGAAAAACTGCCCGGTAGTTACGAAGTAAAATTTGATGGCATTAATTTACTAAGTGGTGTTTATTTTTATCGTTTATAAGCTGGAAGTTTTTCTCAAACAAAGAAGTTATTACTGCTTAAATAAAAGTGGAGAATCAAATGGACTTCCAAAATAATTCCCGCTTTAAAACGCTTTTGTCTCTCGGCAAAACAATTTCAATTATTGGTTGGGTAATTGTTGGTTTTGCGGGGGTAACAATTTTTTCCAGTCTAACAAGCTGTGTGAGTAACGATAGTTTTGCTAAAGCAATAGGATTGTTAAGTTTTCCAATTGGTCTACTAACCGGCGCATTCGGTTATTTATTTGTTGCAATGGGACAAATGATTTCTTGCTTTGCTAGTATGGAAGATAATACACACAAAACAGTAGAATCATTGAATGAGTTGAAAAGCCAGTTACCTAATTTTGATCCAAAATAATTTTAATAGAGACGTTGCATGCAACGTCTCTACGAAAATTAATTATAGAACACACCATAAAAATTACATTATATTTGCAGCAAGAAACGGGGTGTCAACATGATAATCCAAAAAACAAAATCACACGTGAAAATTGCACTTAGCGATTGGGAAAAGATGAAAAGTAATCATGTCTTAAGCGAGACAATTGAATTACTTGAGGATATATCTGATCTTGAAAAGGCAAAAAAAGTTCAAGGCAGAGGCATTTCTTTAGAACAATATCTGAAAAAACATTGATTATGTTATACCAGAATAAATTCCGTATAGAATCCGCAAGACTTAAAGAATGGGATTATTTACCCCGTGAGATAAATTATGAAATACTATATTTACGTTTTACAATCAGAAATTGACAAACATTTTTATGTGGGATATACAAAGAAGAATTCAAGAACATCAATTGGGCAATGTATATTCAACGAAAAAAAAGATTGCCATTAGAATTAGTTTATTGGGAAGGTTGTTTAAATCAAAAGGATGCTTTACAAAGAGAAAAATACCTGAAAAGTACATGGGGTAAAAGATACCTCAAGAGCAGATTAGAAAATTATCTCACGGGGTGAACAGAATCCTATGAAATGGGAATTAGAAAAAGCTACACCGGAAAATCTATGATCGTAAAAAAGGAGACGTTCCATGGAACGTCTCTACGAAAAAATTAATTCATTACAGCTTTTTCTTTTTCAATCTCTTCATTTAACATTTTATTTATTGCTGAGGCAGCACGTCTTCCTTCTCCCATAGCAAGAATTACTGTTGCGGCGCCGAGAACAATATCTCCACCCGCAAAAATTCTATCCATAGATGTCTTCTGTGTTTCATCAACTATAATGTTGCCCCATTTATTAACATTAAGCTGAGGAGTGGTCTGGCTAATCAATGGATTACTGCCATTGCCAATTGCAACAATCACTGTATCTACGTCAAGAATGAATTCACTATTTGGTATGAGCACCGGGCGGCGTCTTCCGGATGCATCCGGTTCACCAAGCTCGTAGCGGACACATTCCATTTCCTTTACTCTACCTTTATCATTGCCGATAATACTTTTAGCGTTTTGTAAGAATAAGAATTCAATTCCTTCTTCTTTTGCATGAGCAACTTCTTCTTTACGGGCGGGCATTTCAACTTCCGTTCTGCGGTAAACTACATAAACTTTTTCAGCGTCAAGGCGTTTTGCCATGCGCGCAGAATCCATTGCAACGTTGCCGCCGCCGAGAACTGCAACTTTTTTGGATGGATAAATTGGAGTGTCCGCTTTACCTTTTTCGAATGCACGCATCAAATTCGCACGAGTTAAATATTCATTCGCAGAAAATACACCAACTAAATTTTCTCCTTCAATGCCCATGAACATTGGCAATCCGGCACCGGTACCAACAAAGACTGCGTTGTAACCATCCTTATCCATCAAGTCAGTTAGTTTACGTGTTCTGCCAACAACAAAATTCATCTTAAACTCTACGCCCATTGCTCCGAGTACATCAATTTCTTTATCAATAATATCATTGGGTAATCTGAATTCCGGAATTCCGTAACGCAGCACTCCGCCTAATTTGTGAAACGCTTCGAATACTGTAACATGATGACCTTCTCTTCTGCAATCTGCGGCAACAACTAATCCTGCGGGACCGCTTCCAACAACGGCTACTTTTTTCCCGGTTTCCGGTTTCACTTCCGGAACTGCAATTTTCCCGGTCGCACGTTCCCAATCGGCAACAAATCTTTCCAGTCTTCCGATTGCAACTGATTTATCAACATCTTTCAAAGCTTTACCAACAGCACAATTTGATTGGCATTGAGTTTCCTGCGGGCAAACTCTTCCGCAAATTGCCGGAAGGAGAGAAGCCT
Source organism: uncultured Melioribacter sp. (assembly GCA_964449775.1). GTDB lineage: Bacteria > Bacteroidota > Ignavibacteria > Ignavibacteriales > Melioribacteraceae > Fen-1258. Next base: position 106,599 of record CAYVBQ010000009.1, on the reverse strand, counting down.
CTTTAATTACACCAACAGCATTTTTAATATCTCCGTGTGCAACATGATCGATGAAACGTGGTATATCAATTTTTACCGGGCAATCATCAACACAAGTTTTCTTTACGCACTGAAGGCAGCGCATAGCTTCGATGCGCGCTTGTTCCATTGTGTAGCCAATAGCAACTTCATCCAAATTATGAGAACGTACTTCGGGATCTTGAGCGGGCATCTCCTGAGCCGGGATTTTCATCCGCTCTTTCGCTTTCATATCATCAATTTTATTCAGGTATTCAGCAATTAATATTTTTGCTTCTTCGGATAATTGTTCAGCAGTAAGATGACTCATTGAAGCGCCTCCTTGTTCTTAATTTCTTGTTCGAGGAAACAACTGTGCGCTTCCTTTTCGAGTTCTTTGTATGAATTTAAACGTGACATCATATTGTCAAAATCAACTTTGTGGCCGTCAAATTCTGGTCCGTCAACACAGACGAATTTAATTTCTTTGCCGACATTTACTCTGCAGCCACCGCACATTCCGGTTCCATCAACCATTATTGTGTTGAGCGATACTTGTGTAAAGACTTCATACGGTCTTGTAGTCTCGGAACAGAATTTCATCATAATGGGTGGACCGATTGCAATTACCATATTTGGTTTTGGAGAACGTTCACAAATTTCTTTCAAAGGTTCAGTCACAAGCCCTTTACGCCCGTAGCTGCCATCATCTGTGCAGAGAATAAATTCATTTGCGATTGCTTTCATCTCATTTTCAAGAATTATCAAATCTTTGTTTCGAGCTCCTATAATTGTGATAACATGGTTACCTGCATTCTTGAGTGCTTGCGCAATTGGGTGGAGCGGTGCAACACCAATTCCGCCTCCAACACAAACAACTGTTCCAAAATTTTCTATATGTGTTGGTTTGCCAAGAGGACCGACAAGAGTTGGTATTTCATCACCAACATTCATTTCGGAGAGTTGAAGAGTGCTTTTACCAACTACTTGAAAAATTATTGTGATCGATCCTTCTTTTACATCGGCATCTGCAATAGTAAGTGGAATTCTTTCACCGTAGTCTTCATCTATTTGTAGAATGATGAATTGTCCCGCGGCTCTTTCCTCGGCAATTAACGGAGCTTGAAGACGCATCATGTAAACATCTTTTGAGAGTTGTTTCTTGAAAAGTATTTTACTCATTAGTTCACCTCAGTTTGGTGTGGAACTTTAGATCTTATTCAAAAACTATGGGTGGAAAAATATGGAATTCAATCGTTTAGAAAAAAGTTTTTTTTAAATTGCTGAAAATAAATCCAATAACTAGAAGATTGCGATTCTAAATGAGAGTGGAAAAATAGAGGTAGTCTCGATGGTAGATTTTTTTTCTTCATGCTGATTCGCAACCCAATCACCAACGAAATAACCGATTGCCGCACCAAGAAAAACATCCGACGTCCAATGATTATCCTGATAAACGCGTGAAATTGCAGTAAGTACGGCAGGCAGATAAGCAATTATTTTTAATAAATCTGATCTGGTATTCTTCGATAGAACGGTCGAGAGAGAAAAAGCTAAAGTAACATGACCGGAAGGAAGTGAATGAAAATCATCATCAAATAATGAAAATGGACTAAATGTTGCGTCACCTTTATTGGTGAATGGTCGTGCTCTTCCAACAACGAACTTTAGAAATGTTGTAATAGCACCGGCATAAATCACGGATTGAACAATCTCAAAGCCAATTTTTTTTGTTGAAGGATCATTTGCAATCAAGCCATGTAATCCAAACGCCCCTGCGAGAATTGCCGTGGGGTAACCTTCGCCCCAAATTCTTCCGGCTTCAATTGGAAAACTTTTATAATAACTCTGATCTTTTAAAACGTTTTCGCGGATCGGTTGATCGGCTTGCATCAGTAGAATAGTTCCCGCACTGATCAATCCGAATTTCAGCCAATCATTGCTTTCCCATTTTGTTGGCTGCTTAATGAATTGAAATGATTCCTCTACGAATTGAGAAAAGTTGTACGCATTCTGCGAGTAAAGAGATGATTGAAAGATCAATAAAAGGAAAAAGATAGAATGAATTCTAACCCTAAAGCCTGCCCCAATGAATACAATCAGATATTTAAGCAACATTTCCTCATTCGTTAGCAGAAATATAGTATAAATAGATTTTTCAGCAGAAAAAAAAATGATAATTGATGTAACTAAATTGATAATCAGCGAGTCTAAACAATCAGTAAAACAATTATTTTGGAGAATAGTATGAACCGTATATTCGAGTTAAGCTTAGTGAAAAGTATAATCATTGTCCTTTTCCTAATCGGGATAACTTCATCTTTGTCTTTTGCAGATGAACTTCGACTTATTCGTGAGAAATCCTTTCAAATGAAGGATTGGCAGAACGTTTACGTTAATGCCAGCGGGGCGGATGTTAAAGTAGAAAGCTGGGACAAACAAGAAGTATATGTAAAATTTTTTGGTAATCGTCGTGCGGAAGAAAAAATGAAATTTGATGTTCATCAAGAAGGTGAGGTTGTTAAGGTCATAACAAAGCGAAAAGGATCATTCTTCAATTGGTTTGGAAGCGGCATGAATGTTAGGATCGAGATAATGACTCCGAAAAATTATAACACACACATTGAAACATCAGGCGGTGATATAAGAGTTTCAAATCTTTCCGGTGGTTTTAAATTAGATACATCCGGCGGTGATATCATTCTGAATAACACGGATGGAAAAGTAAAAGCTGAGACTTCCGGCGGAGAAATTTCATTGAATAAGCATAAGGGTGCTATGGATTTATCAACATCCGGCGGAGATATTATTTGCCAAGAAGGTTCCGGAGATCTTCGTGCTGAAACATCGGGCGGAGATATTAAAATTGATTTGAGTGATGGAAGACTTTTTGCCGAGACATCGGGTGGAAACATCATGATTAATTACTCAGGATTAAACAAAGGTATTACGGCTGAAACATCTGGCGGTGATATTCATGTAAAATTACCGGCAAATTTCAAAGCTAAAGTTCATCTTGAAACCAGCGGTGGTGGAATTACAAATAATTTCAGTAATTCAAGATCCGAACGTGTGAGACGCGGAGAAGTAGATGCTGAATTTAATGGTGGTGGAGAGATTCTAAAACTTGAAACTTCAGGCGGTGATATCATCGTTGATCAAAAATAAACAAAGAAGAGCATGAGCAAGATCAAGATTTAATATTCTTGAGCGTGTTCTTATTCTTGCCCTTGCTCTTGATCTTATTCTTACTCCTTCCCTCCAATTGGAAAAGACTCCGTTTTTAACTACTTTTTGATTGTAATTGCAAATTTTCGGAATAAAAATTTATAATTAATTACAGGTTGAATTATGAAATTGGATTGGGATCAATTTGTTGGGAAGACGTTAAACGTCACAATGTTTGAGAACTATGGTGTTGTTTACGGTAAAGAGAAAGGGGAACATCCAACCTTTTATGAGATTGTTTTCAAAACAGGTAAATTATTAAATGCTTACGAAGACGGATTACTTTTAGATTCAAGCCGTGAAGAAAAATCATTCCAAATTTTCATCCCGTACAATTCTATTAAGTGTGTTGAGATATTCTGATGAGACTATATCACCGATTCATTCTGTTGACATCGCTTATTTTGATTTCATGGTCGGTTGCTATTGCTTCCGGTCCTCAAATAAAAAGTCTTCGCGTTTATTCTTCAGGGGACCAAATAAATTTTCCGATCATTGATTATTCAGACACTGATAAAGGATCGATTACAATTGACTTCGATGTGCAAGCGGACTACATGCCCAACCTGAATATCATTTTCAAATTTTGTGATGCCGACTGGAATCCATATGATAATGAATTTCTGTCGAACCGAATATATAACACCGAAACGAATTTATGGTTTGATAAATTGCCTACTAACATACGGGGTGCACGTTATCATTATAATGGATCGTTTCCTAATAACAATGTTACGTTCCCATTTTCCGGTAAATGGAAATTTTTTATTGTTGATTCTCAAAACAGAAATTTGATTTATGCCTCCGGGAAATTTTTTGTTGTTTATCCCCAAGTGAAATTGAATATACAAGTGGCAAGTGAAGGACTGCAGGGAGAGATGAAAGAAATTGCATCTACGGGCAGGACGCTTTCATTACGCACGAATTTTCTTTTGCCCGACTCACTCTTTTCGGCAAATGTGAAGCGGGTTGAAATTATCGCCAATAGAAAATTTAATTATCCGATAGTAATTGATAGGAATTCTTTTTCTCCCGATCGGTTCTTTGAATGGAACGCAGCGAGTAAATTTTCGTTCATTGCTCGCAACGTAAGACCGGGTAATGAGTACCGTACAACAGATATACGCGATATAGGAAAATATAACGCACCTCCTGTCTATGCACATTTCGGCGAAGTAGAAATTTCAAATTTGTTCACAATGGGAAGAAGAGATTTTAATGGTGCATCGTACTTGCTTGATTTCAAAAATGATCATGCCGAATACATAAAAGGTACTTTCCGGCTGCGGTCCCCGGATGAAATTAAATCATCAATCTTTCTGGTTGGTTCCTTCAACGATTGGAAAGTTTTACCTGAATATGAAATGTTCGACGACAACGGTATGATGAATCTCTCGGTAGAGTTGAAGCGCGGTGTGCATGAATATCAATACGTTACCGGACAAATTGTGAACAGATCCGTTGAAAATATCAATTGGGAAATTCTTGAGGGTAATTTTTACCAAACCGAAAATGAGTATCGCATTTTTCTCTATTATGGATCCGAAGAGAAGGGCGGTTATGATAAAATTATTGGCTATAAAAAAATAAAAACCGGAGCGTTATGAGTAAAGTTAATTCGCCACGGCGAATAAAAGTTGGGGTTATTGGAACCGGGCATCTTGGAAAAATCCACACAAAACTTTTTAAGGAAATTGAAAACTGTGAATTAGTTGGAATCTATGATCAAGATTTTGAACGGGCAAAACAAGTAGGTGAAGAATTCAAAGTAAATGCATTTGATGACTTAGGAAAACTTCTTGATGAGGTTGACGCAGTTGATATTGTTGCAACAACAAGCGCGCATTTTGATCTGGTTAAACAGGCGTTTGCTAAAAACAAACATGTTTTTGTAGAGAAACCGATAACAACGCAGATATGGGAAGCTGAAGAACTGATTAAAATTGCTGAGGAGAAAAAGTTAACTTTTCAGGTCGGTCATATTGAAAGATTTAATCCGGCGTTAATCTCTCTCGAAAAATATAATCTTAATCCTCTGTTCGTCCAGACAGATCGTCTTGCACAGTTTAATCCGAGGGGAACGGATGTAGCAGTTGTTCTGGACTTGATGATACATGACATAGATATAATTTTAAGTTTGGTAAAGAGTGAAGTAAAAAGTATAAGCGCAAGCGGCATACCGGTTGTCTCAGATACTATTGATATAGCAAACGCACGTATAGAATTTGAAAACGGTGCAGTTGCAAATGTAACCGCAAGCCGCATCTCTCAAAAGAAGATGAGAAAAATGCGAATGTTTCAGCGTGACGCTTATATCTCTTTAGATTTTATTACCGGCGTCTCGGAAGTTTTTCGTTTAGTACCTCCCGATAAGATGCCTGAGAATCCATTCATGGCGTTTGGAGAATTGGGTGTTGGTGATAAAAAGAAAGTTGTTGTATTTGAGCAGCCCGAATTTAAAGAGGTGAACGCACTTAAGCTTGAACTGGAGTTATATGTTGATGCGATTGCGAAAAATGAAACTCCAATTGTAAGCGGTAAAGATGGATTAAAAGCATTGCGTGTTGCCGAAATGATCATTACAAAAATAGAGGAGTCGATAAAAAATTGCGAAAAGTTTTTCTAATATTTCTCATCACGATTCTGATATCAACCGGCTGCAGTGTAATTCAAACGTTTTCTAATTTATCTCGTTTGAAATATAAAATTCACTCTGCGAAGAATTATCAACTTCTCGGTATCGAACTTGGAAATAAAAAATCTCTGAAAGATTTTCACTCGTTAGAGATTCTCAAACTTTCAGCAGGACTCATCAGAGGAAACCTTCCCTTAACATTTGTAATCAATATTGAAGCTAATAATCCGAACGATGGGAATAGTGGTTATCCACGTACAGACTTGAACATCATATCATTTCCATGGCGATTATATCTGAACGATAAAGAAACCGTCCACGGTAATATCGCCCAATCTATATTTGTACCAGGCAAAGGAGAATCCGTTATTATCCCAATTCAAATTGAATTTGATGTTGCAAAATCATTTAAAGAAAAAAGTATGGATGATATTCTTGCTCTCTTATTGCAAGTCGGTGGTGTTAAAGGTTCTACATCGAATCTGAAACTCATTGCTAAACCCATTCTTGGAACCCCATTCGGAAAATTAGAATATCCAGATGAAATCACCATCGTTGATAAATCATTCAATTAGAGGAAACCGTGCCGAAGAAAAAATTTGCTGTTGGTGTTGATCTTGGCGGAACTTCCATCAAAGTAGGATGGGTTGACGAGAAAGGGAAAATTGTTAAAAAGGTTTCAGTCGAAAGCCATGCCGAGAAAGGATCTGATGCGGTTATAAAGCAGATCACGCGAGGTATAAAAGAGGTTCTGAAAGAAAAGGACGATAATATTTTGGGAATTGGAATCGGTGCCCCTGGAGCCGTTAAACTCAAAAAGGGGACAGTCGAAAATCCACCTAACTTTCCAGGATGGGGTAAAGTCCACCTTGGAAATATTATTAAGAAAGAATTTGGTTGTGATGTCTTCGTCGAAAACGATGCCAATGCTGCCGCAATTGGAGAACTGATATATGGCGCCGGGAAATATCATAAAAATTTTATTATGATAACACTCGGTACAGGTGTCGGCAGCGGTATTATCATTGATAAAAAAATCTTCCGTGGTGAGACCGGAATTGCAGGCGAGATAGGTCATATCACAATAGATACTAATGGCGAGCAGTGTAAGTGCGGATCTATTGGTTGTATTGAAGCGTACATCGGCGGTAACTATCTAATCGAGCGGACGAAAATAAAACTCCAGGAGCGGAGTGATTCACTTCTTATTAAACTCACGAATGGCGATCTGAATTTACTTACTCCCAAATTGATTCACACTGCGGCAGAACAAGGAGATGATTTCTCATTGTCAGTCGTAGTCGATACCGGCACCAAACTGGGTTATGCTCTCGCTTCTGCCGTACATGTAGTGGATATTGCAACGATCATCATCGGCGGCGGTGTTGCCGGATTCGGAAAATTATTGTTAGATGCAGTTGAATCATCTTTAAAACAAAGAGTAATGAAATCATTTCGAGATCGGATTATTGTTAAACCGGCAAAATTGAAAAATGAAGCTGGAATAAAAGGTGCATCTGCACTTGTGTTTTATAAATCATAACTTTGCAGTGAACAGAAAAAGAATTCAATCCATCTATGAAGTTTGTTTTCTCCCTCATATTAATCTTGTTTTGCGCTTCTTTGTTTGCCCAGCAGAGAGTTGCTAATCCATTATATAAATCTGATTCTTTTAAAACTACCATAACCGATTCTCTCTCACAAGCAGACACTACTAAATCCAAAAAAAAATATGATGTAGACGCCATAGTTTACTCGAGTGCATCAGACTCTCTCATCTTTGAAGTCCCGAAGAAAAAAATGTTTCTATACGGCTCCGCTGCATTGAAGTATAAAACAACTGAATTAAAGAGCGGGCAAATTTTTGTTGATTATAAAACGAATGAACTTGATGCTGTCGGCATTGCTGATACGGCTGACACAGCAAAAGTGAAACTCAAAGAGACGCCACGCCTTACCGAAGGAAGCGATACCTATGAAGGTGAACTGATCAAATATAATTTCAAGAGTCAGCGAGGATACATTTCGCTTGCCAAGAACAAAAACAAAGGACAGAATTATACAGGCGAAGATGTTAACAAAGTTGATAAAGATACCTACTTCATAAAGAATGGTGCTTTTACTACATGCGATAGCGATACTCCGCACACTTACTTTGGCGCAAGTGAAATGAAAGTAATTCAAAAAGATAAAATAATTGCGCGGTGGATTTTTATGTACATCGGAGGAGTTCCGTTCCCGATCCCACTACCTTTCGCAGTATTCCCAAATGAAACCGGAAGACGATCCGGATTGATAATTCCAACTTACGGGCAGGCAGCCGACCGCGGACAGTACTTCAGAAATTTCGGTTACTTCTTAGCTCTAAATGATTATATGGATTTATCGCTAACGGGAGATTATTACCTGAAAGGAGGTTGGGGTGTCAACTCGAGATTTCGTTACACCGAACGATATAATTTTTCCGGATCGATTGATGCAGGCTACTCAAAAGTGATTGTTGGAGAGGAAGCTGATCCGGATAGACAAGTGCAATCCGATTGGAATTTTTCATGGTATCATAATCAGCAGATAAATCCTACTATGCGTTTCGATCTTAACTTGCGGTTTTTATCCTCTAATTATATCAATAACAACATTTATAACATTAATGATAGACTTAGGCAAGATATAACGTCGAATGCAACCTTTAGTAAGGTATGGGATGAATCCGGTGCAAGTATGTCAATCAATTACAGTCGTACACAGAATCTGGCAACCGGAGACCTGAACGAATCGCTTCCAAATATTAATTTCTCGAAGTCAATGACTTATCCTTTCAAGAGAGATAATGTTGAGTCTGCACGCGATCAAAAATGGTATGAACTGATCGGTTACAGTTATACCGGTCAATTTTCAAATAACCGTAAGACTGTGGACGGCAATTTAGATATTCACGGCGGGTTTCTTCACAATATTTCTTTGAGCGCCTCTCCAAAGATTGGCTACTTCAACATTGCACCGAGTGTTAATTACACAGAGAAATGGTATAACAAGAGGTTAAAGCTTGAGAACAAAGTTTTGGAAACTGTTGATCCTGTGACCAAACAAATAACTCAACGCGACACGACAATTTCTTCTACGATCAACGAATTAAATTTTGTCCGTACATTTAATATGACTGTTTCTGCCTCAACAAAACTTTATGGAATTTATAATCCGAATCTTTTAGGGGTAGAATCATTTAGACATACTTTGTTGCCCTCTGTATCCTATGTCTATACTCCTAATTTTGCTGACGATAAATGGGGTTACTTCGATACTTACACACAATCAGATGGCAAAGTAGTGCAGTACGATAAATTTGGAAGAGAAATATTCGGTGGTGCATCTTCCGGGCAGAGCCAGGCATTAAACTTTTCTCTTGGAAATATTTTTGAAATAAAAATGGCAAAGAGTCCGAACGATTCCACCAAAGATCAGAAGAAGATTCAACTGCTGAATTTGAATGCGAGTCTTGGTTACAATTTTGCGGCTGATAGTCTGAAACTCTCCGATCTAAATTTGAGCTATCGTACACAAATTGGCGATCTGTTGAGTTTCTCCGGTTCATCTTCTTATACTTTTTATGATCAAGTTCGCGTGGTTCAGAATGGATACGAAAGTTTTCCAAAGGTTAATCAATTTCTTGCATCGAATGGAAAAGGATTATTGCGGTTAACAAATTTCGGTTTTTCTATCTCTTCTTCTTTGAGCGGGGATAAAATTAAAAGTAAAGAAGAGCCGGCACAGCAGCAAAAAGGCAAAACTGATCCGGATAATCCATTCAACAAGAAAGATTATTCGGCTGTGTATGACGACACTCAATCACCGGATCTATCCATTCCGTGGAATTTGAGTATGAGTTACAATTACAATTTATCTAAACCGACTGCGGATCAATCAATTTCATATTCGAACATCAGCGCGGACCTGGGTTTCAGCTTAACAAAGAATTGGAAATTTACTGTACGCGGAAGTTATGATTTTGACCGCAAAGAAATTTCCGCACCTCAAATTACCGTTTACCGCGATCTTCATTGCTGGGAAATGAATTTTACATGGAATCCGCTTGGCTCATACAGCGGTTTTCATTTCGAGATTCGTTTGAAAGCTGCCGAACTGCAAGATATTAAAGTTACTAAGTCCGGCGGATTGTATTCCGGCATAAGATGAAATTATATGGTGTGATAAATTCGGGAAGATGTTTGATGGATGATGGAAGATGTTTGATGGAATGAAGCTTTGCGCCCTTTGCATTAAAGCTTTTAACCATGCTGCCTGCATGTCAACGCAGAGATCCTGCCTAAATTACTTTCTATGGATGGTGCATGATGACAAAGAAAAAATATAGCGGAGCCGAACTGTATTATTTATCATGTAGGTAGGAATTAAGACCAATCCAATTCATTCAAATTCTATTAGCAATTGATTCTTCAAAACCATGTCGCCGGATTGAATTTTTATCTCTTTGATCTTTCCTTCACGATGGGACAACAAGACATTTTTCATCTTCATCGCTTCAAGAATCAGAAGTTGGTCGCCCTCTTTAACCCGCTGTCCAATCTTTACGTTAATATCTCGAATGACCCCGGGAATGAAAGCATTAACTAAATTGGGATTATGTGGAACAAACGGCTTACGGGCTCTGAATTTTTTTGTTAAACGAGTTTCGTAAACCGTATCGTCAATAATTAATTTGGCTGTTCTTTTTTCTTCTTCCATAATTAAAAAGGCGGGATCCCATGTTTTTTAAATGGTCTAAGTTCTTTTTTCTGCTTGGATAGCTGCAAAGTCTGAACCAAAATTTTTCTTGTATCTTCAGGATTTATTACTGCATCAATGTAACCGTTAGCTGCCGCTACATATGGATTTGCGAATTTTTCTGTGTACTCGGCAACTTTTTGTTTTCTCATCGCGTTCGGATCAGAAGCTTCTGCAATTTCAGATTTAAAAATAATATTTGCAGCTCCTTCCGGTCCCATCACGGCAATTTCTGCAGATGGCCAGGCAAAGACGAAATCGGCACCAAGATGACGCGAACACATGGCAATGTATCCGCCTCCGTAAGCCTTTCTTAAAATAACTGTTAATTTTGGAACAGTTGCTTCACTGTATGCGTAAAGAATTTTTGCGCCGTGTCTAATTACGCCTGCATGTTCCTGATCGACACCGGGAAGATATCCGGGAAGATCAACTAAAGTTAACAACGGAATGTTAAACGCATCGCAGAATCGTATGAAGCGCGCAGCTTTATCTGATGAATCAACATCCAGCACACCGGCAAGAACCATTGGTTGATTTCCGACGATACCAACTGTCTCTCCATTTATTCTAGCAAAACCGATAACAATGTTTGCTGCCCAGAGTTCTTGTATTTCCAGAAAATCGGAATCATCAACAATAGAATAAATAATGTTTTTAATATCGTATGGTTTTGAAGGATCTGAAGGAATAATTTTTTCTATTTCAAAATTTGATCTTGGTTTCTTAGCCGGATAGGGATTTGCTTTCTTCTGATTATTCCAGGGAATGAAGGAACATAATTTTCGAATTTGGTCGAAGCATTCTAACTCTGATTTTGCAAAAAAGTGTGCGTTGCCGGTGATTTCGCTCTGGATTCTTGCACCACCAAGATCTTCCATGCTAATCTCTTCACCAAGAACGGTTTTGATCACTTCAGGACCGGTAATGAACATCTTGGATATTTTATCAACAACAAAAACAAAATCTGTTAGGGCGGGAGAGTAAACAGCACCACCGGCACATGGACCGAGTATAACTGAAATTTGCGGTATTACACCGGAAGCTAAAGTGTTTCTGTAAAAAATTTCTCCGTATCCGGCGAGTGAATTAACGCCTTCTTGAATTCGTGCGCCGCCGGAATCATTAATTCCAATCAATGGTATTCCCATTTTGATTGAGTGATCCATGATCTTGGTAATCTTTCTGGCGTGCGCTAAACCTAATGATCCTCCGGCAACGGTGAAGTCCTGTGCGAAGATACAAACCGGATGACCACTGATTGAACCGGTACCGGTTATAACACCATCGGCAGGAAGATCTTTTTTCTCCATTCCAAAATCTTTGCCTTCGTGCTTAACAAAAAGATCGAACTCAAAAAAAGTATCGGGATCAAGCAGGACATGAATTCTTTCACGTGCGGTCATCTTTCCCATGGCTGCTTGTTTGAGATTTGCCTTCTCACCGCCTCCAATTTTTACTTTATCGTCCCTAAACAAAAAATCTTTTAGTTTGCTAAGAATTGACAATGCTGCCTCTCTTTTTTTAAGGAAATTTGGAATAATCTAAAAACGGTGTTGCTAACTTAGTCATAGGTTGAATAACAAAAAATATTGATTCGATACCAAGAAAAGTAAATCTAAATCAATTTTATGTCTTGTAAGAATGGTAATGTATTTCTGGTTGTGCTCACCAGTTCTATCTCAATTTCTGCTTCTATAATCATTTCCGAATCTTGAATCATTACAATTTCATTCCCCATCGGATCAAAGACGGCGCTGCAGCCATTGTATTGATTGCCGGGATCGTCGCCAACTCGATTAACTCCCACCATGAAACATTGATTCTCGATTGCGCGTGCTCTAAGCAGAACTTTCCAATGTTCGATGCGGGGAACAGGCCAATTGGCGATGTCGATTAAAACTTCTACTCGCTCTTTTGAATAAAGCCGATACAACTCCGGGAAGCGCAAATCATAACAGACGCTCAAACCAAACTTAACTTGGTTCATCTTAGTTATTACAATTTCTTCTCCGGCGGTGTAATACTGATCTTCTTTTGCTTTACTATAGGGATGAATTTTTCTGTAACGTGCTTTGATGAGTCCCAGAGAATCGAAATGGACCAGAGAGTTGTAGATGGAACTACCATCAAGTTCAATAATTCCTGTAAAAATATCAGTTTTCAATCTTTGTGCGAGATGCATAAAATACTTTGTGCCGGTTCCGTCAATTTCTTCCGCAAACTTTTCTGCGTTCATGGTGAATCCGGTTAAAGTCATTTCGGGGAAGATGAGGAGATCAAAATTTGAGTTGGAAGTTTTTATTAACTCTTCGATTTTCAAAATATTCTCTTCCGGATTTTCCCAAACAGGTGTATATTGAACCAAACCGAGTTTCATCTTATTTCTCCCTTTTCAAATCTCAATTCAAAATTAAATAAAAAAATGTCTTTTACATCGATAATTTATAATTTGCATCCGGATCCATCACTCATCAGAGAAATATTATATGCTCAACTACATCTGGCTCGGTTTACTTTTCCTTGGAATAGGAACGGCGCTAACGCTTGACGTTCTAAATCAGTCAAACAATCGGTACCGGAACGGTGAACCGATTGAAGTTGTTGTTTCTTTTGATTCTGCATTCGTGAAAAGCAATAAACCATTCGATGCTGTTCTTGAAATAGCATCAACTACCTTTGGAAAATTTTATGGTACTCTTCAGAAAGATGAGATCAATCAGAAAGTAAAACTTAATTACAGTGAGAAAGATAAAAGTTACTCGGTTTATTTCGTTGTTGAGGAGAAATCCCCTGCAATATGGAAAGAGATGGCAAAAGTTTCCGGTAAAGAAAATGATTTGAGCGGAAAACTTTTTTTGATGAACAAAGCAGCCCCCAATTCATTCAACTCGAGATTAACCCTCGAAAGAATTTCCTTTGCCAAGATGAAGGAAGTAACAAACTCCGCTATAGATTATGCCGGGAAAGCTGTGAACATTGCTATTGGATTAATTGGTATTATGGCGTTGTGGCTTGGAATTATGAAAATTGCCGAGCAAGCGGGACTCATATCAATAATTGCAAAATCAGTGAAACCGATTACCAAATTTTTATTTCCGGATGTCCCTCACGATCACCCGGCAATGGGTTCGATGATAATGAATATCTCGGCTAACATGTTAGGACTTGGAAACGCCGCCACGCCATTTGGTCTTAAAGCGATGGAAGAACTGGAAAAATTAAATCCTGAAAAAGGAACTGCAACAAATGCAATGTGTACATTTCTTGCTGTGAATACCGCCGGATTAACATTAATTCCGGCAACAGCGATAGCTGTGCGTGCAGCGGCAGGCAGCAGCGATCCCACAATCATCATTGGTACATCAATCTTTGGCGCAACATGCGCGACGATTGTTGGTATTCTTTCTGCGAAAATATTAGAAAAATTTCCGATGAGTTTATCTGACTCAATTAGGTATCTAAGATCAAGCTGGAAATTTTTTGCTTTTCTTTTCTCAATCGCACTTATCATAGTACTTCTTGCAACCACCGGAGTTTTATCAAAATTATTTTCGAATTTAAGCTTTATTAATGCCGAAGGATTGAAAACTGTAATTCAAATCATTTCTACTCTCGCGATTCCGGTGATAATAATTTCATTCGTTCTTTTTGGTGTTTTCAAAAAAATAAAAATTTATGAAGTGTTTGTTGAAGGTGCTAAGGAAGGATTTAATGTTGCTCTGAGAATTATTCCCTATTTAGTTGCAATGCTTGTAGCCATAGGAATATTCAGAGCCGGCGGTGCAATGGAGTTTTTAATGATTATTTTATCACCGGCTACAAACTTAATTGGATTCCCGGCTGAAGCATTGCCAATGGCTCTAATGCGACCACTTTCCGGAAGCGGCTCGATTGGAATTATGTCTGAAGTTATCTCTGTTCATGGACCTGATTCTTTCCTCGGAATTCTTGTTTCAACAATTATGGGAAGCACGGAGACAACATTTTATGTCCTTGCCCTTTACTTTGGATCGGTGAGTATTAAACGAACCCGTCATGCTGTTGCCGCCGGTATTCTGGCAGATATTGCAGGCATTCTTGCTGCGCTATTTATAGTTAAACTTTTATTCGGATAACATAAGTGAGGCGTATCTAATGACATAGTCATCCCTATGGGAAAAGGTCATATCGACGATTTTTGTTTTGTAAAATTATTTATTATCAAAACATTTTTCAGTAAAATTGTTTTTTTAGACTTGTCTAACTTGATGTTAGACAAGTCTAACGAGTTAGAGAAGACTTCTAAGTTATAAATAAAAACCCGTTCTGTAATGGCTGAACTCTGCGCAAAGAATATTATTAACGTACTTAAAGGGAAACCTGCAATTACTCCGATTTGATAAGTTTACTTTGAGGAAAAAGATTTTTGATGGAATAGATATGACTAATAATTATTCATTACCTATTAAGATTGCACAAGTCATATATATTTTCCGGTGTATTTTTTCCTAATTCCCACTTCAACGGGTTTTGTTCAATATATTTTCTGATGTTATACAGTTCTTTTTCATCTCGAATAATTCTATCATAAAACCTTACCTGCCAAGAAAAATTGTTGTAACGGTTTTCACGCGCTTCTTTGGTTATGGCAGATTTGAATGAGCCAACAATATTAGATAATGTAATTGATTTTTTCTGTAGAGACGAGGCATGCCTCGTCTCTACGGCTGAATTAATATACTATGAATATGATTTGGCATTATTATAAAATAATCCAATTCCACATTAGAAATACCCAATATTAACATATAAATCTTAATAATTATAAAAAATCCTATACTCAAAACATTTATTGTGCAGATCTAACTTCTAATTGAATTCCGTCTATTCAATAACTATTTTGCACCACAAAAAAATTGTGAGTCTTATGCGAATTGGAATACCGAAAGAGACATTTCGCGGTGAAAAGAGAATTGCGTTAGCACCTGGCGGAGTTCATACGCTTATTCAAGCTGGCCATTCAGTATTCATTGAAACGGGCGCTGGAATTGAAAGCCATTTTACAGATGAAGGATTTCAAAAACTTGGTGCCAACATAGTTTACAATGCAGAAGAAGTTTATCAGCGTGCAGAAATGATTGTTAAAATTGCACCTCTAACAGAAAGCGAAGTTGATCTTCTTCAAGATGAACAAACTGTTTTCTCATTCTTGCATCTCGCTGTGGGAAAGAAAAACATAATCGAAAAACTCCTTAAGAAAAAAAATACCGCAATTGCTTATGAGTTGATTGAAAAAGATGACCATCTTCCAATTCAACAATCAATGAGTGAGATAGCCGGACAGCTCGCGGTTCAAGTAGGCGAAAGATTCCTTGGAAGTGATATTCCAAACAGTCGCGGTATTTTAATGGGAGGAATAACAGGTGTCTCTCCGGCTGCTGTTGTAATTCTGGGCGCCGGTGCGGTTGGGTTTAACGCCGCCCGTGCAGCATTTGCAAGAGGAGCGCATGTAATTGTTCTTGATAAAGATTTACGAAGACTTAGAAGGATTGGTACTGAAATTTCTAAAAACATTACTACAGTTGCCGCTAATCCATATACACTCGCACGCGGCGCTAAGTTCGCTGATCTACTCATTGGTGCTGTGCAGATGAAAGCAGAAAAAGCTCCTCACTTGATCACCGAAGAGATGGTTAAAACAATGAAGAAAGGTGCGGTTATTGTTGATGTTTCTATAGATCAAGGCGGATGTATTGAAACAAGCAGACCAACCTCAATCTCTGATCCGATTTTCTATCAGCACAATGTAATACATTACTGCGTTCCCAATATTCCCGCACTCGCATCAAGAACCGCAAGTTACGGTTTGACAAATGCTTCGATAGAGTATATTCTTGAAATTGCAGATCATGGATTATCCAATGCGTTACTTGGCGATTTAGGATTGGCAAAGGGTGTTTGCACTTATAATGGATTTTGTTCAAACGAAAACATTGCTGAAGCGTTTAATATCGAGTATAGACGTCTTCACATATTTTCAACAAATTGAGAAATTAAATGACACTTACAGAAGTAAAAATTGGTAAACCGGCAAATGCACCTTGGGTAAAAAGATACAACTCGCGTCTTGTCTCGGCAGATGAAGCAGTGAAAGTAATTAAGTCGAAAGACAAGCTAATCATTCAGCCCGGGTGTGCTGCACCTTCTGAATTGATTAATGCTATGGTCAGGCGAAAAGATGATTTGAGCGAAGTTGAAATTTACCACATACTTGTTGTTGGCGACGTTCCCTACACTAATCTTGGAATGGAAAAACATTTCAAGCACAAAGCCTTTTTTATTGGCGCAAACACTCGTACTGCCGTTAATGATGGGAGGGCGGAGTTCATTCCAATATTTCTTTCTGAAGTTACTATGCTATTTAAACGAGGAGTCATTCAGGCAGATGTTGCTCTAATTCATGTCTCTCCACCCGATGAGCACGGTTTCTGCAGTTATGGAATTGATGTAGGTAATATTAAGACTCCGGCAGAAAAAGCAAAATGCGTAATCGCTCAAGTAAATAAAAATATGCCTCGCGCACTCGGTAACAGCTTTATTCATGTGAACAAAATTGACTTTATTGTTGAAGTAGATGAACCCCTAAAAGAATTACCACAGGTAGATCCGGATGCAACTCCCGAGATGTTGTCGATTTATGATAAAATCGGTCAGCACATTGCCGGAATGATTGAGGATGGTTCTACACTTCAAATGGGAATTGGGGCGATACCGGATGCAGTTCTAAAATATCTTCACCATAAAAATGATCTTGGTGTTCACACGGAAATGTTTTCCGATGGATTGATTGAACTGGTTCAAGAGGGAGTAGTCAACGGTGAAAGAAAAACTCTTCACCCAGGAAAGATCATAGCTGGATTTGTTCTTGGTACAAAACGTTCTTACGATTTTATTGATAACAATCCTGTCTTTGAATTTCATCCGCAAGAATATGTTAACGATCCATTTTTAATTTCGAAGAATGATAGAATGGTTGCGATTAATTCTGCAATTGAAATCGATCTGACCGGACAGGTATGTTCAGATTCGATCGGGACAAAGTTTTTCAGCGGTATCGGCGGTCAAGTAGATTTTGTACGTGGCGCTGCTCATTCAGAAGGCGGCAAACCGATCATTGCATTACCGGCGGCTACAAAAGATTTAAAGTTTTCCAAAATTGTTACGATACTAAA
Organism: uncultured Melioribacter sp.; assembly: GCA_964449775.1. Taxonomy (GTDB): domain Bacteria; phylum Bacteroidota; class Ignavibacteria; order Ignavibacteriales; family Melioribacteraceae; genus Fen-1258. The sequence goes on along the minus strand of CAYVBQ010000009.1, from coordinate 88,743 downwards.
ACCTGGAGCCGGAGTTGTTACATCTCGTGGCGATGTACATTATGTTGTAACTGAATATGGCATTGCATATTTATTCGGAAAAAGTATTCAAGAAAGAGTGCGTGCTTTAATAGATATTTCGCACCCTGCATTCAGAGACGAACTTACTGAGTTCGCAAAAAAAACTTATCACATTTAAGCAGACAAATTATGGTTGCTATTATTGGGGATATTCACGGCTGTTATTATACATTAGTCGATCTTTATAAAAAAATTGTCACTTCTTATCCAAATATTCCGGTCTATACAGTTGGAGACTTGGTTGATAGGGGAAACCACAGTTATGAAGTTTTTAATTTTGTTCTTGATAATAAAATCATCTTCACTCCCGGTAATCACGATTATATGTTCTATCATTTTTTCAAAGATCCTCAAAGCGTTTTTGCAAGATCCTGGTTTTTTAATGGCAACGAAGCAACACTGGAATCATATGAAAACCGGGAAACAGAAATGTTTAAGCACATAGATGCGGTTAAATCGGCACCACTTTATTATAATTTACCTGATTGTTTTATCTCTCATGCAGGTATCTCTCTTCAATACGAAAAATATTTACCTTCAAATTTCCGTGAGAACCTTGATCTTCTTGATTCATTTATCAAAAATGATCTACGCGGCGACCGCGGCATTCTTTGGACACGTGACCCGCTATTAAATATTGGGAAGCTTCAAATAGTTGGTCATACAACCAAACACGAAATTACTCTCGTTGAGGATTCTAACACAGTCTATATTGATACCGGGGTTTTTTTAGGAAATAAATTGTGCGCAATAATCGTTCATGAAAATAATATTATTGAGACAATTGAAGAAAAAACTCATATGACAGATATTATCAAGAATTAACTTTTACTAATGAGCTCACTCTGAAAAGGTATTTTTAGTATTTGTCATTGCGAGCGGAGCGAAGCAATCTTCAGAATTTAGTTCAAAAACAATAGATTGCTTCGTCGCTTCGCTCCTCGCAATGACAATCACTATTTTAACACAGCCTCTAAATCGTGGGGTTAATTCATGAAGTACGCATTATTATGATGAACCATAGTTTGGATACTTGACTGTTTCGTTCGATCTTTTCAAGTAGCGATTAAAAATTACCCAAAAAAAAGATTGCCATTTAGTTATTTTTTAATAAACTTTGAATAGAAAAAGTAAGGAGGTTTATAGAAATTTTTTACAATTGATCATTATTCGCGAGATTACTATTTCTGTTCAACTCAAAAATAACTTAAAGTTGGGATTCAAACTTTTTTTGGTTCCCTTTTTTATTATTACCATTTCTGTTTTTCTAGGTTTTAAGAATTTAGAGTACACCGAAACTAACAAGCAGCTTCAGATTGAAGCATGCTTCAATTTCATTTCTAGAATAAATCCTTCAGCTAATCTCTCTAGTATACTTTCAGATGAATTTAATTTTGCACTTGGGAAAGAAATTGCAATTCCAGACTCAACAAAAAAGTTTATTACGTCACCGGATTCAACCATTAAATCCCAAAAATCCGTTTCTGATTCTACTGACAAAGCGATATTTCATCCCGATTCTACAGCCAAATTAAAAAGTGTCGTCACCCCGGATACATCCGCTAAAGTGAAGGCAACTAATATTGTGGATACTACAAAAGCGATAAGTCCTATTGTCAATGATCCACTTAAATCAAAAGTTTCAATGGCTGATTCATTACGCTTCAAATCAAAACAAGATTCTCTAAAACGAATTGAAGCTATGGCATTGGATTCTACTGCACGGTTAAAATATTTTCGGTACCACAGAGACGATCACCCAGCCGTATTATTCAAACAGAAAAAGCCATCTAGTTTTTTTGTTCGCCCTTCAGAGGGATTGATATCTCGTACGGCGACACTGGATTCTGCAGGTACAATAGTCACAATCAAAGAGACTATTGGAAGTGTTCCATTTCGTATTCCTCTTAAAATGTCTTTTGATGAATACAAGAAACTTCGCCTCGAAGCTATATCACGCGAAACCTGGGAAGCGAGAGCTTACGAGTATAAGCTAAAAGAATCTAAGAAAGATTTGACTCAACTTATTACAGATCTAACGAATATTGATATTCCATTACCAAGCTCTCCTCTGTTAAGTATTTTTGGACGCCCAAATATTAATCTCAAAATAAATGGTCAAGTTGATATACACGGCGCGTGGCGTAACGAAACAACTACAGGTGTTACTACTTCGGCGCTCGGCAATACACGCAATGAACCCGACTTCAAACAAACTGTACAAATAAATTTAGCTGGTACAATCGGTGATAAACTTACTCTTGGTGCAGATTGGAATACCGAACGCCAATTTCAATATGAGAATCAGCTTAAATTAAAGTACACAGGTTTTGAGGATGAAATAATCCAGAGTATCGAAGCGGGAAATGTTTCGCTTCAGACTTCACCTCTAATTGGCGGAAGTGAAGCTTTGTTTGGCGTTAAGGCCTTATTCAAGATGGGTCCTTTCAGTTTAACAGCACTTGCATCTCAAAAGAAAAGTGAAATTAAAGAAGTATCCGTTAGCGGTGGAGCGAAATCTCAAAAATTTGAAATTCATGCTTATGATTATTCTCCTAACCACTTCTTTATCCATGAGCGGTACACAGACCCTGTATTATTCAATAATTATTTTGGAAATCCTGTTCCCAGAATTAACAATACTTTACGCGTGAAAGATATTCAAGTCTGGAAAACCATAACCGGTCTTTTCACCCCGAATGAAAGAAAAGGAAATGCATGGATCGAATTGCCCAGTCGGACAGAAGGAAAAATCTATAGTAGTCAATTTCGTGATAGCACTCTCCAATCGGAGCAGGGAATTAGAGAAATTGATAGAAGGTTTATCCTGCTTCAGCCGGGTACTGATTACGAATTACATGAAGCTACAGGTTTCATAACCTTTAAGACTCAGATACAAGATCAAGATGCTATCGCGGTTGCTTTTCGGCAGGAAGGTAATCCCGCATCATCAAATGATGATATTTATTATGGTGAATTTATTAACGATTTGCAAAGTACGAACGTCACGCGGTTAGTACTCCTACTTGTTAAGCCGCAAAACTTACAACCGGGTTTCAAAAAAGCCTGGAAGTTGCAGCTCAGGAATATTTATCCCGTTGGCGGACGTGATGTGAAAGAGGAAGGTTTCATACTCGATATGAATTACCGGATTGAGGGACAAGAACTGCAGAATAATTATCAAGGGATAAAATTACTTGAAGCATTCGGTCTTGATAAAACAGATAAGAGCGGTACAAGCACTCAGCCCGATGGGGCATTCGACTTTTTCCCGACTCGTACAATATTCCCAAACACCGGCGAAATCATTTTCCCGGTTCTTCAACCGTTTGGAAAAGATTTTCCTATTGGTAAATTGCCCGACTCCTTAAAATACCAGGCTATATATGATACAACCGTAACATTTGCAAAGCAGGATCGCACAAAGGATAAATTTGTGCTGGTCGGAGAGTATTCTGCAGCTGTGAGTTCCGTTTATAATATCGGGTTCAGTGCTGTAGAGAATTCTGTTAAAGTACTGTTGAATGGACAACCCCTAAAAGAGGGAATTGGATATACGGTTGATTACAATCTTGGGCAAATTCTTATTAGAGATGACAAAGCACTTGTGCCGGGCGCCGATCTAAAAATAAGTTTTGAACAGAATGACCTGTTCCAACTTGCCTCCAAGACATTACTCGGATTGCGCGGGCTCTTTGAGTTTAGCAGGGAAACAACACTTGGCTTTTCTTTCTTGAATTTGAACCAGCAAACATTGAGTGATAAAGTTAGAATTGGTGAAGAACCAATGAACAATTCAATTTATGGCGCTGATTTTAGAACCAATATAAATCTTCCATTTATTACAAAAGCGTTGGACAAAGTTATTTCGACTGCCGCCCCTTCATCTTTTACGATGACTGGAGAATATGCTTATATAAATCCCGATCCGAATACAAAGAAGAGTACAATTTCCAGTGATGATGGAAGAAGCATTGCATACGTAGATGATTTTGAAGGCGCCAAGCGAATTATTCCGGTTGGTATGGGCTATGGACAATGGCGAAATTTAAGTGTTCCGCTGAACCTTCCATACATTGGCAACCTTGGACAATATGATGCGACTTTTCAAAATGATGTTCAGATGAATTATAAAGCAAAAACATATTGGTTCAACCGAACTCCTTCGGATGTAACGGTAAAAGATATTTATGGTGATAGAAAAAAAGCTGCACCGGATGCTTCACTGATTCAGGCACTTGATCTTGTTTTTGATCCCAAACTACCTGGAACTTATAACTGGGCTCCATCTCTTGGTGAGAGTGTTAAAAATTGGGGCGGTTTTATGAAGACTCTCTCTTCTACCGCTAATAATTTGATTGAAGAAAATATTGAATTTATTGAGTTCTGGTTAAATGCGGTTGATTCACCAAAAGATTTAAAAATAAATATTGATCTCGGTCAGATCAGCGAAGATGTAATTCCAAACGGTAAACTGGATACTGAAGATAAAAATTCTAACGATCTTGTTGATGATGGTGAAGATACAGGTATTGATGGAGTTAAAGATTTCGAAGAACCGTTTTATGATGCGACCACTAACCCGGATCCTAGTCACGACAATTATTCATTTCAGCTCACACAAAATCCGGATTACTCTTCTGTTAATGGATCCGAAGGTAATGCCTCGGCGATTGATCTTGGCAGATTGCCAGACACGGAAGATATGAATAGAAATTTCACTCTCGACCGTGTAAATAGTTTTTTCCGCTATGTAGTACCAATTGATACAAACCGGGCAGTCAATAAATTTGTGCAGGGAGGCGGTGGTAATTCTGGCTGGTACCTTTATAGAATTCCTTTGAAGGATTTTGTTGCAGAATTCAACAAACCAAGTTTTTCTGTAGTTGAGTTTATACGCGTTTGGGTTTCCGGAGTAACAAAACCCGTTCATATAAGATTTGCAGAGATGAATCTTGTCGGAAATCAGTGGCAGAAAGTGTTAAATCCTCCTAAAATTACTTTGGCTGATACAGTCCTAACTGTCTCAACAATTAATGTAGAAGATAATCCTGGCTATAAGTCACCTCCAGGAGTTTTTCAGGAGAGAGATAGAACACAACCCAATTATGAGATATTTAAAAACGAACAAGCTCTGGATCTTATTATTACAAAACTTGAAGACGGTGCCAGCAGAGAAGTTGTTCGGTATCTTTTCAAACCCCTTGATGTTTTTAATTATAAAGAGATGAAGTTATTCATTCATTCAGATAAAAATGAATTACCGGGATCTGTATCTTTCTTCGATGCAACCAAGCCAAATAATTATGCATCCGAGGTTTATCTTCGCTTCGGTTCAGATTCAACAAATTATTATGAATACCGTCAGCCGGTAAGATATAATCCCATGCCGCCTGATAACCCGGGATGGGATGAAGTAAGTATGGTATTTGCGCAGCTTACTGCTATTAAACAGCAGCGGGATTCGTTGGCTGCAAAATCTCTTTACACTGTTGCGGTACCTGGTAAACCCGGACATACTTATGGTGTAAGAGGAGAGCCAACCTTAACAAGAATTACATTTTTTACAGTAGGAATTATTAATCCGCTTGGAAAAGGCACGCCGAACGAAGCCGTTTCCGGAAGTGTTTGGATTAATGAATTACGCGTACTTGAAGCTGATGCGACTCCGGGTTGGGCTTATAGCGCCAATGCTTCATTAAGGTTAGCCGATTTGTTGAGTATCAGTGGAAATATAAGTCAAAGGAATCCTTACTTTCATGGTCTCGCCGATAGGTTCGGCGGAAGAGATGACCAGATGAACTGGGGAGTTGCGGTTGACCTTGATGTTTTAAAACTTTTGCCGGTGAACCTATCTGGTAGTAATTTAAGAGTGTCCTATTCCAGAACCGAACAGAAAAGCAGTCCGTTATATACACCCGGAAGAGATATAAAAATTTCGGAGGCGCAGAATCAATTACGGCAATCATTAGTTGAAAAAAATGTTGATCCCGTAGAGATTGAAAAAGCAGTGTCTAACTTGAAAGATGGTGCGCAAACAGAAAATATCTCTGAGACATGGACAGTCTCTAATATCAAGATAAAAATTCCAACAGATATTTGGTATATAAGGGATACATTCAACAACCTAAGTTTTTCATTCAATTATAACAAGTCATCTGGAAAGTCGCCATCCATCCTCGCAAATAATAGCTGGATCTGGAATGCGAGTGCAAGTTACTCTGTAAACTTTAGTCCTGAGCTTTATTTTAAACCGGTAGATATTCCAATAATTGGAAGTTTCTTCGAATTATTCTCCGACTACCGCGATATGAAAATTTATTTTTTACCTCAGTCATTCAATACACAACTTAGTGCGAGCAGAAAACGAAATTTTACGCAAAACAGAACCCTTACAACAATTACACCTCCGAATGTATCAAGAGATTTTACCGCTACGAGAAGTGCCGGCTTTAATTGGCCAATTACCGAAGGCGGATTCTTGAATCTTTCTTTGAGTTATAGCTTTGATGTTTCTTCAACTCTTGCATATTTATTAACTGCAGATAAGGATATAGAACGATCTGAAAGTGAAATATGGAGTGATATTTTTGGTGGCAATCTTTTTGGAAAAGATTATGGTTACAAACAATCTATTGATATTAAAACAAACCCAAAGCTTCCTTCAATTTGGGATTTGAACCGTTTCATCACCATTAACGGTGGGTACTCTGTAAATTATAATTGGCAAAACAATTTTACACAAGGAGTTTTAGGAAGAAGTGCCGGTTTCTCAAATCGAATTACACTTGGATTTTCTGTTCGTGTGAAATCCATTTTTGCACCTTTATTCAAGGAAGAAACTTCAATTCAATCACAAGTTGCCGAACAGCAGAGCGGAAAAATTGGCGGACGTGGGAAACCTCGTTCAGTACCTAAGCAGGAAGTTCAGAAACGAATTGATGAAGATTTACCTGTAGCGAAAGATTCTACTATACTAGCAAAAGATTCAACGGCACTGGAAAGCGATTCCACAGCAATTACTGAACAAGACTCTGTAAAAGGACCAAGTTCTATTCAGAAAACTTTAGAGTATCTGAAACTTGGGCTTAAATGGTTGTTATTAGATTATGATAATGTTTCTGTTAACTTCTCACAATCAAGTTCATACGTTGGAGGAGGACTTGCGGGCGAAGGGACCGGGTTTAATAATTTCTGGGGCTTTGCGCAAAGTAATTCAAAAGGTCCATCTCGTTTGTTTATGCTTGGTCTTTCAAACGATTTGGGACCCCGGGCAGCACTCGGGAATTTACAGGATACCTATACACAGAAGAATGATCTAACGTTTAAAACTCAACGCCCGCTCTGGGAAGGCGCACAGTTGGATTTAACATGGTCGGTTGGTTGGAGTATGAATAAAGGTATTACCATACAAACTGATTCACTTGGTGGCGTACAGATTACAAATATTCTTGCTACTGGTATGCTTGACCGGTCATTCTTGAGTTTGCCGCCTACACTCATATTTTCATTTCTAGGAAACGGAATTAAAAAAGTGAGTGAACTTTATGATCCAAAATCCGCAAATCCCGGACAAAATCTTTCTGATGCGTTCTTAAATGGATTCGAGACTTTTTCGATCCTCTCCAAAATTCCATTATTAGCAAATTTTGCAAAATATATTCCCCGACCTAACTGGACTTTCACCTGGAGCGGATTAGAGAAATACTCAATATTCAGTTTTGCAAAGAGAGTTCAGATCAATCATGCTTATATATCAAATTACAGCGAGGGGTGGAAGATTAATCCGGACGGAGTTCAGGAAACACAAACTCAAAGAGTAGATTATTCGTTTGCACCATTGTTAGGTCTCACAATGAATTTTGATCAATTTTTTGGCGGCACATTTCAAGGGAGTGTACGTTTTTCAACTAAATCATCATTCAGTCTTGGTGTATCTACACGTAATATCACCGAAGCATATAATCGGGACATTAATATTTCTGCAAGCTTTACGAAATCTGGTTTTGATCTTCCTCTTTTTGGAATTTCATTAAAGAACGATATTGAAATTTCGTTTTCATTTACAAGCGGTAAAACTTCAAGCGTAATTTATGATATGGAAAAATTTAAAGAGACCGGAACGCCTCAAGAAGGTAAAACAAATACCACAATTGAACCGAAGATTAGGTATGTTATGAGCCAGCGCGTTTCACTTACAATTTTTTATAGACGAACCAGCATTGAACCCGAAGGTGCTTCTAGATATTCACCTACAACTACTAACGAAGCCGGTGTTGATGTTCGAATTACTATTCAATAAAATCATCTTAATGGTTGCCGATATATGAAGAAAAATAAAATTCTCTGGGTAGATGACGAGATTGAACTTCTTCGCTCTCATATTATTTTTCTTAACGAGAAAGGTTACGAAGTATCAACAGTCACCAATGGCGAAGATGCAATCTCTGAAGTGAAGAACAAGCAATTTGATCTGATTTTTCTTGATGAGATGATGGCAGGTCTCGGTGGACTTGAGACTCTGGGAAGAATCAAGGAGATCAATCCAAACATTCCGGTTGTTATGATAACAAAGAGTGAAGAAGAATCACTGATGCATGATGCAATAGGAAGCAAGATTAGCGACTATTTAATCAAGCCTATTCTTCCTTCACAAGTTCTTATGGTTTGTAAAAAAATCCTTGAGCAGAAAAAAATTTCCGGTGAGTATGTCGCAAAAGATTACCTCCAAGATTTTAATGAAATCTCCCGCCAGCTTTTGCTCGATCCCGATCACGATGACTGGATCGAAATTTATTTAAAGCTCACAAATTGGGCTATGGAACTCGATGTTCATCCTGAAGTTGATTTGCGGCAAACTTTAGTTGAGCAGATCAAAGAGTGTAACCAAGAATTTAGCAAGTACATAGAAAAAAAATATAAAAATTGGATTGATAATGTTGGCGAGGATGATGTTCCAGTTCTCACAACTCAGATAGTTGATAAATATGTAATACCACAATTATCAATAACTGATGGACCGGTTTTTTTCTTTGTGATTGATTGTTTACGCCTCGATCAATGGTTTGTGATGGAAAAACATCTGAACGATATATTTAATATTCAAAAAGATTATTATTATTCAATTCTTCCAACAGCCACACCATACGCTCGTAATTCTTTATTTGCAGGGTTGTTCCCATCCGAAATTGAAAAACATTATCCCGATCTTTGGGGTACGATGAGTGACGATGAAAGCAGCATGAATAAATACGAAAAAGATTTATTGCAGAATCTATTAAACAGAAGAAAGATTTCTTTGAAAAATGATTTGAAGTATGTGAAGATCATAGATCCGGAAGTAGGACGTTCGTTTGAACAAAATGTTCTTTCGCATAAAAAAACTCACTTCATGGCGGTAGTTGTAAATTTTTTGGATATGATTGCACACGGTCGTTCAGATTCAGCAATACTAAAAGAAATTGCACCAGATGAAGCTGCATATCGGTCGCTCACAAATAGTTGGTTCCAGCATTCATCTTTGCTGAATACTCTACGCGCTATCGCAACTATTCCACGGGCAAAAGTGATTGTTACTACCGACCATGGAAGCATTCGCACATTGAGAGGAGCTAAAGTTCTGGGTGATAAAGAGGCTTCAACAAATTTACGTTTCAAATTCGGGCGTAATTTAAAAGTCGACGAAAAACACGCGATCTTCATAAAGAATCCTTTAGATTTTAAATTGCCGAAGCGAGGACTTACAATTAGTTATATTATATCCAAAGAGGATTTTTATTTTGTCTATCCAACAGATTACCATAAATATCTAAGCCACTATAAAGATAGTTTTCAGCATGGCGGTATCTCAATGGAAGAGATGATTCTCCCCGTAATCACGATGGAGAGCAAAATCTAGATGAAGTTTCCGTTCAATAAAAATGTTGCTTCGGAAAATGAAACTGCAAAGATCGCTAAAGAATTTTCCAAAGTGCTTTTCCCTGGTGATATTGTTTTATTGAATGGGGATCTTGGTTCGGGAAAAACTTTTTTTGTAAAGAGAATATGCAGCCAGTTTGGGATTAATACCGTATCAAGTCCGAGTTTCTCTATAGTGAATGAATATCATAATGGCAGAAAAATTGTTCATTTTGATTTCTACCGTATTAAGAAGATTGAAGAACTTTATGACATAGGTTTTGAAGATTATCTTATGGATGACGAAGCGATAGTTTTTATTGAATGGGCTAATATGTTCGCGGAAATATTGCCTGGAAAAAATTATGAAATTGAAATTAAGTGTGCCAATAATTCTTCACGAGAAATTTCTATTTTAAAACATGAATGAGGCGTATCTAAAAAGGTCTTTTATGCAATTTTACTATATGAATACAAACCCAATTCAAAATATTTTTACTTTAAATATACCTTTTTAGAGAAGACTCATGAATGAGCTATTCCCAATATTAGCGGTTGAGACATCCGGAGAATTGTGCAGTGTTGCGCTATTGCTGGATGAGAAAAATTTTATTGAGTTGAATTATTTACAGAAGCAAATTCATTCACAAAAATTAATTGGAATGATTGACACTGTATTAGAAACAGCAGCAACTGAATTGCGCGGTGTAAAATCAATTGCAGTCTCGATGGGTCCGGGGTCATTCACAGGTTTACGGATAGGGCTTTCAGCCGTAAAAGGAATTGCATTCGGTGCAAATTTACCGATCATTCCTGTACCAACATTTGATGCGTTCGCATTTCATCTTGGAAAATATTTGCCGGAAATAACAAATTATGCAATTGCTGTTAGCGCTAACATTGAAGAGCTATATTTCGCAAAGTTTGCTAAAAAACAAAATGCTATTGAAGTACTGGATGAATTAAAATTAATTGCGAAAAAGGATCTCGAAAATATTTTAGACAGTGGAGAAGTAGTTTATGGAAATGTTGGCGGGTCTGGAAGGGTAAACCCCGTTATTGGACCCACTGCAAAATCAATAGGTGAGTGGGCTTATTTATATGGGAAGGATTTATTAACTTTTGACCAGGATTATATTGAACCAAATTATTTTAAGAAATTTATCGTAAAGGTAAGAAGATGAGGAAAGTGTCATTACTATTTCTGCTGTGTTTTGTAACCGGAATAGTTGCGCAAATTAATGCGCCAAAGATAAGTGTGAAAAAGAACCATCACGATTTCGGAACAATCGTCGAAGGTGAAGTTGTTACTCATAAATTTGAAATTACGAATTCAGGCACTTCTGAGCTGATCATTAGTCAAGTCCGTGCTTCATGCGGCTGCACCGCCGCAAAACCGGACAAGATGAATCTGAAACCCGGTGAAAAAACTTTCGTGATAGTCGAATTTAATTCTGAAAACCGCTTAGGTCCTCAAGAAAAATTTGTTTACATCTCTTCTAACGATCCTATTAATCCCGAGTATAAACTTTCTTTTGCCGGAGTTATTGTTGATAAAAATGCTGCGGCAAAAAATGGTAAAAATCCTAAACTTACATTGAACAAAACTAGTTTGGATTTTGGAAATGTTGAAGAAGGAAAAGTAGTTGATGCAAAGATCAGTTTTAAGAATGAAGGCAAAGGGGTACTTGTTATCAGTGATGTAAAAACTTCATGCGGTTGTACAGCGGCTTTATTGAGCAGCAAATCTTTGCAACCGGGTGAATCCGGGAATATCATGATTGAATTGGACACTGCTAATAGAGAGGGAAAGCTAACCCGCACGGTGACTCTCTACTCAAATGATCCACAACAACCGAATCAAACAATAACTTTATTTGTCAACATCGAAAAGAGAAAATCTTAATGAGTTGGTTCAAAAGAAAAAAGGAAAATATTTCCCGCGACAGCAAGAAGACTGAAATACCGGATGGACAGTGGTCTAAATGCGAAGATTGCGGTGAAATTATTCACAATAAACAACTCGAGGTACATCTATGGTGTTGTCCTAAATGCAATTATCATTTTAGAATTGGGAGTGGACAATACATTTCGATTATATTCGATAAAGGTTCGTTCAAAGAACTCGATAAAAAAATGAAATCGGGAGATCCGCTCGAATTTACGGACACGAAAAAATATTCCGAGAGAATAGTTGCAACCATAAAAAAGAGTGGATTGAATGACGCAGTAAAGACAGGTATGGGAAAAATTGATGGGAAGAAAACTTCCTTCGCGTGTATGGATTTTAATTTCATCGGTGGAAGTATGGGATCGGTTGTTGGTGAAAAAATAGCTCGTGCAATTGATGCGGCGTATGAAGAAAAAATTCCAATGATTATCATCAGTCAAAGCGGAGGGGCAAGAATGATGGAAGGTGCATTTTCTCTAATGCAAATGGCGAAGACCAGCGCGCGCCTTGCCCGAAATGCAGAAGCGAAACTACCTTACATTTCAATTCTCACCGATCCAACTACCGGCGGAGTAACAGCAAGTTATGCGATGCTTGGTGATGTAATAATTGCAGAACCAAAAGCTTTGATTGGATTTGCCGGACCGCGGGTCATCAAACAAACGATCGGTAAAGACTTACCAATTGGTTTCCAGCGTACGGAATTTCAACTCGAGAATGGATTTGTTGATTTTATTGTTAACAGAAAACAGATGAAAGAAAAACTTTCGCAGTTGATTGAATACTTGACCTGACACGACCGCTGCTAAAGAATTGGTCATTAGAGTCGTTCCGGTTGGTTTGAAAATATAAAGTTGTTCTCAAAAGTGATTGTAATTTCTAATTAAGTACAAATAACAACAAAAGAGGGAAACGAGCCATGCCGATTAAACCGAGTGACAAAGAAGAAGAATACTTTGTGAGACTTGAGCTTGAAAGAAGGAAACAAATCGAAGCAGATAAAATAAGGCGGTTTGCAGATGATGAAAAAAGACATCTCAAGGAACTCCACTACATGCGCTGCCCAAAGTGTGGGATGGAACTTAACGAGATAGATTACAAAAATATCATAGTTGACAAATGTTTCAGTTGTGATGGCATATGGTTAGATGCCGGAGAATTCGAATCCATTGCAAAACTCGAAAAAGGAGCACTTGACAAATTGTTCGGTATCTTCAAGAAATAATACAAGTAGCGGCTGCTCTGAATGTTGTCGCCGGCATTCTTCTACTAGTAGAACAAGCGCGTAAAAATTTACATGAAGCTTTAGAACTATTTTTTGAAACTGCTTCAAAGAAAGAGATCAATCTCAAATACCAGCTTACGAGTTTAAGAACTAACCTATAATCTTCGTTGTTAAATCAAATAAGAAAGCAGAAAGGGATCATTTGAACGATAAGAGAGTAATAGTAGCAATGAGCGGCGGTGTCGATTCATCTGTAGCGGCGGCATTGCTCCATAAACAAGGATACGAAGTAATCGGCATTACTATGAAAACATGGGGATTCATGGAAGTTGGCGGTGCGCCCAAACATGAATCCGGATGCTGTTCTCTTGATGCAATATTTGATGCAAAGAACGTTGCAAACTCATTTGGTATACCGCATTATACTGTTGACTTCACTAAAGCATTCGAGGAAGCTGTAATTGATAATTTCGTTGATGAGTATGTAAATGGAAGAACACCAAATCCATGTGTTGTATGCAACCGCAAAATAAAGTGGGAAGAACTGCTAAAGAAAACAGATTCTCTTGATGCCCGTTATGTTGCAACAGGTCACTATGCAATTGTGGAGCATAATTCTTCATTGGACCGTTATTCTTTAAAATCTTCCTCAGATCAGAGGAAAGATCAATCATATGCACTGTGGGGATTAACACAAGAAAGTTTAAGTAGAACACTTTTTCCGTTAGGTGGATTCACAAAAGATGAAGTTCGAAAACTTGCTCTGGATTTTGGATTGAAAACTGCTAACAAGCCTGATAGTCAGGAAATCTGTTTTGTTGCCGATGATAACTACGAAAGATTTTTACGTGAAAGAGCTCCTGAAGTTGTTGAGAAGATTCAAGGGGGAGATCTTGTATATCACGGTGAGAAAGTCGGGAAGCACCGCGGTATTCCGTTTTATACGGTTGGACAGCGAAAAGGTCTGGGAGTTACTCTTGGTAAAGCGGTTTACGTGAAAAGTATTAATCAAGAAACAAACATTGTAGAGATTGGAGACAAAGAAGAGTTGCTTGAAAACATCTGCGTTGCAAATGAAATCAACTATGTTAGTAAATCTTTGTTGAAGAAAGGGGAAATCGTGTTTGGAAAAATCCGCTATAATGATAGAGCATCCGCGGCAGAAGTGATTGAGGCAGATGAAGATCAAATCAAAATAAAATTTGTTGAACCAAAAAACGCAATTACTCCCGGTCAGTCTATGGTATTGTATGATGAGCAAGGATATGTCCTAGCGGGAGGAATAATTCTCAAGAATAAAAACAATATTTGATGTTATTGAGCAAGTTTGAAAAAGGGGAATGATCTTCCCCTTTTTCGTTTTTGATTTTAGTGTTTATTAATTTCTTTCAATATCTTCTCGACGTTCAAACCAAGCCCGGCAGTAACTGCTTTTCCTAAATCAATATCCGCTCTAAACCAATGACACAATTGACGCTCGATAATCAGTTCTTTTTTAGGTCCATCAATGCCTTTCATTGCGCCAATTATATTGTGAATTGTGCTCTTCTTTTCAACCTCACTCATCACGTTGCGAAAGAGCATTCCTGGTTGTGTGTAATGGTCATCCTCGCCAGGCGCATTTCTATCATACCAATCGGCTACATTCGAATCAAGCTGCATTGGTGGCTGTTTATAACTTTCATCGGCAACTATATCATCGAAACTATTCGGGCGGTAATTCGGATTGCTTCCACCGTTACCGTCCACTCTCATTGACCCATCACGTTGATAATTGTTTACGGTGTAAGGACATTTATTAACCGGTATCTGTTCGTAGTTAGCGCCAAGACGATAGCGGTGTGCATCCGGATAGGATAATAATCTTCCTTGAAGCATTTTATCCGGTGAATAACTAATACCATCAACTACATGCGCCGGTGCAAAAGCCGCTTGCTCAACTTCGGCAAAATAATTATCCGGAACTTTGTTGAGTTCCAATGTTCCAACATCAACTAAAGGAAAATCTTTATGCGGCCATATCTTAGTTAAATCGAATGGATTCCATTTAAAAGATTTTGCTTCTTCTTGAGTCATGATTTGAATTTTGAGTGTCCATTTTGGGTAATCACCTTTTTCAATTGATTGAACTAGATCACGTTGCGCCCAATCCGGATCTTTACCTTTCATCTCCTCGGCTTCTTCATTCGTAAAGTTCTTTATTCCTTGCTGAGTTTTGAAATGAAATTTTACCCAATACATTTCATTGTCTTTGTTATAAAATGAAAATGTATGACTGCTGTACCCATTCATATTTCTATAAGAATAAGGTGTACCCCGATCAGACATAAGTATTAATACTTGATGAAGACTTTCCGGATTGAGCGACCAATAATCCCACATCATAGTTGGACTTTTGCAATTGGTTTTCGGATCTCTTTTTTGAGTGTGGATAAAATCATCGAATTTTTTGGGATCCTTGATAAAAAAGACGGGAGTATTGTTTCCAACAAGATCCCAATTACCATCTTCGGTGTAGAACTTCAGAGCAAATCCCCGTGGATCTCTTTCAGTATCGGCAGATCCTTTTTCCCCGCCAACAGTTGAAAATCTGAGAAATACTTTGGTCTCTTTGCCTATCTTGTCGAAAAGCTTCGCTTTCGTATATTTTGTTATATCATTAGTAACGGTGAATTTACCGTAAGCTCCCGAACCTTTTGCGTGGACAACTCTTTCCGGAATTCTTTCACGATTAAAATGTGCCATCTTCTCGTGATAGATATAATCCTGAAGTAAGAGGGGACCGCGAGGTCCAATAGATTGAGTGTTTTCATGCTCAACATAAGGACTGCCTGAAGCAGTTGTGAGTTTTTTCTTTTTTGATTCCATGGCTTTCTCCGTTAATTATTATTTAAATAAGCTGAATACATCCAGACGAGTTTTTCTTGTTGTTTTATATAATCGCTCATTAATGAGTTCGTTCCCTCGTCGTTTGCATCGGCGCTTAGCAATAAGAGTTCTCGTTGATTGATCAGTATAACCTGAAACGCTTCAAGAATACTATTAACTGCTTTAGTACCATTTGTTATCAGCATTTTTTCCTGGATGGACGCAGCCTTAAGATATTCTGAATAAGAATGCACCGGAGTGTGGCTTAGCGTAAGAATACGTTCGGCTATTTCATCAATTTTAAGTATCAAATCGTTATACAACTCTTCGAATTTGAGATGCAATTCAAAAAATTTATCACCCTTTATATTCCAATGAAATCCTCTTACATTCATATAGAACACCTGATACTCTGCCAAAAGTTGGTTTAGTTTACTTGATAAAAGTGCTGATTTATTCACCGATAATCCAATTGAATTATTTTCCATTTCGATTCTCCTTTTTGTTGATGTGAAAATCATGTAATTAAACTTATAAATCAAATCAATATTATCTATCTTCGTATAGACAAAAACTATGATGGACTTAAATGACACTGGTTCAACTTGAATACATAATTGCATTAGATATCTACAGGAACTTCTCTGTTGCAGCTGAGAAGTCTTTTGTTACACAACCAACACTGAGTATGCAAATTCAAAAATTGGAGGAAGAATTAGGTATCAAGATTTTTGATAGAAGTAAAAAACCAATCGCACTAACTGAACTTGGAAAAGAAGTGATTGAACTCGCACGAAGTGTTCTTAATGGTACAAAAGCTATTAGTGATATTGTAAATGAACAGAAAAAAGAAGTTAAAGGAAATTTGAGGGTAGCAATAATTCCAACTCTGGCGCCCTATCTATTACCTCTGTTTCTTCACAGTTTCATTAAAAAGTATCCTGAAGTAAATCTTAAGATAATTGAACTAACTACTGAAAGGATTATCGAACATTTAAAGAAAAATCAGATTGAGGCAGGTTTGTTAGTAACCCCAATTGAAAGTTCGTCATTTATAGTTGATCCTTTGTTCCACGAAGAATTTGTAATATACTCATCGAAAGCTACTTCGTTATTCCTGCACGATGAAGTATTAATCAATGAAATTGATCTTAACGATCTATGGCTTCTTGAGGAGGGGCATTGTTTCCGCTCTCAGATAATAAATTTATGCGATCGTCAAAAAAAATCGAAGGGAAAAAAAATGTTTGAGTACGAAGCAGGAAGCATTGAAACATTAAAAAAAATGGTTGAGCGTAATGAAGGAATAACAATTTTACCAGAACTTGCCACGCTTGATTTTAAATCAGCACAGTTAAAACACGTTAAGAAATTTAAATCTCCGGTTCCGGTTCGTGAAGTTAGTCTTATAACGAACAATAACTTTGTTAAGAGAAGATTGATCGAGGCATTTAGAGAAGAAATTATATCTCAATTACCTTTGAAGTTTCTTGAAAAGAAAAAACAAAAAATAGTAAACATAGATTAAAACTGAGGTGTAGGTTTGAATCTGAAAAATGACGTTAAATTAGACTTTCATCATTGCGAACAAATTACGATATTTGCACGGTATCAAAAGAGATAATTATTAAACCAATTTCTATAATAGTGGAAACACTTACGGAGGTAAGTCTTCGAACGAAAATTTGGAACAAACGGGTCACTCAACGCAAGAGTACTTTTACTTAATCAGAGTTACGAACCCCTCACAATCTGCAACGTAAAAAAAGCAGTCATACTTATTTTTCTCGGAAAGGCTGAATTAGTTGTTCACAACGATAAGAAAGAGATTCATTCCGTTTCGAAATCATATCCTTGGCCGAGTGTGGTTCGTCTGAATGATTATATCAAAGTTCCATACAAAAAAATTATTCTTACTCGTAGAAATATCTTAAAACGGGATGGGCATAAGTGCGGCTATTGCGGACGAGCTGATTTGCCTTTAACGATTGATCACGTGATTCCGAAATCGAAAGGTGGAGATGACTGCTGGGAAAATCTTGTGGCTGCTTGTCTTCCTTGTAATAATCGCAAAGGAAATAGAAGCCCTGAAGAATCAAAACTGAAATTGAAAATCAAACCTTATGCACCAAGTCATATCATGTTCATCAAAAATTGCGCAGGTCGTTTGGATGACAGTTGGAAACAGTATTTATTCCAATCGTAATCTCAATTAATTTTTCATTAATTTTGCACATCATATTAGATACTCAATAAAATTCTAGGATTATGGTTAAGAAAAGAATACTTAGCGGTATGCGTCCTACGGGCAAATTGCATTTAGGCAATTACGTGGGAGCCCTTGAAAATTGGATAAAGTTACAAGATGAGTATCAGAATTATCATCTTGTGGCAGATTATCATGTTTTAACAACAGATTTATCAACCGAAGATATTTACGCAAATACAATTGAGATGGTTACCGATTGGTTAGCTGCCGGATTAGATCCGGAAAAATCTCCAATGTTCCGTCAATCTCAAATTAAGGAACATGCCGAGTTGTTTTTAATTTTTTCGATGCTGATTACTAAAGCGCGACTTGAACGCAATCCTACATTGAAAGAACAAGTACGCGATCTGAATATCGAGAATTTGATCTACGGTCATCTTGGTTATCCGGTTTTACAAGCCGCTGATATTTTGTTGTACAAGGGAGATGTTGTTCCGGTTGGTGAAGATCAGTTGCCGCATATTGAAATCACTCGCGAGATTGCAAGAAAATTTAATTTGCAATACGCTTCAAATGATCCGGTATTTCCAGAACCTGAAGGAAAAATTACTAACTTTGCACGTTTACCCGGTCTTGACGGACAGCGTATGAGTAAATCGGTTGGGAATACAATTCTTCTTGCAGATGAGCCGAACGTTGTTGCACAAAAACTTCGGAAGGCGGTAACCGATCCGCAAAAGTTGAGAAAAAATGATCCCGGCAGACCTGAAGTATGTTTGGTATTTACTTATCATAAAAAATTTAATCCAAGTGATATTCCCGAAATAGAAACAAATTGTAAAAGCGGTGCTCTTGGTTGTGTTGATTGCAAAATGAGGTGCGCCACAAAAATAAACGAAATGCTCGCACCAATTATTGAGAAGAGAAAAACATTCTCGAGTAATTTAGACAAGGTAAAAGAAGTTTTGAATGATGGTGAAACAAAAGCAAAAGCCGTTGCAAAACAAACAATGGATGAAGTTCATCAAAAAATGATGATAGGTTGATGTGTATAAGATAAGATTACATGAATTCGAAGGTCCTCTTGATCTGCTTCTCTTTTTTCTTAAGAGAGATGAGTTGGATATTTACGACATTCCGATCTCAAAAATTACCAAAGAGTTTATGGATTATCTTCATTTGCTCGAGAAGTTAGATCTTGAAGTTGCCGGAGATTTTATCTTAATGGCTGCAACTTTAATGCAGATAAAAGTAAAGATGCTGCTTCCGAAAGATATTGATGAGAAAGGGGAGGAGATTGACCCGCGTGCAGATTTGGTGCGGGCTCTTATTGAATATAAACGATATAAAGAAATGTCCGAAGAGATGAGCTTTATGGAATCTAGTATGCGTAAATATAATTACCGTGGAAATTATGACGAAGATTCTAAGCAAGCACCAAATGATTACGAAGTTCTCTTAAAGAATATTACAATTTATGATTTGATCAAAGCGTTTAAGAAAGCGTTGCTCGATCGTCCGGAAGAACCTGTGCACCAAATTAAAAAATGGAATGTTTCGATTGACGATCAAATAAATTTTATCAACAGCAAGCTCAAAGAAAATAATAGCGTTAGTTTTCTCGAACTCATGATCGAGATGCGCGAGAAGATCAGAATTGTTGTTACATTTATTGCCATGCTTGAAATGGTGAAAGCCGGAACAATCGGATTAAGAGAATCAATAAATCTAAACGACTTTGTCATTTACGGAATAGCAAATGGATAATATTTATAATTCAGTGATAGAAGCATTGGTATTCGCGTCGGATGATCCTATCGCACCCGCAGAGATAATCACAGCAATAAAAGCGCTTGACGGGTTGGATACAGAAATAACCGATGAAGAGATAGAGAATGCTGTTAATGAATTGAATGCAAAGTATGAACAGAATGGGCATGCTTTTACAATATTGAAGATCGCTCATGGATTTGTTCATGCTACCAAACCTGATCATGCAAAATACGTTGGCTATCTTTCTTCCGAAAAAACTAAAAGAAGGTTGAGCCAAGCAGCGCTTGAAACGTTGGCAATTATTGCATACAAACAGCCGCTTACTAAACCTGAACTTGAATCAATACGCGGAGTAAATTCCGATTATACATTAAATACTCTGCTCGAAAAAAATCTGATTACTATTAGTGGGCGCGCAGAAACGGTTGGACGCCCGCTTCTTTATGTTACAACAGATGAGTTCTTGAAGTACTTTGGCTTAAGAGCAGTCAGTGATCTTCCTAAACCGCGTGAAATAGAAGAGATAATGAAAGATGAAGATTTTCTTGAACAGAAACGCCGGATAATGATGAGCGGCATTGAAGAAAAGGCAGAAGAAGAAGAAATACAATCTGAACATGAACAGAATAATGAATTAGAACCGGAAGAAGAGATAGAAAATGAAAACACGACTGAATAGATATCTCTCTGAATGCGGAATTGCCTCCCGCAGAAAATCAGAAGAGTTTATAAAAGATGGCAGAATTGATATCAACGGAAAAACCGTGATCGACCTTGCTTTTACTGTTGATTCGGACAAAGATATTATTCAGCTCGATGGTGAGAGAATCAAACCTGAGAAAAAGGTTTACTATTTGCTGAACAAACCGAAAGGTTATATAACCTCTACTGATGATGAGAAAGGAAGAAAAACAGTTCTCGATTTGATTGAGACAAAACAGAAAATATTTCCAGTTGGAAGATTAGATTACGACACCACCGGCGTTTTACTTCTGACCAACGATGGTGATTTCACAAATTACTTAACACATCCGGGTAACAAAATACCGCGTGAATATAAAGTTACACTCCACAAACAGCTTGAAGAGGAAGATAGGCTGAAATTAATAAAAGGAATTCTCCTCGATAGAAGAAAAAGTCGTTTTATAGAGATTAAATTCATTGGCAAAGGTGAGCGCGATAAGGTATTGGTAACAGCTATTGAGGGAAGAAATCATTTTGTTAAGAATATGTTTGCCGCTCTTGGATATTTTGTTGACCGTTTAGAGAGAACTAATTATGGCGGTTTAGAAGTAAAAGGAATTCCGGTAGGCAGTTATAGAATATTATCTCATCGAGAGATAGAAAAATTATATGAAACATACGGTAAGTAAGTTATTCTTTATTATACTTGTATCCGCATCATTTTCTTTCGCGCAGCAAAAAGATTCACTAAGCGAAAGAAAAACAGTCTCGAACTTAAATCCGCTTATTGAACTTCGCGATCAGCTTGATGATTATTTCAACGATCCCAATTTCAGCAATGCAATTTGGGGAGTATTAGTTAAATCGTTGAAAACCGGGGAAGTGATTTATAAAAGGAATGCAGATAAATTATTCATACCTGCATCGAACATGAAATTATTTACTAGTGCTGCGGTGCTTCTTCTCTTAGGACCAGAATTTTTATACGAAACAAATTTTTATGTGAATGGCGATCTTGAAAAAGGAGTATTAAAAGGGGATCTGATAATTCAAGGTTCCGGTGATCCAACCATTTCAAACAGATTCTATGAAGGTAATCAAACAAAAATTTTTGAAGATTGGGCGGATACTCTTAAAGCTAGAGGAATTTGGGTTGTAAAAGGAAATATTTATGGCGATGATTCATTCTTCGACAATGTCGGACTCGGAAATGGATGGACGTGGGATTATGAATCGAGTTGGTTTGCGGCACCATCCGGAGCGTTGAGTTTTAATGATAACAGCGTTGAAATAAAAATTGAACCAAGCGAAATAAACTTTCCCTCCAAGGTTAGTTTAAAACCCTATACAAAATATACATCCGTAATTTCTAAAGTCACTACGGTTGATGAAAATACCGAATCTTCTGTATCAGTTGTTAGACAACGAGGGACCAATCAAATAAGGGTCACTGGAACAATAAATAAAGATTCCAAACCAATTATAGAACATGTTTCGATATCTGACCCCACAATGTTTTTTCTGACCGTGCTTAGAGAAGTTTTTGAAAGAAAAGGAATTGTTATTCAAGGACGCATTGGAAATCTTAACAGCGCAGAAAACAATATTATTCCGGACGATATAACGCCTCTATATACTCACAGATCAGTTCAGTTAAAAAGAATTATTAAAGAACTGAATAAAAACAGCAATAATTTTTACGCGGAACAATTATTGAAAACAATCGGCTTAGAAATTTATAATTACGGAACAGTAGAGAATGGTGTTAAAGCATGTAAAGAAATATTCAACTCGATGGGTATTAATCCGGAGAATATGGTAATGGCGGATGGCTCCGGATTATCGCGGTTAGATTTAGTAACACCGAGACAGATTGTAAATCTTTTATCATATATGTACAAGAGCGATGAATTCTCAAAGTTCTATGAATCATTGCCAATTGGCGGAATTGATGGAACATTGATCAATAGGATGAAGAAAACCGCTGCCGAAAATAATGTTCGTGCAAAGGCAGGTTACAATAATAATGTCTCTTCATTATCAGGTTACTTGAAAACTATTTCAGGCGAACAATTAGTATTCTCGATTATTGTAAATAATTATTTGACTTCACCAGCACTTGCTAATTACATCCAGGATAATGTGTGTAATCGTCTTGTAAATTTTATTAGAAATTAACCATCTCTTGAAGAGATAAATGGAGGAATATTGGATAATATAAATCAGATTCAGCCCACAGACGGCGGACATGAACAAGAATTTAATCTGTTGATGCAGCATCGTCATACTGAGCTGAATGAACTTATAGCAAAGGGAATTCAACCTTTTGCATATAACTTTGATATTAATAACTACTCAAGTACCATAAAAAATAATTTTGAGCATTGGGAAAATAAAGATGTCAAAATTGCCGGAAGAATTATGACAATTCGTAGAATGGGTAAGGCTAGTTTTGCGCATATTCAGGATAACGAAGGAAAGATTCAGATCTATTTAAAGAAAGATGATATCGGTGAGAATTATGATGTCTTTAAATTGCTTGACATTGGTGATATCATAGGAGTCGATGGTTTTGTGTTCAAAACTAAAACCGGCGAAATCTCCGTTCATGGTAAATCCTTTACGGTTCTTTCAAAATCGATCAGACCAATACCAATTCCTAAAGAATCTATTGATGAACAGGGGAATAAAGTAATTCACGATCAGTTTGCCGATAAGGAACTTCGTTATCGGCAACGGTATTTAGATTTAATTTTAAATTCTGATGTCAAAGAAGTTTTTAGAACTCGATCCAAAATTGTTACTGAGATTAGAAAATATTTGGACGAGAACGGATTGCTGGAAGTTGAAACACCAATTCTTCAACCGCTATATGGCGGGGCAGCCGCACGTCCGTTCGTTACACATCACAATGCTCTTGATATTGATCTTTACTTGAGAATTGCGGATGAACTTTATCTCAAACGATTGATCGTCGGCGGCTTCGATGGCGTATATGAAATATCCAAAGATTTCCGGAATGAAGGAATGGATAAAACACACAATCCGGAATTCACAATGCTTGAGTTATATGTAGCTTATAAAGATTATTTCTGGATGATGGAATTTGTTGAGAATATGGTTGCTAATTTATGCAAGAATGTTTTTGGCAAAACAGAATTCACTATAGAAGGAAACCAAATTAGTTTTAATCCTCCTTGGAAAAGAATCTCAATGGTTGATGAACTGAAAATCAAAGTTGGAATTGATGTTCTTGCAGCATCCAATGAAGAGTTGATCAAAATCTTAAAGACAAAAAATGTTGATATGGAAGGGGGAGAAAGTAAAGGCAAATTGATTGACCTTTTATTCGAGGTAACCGTTCAATCTGATTTAATACAACCAACATTTGTTATAGATTATCCCGTTGAGTTATCCCCATTAGCTAAGAAGCACCGAAGCAGAGAGGGATTGGTTGAACGCTTTGAGGGATTTGTTCTTGGAAGAGAGATTTGCAACGCCTTCAGTGAATTGAACGATCCGATAGATCAACGTAGCCGTTTTGAAGATCAAGCCAAGATGAAAGAAGAAGGGGATGAGGAAGCTCATCAAATTGATGAAGATTTTGTTAGAGCCCTCGAATATGGAATGCCGCCAACTGCCGGTTTGGGAGTTGGAATTGATCGGTTGACTATGCTGCTCACTAATCAGCCATCAATACGTGATGTGATTCTGTTTCCACAAATGCGCCCGCAAAAATAAGGACAATCATGAAAAATATTACAAAGTATCTTCCATACTTCATGCTTGTTTTGATTGTCGGAATTTATTTGGGAATACAATTAGACAAATATTTCTCTTTCTCCGGTAACAAAAAACAAATTGATAAATTCAGCGAAGTCCTGAACTATACGGAAGATTACTATGTTGATACAGTTAATTCAAATCGGTTAGTTGAAGACGCTGTTAAGGGAATGTTCAGCAAACTTGATCCTCATACGGTTTATATCTCTACAGAAGAACAATCCATCGAAGAAGAAACATTCAGAGGAAATTTTGATGGAATTGGTGTCGAGTTTCAAATTGTGAATGATACTATTACAGTTGTATCACCTATCTCCGGCGGACCAAGCGAGGCAGTTGGTATTATGTCAGGCGACAGAATTGTCAAGATCGACGGAAAGAGTAGTATTGGTTGGAAAAATCAGGATGTAATAAAAAAATTGCGTGGAAGAAAAGGAGTAAGTGTTGAACTTACCATTTTCCGTCCTTCTTCAAAAAGCACAAGCAACTATAAAGTTATCCGCGACAAAATTAATTTGTACTCAGTTGACGCTTCTTTCATGACTGATGATGTGACAGGTTACATCAATCTAACACGATTCTCAGAAACAACGACTGCTGAAATGAAAAGATCTCTTCAAGAATTAACTTCGAAGGGTATGAAAAAATTAGTCCTTGATCTACGAAACAATCCGGGCGGATACGAAGTTCAAGCAGCGAATGTTGCAGATCTATTTCTTGATCAAAATAAATTGATAGTTTCTAACAAAGGTAGAGTTAAAAATTTTGATGAAGAATTCCGTGCCGAGAAGACGTATCCTTATGAAAAAATTCCTCTAATTATTTTAGTCAACCGCGGTTCGGCTTCTGCAAGTGAAATAGTCGCAGGTGCTATTCAAGATTGGGATAGAGGATTAATAGTTGGTGAAACAACTTTCGGCAAGGGATTGGTTCAAAGACCTATTGAACTCTCGGACGGATCTGCAGTCAGAATTACAATTGCAAAGTATTATACTCCTTCCGGAAGACCGATTCAGAGAGATTATAAAGACAAGAACAAATATTATGAAGAAGTAATGGCTCGTCAAGAATCTGATGGTGAAAACGTTGATCACAAAACAGAAAAAGATTCTACTAAACCCAAGTTTAAAACTAAAAGTGGTCGGATTGTATATGGCGGCGGCGGAATAACTCCGGATTATATAGTTGAAGCCGGTTCCATTGCTGATTATTCTGTTGAATTAAGAAGGAATAATGTTTACTATCAATTTGTCCGGAGTTACATGGATAAAAACGGAAATATGCTTAGAGAAAAATATCATGGCAATCTTAAAAAGTTTATTGAAGAATTCCGATTCAATGATGAACAATTGCAAGACTTTATAAAGTTTGCCGTGTCTCTCAAAGTGAAATATGATGCGAAAGGCTTTTCATCTGATAAAGAGTTGATCCGTACTAACCTCAAAGCATTTGTGGCTCGTGATATTTTCAAAAACAGCGGGTGGTATTTAACATTATTGAAATCAGACCGACAATTTCAAAAAGCTATTTCTCTTTTTGGTGAAGCCGAAAGACTAAACGGGTTTTCAAAATAAGTTTTGCTAACGGATTGAATTGAGAATAAGAACAAAAAGAAAATATATTAATGAATGAGTCTACTATAAAAAGATTATTTCTGTCATTGCGAGGAGCGAAGCGACGAAGCAATCTATTGTTTTTGAACTAAATTCTGAAGATTGCTTCGCTCCGCTCGCAATGACAAATACTAAAAATACCTTTTTAGAGTGAGCTCATGAATAAAGAGACAAAACTATTTCCATATAAGGATTCATTTCCGAAACTTCATAAGTCAGTCTTCCTTGCATCAGGCGCAAAAATAATTGGCGATGTTGAGATTGGTGAAAATTCTTCCGTTTGGTATAACAGTGTAGTTCGCGGAGATGTTAATTATATTAAGGTTGGTCCCATGACTAATGTGCAAGATTGTTCAATGCTTCATGTTACAAATGGAAAATTCCCGTTGATTATAGGAAGTAAGGTTACAATTGGTCACAGTGTAACCTTGCACGGATCTATTCTAAAAGACTTATGTTTGATAGGGATGAACGCAACTGTTTTAGATGGTGCTGTTATTGAAGAAAAGGCAATGGTTGCAGCGGGAGCTTTAATTAAACCCGGGTTTATAGTACCTTCGGGTAAATTAGCAGCCGGTGTACCGGCGAAAGTTATTCGTGATTTGACAGAAGATGAGTTGGCAGAGTTTGAAATATCAGCCAAGCGGTATGTTGATTATACTAAGATCACAATAGATTCGCTTTTAAAAAATGATTATTCAATCGAGTGGTAATTTTGTGAAGAATGTTTTTGTCTCTAATGAGAAGGGAATTAAGGTCGCTAAAAAATCTGTTCAAAAAATTGTAAATTTGATATGCGATGACTTAAATCTTAGTGTTGATTCTTTAGAATTCAATTTCATATCATTAGAAACAATGGTTGGTGTAAACAATAAATATTTGCAACATAATTTTGGGACAGACATAATAACCTTTGATTATTCCGATGAAAAAAATAATTTAGACGGCGAAATTTTTATTTCTTTGCAAGATGCGGTAGAAAACAGTAAAAAGTATCAAGTTTCAACCGATAATGAATTGTTGAGATTAATAGTTCATGGTATCTTGCATCTAATAGGATACGATGATACAACGGTAGCCAAAAGAAAAAGAATGAAATTAGTAGAAGACAAATTGGTTAATAGCTTCAATAAATACTCTAAAGGTTTGGTAGTAAAAAAATGACATCAAAAATTGTAGAAGTTTTAGCAAAAATATTAGAAGGATTAGGGAACAATTCCTCGATTGAGGAAGTAAATCGTTCATTAATGAAAAACAAGCAATTTGATAAACAAATTTTAGGAATTGCATTCAGTTTGATTTACGATAAAGTTCTCTCTAAAAAATTGCATTTAAAGACAAAAGGACTTACGAAGAGAAGTAGTATTCGATTTTTATCTGATTCTGAAAAAGAAACTCTTGGTATAGATAATTATAACTATCTTCTCCATCTTGTAAATGTAGGTTTATTGGAGATAGAGAATTTGGAAATCATATTAGATCAAATCACCATCTTTCCTGAAAGCAGAGTCACCCGTAGAGAAATCAATTGGGTCATTCTCCTATCATTAGTCGAGTTTGATTCTGAAGTTTTACCCGGAAGCAGAATGTTGCTCTACTCTTCCGACACTGTCAATTAAAAGGTAATTCTAATGAGTAAAGACCTTATTCTTGTGGAGTCGCCCTCCAAAGCAAAAACTATTAATAAATATGTTGGTAAAAAATATATTGTCGAAGCTACTGTTGGACATATAAGAAATTTGCCGAAGACTAAACTTGGCATTGATATAGAGAATGGTTTTGAACCAACTTTACTCAATATCCGCGGTAAAGGGAATATTATTAAAAAAATCAGATCGTTAGCCGCCAAAGCTGAAAAGATATATATTGCTACCGATCCTGACCGCGAAGGCGAAGCAATTGCGCAAGATGTAGTCGATATTTTAACGGCACCTCAAAGAGAAAGAATTGAACGTGTGCTCTTTAACGAGGTCACAAAGAAAGCCGTTAACGAAGCACTGAAGAACACAATCAAAATAGATGATCATCTGGTTACATCTCAGCGCGCACGTCGTGTGATGGATAGAATTATAGGTTATCAGGTAAGCCCATTTCTTTGGCGCGCAGTTATCGAAGCTTACGGAAGTTCTTTATCTGCCGGTCGCGTACAATCCGTTGCCTTGCGATTGATTTGTGAACGCGAAGATGATATTGAAAAATTTATTGCTACAGAATACTGGTCTATTGTTGCTGTCTTCACAACAGAAAAAGGTGAAGAACTTCGTGCAAAGTTATACGAGGTGAATGGGAAACAGATTAAGGTACCTCCTAAACCTCAAATGACTGATGAAGATTGGGATGAATTCCTTAAAACTAATTTTGCAATTACAAAAGCGGAGTTGGCAAATCAAATTGCTGATACTCTTCGTTCTAAAGATAATTTCTATATTTCTGATCTCACAAAGAAAGAAAGCAGAAAAAATCCTTATCCGCCATTTATTACGAGCAGTCTTCAGGTCGAAGCATCACGCAAGCTCCGTTTTCGTCCGCGAAGAACAATGATGCTTGCTCAACAATTATATGAAGGTATTGATCTCGGCGCCGAAGGTACAACGGGTTTAATAACTTATATGAGAACCGACTCAACCCGATTGAGTGAGGATGTTGTTTCCGAAGCGAGAAAATTTATTAACGAAAAATATGGCGGGCAATATTTACCTGAGAAACCAAAGACTTACGAACAGAAAAACAAAAAAAATGTTCAAGATGCACACGAGGCTGTCCGCCCAACATCTTTAAAATATACTCCGGAATTTGTCAAAGAGTTTTTAGATGAAGCTCAATTCAAGTTGTATGAATTAATCTGGAAACGTTTCATCGCATGTCAAATGGAATCTGCACGTTTGGAAACAACAACAGTCAGTATCGCTTCAGATGAATTTGTATTCAGAAGTTCCGGTACAACAATCTTGTTTGATGGTTATATGACTTTGTACGATGAGGAGATGGAAGAGAAGGATGAACAAAATGGAAATGCTTTATTGATTCCTGCCGGATTAGAAATAAATCAGAAAATGGGATTGAAAGAGTTGAATCCAAATCAGCACTTTACAAAACCACCACCGCGTTTTACTGAAAGTTCCTTAATCAAAGAATTGGAGAGCAACGGAATTGGCCGCCCTAGTACTTATGCGAGTATCATGGGAACGATCATTGACAGAAAATACGTTGAACAAATAGAACGCAAATTGATTCCTACTGAACTTGGCAGAAAAGTGAATACTATCCTTGTTAAAAATTTCTCTAATATTTTCAATGTAAACTTTACAGCGAAGATGGAAGAGGAGTTAGATTTAATTGCAGATGGGGAAATAGGGTACTTGAAAGTATTAAACGATTTCTATGAACCATTTTCGAAAACATTAAAAGAAGTAGAAGCAAATCTCGAAAAGATCAAATGCGATAAATGCGGTTCGGATATGGATATAAAGATGGGGCGCTTTGGAAAATATTTAGCATGTACAAATTATCCCGAGTGTAAGAATATAAAATCTCTCAAAGAATTTGCCCCGAATGGAGGCGCACCGGAACCGACCGGTGATGAATGTCCAAAATGCGGTTCAAAAACTGTATACCGCGAAGGTAAATTCGGTAGATTTATTGGCTGCGAAAAATATCCGGATTGCGATTTCACAAAAATTGTAACGCTCGGTTTGAAATGCCCAAAATGCAGCGATGGGGAAGTAATAACTCGTAGAACGAAGCGCGGCAAGATATTTTATGGTTGTAACAAATATCCCGATTGTGATTTTGCTAGCTGGACAATGCCAAAACCGAAGGAAGAGGAAGAAGAAGCTGCTTTTGCTTCTCAGGAAGATCTTTAAAAAATTAATTGTCAACATTAACGGCATTTAAATGACGCAGTTCGATCTTCGTGAAATACTAAATCGAATGCTTGCCGAACTCTCCGGGGTTAGCCGCGCATCTCAGAATACAATTGATGCATATACCCGCGATCTAAATGAATTCATTTTATTTTGTGATGCTAAAGAGATTCAACTCATCAACCAAATAACGGAAAGAACGATACGTCACTTTGTTATCCGTCTTAGTGAAAGTGGCGTAGAAAAAAGTACAATCTCAAGAAAACTGTCTGCATTACGCAGATTGTTAAATTTTGCACTTCGGCAGGACCTAATTGAAAAAAATCCTATATCTAAAATCCCTAATCCAAAAGTAAAACGTAAATTACCGGAAACGATTAATCTTGACTCTTTTTTAGAAATTTTTAGATTGCTTAATGAAAAGGGAGACAATTCATCAATTAAGATAAAAGCGCTGTTCGAATTACTTTATGGCTGTGCTTTGCGCGTTTCCGAATTGTGTTCGTTAAATATTGGCGATATTGATTTTAATAACATGAGTGTGAAAATTTTGGGAAAAGGATCAAAAGTTAGAATTGTACCGCTCGGTTCAAAATCATCTTTAGTGATAAAAGAATATTTAAAAACTATTGAAGATTCATCTTTTCATAATCCATTATTTTCTAATGAATCGGGTAAGAGAATATCCCGGCACTCGGTTTATCATATTGTGAAAAGTTATTTATCAAAAGTAACGGATATTGACAAAAAGAGTCCACACATTCTTCGCCATAGTGCTGCCACACATATGCTTGATAGGGAAGCTGATTTAATGGCTGTTAAAGAAATTCTTGGTCATGAAAATTTATCTACTACGCAAATATATACTCATGTAAGTATTGAGAGATTAAAAAAATCCTATAAGAAGGCACATCCAAAATCATAAAGGAGTTACTATGAACATTCAAATCACGTCTCGAAAATTCAGAGCAAAAAACTTTCTAAAAGATTTTATCCGAGAGGGGATCAAAGATCTTGAAAAATATAATGATGAGATTATTTCTGTGGATGTAATTCTAAGTTTTACACATATTAAAGACAGTATCAAAACAGCAGAGATTAAGCTTTCCGTTCCGAAAAAAGCTATAACAGTGACATCTGACAGCGAAGAATTTGAAAAATCTGTAACTATTTCTCTCGAAAAAATTAAAAAGCAACTAAGAAAACTTAAAACAAAGCGTCTTATCAGGCCTAAAAATGAAAATTAACGAAGGTGCGATTTCTCAGAAAGAAAGTATCACGGTAGAATTTTTTTATAATAACACTTCTGACAGATTCAAAATACGGCTTCTAAATGAGCGTGTTGGATTTGATCGTCTCATTAAAGATCCAAATCTTCATAGACCAGGTTTACCATTAGCCGGTTTTCTGGAATTATTTTCCTACAACCGGGTTCAGGTCTTCGGCAACACAGAAATGCGTTATCTCCTTAATCTTTCTCTGAAGGAAAGAACCACAGCTCTCGAAAATATTTTTAAGTATGATATTCCTTGCTTAGTGATCACCAACGATCATCCGCCAACACCTGAGATGTCTGAATTGGCAAACAAATATAAGATTCCGATTTTTGGATCAACATACTCTTCCACAAAAGCAATTTTTCTTATCTCAGATTTTCTGGATGATCAATTTGCACCACGACTCTCTGTTCATGGTTCTCTTGTTGATGTGTATGGGGTAGGAATGTTGTTTGTGGGAAAATCGGGTATAGGAAAAAGTGAGGTTGCATTAGATTTGGTTGAAAGGGGACATCGCCTGGTAGCTGATGATGTTGTGATTTTAACAAAGAAGGGTGAAGGCATTTTAATGGGCGCGGGAACAGCAATTGTTAAACATTTTATGGAACTGCGCGGTATTGGGATTATTGATGTCAGAAGTATGTTCGGGGTAAGGGCAATAAGATTCCAAAAGCGGCTTGAAGTTGTCATAGAATTAGAAGTGTGGAATGAACAAGCAGACTATACCAGGACTGGTTTGGATGGTTCTTCAACAACCATTATAGATGTCGAAATACCCCATGTCAAATTACCAATCATTCCCGGGAAAAATATAACGGTAGTTTCTGAAATAATTGCTCTCAATTATCTTCTTAAACACTATGGTTATGATGCGGCAAAAGTACTGCAAGATCGAATAACGTCAAAAATTCGACAAAAAAGTGATGAAATGAACAGAGCAGTGGATTATTTCGAACATGATTTTGAATAATATTTGCTGGCTTTATTCCTTGACTACATAGGGATGATTTGCTATCTTCGCAACCGAAAATACTATGAAAAAATTTTACTACTTTTCAAAATCAAAATTAAAATTCGTAGAAATACGCAATTTCTATAAGAAATTTGTATTCCTCGTATTCTTCTTTTCTGTGCTTGTGTCCTTTTTTGTTTTTGGGACGTTTCTTGTATTTAATGAATTCATTAATCCGGATTCAGAAGTTAAATCCTTAAAAAAGAATAACGCAATTCTACGTGATAAATTTGATCAACTTCTTAATCAATATAAACGATTAGATGAAAGAATTGCTGAAATATCTTCGCAAAGTCACGATCTTAGATTAAAAGCTAATCTAGAGCCTGTAAACGTGGATCAATTCGTTGGTTCCGGTGGTAGTTTATTTGAGCCCATAAAAATTTCCAACCTCGGAGGATACGAAAGCTATGTTGATCAGCTAGATTCTTATGTTAATAGTATCTCTCTTAAGGTGAAATTAGAAAAGAATAATTACGAAGAAATTAGTAGAACATTTAAAGAAAATGAAAAACTATTTGAAGTTCTTCCTGCTATAAGACCTTGCGAAGGTAGAATTGCCGATGATTTTGGTATGCGAATGCATCCAATTTTTAGAATTATGAGAATGCATAATGGCATTGACATTATTACTGATACAGGAACTAAAGTTTACGCTCCTGGGGCAGGAGTTGTAGCTTTTGTAGGATGGCGTGGCGGTTACGGATTAACTTTAGAGATTGAACACGGCTTTGGTTATAGAACAATATATGCACATTTAGAAAATGTAAAACTTAAACAAGGACAGCATCTTCAAAGAGGTGATTTTATTGCCCTTAGCGGAAATTCAGGAAAACTTTCGACAGGTCCTCATTTGCATTATGAAGTCAGAAATAATGGAATAGCTTTGGACCCAAGAAACTTTATCTATGATGATGTTAACATTTTTGAAGTTGTCAAAAAATAGAAAACATTTCAGGAGACTTGACAATGATTTGGACCGTCGAATTAGCATCTTATCTTGATGACGCTCCGTGGCCAGCTACTAAAGAAGAATTAATTGATTACGCTGAACGTATTGGCGCCCCTCTTGAAGTTGTTGAAAATCTTTTAGAGTTAGAGGATTCCGATGAACCGTATGAATCGATCGAAGATATTTGGCCGGATTACCCGAGTGACGAAGATTTCTTTTATAGTGATGATGACGAGTTTAAGTCGTAATCTGTGGAAGTAGAATGAATGAGATATGGGATGTGATATTTGGACAAGAAAAGGCAAAAAACATCTTATCCAAGATGTTTAATGAGAGGCGTGTTCCACACGCCTTTCTCTTTTCTGGGCATGAAGGTGTAGGAAAATTTTTTACTGCATTACAATTTGCTAAGATGATGAATACTTCTCCAGATAAAACAAACTCTATGTTCATCAATAGTAAAATTTCTTCTCTACAGGAACCTTACATTAAACTGATATTTCCTTTACCGCGTGGGAAAGGAGAAGCCGCTGATGACTCAGCTACTGAAAAACTCTCTCAGGAAATCATTGATTCGATACGTGATGAAATTCAGAATAAAATTATTAATCCCTATTATAAAATTTCGATAAAAAATGCTAACACTATCAAAATTAATAGTGTCCGCGAGATTCGTAAGTATATAACAACGACCGCAGATAATATCAATTATAGGTTTATTCTGATTGAAGATGCTCATCTGATGAACGAAACTGCCCAGAATGCGATTCTAAAGAGTTTAGAAGAGCCTCCGGAAGGTTTCATTTTTGTCTTTCTTACATCAGACAAAGAGAAATTATTACCCACTATACAATCTCGGTGTTGGCAAATAAATTTTGAACCACTTTCTGTCCACTCTGTTTCAGAAATATTAGTTAAACATTTTTCGGTTGAGAAAGAATTAGCAAATAGAGCTGCACTTTTAGCTGAAGGTTCTCCGCTTGTTGCTCTGGACCTAATTAATAATCAGTTCGAAATAATTCTAGAAAAGACAATATCAATTCTGCGTTACTCCTTAGCAAAAAAATATCATTCTGCTTATAAAGAATTATCTGATTTTATCAAAAATAACACCGATCAATCAATTATGACTCTGTCGAGGATGATAAAAACATGGTTGAACGACGTGCTGAAAAACCGCCATTCAATATTCAATTACTATTTTGTTGATTATGTTGAGACATTGGCTAAGTTTAATACTAAATTTCACGCAGTTGATATTAATCGTATTTTTTATTCTTTAGATAATTTAGAAAGATTACAAATCAAAAATGCAAACTTGAATGTAATTATCCTGAATCTTATATTTGAAATAGCTTCTCTTTCAATAAGGAAATAAGCTTTGTGCCATATAGATTTTTCCCTTATCAATAGTTTGAAGGAAGATGGAGACCTTGATTCTCCACGGGAAATATTCGGCACCAATAATCTTTTCGAAGCCGTTGTAATTAAACATATTCAAGACAGACGTTATAATATTAGTGCATGTTTTCAATGTTCTACTTGCTTACCTAAAATTACCCCAAC
Source organism: uncultured Melioribacter sp. (assembly GCA_964449775.1). GTDB lineage: Bacteria > Bacteroidota > Ignavibacteria > Ignavibacteriales > Melioribacteraceae > Fen-1258. The sequence goes on along the minus strand of CAYVBQ010000009.1, from coordinate 54,010 downwards.
CGACAAAAGAAAAATCATTGAAATTGAATGCAACGGCTTGTTGAACTGCGATTTTTGTGAAATTCAGGAAAAATCAGAAATTGAATTATTCCCAGGAGATTTTGTTATAGTTCAGTTTAATGAATCCATAGAAGTTGCACAGGTTAAGCTTATTGGTGAGATTGTAAGATTAAAGAGACAATCGTACAATCTTTTGGGAGAGAATCTTCCCATTGTCATGAGAAAGGCAAATTCAGAGGATTTAGACCGCATAAGAAAGAATTTTCATAATGAAGAAAAAGCCATTAAGATATTTCGCACAAACATCAGCAAATTTAATCTTAATATGAAATTAGTTAGTATACATTATCAATTCGATAGAAAAAAATTGTTCTTTTTTTACACATCTGAAAACCGTGTTGATTTCCGAGAATTAGCAAAGGAACTAGCGTCAGAGTTCAAAACTCGTATTGAATTACGTCAAATTGGCGTTCGTGATGAAGCCAAAAAAGTCGGTGGTGTAGGTACGTGTGGTCGTGAATTCTGCTGTATCTCTTTTCTTCCTGGTTTCAGAAGAATTACTACACAATTTGCTAATGAACAAAATCTGCTTTCAAACATGGGTAAGCTTAGTGGACCTTGTGGAAAATTGAAATGTTGTCTGTCTTTTGAGATAGATTAAAATATCTTCTGTCAATAATTTCGAATTTGAGCAAATGGGAAAAAACTTGATCTAAAATGACCAAAACAAATCAAAGGATTGATATGAAAATAAAAAATATTACTGTGGTCGGAGCAGGAACAATGGGTAGTGGGATTGCACATATTTTTGCTTTACATAATTATAAGGTCTGTCTTATTGATACAAACCAAACATTTCTTGATCGAGGTATAAAAACCATCGGTTCCAACTTGGATCGGCAACTTAAAAAAGAAATAATCACTTCAGACCAAAAAGAAGCTGCATTAACCAATATTAGTACTTTAACAACTATAGAATCATTGCAAAGCAACATTGATTTAGTTATTGAAGCTATTATTGAGAATAAGGCGGCTAAGTTATCTCTTTATAGTCAGTTGAATAAAATAGTTAATGATGAATGCATATTCGCTTCGAATACTTCATCAATTTCGATTACGGAATTAGCAACTTATACAAGACCAGATAGATTTATTGGGATGCACTTTATGAATCCGGTTCCAATAATGCAACTCGTGGAAATAATTCGTGGATATGCTACAAGTGATGCTACATATGAGAGTATTAAACAATTAGCAATTGATTTAGGGAAAACTCCTGTAGAAGTTTTTGATTACCCAGGTTTTGTTGCAAACAGAATCCTAATGCCAATGATTAATGAAGCGATTTTTGCATTATACGAAGGTGTTGCATCTGCTCAAGATATTGATACTGTTATGAAGTTAGGTATGAATCATCCTATGGGACCTCTAACGCTTGCTGATTTCATTGGGTTAGATGTTTGCCTGGCAATTATGGATGTTTTGTTTGAAGGATTTAATGATTCTAAGTACAGACCATGTCCATTACTTAAAAAGATGGTTGCCGCTGGAAAGCTTGGCAGAAAGACAAAAATTGGCTTTTTTAAGTACGAATGATCGTGTGCATAATGTATATTATGTATAATATCCTTTTTGTCAATTTTATATAATTCAATGTTTATTTACTAAGCTTCTTCCCTCTACATTCGTGTCATCATTTATTCTAAATTCCGCTTTCTCAAGAATATTTTAGATGATAAAAATACATTCGGTAATCTGTCTATTCCCCAATTGCTGTAACAATAATTCGCCTGGATCCGCCTGAATTGCGATGTTCGCAGAGATACACTCCTTGCCATGTACCAAGGTTAAAGTGACCATTCATAATCGGTACAATTACTGACGAACCTAGAATTGATGATTTGATATGTGATGTCATATCATCTGTTCCTTCGCGAGTATGATCATAATATTTAGCGTCAGTTTCCGGAACTGCTTTGTTAAAATAAGTCTCCGTATCTGATCGCACAGTTGGGTCTGCATTTTCGTTTATAGTCAGCGATGCCGACATATGCTTGATAAAAAGATGAGCTATCCCGATTGAGATATTATTTAATTCAGGGAGCTGAACAAGTATTTCACTAGTCACTAAATGAAATCCGCGCGGTTTTGGTTTAAGAACAATTTCTTTTTGGATGATCATAATTCATCGAAACATCTGAAAAATTCTGAAATGTCATTTCTGCCAAAAGCATTCCTACGGAAGAAGAAGCGTTCCGAAGGAATCACTACGGTAGAGCGACTGAAAAATCTTGCTCTCATTCTAAGTCTTAGACTATTTTTTCACCTTTAACTCTCTCAAACAAATGTACCCTTTCAGTACTAAAATATAATTCCAATTCAGTTTGTAAACGTAAATCTAATGTCGGCTTTACACGAGCGGTAAATGGTGAATCTTCCAAATTGAAATGTAAATAGGCGTCGCTCCCCATCTGTTCAACTAGGTCTATTTTTACTTTAATTTTATATTCACCCATAGATTCAATTTTAAATGCTTCCGGACGAATTCCAACTGTAACGTCTTTTCCAACAAACGAATTGAGATTCTCTGGAGCCTTTGAGCTAAAATGGAATGAGATGGATTTTTTATTGCTTACAAATTTCAATCCGTTTTCATCAATTAATTTTCCGTCTAAAAAATTCATAGCCGGACTCCCAATAAATCCGGCGACAAACTTATTTGAAGGATTATTATAGATATTGAGCGGCATATCTACTTGTTGGACAACGCCGTCTTTCATAACCACAATCCTATCCCCCATCGTCATTGCTTCCACTTGATCATGCGTAACATAAACTACTGTGGTCTCAAGTCGTTGATGCAAGCGTGATATTTCTACACGCATCTGTACACGCAGTTTTGCATCGAGATTGCTCAATGGTTCATCGAACAAAAAAACTTTTGGCTTACGGACAATCGCACGGCCAACTGCAACGCGCTGACGCTGTCCGCCGGAAAGTTGTTTTGGCTTTCGATCAAGAAGATCTTCAATCTCTAAAATTTTTGCTGCATAATTTACACGCTCTTTGATCTCTTCTTTCTTCAACTTGCGCAGCTTTAAGCCAAACGCCAAATTTTCGAAAACACTCATGTGAGGATAAAGTGCATAATTCTGAAATACCATAGCAATATCTCTATCTTTTGGCGGAATATTGTTTACGAGTTTTCCATCAATATAAATTTCCCCTTCAGAAATTTCTTCGAGTCCGGCAATCATTCTAAGAGTTGTTGATTTGCCGCAACCGCTAGGACCAACTAAAACAAGAAATTCGCCTTCTTGGACTTCCAGATTAACATTATTTACCACCCTATTACTTGAGCTAGAATATTGTTTAGAAATATTTTTTAAGTCTATAAATGCCATTTTTATCCCTCTTGATTTTACCATGCATAAGCTTCTGGGGCTTGATTGCCCGGACCAGGCCAAATCTCATCCAATTTTTTCATTGTGGCGTCGTCTAGCTTAATTTCAACAGCTCTTAAAGTTTCTCTCACTTGCTCAATAGTTCTCGGACCAATTATTGGAGAAGCAATTGTTTCATTTTTTAACATCCAAGCTAAAGCAACATTTGCTGGTGCTTCTCCTAAATCTTCACATAATTTTTCATACGACTCTAATTGATTTTTCATCTTCTGAACCTTGTTATCAAGTTCTCCTCTCCTCGTTCTTCCGGAAAACTGTTTTTTAATTATTCCTCCTAATATTCCTCCGCCTAAAGGGCTCCACGGAATGATACCAACCCCTTGTGCTCTGCATGCTGGAATAACTTCCAATTCAATATGACGATTTAATAAACTATAAATACTTTGCTCTGATATTAAACCTAACAAACTTTTTTCTTTGGCTTTATAATTTGCTTCAACAATATTCCAAGCGGCAAAATTACTGCTGCCTGTATAAATTATTTTCCCATCCTGTATAAGTTGTTGCATTGCTTGCCATATTTCTTCCCAAGGAGTATCTCTATCCACATGATGCATTTGATATAAATCAATGTGGTCTGTTTGCAATCTTTTCAAACTATCTTCACACGCCTTTTTAATATGATATGCAGAAAGCTTTTGATCATTGACGCCATTTCCCATTTTATTATGAACTTTAGTCGCTAAAACGATTTTATCTCTTCTACCTCCTCCTTGTGCAAACCATTTCCCAATCAGCGACTCTGTATAACCCACCCCTTTTTCATTGCCATAAACATTTGCAGTATCAAAAAAATTAATTCCAAGATTCAGAGATTCATCCATAATTAAAAAACTATCGGAATCTGAAGTAAATGAACCGAAGTTCATTGTGCCTAAACATAACCTGCTTACTTGCAGACCCGATCTTCCTAGATGAGTGTATTTCATAATCAAACTCCTTATTATTTGAGAAGCAACATCTTTTTTGTTGATGAATATTTGTCAGTCGTTAATCTGTAGAAATAAACACCGCTAGGTAGTCTGTTGCTCAGATTTGAAATATACGTTACATTAAAATTCACTTTATATATTCCAACAGATTGTTCTTCATTGACAAGCGTAGCTACTTCTCTTCCTAAAACATCATACACTCTTAAAATAACATGTTGTAAAGACTCGCCACGGCGAGTCTCTACGGATGGAATTGTGTATTGAATTGTTGTTTCCGGATTGAACGGATTCGGATAGTTCTGATATAACATGAACTGAGCAGGCAATTTATTTTGTTCTTCTACATTAGTTTTGAAATCATACAACTTTTGAATTTCATCGACGGATAGAGCATAATCGTAAATTCTAATATCGTCAAGAACACCTTTAAAATTATATTGAGTATTGCCGGGAAGCACTTGCCCGATCATTAAATCAATCGGAGTTGTTAGTATCAATCCAGAGAAAGAAGAAAATGCATCTAATTCACCATTAATATAAATCTCATAATCAATTCCATCATAAAGTACAGTGACATTGTAAAGATTATTTTTAATCAACTCTGTTTCTGAATCAAGATCTTTTATCCCCACGTTAGTATTGATGGTCCATCTTATATGTTTATTTGTAATTGATACTTTCCATCGGTTTTCCCAATTACCGTGAGAAAGAGGATAAGCCTCCCTATCGTAAAACTCTCCGACTTTTATCCAGAAATTAATTGTTATAGCATTCTGAAAATTTAAGCTCGAACTACTCGAAAACCTAATATTGTCATTTATCCCATCAAAGGTGTACGCACTCGCAGCATTTCCCCAGCGGTCAGTAATTAATGCAGCACCCGAAACTGTCCCATTATTATTAAACCCGCTTACATCATTAGCATTACCACTAAAAGGATAAAATGCTACAAGGTCTCCTGTCTGCTTAATTGTGGTATCCCGGACAGAAACACCGATACTATCAAGTGCTACTCCCCCACGACCATCATTTACTGAACAAATTATATAATAATTACCTGCGTTAACCGGCGCCGTCCAGATGACAGAAGAACCATTCCCGGATAAGATTCCAAAGGCTGCGGACCAGTTGTAATTTAGCGTATCTCCATCAGGATCTGATGCAACACAATTAATTGTAGTATTTGAACCGGGATGAATTTTTCTTGGATGTGCGGTTATTCTGTTTATTGCCGGGGGAGTATTGATGAATTCCACAGCATCAATTAATATAGAATCAGTAACTACACCTCCATTATTATCGCTGATTGTACATTTGATTGAATATTTCCCGGGAGTTGAAGGAGTCAACCATGTCACAATAGGTCCTGTTCCGGAAATACTTCCATCTGAAACAGACCATTCATAATTCACCTGATCATTATCAATATCAACTGCCGAACAATATATCTTGGAAGAATCTCCTAATATTATAACCTGCTTCTCAGTAGAGAGCGATTTAATTCGAGGTGGATTGTTACGAATAACCTGACCTGATGAATAATCGATTATAATATCGTTAACAAAAGCTTTATCAAGATCGAATGAAATTGTGCTACCAGCCGGGATGATTACCGCAATGACTGCAGCATCGGCTGGAATTAGAATTGCTGTTTCTCCCGTTACTGCTGATTTTAATATTGTATTAGAAACAGCATCATAGATATCGCGTGTTTCATTACCAACATTTATAACAACTGATTTTTCAGATGAATAAGGATTATAATACAGAAAACTTGGAAAAGCGTTCTTATGGAAATAATCAGTCTTAAGTAAATCTAATTTTAATATCATTGAAATATTCGTTGTGTCGATGATTCCGCCTAATATTCCAACGTGCGATGAACCATAAAGGGCAAGATTAGTCATTCCCCAACCTCCGCTGATAGCATCTCCGGTAGCATAAGGACTTGCTAACTGCACTTGACGAAGTGCTTCATGTCCGATGTAAGAATTAGGATCGTACTGATGCGCCCATTCTTCACTATCTTGATTTTGATCTGGAAGATAATTAGTGTAAAACAATCTTGCAGAATTAGCAGCATTCAAAACCCATTTCCCAATTGCACGCGCATAACGGTCATCATAGCGTACTAATGGAACAAGCGCTCCTACTTGCTCAAATGTATTCATCAGAAAAGCGTAATCATTAGATCCATTTACTTCACCAATTAAACCGTTAACGTCATAACCTCCCCATTTGCCAAGAATTGCGCCCCATTGGCGAAGTGGCCCGACATCAAAACACCAATTTATTATTTTCGAAATATTATACGTTGTACCTAATTCTGCATTCATTCTTACAGCTGTATAAGTACCATAAGATAATTGTAATTCGTACGAAGGATTAGAAGCCAAAGAATTGAGAAATTCCAAACACCATTCAGCGCCGATTCTGTATTTTTCATTTTTGGTTTCCAAATAAGCATTGTAGAGTATCCAGGCAATAGCGCCGGCAGCTTCCGGTTCAACTACGCCGGATGAAAGTGGTTTCATCGTCATAAGATTAAATGCACGATAATTCATATAAGGAGTCTGCCAGGGGGTTGTGCTTCCTCCCATCGCTTTTACCGCAGCCAACCATCGATCGGCAACTATCGAAAATTGATTAGAAAAATCACCGATAACAGGATATTGATCATATAGTTGATAGAAAAATATATTTGGCATCACATCATACCACCAATCATCCCAATTGCTGCCGGTGGGATGATTCAGATAAACATTTGCATTATTTGCTTTATTAAAATATTCTTCACACATCAATACCCAATTATATCCGTCCTGATTACTTTTATTGATGCCGACCAAAGAGGCTCCATTTGTAGCCGGTATTAGATTTATAGCTTCTGCAGAAGATGGTGATGTGGTGCCTACTACTGTATGAAGACCAAAACTACTGTGTTCAGGATAATTAATAGTGTTTGTTTTAAGCGTAATTAGCGGAAGGTATTGCCCCGTGAGGTTAAAATTATAAACAAGCGAATCATAACCTAATGTAACTTTTTTCCAATCTCGCATATTGTAGGGCGACGGCAAATTTGGCATTTTTTCGATACGGGGGATATTCAGTTGCTGAGCATTAATGAATGAACCGGGTGAAGATGCGAACAAAACAATGAAGAGTATCCAAATGCTTTTGTTTTTTTTAATTATCCTATAACAGAACCCGCACATTTTAGTTCCCTAAGAAATTATTCAATGAATACACATTTATTTTTTTCTTAGCGGGTTTCTTTCTAGGGGAACGAAAACCTACCTTAATTTTTTCTTTAGGCAATACAATAAATCCACGATCAGAGAATTCACCGTCAGTAGAAATAAGATCAACAAAGAAAGCCGGTTTGTTTGCAGTAACAACTGCGAATTGCTCCCCTCTTTTTTCTTTTAGATTTACTTTTACCTTTGCTTTAGGAAGAGTTAGATATTTCCACGGTTTGAAGATTTGGACATTTCTGTGAACTAAATTTTTCTTCTCATCATAAAGAGAAATGATCACAAGATTGGAATCATCAAGAAAATCTGTTTTTCCTAATTTTGCCAAAACTGCAATTGACTCATGATTAAGCCGTACCAATATTTTTTGTTTTTTAATTATTTTCCCGCTTGCCGAATCAAGTGTTAACATTTCAAGTCTTCCAACAAAATCTTTACTTGTTTGATTTAGTCCTAATATTTCAAAAAAAATTTCATGGGTTTTGAAACCGACAGCAATTGGTGCAAAAGAATTTTTAACAAAGTAATAAGCCATTTTAGGTTTCAGCTCACTATCAATCAATGCCCAGCTAGTGGCCGGCCATGTATCGTTAAGCTGCCAGATAATATTTCCGTTTGTTGTCGGTTGATTGAACCGCCAATGCTCGAGACACATTTTGAGCGCAAATCCTTGGTTGAGTTGTGTTAGAAAAATATATTCATCCCATCGGGCAGTTAATGGAAGATGCGCGCTTAAAAACCGGGTAACTCTTTCGGGTCCTTCAATTTGTTTGTTATGGAACTCAAAAACTTCGCTTTGAATTTTTCTCTCTTGCTTCGGTAGATATTTTTCAAATGTTGATTTGTTCGCAGGTCCTTGAAAACCAAATTCTGTAATAAACAAACTATCATCGGATACAACTTTTGTGTAGTCTATCCATCTACTCCATATATCCCATTGATGTCTGTTGCCGCTCGTCTGCGAATTAGGATCTTCATCAAATCCGAAAGGTGACGAAGGCCAATAAGTACGCATCGGATCAAGGTTTTTAAGCATAGTGGGAATTTTTTCATGATAAATTTTATAACCCGGCATCAATTTGTAATTTGTCTTTTGCTCTTGCATCCAAATCCATTCGTTCTCATTATTTCCGCACCATATCGCAATCGAAGGATGATATTGTAGACGGTTTACATTGTACTGGATTTCCTCTTCAAGATTATTTAAAAATTCTTTATGTTCAGGATAAGAACCGCAAGCGAACATGAAATCATGCCAAATCAATAAGCCAAGTTCATCGCATAATTCATAAAACAGATCATTTTCGTAAACTCCTCCACCCCATACTCTTACAATATTCATATTACCATTTTTAGCATATTTAAGAAGAGTTGTATACTTATCATTAGTCACTCTCGGTAAAAATGCATCGCCCGGAATCCAGTTTACTCCTTTTGCAAAGATCTTTTTCCCATTTACAATAAATCCAAATGTTTGTTTTCCATTCTCTTCGAGCTGCAATTCAATTTTTCTAATTCCAATTTTCTTTTTTAGTAAATCAATTAAGTTATGAGAATTATCAAAGAGCTCGATTTCTATTTCATATAAATGCTGTTCTCCATAACCGTTGGGCCACCAAAGTTTTGGATTCTTTACTTCGATCTTAACTGTGTTTTCATCTCTCAAATCATCTATAACCTTTTCACAATTGAACTCGCTGCCTTTTAAAGTTATTCTCGCTTGAAGCTTTTCATCAATATATTTCTTTAGATCAAATTTTATTTCTATAAGCGCCATATTATTCGTTATTTCAATCGTGTTAAAACGGAAATCATCTATTCTGCTTTTATCTTCTTTAAGTAAATAGACGTTCCGCCAAATACCCATTGTTGGGAAGGATGGACCCCAATCCCAGCCAAAAGAATACTGTGCCTTTCTTATGTATACGCGGTTTGAATTCAGTGCGACTGGAAGCTTTCCGTATTTAAGCTCTTCCGATTGGCTGAATGTTATTGGCGACTGGAAAATAATCTTTAGTTCATTCTTTTGAGGTTTCAGATACTTTGTCACATCAAATTCGTATTTCAAAAACATATTCATGGTAAAACCAACTTTAATATCATTCAAGTATACTGTTGCGACCGTATCAATACCATCAAATACTAACATAATCGGGAGTTGATTGTTAGGTGTAGACGGCAGATCAAAAATGGTTTTGTAAACCCAATCTGATTCGGAAATCCAACCGAGTTTTAATTCGTTGTTAGAATAAAACGGATCATCGATAAGCTTGTTGTTGAATAAATCTGTATGAATAGTTCCCGGCACTATCGCATTTATCCAACGTTTATGCTTTTTGAATTGTTTAGGTACCGACGATGACACGTTATCACCCAATCTAAATTGCCAATTTCCGTTTAAGTAAATTTGTTCTTGCATTGCTTCCGAATCTCTCTTCAACAATATCTTGTCTTAGAATTTTATAATTAATTGATCGATTTTATTTTGATGAGTAAAATCCACTTTAATTTGGTATTCACTTTTTGTCTTTTGAACGGTGACATTTTCAATTTTATTTCCGTTCAAAAAAACTTCATCCGGCATTTGATTTGAAATGATTACAGTTTCGTTCTGATGTCCCTTGAAAGCCTCGAGGTATATTATCATTTCGTTTTTATTCTTATCAAAATCACATTTATTTAAAACCGAATTTGTGTTTTTCAAGTAAGAGTTCCGGAGAACCCCCAAAGCAATATTGATTTTATTAGCTCTTCTTAGAGTTTGTGGAATAATGAAAGAGTACATTTCTTTTCCGTCAATACTTATTTGTCCAAACTTATTTCTTCCCAATTTTACGGCGGCAAGATTACCATTAACGTTTAGATCAAAAGAACATCCTTTTTGTTCTTTTAGAAGGAAAGGATCAAAAGAAATATTCCAATCATTATCACTTAATCCGAATAGATGATAGATAGAATAAAGATACCATCCCGCAGCCCACATAAATTGCGGCTTATCAACAGTCCCATATGTTTTGGGATCGTTATAGTTTCCATTTCGAACTTCATACATCGCCGGTTGACCGTTTGGTCCGTTCATTATTCCGTCTATGGTCATTACATCTTTAATAAACCTATATGCTTCTTCCTTCTTTTTATCCGCCATTAAAGCAAGGGCGTACCAGGCATTTGAATGAGTCCAGATTCCTCCGTTGATATAATAGAATTGATCCCCGGCTTCATTGTTTACAAAATGCCAATAATCTTGTAACTGATCAAAATCCATTGGAAATACTGTATAAACTCCAAGCTTCGGGTCCATAATCTTTTGTTTTGCTGTTGTGACGAGTTTTGAAATCTTTGAAGAATCCAGCAATGAGTAATGTGCGGATAAAAGTGAACCGCTGTAATAATGCTCATCAATTTTGCCAGGCTCGGAATAGTTCATTAGGTATTTGAATTCGTCCAACCACAACTTTGCTGAAAGATTTTTCTTCATCTGTTCCGAAAGCTGTTCGAGTTGTATCAATTTTTGCGGATCTTTATCCAATGCGCTTGATAAATAAAGAAAAGAGCGAATTGCCTTGATAGCCAGAATCGTCATATAACTCCTCTGCCCGTACCTCCTACCAATATCCCACCAGTCTGGGCGATATGACCACATTAAATCATCATCACCTTTTGTGAGCATGGATTGTGTGAGAGATTTTTCTATATAAGGAAAAAGTTGCAATACAAATTCTTTATCCCCCGAGTATTTTAGATATTCTGATGCGACAATAATAAACCAAAAATTATTCCAATTATCATGGTCGGCGAATTCGGTAACAAAAGATGAATCTTTCCAGTAATAAGCGTGAGGAATTATTTTGTCTTTGTTTGCAAGTTTTATGATGAACTTCAAATCTTTTTTTACTCTTTCAAGATCAAATTTTACTGCTGCGAGATCTGTCAATAAAACATCGTGAGTGAAATAGAAATTGTATTCGGCGGGACAGGGCATGGGAACAATTTCACCATCAATGTAATGTTTATTCACTTCGAGTATTGTTTTCGCCCACAGTACCGAACGATCTAAATACTTATCCCCGGTCTTGAAAGTTGCATTGTCATTAATCTTAGATAGAACAGAACTTTCAAATGCTACAGTTTCTTTTGTATAATTCTCTTTCAGATAACGTACAATTTTTCTCCGCTCACTCTGTTTACATGTCCCAACTATTTGAGTAATAACCAGTTTTTCATTCGGTTTCAATTTTTTCTTATAAAGAAAATTTACGGTTGGACCAAAAATTAATTTTCTGTTAGCGAATTGCGCTTCATAATTGTTTTTATTCTTTTTATCCAAATCACTTACTTGCCAATCCGTAGGTTTTTCTCCAACATTCAGAATAAAGAGTTGAGAATTTTGTGTTTCGTAGTCATTATAATCTGCATAAACTACATTCCCCTTTTCCGCTACTTCTGCTTGAATTTCATTTTTCAGTTTAAATGTGTGACTTGTTCTAAACGATAAAGCGTGATTCGTATAAAATTCTATTTCCTTCGCCGAATCAGATTTATTTGTAATGATGTAATTAATAACAACAGCAGGTTTATTTTTGGTAAAACGGTATGATATGTCAATTGCTTTTTCTTGATCTCTCTTGTTAAATTGAACAGAGAAAGGTGTCAGCTCAAAAGGTAGACTTTGTTTGCTGAGCCACTCAACTTCTTGATCACCAAACTTAAGTCCTATGTCCATTGCAAATGTAGTATCGCGCCGCCAGTAATCAGTGCTCAAATCGATACTATTTGCAACAGGATAGTAAAAACTGAAGCGTTGGGGAACTGGATAACTATGATGGAATTCCACTCCAACGAAATGACTACCAACTTCAATCTTTGCATCACCCCTAAAATTAATTTCCAATTTCTTTTTGCCGCTTTGTCCAGTAACCGGAATTGTGCAAAAGATAAAATCGGTTACAACGAATAAAATAGCAATGTATTTCAGTTTCATAATTTTGATCATCCATTAATTATTTTATCAAGCAATTCGTTCAGGTCAACAGAGGCGAAACTACTTGCATAGTCGGAAATCGCATAAGGAAAAACTAGATCTCTTCCGTTGACTACACCACCGCAAGTATAAACTACATTCGGTACATAACCTTGACGTTCCGTTTCATCAGATTCCAGCAACGGCTCTTTTAATTTTCCAATAAGTTTTGTAGGATCATCTTTATCAAGAAGGAAAGCACCGATCGCATAACGCCGTAATGCGCCTACGCCGTGACTTAGACAGAGCCAGCCTTTCTCCGTTTCGATTGGTGAACCACAATTCCCGATTTGAAATAATTCCCATGGAAAATCGGGTTCGGTCAACAACTGTTTCGATTCCCATTTGCGAACGTCATCTGAAAACATGATAAAATTATTTTCATTGTCCTGTCGCGAAAGCATTGCATATTTCCCGTTGATCTTTCTCGGGAATAATGCCATTCCTTTATTCTTTATTTCGGAACCCTTCATTTTTCCAATTGAAAAATTCAAAAAATCATCTGTCCTTAAAAGATTCGTAGATATATTGTGCCCATCATATGCAGTATAGGTTGCGTAATATGTAACGTTATCACCTTCATCGGTAAACTGCACAAATCTTGCATCCTCGATTCCGTTAATTTCGGAAAGAAGTTGAGGAAACAATGTCCTTTCAGATAACAAATCTTCCGGGTTAAACTTAGCTTCGTAACTATCATCGGAAATAATATTTATATCGGGCATTTCTGCGAATCGGGAAAAAGGATCGAGCTGAATATTACTTTGTGCATCTACGGTTCCGCTTCTGAAAACAAGAGAAGAAACATGCCCTTCACCAGTGGCGCGCAGACTCATGATGAATCGTTTTTTGCCTTCTAGTAAATTCGTCTGATCGGGATGAAAAATCATTGATGGATTAAAAAGAGCTGAGTATTCAAGTGAATACTCGCATGTGAAATAGGAACCAATTAATTGTTTTCTCGCCTCGGAAATTGGATCAGAACCAATCTGATATTTTTTTATTGCTTCAAATCTTTTTCGAAAGAACTGTTCCATTCTTTTATGACGGAGAATAAAAAGTTTTTTAATTTTTTCATTTTCGACGGCAACTTCATTCTCCGTTAGCCTTAATACTTTGCCGATGAATTTCGAAATTCTATTTTTATCAAGCGGTTCGAACGGTTTTAATATAACTTTTGTTTGATCGGGTTTAAGAATTATCCCGGTTCTTTTAACTATCATTTCAATTTACCTTTCTCATTAATCATTTCGTTTAATTTACATGATGCCCTACCGTCACCTTCTACAGATAGCAGAGTTAGCAGGGCTTCGATTGTCGATTCAGCACCGGAATTTTTGTTGATCTCTTTTTCGTTTATAATTCCGTCATAACAAATTCCGCTTTGTTCGAAATACATTTTTGCTTCCGCCGGGTTGTTTCCGAAAAACCACGTTGCAATTTCCGCCGCAAGTAAAGAATAAGTTTTATCATTTGTTAATTCTGCAGCTTTCAAGGTTGCATAAACCATAGGGCGGATGCCGTATGCGATCTGAGAAAATTTCTTTTCAGAATCTAAAATTGTTTTGCCGCTTTCCTTCTTTACGGAAAATTCATTGAAGAATTTTTCCCGGAGAAGGAATTTGTAAAAGTGATTTATCTCGTTTACCGCCGCATCTAAATATTTCTTATTGCCAGTTATTTCATAAAAGCAAAGAAGTGAATACGACTGGGAATTCCCCCAGGCATGCCACAAATTTTCCCAACTCATAAAAGCATAAAATGGGAATTCATTCTCGCTACCTTCCTGCATCAGCATAATGCCTTCGCAAAAATCATTTATAAGATTCAACACGGAATCGTCTGCGAACAAGGAATTATACTTGCACAACGCAACTACAATCAAAGCGGCTTGATCCGAAGCATATTGATGCGGCAGCCAAGCCGGGCGTTTGAAACCGTTCAGGTCAACAGTATTCTTTTCATAATGGAAATGATTTTTTAGAGCATCTATTGTTTTTTTAATTGCGGATTCAATTCTTACCGATAACTCTTTATCAGTCGTTTTAAAAAATGAATACGCTTCGGTCAAAGACCACAACGCTCGCCACGACCACCAGTTTGCCTGTGCAATACTGTTTTGATGGATTTTGTTTATCGAATAATCGGACAATATGAAATTGTAGAAGAAACCGTTTTCAGCCTGCATGTGTAAAACAAACTCTATCAGCCTTGCCGCTTTATGTTGAGACGGCGAATCGTTGAACTTCCGGGAATAATTCATATAAAAGATAGCGGCGCGCGTCGCATCGTCCACACATGCAATTCCTTCATCGCTGTCGCTCACCCATTTGTAATCCGGGTACTCACAGTATATATGAATAATGCCAAGTTTATTTCCGTCAACAGAAATCTCCTCGTAAAGATGATCGAGGTGTGATGTGTTGACTAATTTCTGCGACGCATTCCCATCCACACAAGCGCAAAGCACTACAAGCATGAACAGCGCTACCGGGGAAAAAATCCTGTTAGTTCTCATTGTTATGTAATCCCTTCTTATTTGCAAACGGAAAGCAAATAATCGATTGATGTTTCGGCGAGACAGATATTTGTATCAGCACCGGAATAATAAATTTTAATTTCTTGGTTTGGCTCAACAATCCATCCGCAAGAGAATACAATATTATTTACATCACCTATTCTCTCATAATCAAAATCCGGAATTAAGATCGGTTCTTGCGTTCTTCTTTTAACTATCCATGGTTTATCCAAATCGAGCAGTACCACGCCAAGTTTATAAGTTGAAGTGATTCCAAATCCACGCACACCATGATAGAGCATCAACCATCCTTCTTTAGTTCTAATTGGTTGGCTTGATGACCCGATTTTATCGTTTTCCCAGGTTCCATAGATTGGTTCCATCAATATTCTATGGCCGCCCCAATGGAATAAGTCGGAACTCTTATTAATCCAAATATCTCTTCTGCTTTCTGCAGAGGGTCTATCAATTTTCCAATAATATCCACCAATCTTTTCTGGAAACAATGCGCAATCTTTGTTGGATGGTTCTGTAATTGGCCCGTGAATTATGAAGGTCTGAAAATCTTTCGTCTCGCTTAGTATCACCAATGGCATATATTTGGAGTATCCGGTATATGTGAGATAAAAGGTGTCACCTATCTGCGTCATTCGGGCATCTTCAATTCCCCATTCCACATATTCATAAAAACCATTGTGATCTTCAGGAGTTAAAATTGGTTTGACATCAACTGTGAAAGTATATCCATCATCACTAACTGCTTTTACTAAAGAGGATCTACCGTTTGGCATTTCTATTCTGCAGATCAATATGTATTTATTATTAAATTTAACCGCACCAGGATTAAATATGCTGTTCACTTTAAAAGGAACATGTTCCTTTGTTAGTATTGGATTGTTTTGATATTTATTAATTACCATAATAGAAGTACTCCATTTTTTCATTAAAAAAACATTTTCAGCATCGCTTTATTCTTTCAACCCGGAAGAAGCCATGCTCTGAATAAAATATTTTTGGAAGAATAAGTACGCCAACACAATTGGCAAGGCTAAAAACGTTGCAGCCGCCAGTTTTACACCCAATTGCGATTCCGCTCTTCCGCCAACCGCGAACAAAGTTACAAGTTGCGGCATAGTCATTAAATTTTCGTCTCTGATTACTATTAACGGCCAAAGCACTTCATTCCATGACGCCATAAAAGTTATTATCCCGACCGTAACCAATGCAGGTATTGAGTTAGGCCAGAGTATTCTAAAAATTATTTGAAGCTCACCGCATCCATCAATTCTTGCTGCATCAATCAAATCTTGAGGAATTGTTTTAAAGTATTGTCTAAACATTATTATTGAAAGCGCGTTAACGAAATAAGGAACTATCAACGCCAAATAAGTATCAACCCAACCAAATCTGACCATCAAGATATACTGCGGTATAAGTGTAATTTGAAATGGTAATGTCATAGTAAAGATTATAGTATAAAAAATTAAATTCTTTCCCTTGAACTCCAATCTAGAAAGAGCATAACCAATCATTGAGCCAAATACAAGAACTCCAATAGTAACGGAACATGCTACAATCATGCTATTTACGAGAGCTTTCCCAATTGGAATTTTATCATACATTTGCTGATAACTACTGAATGTTAAATGAGACGGGAAGAGTGTAAGAGAACCAATCTCGTTTTCCGGTGCAACAGAGGCACTAATCATCCAAATAAACGGATAAAGGAAAGCTAACGCGCTTATAATCAAAAAAATGTAAAAAAGTATTTTTTTCATATTATTTTATTTATCCTTCTCAACAAACTTTTTTTGAATCGCAATAACCGACATAATTAAAGCTGCAAAGAAAAACCCAAGTGTTGCAGCATAACCCATGCGATAATAGAAGAAACCTTGTTTATATATATAGAGGACTGCAGATATTGTACTATTTAGAGGACCTCCTCCCGTCATGACGTATGGTTCAATGAATAAAGAAAATCCGCCGATTGTTGAAATGACAACAACCATAAATATAGTTGGGTTAATCATTGGCAATGTTATTCGAAAGAATTTTTGAAAATGACTCGCGCCTTCCAAATCTGCAGCTTCGTAGTACTGCCGGGGCACAGTCTGTAATCCCACAAGAAAGAGTACAATGTACAAGCCAACATTTTTCCATGTTGCCATGATGGCTATCGAAGGCATTGCCCAAGTCGGATCGGTAAGCCAACCAATCTTTTCTAACCCGACCTTGACTAGCAATCGATTCAGTAGACCGGTATCATAGCCATAGAGTTGTTGCCAAAGAATTGTAACTACTACTCCGGATACAATAACCGGCAGGAAAAAAGCGGCTCTAAAGAATCCTTTTAACCTAATTTTTTGGTTAAGCAGTTCTGCTAAGAATAATGCTACAATTATTTGTAACGGTATATGAATTAATAAAAATAAAACAGTGTTTGAAAGTGATCGCCAGAATATATCATCATTAAATAATCTTTTATAATTACTTAACCCGATAAATTCCATTGGTGAAATAATATTCCATTTATTAAACGTAAGGAAAATCGAAAAACCGACAGGGAAAGCGATGAACACTATAAAGTGAATAATATATGGCGACACAAGTAAATATGGAATTAACTTCCGTTTCATTAAAAAGCTCAGAGCTATTTTAGAAATAAAAGACTAACCGCTTTTTCCGCATCCATGAGGGCTTCCTCAGGAGATTTTTTGCCATAGATAACGCAGGCTTCGTATTCTTGCGAAATCAAATCGAATACTTCTTTCAACACCGGTGATTGATCTGTACCTTTTACATACTTTGCTTGGAGAGCAAAAGATTTCATTTTAGGATTTTTTAGGAAATAGTTTGAGAATAATTTGTTCTCGTAAATTTCCTTTCTCCGTGGTAGTTGATTTGCTATCTCGAGGAACTTCAGATCGTTTTTTTCATTCAATGCGTACTTTAAAAATTGCCAAGCTAAATTTGGATTAGGGCATGTTTTAAAGATTACAATATTCTTAGGATCGCCATATGTGAAAATTGGACCTTGATGATCATCCGGAACGGGCATATGTTGAAAACCGTATTCCAATCCTGCCGGTTTAAATTTTTCCGCATGAGAAATTTCCCAGGGACCTGTAAATCTTGTTGCAATAGTACCGGAAAGAAATGGATCTTCTCGTGCTGATAAGCGTTCTTTTGCAAAATAATTTTTAGAATACAATTCTCTTAAAAACTTAAAGACTTGAAGAGCATATTTGTTATTAAAAACTGCTTTATTATTTTTTACTAAAGGAGCGCCGCCGGAAGCTGCAAGATAGAGTGGATAAAAATCAAAAAATCTCTGCCACCAAGTTACTAAGACCTCCGAATAACCGAACCAACGGTCAACATAACCATCACCATCAGAATCTTTTTGAAATAACTTAGAAGCGTTAAAGAATTCAGAATAATTTTTCGGAGCAGAATTAATTCCCAATTCATGAATTTCATTAATGTTATATAAAAGCATTATCGGATTGATCTTCCAGGGCAATTGATAAATATGCCCGTCTTCAGAAGTTACTTCTTGGATAACGGCACTATCACATCTTTCATAGATGAATTTTTTGAATCCTTCTAAAGTGTCAAGCGCCACCAAAGTACCGGCACGTGCGTATAATTCAACGTCACCTTCCCACATGTTGGAATAAATATCAGGTGTTGTTTTTCCTACTACTGCAGCAAGTATAATTTCTTCGCTCGATTGACCTTCCGGTACGGGTTGAAAAACAACTTTCTCTGAGGGATGTTCTTTATTCCAATTATCCACAATATAGCGTGCAAATTCTATTTCTTCAGTATTATTGGAAGACCAATAGAGCAGCCCGGTTTTTTTGTTATCCGAATTTGAGTTGCACGAAATAAGCGCAATAGTAAAAATGAAAAATATTAGGGCATCTCTAATAACTTCAAAAGTTAATCTGTGAAAATCTGTTTTTATCCGCTTTATCCGTGTCCCATTTTTTAAGAAATAGTTTTTAGAGATGCCCATTATTTTTTTTACGTATTTCATATCTTATTGCCACCGCGCCCAATAATTATCAATAGCAGGATATGGAGTTCGCGGAATTAATCCACCTCGTTTGACTGTGTATAATTCAATAGCATTAGGATTTTCTTCATCGCTCACTTTTATCTTCGCTAATATCTCTTCATTAATCTTGATGAGATATTTCTTTTTCAACTCGTTGATCTTGCGGAATAATTTTTTTGTTAATTCGTTCTCAATAAATTCCGATTGGGATATTGATTTTGTGCTGCCATTAATCAACTTTGTTTCTTTATTCTCTATTATTATTGAGTTAATAATCTCATCCTTCACTGTTCCATAAAGAATTTTGTCCATCCATAATTTGGACTGATCTTTAACAAGCTTCCTATTGTAATAACCTTTCAAGCTTGCGGCTTGCGATAAAATTCTATCTCTTATCATTCTCCAAACCATCTGTTCGAGCGAGAAAGAGTATTGAGCAAAACTACGTTTATCAAATTTCAGATATTGATCACGCACTCGATACCAGATCAGAAAATCTTCAAGGCTGATATTATAATCTCTTAATTCTACCAAAGAAATTTTGGAATAATCTTTTCGCTCGACACTATTATACTCATTTAATGCTTCTTTTAACTTTTCTGATAATTGCCATTCTTTATACTTTTCTTGACTTAGTTGATACATCCCAAGATATGATCTTAAAATCTGAAACGGTTTTCTCTTTATAACCGGATTCTGCTCAAGTAATAATCCATTCACATATTTATCTGAAAGTTCATCCATCTTTTTCTTTATCACCGCTTGACGCGCTTCGTTTTTCACTCTTGCTTCTTCACTCTTAGTTATAACTAAGTTGTAATTGAAATTTTTCAACAGAATAATGTACCACCCATTATTACTTTTAATTGGGACAGAATATTTTCCAATTTCAAGGATGTCAGTGATTTTTGCGAGATCCGGATTTTTCATCCCCAGATGATAACGCGAAGATTTCAGAGCACGGTCATCTACAGTAACTGAATCATTAAGTTGCTTATTAAATAGTTTTTGAAACTCAACTCCACTTCTGAGCGAGTCTTGTAGATTAACAATCTCTTCTTGTGATGGCGAATATAGCCACTGAAGTTCCACATCAATCAGTTTTTGTCTTGCAACAGTATCTATTTCTGCTTCAGTAGGGTTTACTTTGCTAAGAATTTCATCTTTAAATAATTCTTCTGTAGCAAAATCGTCTCTGAAAGCGTTAAAGGTCTCAACAACACTTCGAGTCGTATCCAAATTTCTAAAATAACCGTCAAGCGATAGAAGTTTTTCTCTTATCAGATAATCAAGATAATTCTTTTTAGAATCTTTTGAGCGTTTATAAAAGGCTGGTCCGTACTCATATCCGTTCAAGTACTCATCAATCGTAATTTCGATTTTACCAACTGTAGCAACTACCGAATCTTTAGAGTAAGGCGTGTTGTTCTTCTTTTGTTCCGAAAAACCATTAACAAAAAAAAATATTCCTATAATAATAACGATTGTAGTAAAATTAAATTTCATTCTAATATCATCTCAATAATTCTCTCGGCAGTATATTAAAATTTTAGTCCCAAAGTAAATGTATGTACGTTCATCAACATTCCAAAATCACGGTAAGCATAATCAAACTTAACGAATGCATCAGTCAAAATTAACTTTGAACTAACACCTACTCCAAAAGAAAGCCCACCTTCCGAATTACTTAAAAAGGCTGATTGATAACCGCAGCGTACAAAAAGATATTCTTTGAATGATGATTCGGCACCAAAGTTCATACTCTCATAATCGTTATTTGGATGTATTGCGTCCATTGCAACAGTAATCCGATAGTTGTCGTTTTTAATTGCGTTTGTTGAAACGCCAATCTGAAATATTAGAGGCAAATCCCAAGAATCCATTTCAACATTGGTCGGAATTCTATCGTTTGAACCTTGCTTTGTATCATCAACACGAATGAAATATCGTGTATCTCTTCCACTCATCTGCATTGGTGTTCCGAAATTAAAAATAGAAGCGCCTATTACCATCCCGCCAAAAAGATCAGTCCTAAATTTTGTACCTGCATCTATAGCAAAAGCGGTTGCAGACATATGCCAAATCTTTTGCTGAATAAATTTTCCGGTAAAACCGATTGAAAATCGGTCGCTCAAATTTCTGGAATAAGAAATTCCGATTGCTAAATCACCAGCACTAAAATATTCGCCGGTACCTTCCGGCTTTTCAACTGTTCTCACTTTCATATCATCCATAGACAAAGAAGTGTAGCTTAGCCCAATATTACCAAGATTGCCCAGAGGAATTACTATGCCGGCAAAATCATATTTGGTATCAGCAATCCAATTAGTGTGGACCAACACCGCTTCGTATTGATTAATGGAAGCGATCCCTGCAGGATTCCAAAACAATGATGATGCATCGCTTGAAACACTAACATAAGCGCCGCCCATTCCTATTGCGGAAGCTCCGACCGGTATTTCTAAAAAGGAAGCTGCAGTAGTAGCAGTTTTAGATACCGGTTGCGCAAAGGCATTAGTAAAAAGAAAGGAACATAAAAATACAAGCACTAGCTTTGCGAGAAGCTTAACCATCATAATATTTGCCTCGCATTATATTAGGTGTTATTAATCATTTAATTATTGCGAACTTATCTACTTTTTGACCCAACCCGGGTGCATCAACATGGAATACATATATTCCGTAAGCTATATCCATTCCGTCATTCGAAACTAAATCCCAAGATGCTTGTCCATCATCAATAGAACTATCGTGTACTATCTCTTTCACAAATTTTCCGCTTATTGTATAAATCCTAATTGTACATTCTCTGGGAAGGTGAATAAAAAATATTTTTCTCTCACCTCTTCCTACTTCAGTCGATGTTGCTTCCCAAGATGCAGCCCCTACATACGGATTTGGAACAACCGCAATTTTATCGAGATCGTTAACGGCTTTTCCCTTATCGAACTGCGGAGCTTGAGAAGTAAATTCAAAATACTCACCTTTCCTGAACGGCTTTTTTGTAACTAGTTTGAACACATCTCCAAATTGCGGATGACGTTGATTTTGTTCTGCTATTGTTGTGTCTTTAACTAAAGTAACAGACCAAGTTATTCTTAAATCTAAAAACGAAGTTGCAGGTTTTCCCGCCGAATCTCCCAATACAATAAATATTGCATCGCCGTCGTTAAATATTTTATCGTTGATAACATCTCTGAAAATGAACTGATACTTTTTATTTTCAGTCACATTCTTTACAATAATGTTCGATTGAATTGGTTGACTGAAAGTTGTTGCAGGATATGAAAGATCTCCCTTCCCGGGCTCAGTTAATTCAATTTCAAAATCTGCAGGATAATTAATACGCTTGCTGTCATAAGCTGCAGCATAACGGGAATCGAATCCTGTTTGAACAATATAATTGCTATTCCCTTTTTTCCAACCGGAATTTTCATAATCAACTTTTACTACATTATCGTTTTTGATTCCAATTGTAAAACCGTGAATAACTTTTGATTGATATACCGGTATACTAAGAAGTGTTGGACGAATGACTGTATCCTTCGCAGTATAATCAATTATGGTAAACTTAGGTTTTTGCTCATTGAAATACTTGGAGTCCTCTAGGAACTCTAATCTATAGACATGATTATTTCGAATAGAGTCCGGATCTAAAATAGTAATATTAATTTTACCCGTGCCTGGTCCACTTGGAAAAATTTTTTTTATCTCAGGTTCTATGTATCCAGCCGCTGGAGTTTTAGGAGTTACAACTGCAGTATTAACATCTGTTGTGATTTTTCCGTTGATATCTTTCTTAATAATTGTTGTTGTTTCGGAAGGAGGAATACCTTGAAATTTCCCCTCAACAGAAAGAGAAGTGAAACCTTGATCATATGCTGATACTGCATAGTAATAAGTTTGTCCGTTCTCAACGAGACTGTCAACGAATGAATGTTGTAATCCAGAGTCTGAACCTAAGTTAAATAAAGCTCCGTTAACATCAATTGGATGCAATCCCTTAACACCATTAGCTAAATCGAACTGCGCGATTGGTTTTCGGAATGTTGGTTTTCCATAAGCATCCGTAATGATTTTATTTTCTAAAAAGTTCGGTTCGGTTGAGCGGTAAACCCGATAACCTTCAAAATTATACTTTTGGTAGAAAGCATCGAATGATTTTTCTGCTCTGTCATCCCAATAAAGAGTTACTTTTTTATCGCCCGCTATTGCTTTTAACTTTGGTTTTTCCGGAGGTTTAGCAAAGCGGTAGTTTGCGTTATAAATTTGTTGTACTGTTTTTTTCCGCCTAAACAAATCGTCCTTATCAATTCCAAAAATTAACGCCATAGAAAATCTTTCTGTTTCTCCGGTCTCTTGCGGCTGATTTATGATTTGAGAATACTTATCTCTACCCCACAAGTGAAATAAATAGCTTGAGAAATAATTCGCGAGATTTACTCCAACCAATTCCTGTCCGTGCGGTGATGGAAGGGCGGATAATACTTTCCAATTTTCTTCATCACGATTCAATTCATATTTATGAACAGGAAAAATTGCAAACCCTGTTAAACCAAGTTGATCTGATTCATCTTTATCAAGAATACCAAAATTTGGTTCGCCTTGATCCGGCTTTCCATTACCTTGTGTTCCATCAGCATCCGGGCCGGTGTATCCTTCATCAAAAGGACCTATACCATCTGTACCCACATCATCATTGAGTGACTCTCCTTCATCCCATTTACCATTTTTATTCTCGTCAGAGTATGGTCGCCAATTGCAATTTTCATCTGCATCCCAATGGGGTCGCCAGGAATAATTATAAAATTTTTTAAAGTTCGTTGTATCTCTATTGGCATTTAATATGAATAGATCAGTATTAACGTCTGTTATAAATCTACTCGCAACATTATTTCTTCTTTCATCAGTTAAACCATCTTGGTCATTGTCTCTTCTATCATCTGAAATACCAGGACTCTCAAGGAATGCATAACCGGCTAATCCTACAGGGCTCCAATTTCCAGGACTTCCGGTAGGAGAAGTTGACCACGCAAAGGAGATATCCAAAAAGTCATCATAGTCACCAGCATTATTAGAAGAGTTATCATGTCCCCCGATGCCCCAGTCGATATACTGGGCAAACAATGTTTTATCATAATCAGTACTGCTCATGTTTGTAATTTCGTAGTACCAGAATATTACATCCTCTGCTAAAATTTGCGACCATTGAAATCCGCGTGCTCTTACTTGCATACCAAGACCACCTCTGAGCAAATCATCTTTATCGGAAAAAAAATTATTTTTACGCATATATTCTTTATCTTCATTGTCATCAAAAACAAAGAAAGTTTCAACATCTGCGTTTTTCACTCCTTTACCAAAAAATCCATTCCATAATCCATTCCAATCTGAAGGTCTATCGGGCCAAGATAAAGGCCAACTTTTTGAATCATCACTTCTTGCCGGAATTTTTGAATATGGTGCAGTATAACCCGGTAAAGGCCACCATCCATAAGTTACACCTGTCGCGGGGTCATAGCGAGTAAATTCATAATAATTCGTTTCAAGAGGATGGATTAGTCTTCCTGCGGGATCTTTTGCTTCAGCTTGAACAATAACTGCAACTCCGTCTACATAAGTATGATTTGTTCCCTTTGGCCAAACTCCGCTTCTGCTTGGCTCATTCAACCAATCGGCAATCTGTCCAAAATTATAATAAGTAGTTGCAGCCAAATTTCCATCCATGAATCCTTTTCTTGTTTGGTTGTGGTCTCCCTTATTCTTATCAATAATTCTCTGACCAAATGAACGTACACATGTAAGAAGAAATATTAGAAGAAGTGACTTAAAAATTATACTTGAGTATTGCACCTTCTCCTCCGTAATTAAAAACTAAAAGATGCACCAACAATTATTTGGCGCGGTGGTGAATAGAAATCTGGTCTTGTAAAAAACTCTTGCAATGAGTTCACTCCTCTTGGAACTTCCTGAGCTCTTGTTAACTCAATAGTATACCCGGCTCTGCCTGTATCGCCAAAGACTTCAACTTCATTGGCTGTATCAAAAAGATTATAAATTTTTGCATAGATTGATGCCGATTTACCGAAAATTCCAAAATACTTTGTAATATATAAATCAGCATTAAAGTAAGCCGGTCTGCTATCACTATTTTCTAAACCTGTTCTCTGGTTTTGAATTGATGGAGTATACGGCAATCCTGATCCTAATCTTCCAACCAAGCTTGCTATAAAATTACCCGGCGAACCGGCTGTAATAGTAAAGTTCAGTGAATGCCTTCTATCCCAGTTAAGCGGAACAAGTTGTTTATTTGCTTCAATAGGTGGGTTTGATTGAGTTTTGTTAAATGCATCATTTGGATCGGATGCATTTCCTTTAGCAATCTGAAAAGTATAATCAACTGTTGCGCCAATACCCTCGCTAAATCGTTTTTCAAATGAAATTGTGAATCCTTTTACTGAACCGTAGTCTCTGTTTATCAGCTTGCTAAACTTTTTAAATTCATTTTTAATATGAATTTCAGTAGCGAGCAAATTCCTTATATCTTTATAATAACCTGTTAGTGTAATTCCAAAATTTTCAACCAGTTCTTGTTGCAAACCAATTTCATACATTATAGTTTGTTGTGCATCCAGATCAGAATTACCAATTGTATTTCCGATATCACCCGGAAATTCACCTGTTAAAGGAATACGAAAATTTGGATTTTTATAAAGAGCTTCGAACGGAGGAATTTGGAAAAAGTGTCCATATGAAATATGAATTGCTCCTTTATCAGTGATAGGATAAGATATGCCAAGGCGCGGACTGATTTGAGATTTCACTTTAGCAGAAACCATTAATGAATCAGGAAATGGCGGTTCAAGCTGATCAAGTAAAGAAATGTTGTTAGGATCTTTTAGATACTTGGCATCCGGTTGGAAATAATCAAAGCGGAGCCCTACGTTTACTATCAGATAATCGAGCTCAATCTTATCTTGAAGATAGTAAGCAAACTGAAAAGGGTTTGCAGAATAATTGTTATAGTTGAATGCGCCTTGTTTCGGTAATGCCGGTTTGTAATTTGTTGTTGCATCAATTACAATCTGAAAATCCTTGTAATCCAATTCATGTTTTTTATATTCGAAACCGGTTTTTAGTTGATGTGTATTGTTGAGTTGCCATGTTAAATCTATTTTTCCGGTGTAGGTATTAGTGGTACGATCAAAATGCCAATTCTCTGTTCCTCCGGTTAAAAAAGCATTACCACTCACATCACGCATTCTCTCAGGTTTAACATACCGGGGGTCTAAGGGATCTTCAAAAACATATTGTTGATATTTAGTAGTAACGACAGAACCCAAAAAATCAATGAAGGCAGAATTACTTAATAAATGAGTGTAGTTTATGCTTGTTAAATAGCTCTGTTGATATCTGTTGTAATCACCTTCAGGATTAAGCTTGAATCTATGATTGTAATCTTTGTATTCCTGATTTTGGTAAAGACCACTAACAACTATACCTTTAGTTCCACTTCCGGTATTAATTGAAAGTTTTCCTTGCAGAGTATAACGTCTGCTATCATTCATGGGAACGAACTTTCCATCACCTGTTGAACCAACATACCACTTTGCTGGATCATTGTTTGAAAAATCCGATGAGTCGGATGGAGAAAACATTCTTTTTCCATACATAGCACCGGAATAATACACATAACGACCGGAGATAAAAAACTTAATTAAATTTTCTAGTCCCGGCACTGGTCCGCTCAAATTACCTTGAAGATTGTAAATATCCGTTGGATAAATTTTTTCAATATTTTGATACACGCTTTTTCTTGCGGAGAAGTAGTCTCCGGTATAAATTGAAAAATCCCCTTCTAATTTTTCACCTGCAATCTTTGTTACTTGATTAACAACTCCAGAAAGTGCTTCGCCATATTCAGCATTAAAAGTACCCGTTAAAACTTGTAATTCTTGTATACTATTTACTTCAGCTTCCAGCGCTGAATTTCCTGTGAATGCATCATTAACGGCAACACCATCAATTAAATATTTAACTTCATTACTTCTCCCGCCTCTGAAATGACCATTCACTACGCCAGCTTGTAAATTAACTGCTGCTTGAATATCCTCAATAGGAAGCATCGCGATATCTGCACCGCTAATTTTTTTCTCTGTGGAAGTTAAATCTTTCTGGACAACCGGTTTTTGAGCTGTAACCACCACATCTTTCATTTCAAGAGCTTGTTCCGTTAATGAAAAATCTACTTTGGTAGTTTGGTCAACTGAAACCCTAACATTTTTTATTAACGTTGAAGAATAGCCGACCAACGAAGTTTTCAGTTCATATACACCGGGAGGTATATTGAGGATGAAATACTGCCCTTCCATATCTGTTGCTGCACCTAACTTTGTCCCAATAATAAGAACGTTGACACCAATAAGTGGTTCACCGGTTTTTGAGTCAATTACTCTTCCGGCTATTTTGCCCGTTGTTCCTGCAAAAATATATGAGTTTACTATTATAATTATAGAAACAAGGACGAGAATAATATTTTTTAATTTATGAGTAAGTATGAAATTCACCTATTGTAAAAATGAAAGTTATTTATATAAAAAGGGGCACCAAATTCTGATGCCCCAAACATTGGAATTACTTTAAAAAGATCATCTTCTTTGTTTGGCTAAAATCGCCAGCTTCTATTCTATAAATATAAGTTCCACTGGCTATTTTTGATCCATAGTTGTTGTCTCCTTTCCATTCAACTCTATGAATACCTGGAGCCTGTTCTTGGTTAATTAATGTTTTAACTTCTCTACCAAGAACATCATAGATTCTCATAGTTACAAAACTGATCTTCGGTAACGCATAGCTAATAATAGTGGTTGGATTGAACGGATTTGGATAGTTTTGGAATAAGTTATATTCTGAAGGAAGCAATTTGTTGGAATTTACACTTACCAAATCCATTCTCTTAACCTCAAGAGCGTCACAATAAAGCGTGCCTTTAAATTTTCCGAGTGGATGTAATCTTACCGTTAATGCTTTTACATTTGCAGGCACTGTTACATCTACATAATATTGCTTCCAATCAAATGCTGTTACAGAAGGGAATCGTAACGGTATATCGCTTGCCACCTTCTCTCCCCATCCTTCATTGTTTCCTATCTTGTCATGGAAGATCGGTGTTATGGCAAACATTGCTTGATCTCCTACCGCTGTTACATTAGCCGGATCCAAGTCTTGTCCCTTTAGCCATACTGAGATTCTAATAATATCACCTGCTCTAACATCTTTCAGGTCCGTGATATCATAGTAATTTCTGTTACCCGTAGATTTATTTATTGTTGTTCCTAACGGATATTTTATTGTTCCTACAAATCCATCGTTCTTTCCTTCCAAT
>CAYVBQ010000009.1:0-25271 GCA_964449775.1 uncultured Melioribacter sp. | reverse complement strand
GGCTCTTTGCCTTTCTTCCAATACGATGGTAATCCTTGCTCGAAACTTCCGATCTCACTGATTTGCGGGATGTCTAACTTTTCCACTGTTAGGTTATCGCAGTATAAAGTTCCCTTAAATTTCCCGAGTGGATGTAATCTTACCGTTAATGCTTTTACATCTGCCGGCACTGTTACATCTACATAATATTGCTTCCAATCAAATGCTGTTACAGAAGGGAATCGTAACGGTATATCGCTTGCCACCTTCTCTCCCCATCCTTCATTGTTTCCTATCTTGTCATGGAAGATCGGTGTTATGGCAAACATTGCTTGATCTCCTACCGCTGTTACATTAGCCGGATCCAAGTCTTGTCCCTTTAGCCATACTGAGATTCTTAATTTGTCTCCTGCTTTTACATCTGTTCCTAACGGATATTTTATTGTTCCTACAAATCCATCGTTCTTTCCTTCCAATCCCTCGAACTTCAAACTGTATCTTCCGTGATATGCAGCTTCATCGGTTATCTTTGTCTTCTCATATCCAAACGTTAACTTTCCGTCATTTCCTCCGATCGGCGGCAACCAGTAGAACCATCCTGTTGGAACTCCTACGCCGGTATTCCAGTCCTGTCCTGCCCACTTCCCGCCTCTTCCGTAAAACATAAAATCATCTGCCCATACCGTGCCCGTTGCGTTCTTGCCTCCTACGAACTTGATGATAGTCGTATATGAGTCTTCCGGCAATATCGTCTGACCTGCTTTGTTCGTATCTGCTGCCCATCCACCACTGCTGGCTTTCGTTTGATCTATCGGTAATTTCAATTCACCTATCAAGTTGTTGGTCTTTCCGTAAAATGTGTATAACAAGTACCACTTCTCATCTTCATTGGCCGGATTTATATTTACATTTTCTGTTCTTACATATGCACCTAAGAATATGTCTACATCTTTATTGTGAATCGGAGACCATAAGTCTGCCATGTTCTCGCTTTCCCAATATGCTTCTTCTCCCTTGCCTGTCTTCTCTATCTTCAAACTTCTTCCCATCGATTTGAACTGATCTGTTGCCCACGTTAATGTCGTTCCGCCAGGCTCTTTGCCTTTCTTCCAATACGATGGTAATCCTTGCTCGAAACTTCCGATCTGATTAATGTTGGATTGAGAGTATACTGAAGAGAATGTTAGAAAAATGGTTGTCAATAAAAACCATGACCACCATTTAGTATTTAGTAAGCACTTAGTCATAGGTCCTCCTCTTATTTTGGTTATTGAATTGATATTTAAGCGACTTGTTTTTTTTTACTTTATTAGAAATCGTTTCTTTTATTTCTTCTAAGCTTAAAAGTGAAACTGGAAAACGTTCTAGTTGGAGTTTGTTATTAATAATTAACTCAACTGCCCTATCGAATGTGAAAGGATTTAGGAACGAGCTTTTAATGGTCAACTCTTTTTTAAATATCTCTTGAAGATTGAGTTTGATAGATTCATTGAATGGAGCTAATCCAAAGAGAATAACTTTACTCCCTTTGTTAGAAATTTGAATCGATAGAGCTGCAGCCGAAGAATTACCAACGCATTCTATTATAGTATCCGATGAACCGTTTGTTAACTCCTTTATTGTTTGTAATAAATTTTCATCATCAGGCGAAAAGACAAACTGTGCTCCTAATCTTTGAGCAAGAATTCTTCTTTCTTCGTTGGGTTCAATCATGATTAGTCTTGCCGCTCCGGAAATAGCAGATAATTGAAGCATAATAAGACCAATCGGCCCCCCACCAATAATGATAACATTTTCACCAACTTTAATTTCACTTCTATCAATGCCTCTTAGACAGCATGAGAGTGGTTCAGCAAATGCGGCTAAGTTAAGTGAGATATCTTTTGGCAGATGGTATGCTTGGGATAGAGGAACTATTGTGTATTCGGAAAATCCACCATCTTCAGTTACACCCAAAGCACGATGGTTTTTACAAAAATGAATTTGTCCATTCTTGCAATAAGAACATTTACCGCAATAAATATTTGGATCTACCGCTATCTTTTCTCCAATTGAAAACTCGGAACATCCTTTTCCTTTTTCTACTATTGTACCGCTAAATTCGTGTCCTAGAACTGTGTTTAACTTTGCGCTCGCCTCCCCGTTGAAAATGTGAAGATCGGTACCACATACCCCACACGCACCAATCTGTATTAGCAACTCATCATCCTTGATAGAATGAATTTGCTTTTCAACAATCTCCAAAGATTTTGGTGCTACAAAGAGGAGTGATTTCATAATATTAAATCTTTTTTGACGATTTTCTAATTATAAGTTCAACTGGAACAAGTATTTTCTTTACCGATGTAACTGATTTTTCTCTTAGCATATTGACCATCAGCTTCATCGCTTCGCTACCCATTTCAACTTTAGGAACACGGATTGTAGTTAAAGGTGGATTTAATAAAAGGTCAGCTTCAACATCATCAAAACCGATAAGAGAAATATCATCTGGTATTTTTATTCCGTTATCAACACAATATTGCATGACTCCAATAGCCATTGCATCGTTACAAGTGAATATTGCTGTGATGTTACTATTTCTGGTTAAAAGTTTTTGTGCAGCATTGTAGCCATTTTGCCTGGCAGGATAATCTTCATCGGTAATTATATTATTTGAATTAATAGTTATACTGTTTCGTTCCAATGCTTGTTTGTAGCCTGTTAAACGATCTGAGATACTGGGATGAGTAATATCACCACCTATGAAAGCAATTTCTTTATGGCCATAATCAATGAGATGTTGTGTAGCAATTAAACCACCTTTGATATTGTCGATCAATACTACATAATGATCATCGGATGGCGGGAAGTAATCGACAAACACTTTTGGAATTTTACACTTCGATAATTTTTCTAAAAAAAGAAAGGGAACTTTCCCGGCAATTATTACTCCATCTACACTTCTTTCGAGAAGAAACCTTGGGAGGGAATCTTCTTCCGAAAAATTAGTATTGATAGTAGCTAACAAGACATAGTAATCAGAACCTCGAGTAACGAATTCAGTTCCTAAAAAAATGTTTGTATAGAATGGCTCAGTTTTTAGGAAGTGATCATCCGTAAGTACAAAACCAATGTTACCTGTGGTTTTTGTTACTAAACCTTTGGCGGAACGCGAAGGATGATAGTTTAATTCTTTAATGGCTTTTAATACTTTGTTTTTAGTTGGAGTTGAAATTCTGGAATGATTAGAAATAACTAACGATACTGTAGCGATTGATACACCAGCTTTTTTGCCAACATCTTTAATTGTAGGATTCATGTAGATTAAACGTTTAACTTGTTTCTAATATAATATGATAAAATATTTTTGTCAAGCGCATTTTGATCAAATATTATCACTTCTTTTGATATAATACAACTATAAAAATCAAAATTAAACTTTTGAGTAAGGTAAATTAGGTTAAACGATTAATTAATTTTTAATCTATACGATTAATGAAAAAGTTGTGCCTATTCAAAACCTCATCTTCATAAAAAACACTTAACTCTTCTCTGTTTTCTTCGGTCTCCTTGGGCGGGCGTCCCAATGCTTTACCTGAATATTTTATTCCTTTTTCTTTCAACCAGTTTCTGTTTTCCCTCGAACCATATATTTGATCTGCTACTACAACTTCAGGGTAAAATCCAAAGCTTCTTTTATACTGTTCTACTTGTTGGATTAAGTCTCTGCTTTCGTTATATGCATCATAACTAATTTTGCTTACCATTACCATTCCGTTTACTAAACTGATATTTACCTTCGCTCAATCCGCCGGCGGACAACTTTTCGTCCTTCTTTTCCTCGTACTTAACAAACGTTTCCTGTACCGCGTCTTTTGCATCGTCTTCATCTTTTAAAATGCTCAACGAGTATCTGTAAATATCCATGGAATACTTCTCGTACAATTCCGGAAATGGAATTATTTCTCGCTTGTGATTCAGAATAACTTTTTCCATTGGCTTTACAAATAGACTTTTGAGTTAGCAGAAAGTTACAAATGAGACATATTTTCTATTGTCACTCTGAACGACTTGCTTACCGGCAGGCAGGAGTGAAAAGTCGGAATAATTCATGGTTAGAGATTCTTCGTCGTTACAATTCGACAAGCTCAGCATGGCTCCTCAGACCGACATACTATTCCCCCACCACAGTTACAACAATCGTTCTTGCGCCACCGTGGTTACGGTGTTCACACAAATAGATTCCTTGCCATGTGCCAAGATTAAATTTCCCATTTGTAATTGTGACAGTTACCGAATTTCCTAGCAAAGATGATTTGATATGTGAAGTCATATCATCTGTGCCTTCAAGTGTATGCTCGTAGTATGTAGCGTTCTCCGGCACAATTTTATTGAAATACGTTTCCATATCGGTACGAACGGTTGGATCTGCGTTTTCATTAATTGTGAGTGAAGCCGAAGTGTGTTTGATAAAAATATGTACGAGACCGACTGATGTTTTACTCAACTCGGGTATTTGCGAAATTATTTCACTCGTAATTAAATGAAATCCGCGAGGTTTTGGTTTTAGGGTAATTTCTTTCTGAATAATCATAAATCTAGGATCATTTTACGATTAATTAATTACAAGGATAATTTCAATTGATTCTCTCCATCACTAAACTTTCTCTCGTGCAAGAGCAACCATTTCTTCCTCCACAAGCCGCCTG
Organism: uncultured Melioribacter sp.; assembly: GCA_964449775.1. Classification (GTDB taxonomy): domain Bacteria; phylum Bacteroidota; class Ignavibacteria; order Ignavibacteriales; family Melioribacteraceae; genus Fen-1258. The sequence continues at coordinate 20,601 of CAYVBQ010000009.1, read as the reverse complement.
CATAACCGGTTAAACTTCCATTGCTGCCGATTACCCTGTGACATGGTATAATAATCGAGATTTTATTTTGTCCGTTGGCACTTGCGACTGCACGAATGGCTAAGGTATCACCCACCATTTTTGATTGCCATAAATACGATTTCGTTTCTCCAAATGGGATTTTTAACAACTCATTCCAAACCTTTTTTTGAAATTCAGTCCCATCGGGTTGAAGATTGAGTTCGAATTCTTTTCTTGTTCCATTAAAATATTCAATGAGTTGATTTACACAATACTCCAAGTATGGGTTCGATTCAAATTGAGTTGCTGAACGATCGCCCAAATAAAATATTGATGTAATGGAATCGTATGTTCCGGAAATTTCAATTAGCCCTATTGGAGAATCATAATATGTTTTGTAAATCATTAATACCACTCACTCAGAATAGTTTCAAAGAATTGTTCAAAATCTTATTTAATGTTTTCTATTAATCTCAACCTCAACACTAAAATTATTCTCATACTTCTCTTTGGAGTTGGTGTAATCATTTATGACAATTTTAATGTAACGTGGATTATCGTTGTCGTTTAACTTTTCTGTGAAGGTCTTTGATTTTTCTTTATAATCTTCAATTCTTTGCCAGTTACCGGAAGTAATCTGCCATTTTATTCCAAGACAATCTTTTACTTTATCAGAAATACTTTTGAATATCGTCTCGGCTTCCTTTGGATCATCATCGTTGTAATAAGTTGCTTTGTATGACCCGGCTTCTTCATCAAGATATGCATCAATTGAGTCGTTTAGTTTGATGAGCGGTCCTTTTGCGAGTTCGGGATTCTCGAGTAAAAAGAAATATGCTTTTGCATGTGAGAGTAGGAAGTCTAGTGTTGTACAAAGATCGGCACTACTCTCTAATGATAGTGCGTTCGACTCTGCGACAGCAGTTTGTAAAGTATAACCCCCGTTTGCCTTCTCATCACCAATAACATACAGTACATAGTTTCCCCTGTTTGGAATTACAGTAACAATGTTCGCATAACCCTTATCATTACGAACGCTTTGTTTGAAGATATCGCCATTGGAATTGACTAACGCGATACTTGGTTGGAAGTTTTTCGAATAAGCGACAAAATTGACTGCCTCCCCTTCAAACAAATCGATCTCATAACCATCATAACGTCCAAAATCTTTTTTGAAAAGGTCTTTCGAAGTTAATTCACCTTTTATCTCATTGAAGTCAATTTGAAATTTGCGCTGCTTATTCTGTGCAAAGATAAATTGCAAAGAAAATATCAGCATTACAAAAACGAATCCTATTTTCTTCATTAGATCTCCTCCTTCTCTCTAAATACATACTATATAATAAAGCCCAAATACAGAAAATCAATGACCAGATGCAAAAGTTTTCTCAGATTTCTTTTCTGTTTTTGTGTCTTTTACCATAAACCATAGAACAGCTGATATCGTTAAGGAGACTGCGCTAATAATAAAAATAATATTTTTATCAGCTGCATTCTGGACAAAGATTCCCAAAACTAAACTAACGAATAACTGAGGCAATACGACCGATAAATTAAAAATTCCCATAAAAAAACCCATTCTATTCTTGTTCACCTTTTCAGACATTATTGCAAATGGCAAACTTACAATTGCAGCCCAGCCAACACCGGCAACGCCCATTAACACCCAGACTAAAATAGAACTACTTCCAAATAAAACAATTCCAAAATAACCGAGTGCCATGACACTTAATGCTGCGATATGTGTTTTTACTCTTCCAATTTTTTCTGTTATCGGTTCTAGAACAAATGCCGGTAAGAGAGCCCCGACAGCATTCAAAATTAAAAACGAAATTGATAAGATTTGACCTGTCTGATCCGCATTGACTGGATTCAATTTTTGCTCAACATAACCAATTGAATAAACAAACATCGTTTGAACGCCGATCCATGAAAAGGAATGTGCTATTAAAAGTTTGATATACTGATTCCAATCTGTCTTCGATTCCGGTAAATTGGCTTCTGCTTCAACGGATTTTAATTCTCGAGGTTCTTTAATGAAAAACATTGGAATAATAGAAAAAGCCAATACAAGAAAAACACCAAAGTAAATCAAAAAATAATTACCGAAGATGGCACCTAAAGCATAAGCGAGTACACCAAATGATCCGGAGATTGTCTGCATCCAAGTGTAACCCTTAGTTCTTGGAACTCCTTCAGGAGTTACATCAGCAATGATCGCACGTGTTGGATTAAACGAAATGTTTATTGCCAGATCTAATGTGAGAGCGACACAAACAGCAACGATTATTATACTGCTTACACCGAAAAAACTGCTAATATTATCAATGTTAGGAAGAGCAAATAGCATAAATGCAGATAGAGTTCCTCCAATAAATATAAATCCCTTCCTTCTTCCACCCCAGAACCAGAGTTTATCACTGATCAAACCTACGATTGGCTGCCCGATTATTCCGGCAAGAGGTCCGGCTGCCCAGACGAATCCAATCTCGTGCAGATCTAAATTATATTTTGTTCTCATCAACCAGCTGAGGGCAGCAATCTGAATTGAAAGAGCAAAACCCATTGCTGTGGAAGGTAAACTCAAAATAGAGTAAAAAGTATTGGAAAGTTTTTTCTGCATATCAAGCATTGCAACCTCGCATAAATTAAAAATTATTTAAAGATATTGATTGCATAAATCATTACAAAGTTTTTTTCTGTAGAAGTACCTCACATCCGAACGAAATATACTCTCGCACCAGAGGAATGTTTGGAAGTTTGATTGTAGGAACTCCGAAGCGTTGAGCGTAAATCGGTCTGAACAAATAAAAATCCTTTTTTATTGTGATGAAATTTCTCCAGGTACAATGCATTTCAAAATTGTTTATAGTACAGCCTGTTCTGTAATGGAGTTTGATTTCATCTATGTAACCGGTGTTCTCTCCTAGCAAGCCGGCAATATATTTCAATAACATTGTCGGAAGAGTGTGTAGATATGGAATTACTTTTAAAAAACTCTTACCAATTTGTTGATGACCCGCAAAAGGTGATCTTTTAGGAGGAAAGCTAATGAATAAATATCCATTATCATTTAGGAGTTTGTCCAGATTTTCGAATGCGAAATTTTTATCAGGAACGTGTTCAATTACTTCACGCATAATTATCATATCAAATTTTTCATTGAGCTTAGATGGCAATTCAGTATCTGTAATATCGCCTACCAGGACTCTCAATGAATTATCCTTTTGTTTTGCCATATTAGCACGTTCCGGACTTAATTCAACTCCACAAACATCCATTCCAATAGATTGAAGTGATTTGAGTAATCCTCCCTCAGCACAACCAACTTCCAGTATCTTCTTCTTGTGAAAGCATGGTATATATTTTTGGAAATATGGGAGAAGATAGTCTTTAGTATATTGTTTCTGTTCGTAGAAATGTTTTTCAGCCATAGTATTCTTTTAGAAGGTGTATGAAAATTTAACTAAAGTTTGGGTATGTGCAAAGTGTTGACCGAAATGGCTCTATAAACGAATTCTAAATTTTCCTAATACATAAATCATCAAATAGTAAAATAAAATCATAATTACGACTGAAATAAGCAGCACTGGATAGAACGTCATCCCCTATCATTAATTAAATAGAAAAGGGAACCAAATGAAAAAAGTTTATTGAGTTTTAGAGATTAACAACTTATCAATTCTATTGCCATCCATATCAACAACTTCAAAATTGTAATTACCGATTGTAAACTTCTCGCCAGTGATTGGAATTTTATTAATCCTATGAACTATAAATCCGGCGAGAGTAATATATTTTTCTTCATCTTTCGGAATTTCAAATGTGATAATTTCTGCAAGATCATCAAGTAAAGTATCGCCGTCTACGAGAAAACTGCCATCTTCTCTTTTGACGATGGGGTGTTCTTCAATTTCACCTTTTTGTTGTATATCTCCAATAATATTTTCAACAATATTCCGAAGAGTAATTATACCTTGAAATACACCATACTCATCAATTACAATTGCATTATAATTCTTTTGCTCTTTCAGAATTTCAAGAATGCGATATGCAGAAACCGAATCGACAACATAGATAGGTTCTTTAATCAAAGACTTAATTTCTGTTAGATTGTTAAACTTTTTGTAGAAATCCTTAGCAATTAAAACACCCAATACATTATCGAGAGATTGATCGCAAACGGGGTAGATTGAATAATCGTTTTCAACAACAGTCTTTTTAATTTCTTCAAGAGGGTCATTTACATCAATCCAGGCAACATCATTTCTTTGAGTCATGATAGCATTGGCTTTTCTATCACCGAACTTGAAAATCCTCTTAAGAAGTTCGCTTTCTTTTTTCTCGATTGAACCAAAAGTAGCGCCTTGCTCGATAAGCAATTTTAATTCTTCTTCGGTAACAGGCGGATTTTCATTTTCTTTAATTCCGAACAGTTTGATAAATATTTTTGTGGAAACTGAAAGAAGCTGAATTACCGGATAAGCAATTTTTGTTAAAATATTAAGTGCCGGCGCGAAAAAGATTGCAATGTTTTCCGCATTATTAAGAGCGATTGTTTTGGGAACGAGCTCGCCAATTACAAGAGAGAAATAAGTTATCAGTCCAACAATAACAAAGTAAGCTGTTTCTTGAGCGATTGGTTTTAATAAAGATATTTTTTCGACATAAGGAACAAGGTCTTCCGTTAAAGCAACACCGCCATAAACACCGGAAACAATTCCTATAAGCGTAATTCCAACTTGAATAGCCGATAGGAATTTTTCCGGTTCCAAACTCAATTGAAGAGCAAGCTTTGCATTTTTACTTCCGCGTTTTGCCTTTTCTTCGAGCCGTGCTTTGCGGGAAGTGACAATAGCAATCTCAGTCATTGCCAAAAGACCGTTAAGAAATATAAGAGCGATAATAACTGCTACTTCCATTATTTACCTATTTAATGTTTTTACCAAACTTAAAATACAAACTTGGCACAACAATCATATTCAATGCTGTTGAGGTAATCAACCCAACTAAAATTTTAAGGTTAGAATTTTTCTTAGCAGTAGTTTCTGCGCGGTCGGGACTAAGCTCGACTCCAACTATATGCATTCCAATCTCTTGCAGAGCTTCTAATAGACCACCTTCTGCGCATCCTACTTCTAAAACTTTCTTTCAGTGAAAGTCGGGAATCAATTTTTGGAAATAAGGAAGTAAATATTCTTTTGTATATTATTTTTGTTCGTAGAAATATTTTTCAGCCATAGTATTCTTCCCAAAGTTGTATGAAAATTTAATCAAACATTTTGAACGAGCCAAAATTCCTTAAGTAATTTGACTCGTAAAATCTTTTTTTTTGTAAAAAGGATAATCCCTTGCAATTAACTCACAATAAAAATAAATTTTGCCATCAATTTTTCAAAGGAATGGATTTCCATATAAATTGGCTGAAAGCTCAACTGAAAAAAACATAACCGTCAATCGAAAAGCGACTCACGAGTATTTCATTATACAGACTTATGAAGCGGGTATTGTATTAGTAGGCTCTGAAGTAAAAGCTCTTAGACAGAATAGAGCCAACCTGGTGGATTCTTTTGCGATGCTTGCAGAAGGTGAAGTTTGGCTGATTAACGCTAATATTTCAGTTTATGATCAAGCAAGTATTAATAATCATGATCCGGTCAGAAAAAGGAAATTACTCCTCAATAAGAGTGAAATTAGAAAGTTAAATAAGGCTGTTTTAGAAAAAGGTAATACGCTTATTCCATTAAGAATGTATTTCAAAAATGGGTTAGCCAAAGTTGAAATAGCGGTTGTAACCGGTAAGAAGCAATATGACAAGCGTGAAGAAATTGCCAAACGAGATTTAAACAGAGATATGCAAAGAAAATTTAAGTAGCTTATCTGGAGAAACTATTGAATAAAAAAGCATTCCCCCCTCTCAACGAACAGATGGATTTGATTAAAAGGGGTACCTCAGAAATCATTCCCGAAGAAGAGTTAGTTCAAAAACTGGAAAAATCATTAAAAGAAAGTAAACCGCTCAATATAAAACTTGGATGTGATCCCACACGTCCTGATCTACACCTCGGTCATTCAGTCGTTTTAAGAAAGCTTGCACAATTTCAAGGACTCGGGCATCAAGCAATTCTGATTATTGGAGATTTTACAGGAATGATTGGTGATCCATCAGGTCGCAATACATCCCGTCCCCCTCTCTCTTTTGAAGAAGCGCGTGAAAACGGAAAATCATATTTCGAACAAGCGTCCAAAATTTTAGATAAAGAAAAGACAAAAATCGTTCACAATTCAGAATGGCTTGGCAAAATGACGTTTGAAGATGTAATCAAACTTGCCTCTAAATACACAATTGCTAGAATGCTTGAGCGTGATGACTTTACAAAGCGCTTCAAAGGCGGAATACCGATCAGTATGCACGAAATTCTTTATCCTCTTGCCCAAGCTATGGATTCGGTGGCTATTAATAGTGACGTTGAACTTGGTGGTACAGATCAAAAATTTAATCTTCTCGTGGGGCGGGATATTCAGCGTGAGTTCGGAATGACTCCTCAGGTAATCCTTACAATGCCTCTTCTTGTTGGAACTGATGGTAGTGAGAAGATGAGTAAATCATTAGATAATTACATCGGGATCAATGAATCGGCAAAAGAAATCTATGGTAAAACACTCTCAATTCCTGATGATTTGATTTATCTCTATTATGTGTTAACGACCGATGCATCAAATGAAGAGCTTAGCTTAATCCAACAAGAGCTTACAGATAAATCAGTTAACCCAAGAAATATAAAACGATCTTTGGCAAGAAAATTAGTAGAGATGTACCACTCGGTTGATTCAGCTTTAGAAGCAGAAACAGAATTCGATAATATTTTTGTTAATAAGGGTTTACCGGATGAGATCGAAGAATTCTTTGTTGAAGCGTCCTTAAAAGAATTAGAGATTCTAGATTTAATAGTTACGGTGGGTTTTGCTCCTTCAAAAAGTGAAGCCAGGAGATTAGTTGCCCAAGGAGGAGTTACAATTGATGGAGAAAAGATCAGCGATATCAAAGAAGTTATCAAACTTGATAAAACAAAAATATTAAAAGTTGGCAAGAGAAGGTTCATTAAATTGATTTGTAATTAGAAGGAGGAAACCACATTGTACGTTCCAACAAAAATCTTTTTCACAAAAGGAGTAGGCAGACATAAAGAATATCTGGCATCATTCGAATTAGCTCTTAGAGGGGCAGGTATTGAAATTTGTAATCTTGTTTCAGTCAGTAGCATATACCCCGTTGGCTGCAAAAGATTGAGCAAAGAGCAAGGATTAAGGCTCTTGAAACCCGGATTAATTACACATTGTGTGATGGCTCGTAATTCTACAAACGAACCAAATAGACTTATTGCCTCTTCAATAGGTGTTGCAATTCCGGCAGATAAGCATATGTATGGTTATCTATCTGAACATCATCCTTACGGTGAGACAGAAAGGGTTGCCGGCGAGTATGCTGAAGATCTTGCAGCAACTATGTTGGCTACAACTCTTGGCGTTGATTTCGATCCTGAGAAAGCATGGAATGAAAGAGAACAATCTTATAAAATGTCAGGTAAGATTGTTAATTCATTCAACATTACTCAGTCTGCACAAGGTGATAAAAAGGGATTGTGGACAACTGTGATTTCAGTTGGAATTTTATTGCCATAAAAATGGCGTATAGGATTATCTCTGAGAAATTTACATCATCTAGTTTGAATTTGAGCGGTGTTTGGATTACCACCGCTCCTCTCTTCAAGCTATATTATAGGGCATCCTTCTTTTAATGACACCCCAAAAGTGCACGATAATTACAAATAATAATCCTGCAATCATTGGTTCAATTTCTTTTATAATTCCCATGGAGATTTGTTCACGAATTATAAACCACAAAAAGCTTGCAAATGCACCACCAATAATTTCCACCAGCGCAAAAGTCTGTGAGACTCTCATCTTTTCAAAATATGCACCGAAAACTAGCAGAATAATTCCCGGAATGCAGATACTACCAATGACATACCACAGTGATATTACTGATTGGACAAAATATGCCAGTGTAATAGAAATCACGGCTGAGATGATCAATCCAATTCTTGTATAATTCGGGATATTATTTTCTAACGAATCCCCTCTCAACTTAAAAACAAAGTCACGTCCAAAAGTAGTAGCACTTAAAAAAATAAAACTGTTGAGTGTTGAAATTATCGTAGCGAACATAGCAGCATAAAATATTCCCTTTGTTCCTATTCCTAAAATTTTTTCAGCATAGAGTGGGAACGATAAAACCGGATTTGTAAGATTTGGTAATACAGCACGTGCAAATAAACCGGTGGTTGTCGTCAGAAAATCGAACAATATCATGAAGAACACTGAAATTATTATCCCCCACTTTGCAACGCTGCCACTCTTTGCTGCGTAACAACGCTGATGAAATCCAGGATCGGCAAATGTCCAGAGTGCAATAAGAAACCATACAATCACATAAACCGGAGACACATTTGAAGTTAGAGTTAAATGCTCATGTGGAAGAGTTTGTTTCAAATAATTATAATCCCCAACATTAAAGAATGAAATGAAGACAATTAGAAAAAAACCGATAAACATAATAAAGAACTGAAATACATCTGTGTACAAATCCGATTTGTATCCACCTCGAAACAGATATACTCCTGAGACAAAAGTACTTATGACTAACGCCGGAAGTAATTTTATATTAAAGATAATACTCAAAAGGTTTGCAGTCATTAAAAGATAGGGAGCCGGAGAGACGAGAATAAAAATTAAAACTGCCGAAATAAGCCCCACTCTCCTTCCGTAGATCTGTTCAAGTTTATCCGGAATTGTAAAAAGGGATGCGTTGCGAATCTTCTTTGCAAAAAAGATTGCAAACACAATTGCAAAAATGTAGTAAGGCAGTCCCTGTGTGAACCAACTTAAGAGACCGTAGCGATAGGTAAACTCTCCTACGCCGAGAATCCCTCCATACCAGGTTGAAACGTTGGTCATAACGAATAGGAACAAACCAACTTTTCTGCCGGAGAGTAAAAATCCGGAAGTATCTCCTTCTGCTTCCTTCTTAGGAAAGAATCCTATCAAGAGAAGAATCGCAAAAAATGAAATTATTATTATTACATCTAAAGAACTAAAAGAGACCATACTTACTCATCGTTTCAAAATCACGAATAACAAAAACAATTCCACCTTTAATTTTAAGAGCAACTTCGTTTCTTAATGCAAGGTTACTTGTGCTTTCTTTTTTACCAAACGGTAATGAGATATTTTTGAGTTGATATTTCAGTCCAGTTGAAGTAATGCGTGTCTTGTAATCAATTCCGTAAATCGATATTGTTTCATTCGGAATAGTTTTTAATGTAACATTACCTGAATAAACTGAAAGTAAAGACTTCTTATGAATGATTTTGATAGTGATTTGATCGAAATATTTCAGGACAATGCCAATATTGCAAAAAGAATGATCAAGCCTATCGCCGGTTGAGCCAAGTAATATTACATCGTCAAACTTTTTTTTGATTGCATACTTCAAACACTTTTCAACATCTGTATCGTTTTGGCGTTTAATCTGAATAATCTTACACCTATCGTAAAAGTAATCATACACACTAGGTATGATTGAATCTAGATCGCCAATAATGTAATCCGGAATCAAACCAAGTTTTGCGGCAGCGTTAGCACCTCCATCGGCACATATTAAAGTATTATAATTTCTTCTGGAAAAAAAATTAAATACCTTTTTTGACGGCGGCTGACCGTTTGCGAGTATGATGCACTTCTTCATCACAGACCTAAATTCATTCCGAAAATAAAATTCCTCTCTGCAGCCGGAAAATATTCTTTTCCAATTCCATAAGCGGCATATAAGTTATCAAACAAGTTATTCACCTGAAAAAATATTCGCACATTTTTAGCAAATCGTTCTAAAGGCAAATTATACGCTGCGAAAATATTAGTAACAAAATATGCGTCTACTCTATTATCAGAGTAATCGGTTATGCCGGGATATTTTTTAGCGAACTCGCCTAACTTTGTGCCATAATTGTCCGTGAAAAAGTCTCCAACATATTTTGCGTTAACTTGCGCAAAGAAGTTTTCGTAATTGAATTTTATAATTGCGTTAAAAGTGATATTTGGGAAACCGCTAATTCGATTTCCAGATAAATCAACTTTTGCAATTTCCTTTTTACCGGATGAAGGGTTCTTAAACTTAATAAAAGTATTTCCTTCACTAATATAATTGCTCGAAAGCGAACCGTTCATAACAATTTCCAAAAAGTCCCTGAGCTTAAAAACGCTTACCGCCTCAAAACCATAGTGAATGGTCTGATCCATATTTCCGGTAACCGGCTGACCGAATCTATCAACTTGTCCTTTTTTAACAATCTCATCACTGAAAAGCATATAGTAAAAATTGAGCGATAAATTAATTTTCTCTTTGGTGAAAGAAGTACCGACTTCAAAATTGTTCATAGTTTCGGGTTTGACTAATGGACTGGAGAAATTATAAATACCTGAAGAAGATACTTCAAACTGCGGAGTTGCGCCGCCGCTCGATTCAGCGGCATTGTAATAATTTTTTAACCGCGGCTCACGCGATACTCTTGCAAATGAAAAATAAAAATTCAAGTCCGGCGTAAACTTATAATTAATTCCGATTCGTGGATTAAAAAATAAATTACTAACCTCAAATTCATTCCCAAGATATTTCTCGGTCATAAATTTATAATTATGATAAGCCAGTTGCCCTTCGAGAAGAAAATTGATCTGATCATTTAAATAATAATTTTCATGCGCATAAAAACTTACAATATCATTTCCACCTTCATATTGATAATAGCGGTAATTCTTGGTCAAACCAACCGGAAGATTTTCACCAAAGTTCAGACTTCCCCAATGAAGTGAGCGGTGTATACGCATTTCACCGCCAAGGATCAATTCGCCATCAGAATGTTTAATGCTTAAACGCGGTATCCATCCCCACTGTTTATTGTTAACCATGGCACGTATTAGCGCGTTCCCCGGATTATTGGAAGGTTTGAAGCCAAATTCACGGGATATTCTGAAATAATTTGTATCTGCCCATGATCCATCATAATCAAAGAAACCATCACCTAATACTAAAAATAGTGCATTATTTATGGTTACTTTGTCACTAAGCTTCCATTCATTTAATATCTCAAAATGCGGTTGAGAAAAATTCTCTATTTCATCCGGACGTCTTTCAAGTGTATACGTGTAATTTTTACTATCGGCTTCCCAATAAGAATAATTCCCTTTGCGTAAGTCTCTATTCGTAATAGCGAATTTTGGAAGTCCTGTATAGGCAAGTCCATCCGCTACAGGACCGCCAAATATGTTAAGTTGAGTCGTTGACTTATCATCAAACCGAACAGCGCTAATATGAAATGATTTGAAATTAATCCAGCTTGAATTCCGGTATCCGCTGCTTAATGTCTGAGAGAGTTTAGCATAAAATGAATACTTGTTGGAGATTAACCCGCTTGAAAACTGCGCCGAATATTTTCTTGTATTATAACTTCCGAATGATGACGAAAAATTCATTTGGGGTTTATCGGAGAAAGATGATGTAATTATATTTATTGAACCGCCAACCGCCGGATAACCAACAATTCCCGAACCGGCGCCGCGTTGCACCTGAATTAATTCCGTGCTTTCAAGCAGATCTGGAAAATCCAGCCAATATACATTGTGATCTTCCGGATCATTTTGAGGAATACCATTGATTGAGACAGATATTCTTCTTTGATCGAATCCACGAATACTTAGATAATTGTAACCAAGTCCGTTTCCATTTTCAGAATAAAAAGTGATTGATGGCTGATAACTTAACAATTCCGGAATGTCTTGATTTGTATATGATTGTTTTATAGATGCGCGGTCAATTTTTGAAAATGTTAAAGGAGTAATTCCAGTTGTACCGATGTTTCCCCGTACAAGTATTGTTTGACTGGTAATAACTTTACTCTCAAGAAATATTTTTTTGGAAGAGTTAGTAAATTCAGTTACAGTAATCTTTTTAGATAGAAAACCTACATGACTAAAAAGTAAAATATCATCTTCGTTTAAGTGATCTCTTAGTTCAAAGAATCCATTTTCATCTGAAGTTGTGCCTATACTTTTTCCTTCAACAACAACACTTACAAAATTAAGAGGCGATTTATCAGAAAGGTCAAAAATACGCCCTGTTAAAACTTGGGCTAATGCATTTAATTGAAAAACAATTAAAAATAAGATAGCAGTCAAGTACTTCATTTTATTCCTCCTTTTGGTTTAGAAATAAAAAAGCCGTTCGGGAAACGGCTGTACTTGATTACTCACGTACCGTTTTCCTACGCTGGCATTATCCAGATCAGGTTTAAGGGTTTATTCTCAGCTATTCCGCGTTCAGTTAACGGGATGCACCCCTAACAGCTTTTTTAATATGTTAAGAACAAATTCTAATTATGAATTTTTATTTTCTGTCCAACTTTTACACGTTCATTCGGTAAATTATTCCATGCAATGAGATCTGAAACACGAACATCATTATTTTTTGCGATCGTCCAGAGTGATTCACCCTCTTTTACTACATGCACAATTTTGTTATCACTTTTTTTATTCTTCAAGGTCTTGATCTCCGCAACCTTGCCAAATTTCACATTCTCATTATTTTTTGATTTCACAGTTTTTGCGGATGGATCAACATCGGAATATATTTCAATAGTTTTTCCCAAAACGATTTTGTTACTACTAAGCTTATTCCATTGCTTAATATCTGCCACAGAGACTTTGAACATCTCGGCAATCTCGCCGATGGTATCACCATCTTTCACAGTATAACGAAGAACATTTCTATCTTTACGAGTTGTATTATCACCTAACGATGCAGCATAATCTTTCCCATGAACAACTAATACATTCCCTGCTGTGATTTTATTGGTGCTGAGTTTATTCCATTTTCTTAACTGAGCAGTAGTGACACCGTATTTCACAGCAATTTTACCAAGAGAATCGCCTTTTCTAATCTTATATTTCGATGTTCTATTACTAGCCAATGAACCGGTGCTGCTGGTTTTTCCATAATCCCCGGAATAGATCATCAATTTTTTACCTCGAACCAAACGATCACTCTTAAGATTATTCCAGTTTCTAAGATTAGCAACTGATACACCGTATTTAATTGCAATACTAGATAAAGTTTCACCATTCAATATTCTGTGTTCAACACCTGCATCACCGGAATTAACAAACAGAAGATTCTTCTTTTCACTTTCACTCATCTTATTAATTGAAGAGAAGTATTCAACTTTATCATTAGGAACAATTATGGTAAGTTCCTGTCCAACCCGTACAGTTGATGTGTAAGGTAAGTTGTTCCAATTTCGAATATCAGAAACTCGAACACTAAAAAGATCTCCAATTGCTATAAGATTATCTCTACTTTTCACCTCATATGTAATAATTGATTTGCCTTCCGGAACCGTGAAACTAATAGAATCGTTAGCCATATTCGCATAAATTTTAGAGAACTTATTTTCATCGGTGTTATTGTTGATCTCAAGTTTGTATGAAGGATTTTGATCTAAAGTTTTTATCTCTTCCTCAAGCGCGGGAAGTATGTCTGTGTTAACAGCCAGATCATCAGGGCTAAAAGTTGAAACCGGAATTTTTATCTCTAAACCGGTTTTTAATTTTGAGCTTGGTGAAAGACTATTCACGTCGGCTAGTGTTGAAATACTGATATCATATTTTGAAGCAATATCGGATAATTTTTCACCGCGTTTAACAGTATGAGTTACAAAAAGTACTCTTGCATCAGCAGGAATAATGCTTAAATTCTGAACAAACGCATCGTATGACTTAGAGGGAACTCGCAACGGATATCCCCCATCATGATTTGGCGGAGTACTATTCTGCGTAAGTTCCGGATTCATATCGCGCAGAAGTTCCACACTAATTCCGGCACACTTTGCTAAAATACTAAGATCAATCGCCTCATCAATTCTATGGATTGTATATTCATGTGGTTTTTCAAATTGTATATTCGTAAAACCATATTGCTCAGCTCGACTCGCGATAAGAGTTGCCGCGATATATTGTGGAACGTAGTTTCGAGTTTCTCTTGGTAAATATGGACGAATCTGCCAGAAATCACGAGAGCCCGATCTTCTCATAGCTTTTCGTACTCTTCCTTCACCGCTGTTATATGCTGCGAGAGCTAAATACCAATCACCTAATGAGGAATAAAGATCTCTTAAATGTCTTGCTGCAGCGTAAGTCGATTTCTCCGGGTCTTTTCTTTCATCAATATTAAAACTAACATTCAAATCATAAAGGCGGGCAGTTCCGCGAATAAACTGCCAAAGACCAACTGCTTTAGCCCATGAGCGGGCTTTTGGATTTAAACCACTCTCGATCATACTTAAATAAATCAATTGTTGAGGGACTTTTTCTTCGAAAAATACTCTTGCCATTAACGGAAAATATTTGCCGGAACGTGAAAGCCAACTTTCAATATAATTTCTTCCCTTCCCTGTAAAATATTCGATGTATTGTTCAACATAACGATTAACTTCCAAAGGAAAATCTCCAACAACTACGGTAGTGGTAGGACCAGTATCAATCTTTACATCAGCACTGTCGTCCTCTTGAATGACATCCGGAATTTTTTTATTCATCCATTCTTCAAACGCATTAATGGATGCATTTTCAGGTAACTCTTCTAAACTCTCAATGAACTTTTGATAATCTTCAACGATAGAACTTTCCAATTCAGAATAAGGAGTGTTTACTTCGATGTCCGGGTAATAACTGAGTTTATTGATCGTGGACAATGCAGATTCATAATAGTTGAGTGTTTCAACCTTAAATCCCAATTTCTGTTGATATAATGCACTCACATAATCTTTTCGAGCACTTTCCAACAGTTCATTCATCCTTGAAAAAGGTGCTTCAACATTTTTAAGTGTGTCTGTGGGGATTGAGTCTGTGAATTTTGCTGATGGTTGATAACTACTACATGAGGAGATAAAAATGATAACGAACAAAGCTATCGGTAGGAATAGCATTTTTTTCACACAGACTCCGTTTGCTTAAATTTTGGGCGCAATTTAATCCGTTATCAACGGATTGTCAAGTTATTTATGATATTGGACTTGTTTAGTGTATGTAAATAAATGAGTTAGGTTTTAAATAAATCAAAGTGGAATATTACAATGCTTCTTTTTCGGATTCATATCTACTTTTGTTTTTAGAAGCTGGAATGCTTGCACAATTTTTATTCTCGTTTCTCTTGGTATAATAACTTCGTCAATGTAACCACGTTCTGCAGCAATGTAAGGATTAGTAAATTTTTCTACATATTCTGACAGTTTCTCATTCAATTTTTCATCGGGATTATCTGCCGCAGCAATTTCTTTCTTGAAAATGATTTGGACAGCTCCTTTGGGTCCCATAACTGCAATCTCTGCACTAGGCCAGGCAAAATTAAAATCACCTCGAATGTGCTTAGAATTCATCACATCATAAGCACCGCCGTAAGCTTTACGAACTATAACCGTCACTTTTGGCACTGTAGCTTCACAGAATGCAAAAAGCAGCTTAGAGCCATGCCGGATGATTCCATTCCACTCTTGTTCTGTGCCGGGTAAAAATCCCGGTACATCTTCTAAAACAAGAAGAGGAATATTAAAAGCATCACAAAAACGAATGAAGCGTGCACCTTTCACTGAAGAATTAATATCCAAAACACCGGCTAATACTTGTGGTTGATTTGCAACAATTCCTACTGAAACGCCACCTACTCTGCCAAAACCTACAATGATATTTTGAGCGTAATTTTCATGTACCTCCAGAAAATCACTGTCATCAAGAAGCAATGAAATAATTTCTCTCATATCGTATGGCTTATTTGGATTATCCGGAATGATTGTATCTAACTTTATTTCTTCCAGATCTTTACTAAAATCAAATTCTTTTTCAGGTGGAAAATCCTTCCAATTAAGAGGAAGAAAACTAATCAGCTTTCGTAAATTTTCTAGTACTTCAACTTCACTATCGTAAACAAAGTGTGCAACTCCACTTTTAGAGGCGTGAGTTTCAGCACCGCCAAGATCTTCAAAACTCACTTCTTCATGGGTAACAGTTTTAACTACATTTGGACCGGTAACAAACATATGACTGGTGTGTTTTACCATAAAGACAAAATCGGTAATTGCCGGAGAATAAACAGCACCCCCTGCACAAGGACCGAGTATTGCCGATATCTGCGGTATCACTCCGGAAGCTAATGTATTACGCAGGAAGATATCTGCATAACCACCAAGACTGACGACACCTTCTTGAATTCTAGCGCCACCGGAATCATTTAGTCCAATTACAGGAATACCAATCTTCATCGCCATATCCATCACTTTACAAATTTTTTCTGCGTGAGATTCGGAGAGCGATCCGCCGAAAACTGTAAAATCTTGACTAAACAGAGCTACTTGCCTTCCATTAATTTTGGCGAAGCCGGTAACAACACCATCACCCGGAAATTTTTGATTCTCTAATCCGAAATCAGTGGAGCGATGTTTAACAAACATGTCCACTTCTTGAAATGTTCCTTCATCAACAAGAAGTTGTATTCGCTCTCGTGCGGTAAGTTTTCCTTTTTTGTGCTGGGATTTAATTCTTTCAGTGCCGCCACCCTGTTGAGCTTCAATTCTCAGCTTTTCTAATCTGTCTATTTTTTCTTTCATAGATGCAAATCCAGTTAAATAGAGAGGTTAAACAATTTTTGAGATTCAACCCGGTTGAAGGAGTTTTCAATTTGAGTTCTGAGCAAATTAAATTTATCCGATGAATAAATTGCATGATTACGTTCAGAAGGAAGATCAACATCAAGATCAGAAATAATTTCAGCGGGATTCTCTTTCATTAAGTAGATTTTATCAGATAAGAAGAGTGCTTCAGTCAGATTTGATGTTGCGAGAAGAAAGGTTGCGTTTCTCACTTTACTTACTTCTCTAATAAGAGAGTAGATCTCATGCTTTGTTTGAACATCCATTTTATTGAATGGTTCATCTAATAGAATCGCAGACGGATTATTTGCCAGAGAACGTGCAAGTGCAATTCGAAAACGGAATCCTAAACTTTTGTTGTCTGGATAAAATTTTTCATAACCTTCCAAGCCAACTAAATTGATAAGTTCTTTAATTTGTTTTTCATCCCATTTATAAAGTCCGAACTTCACGTTTTCATGAACATTTAACCAAGTGAATGATGAAGGTTCTGATGGAATGTAAATTATTTTTTCATTGGCTGGATTTTCTATATCACCTGAGGATTGTTCTTCCAAACCCGAAATAATTTTGAGAAGTACTGATTTTCCTGAACCGGGTGGAGCGATGATTGATGTTATTTTACCGTCAAGAAGTATGAATGAAATATTCTTTAATTCAATTGCTTTTACTCCAATATCGGAAGAATATTCTTTTGAAAGATTTTTAATCTCAATCATTCTTATGCAGTCCAATGAATTAATTTATTTTGAATCGCCCCGATTAAATAGTTGCCAAACCAAATCAACAAAGCAATCATAAGAGCTAATGTAAACAATGCAGTGAAATCATTGTAGGCGAGAGCGATGCGGTATATAGATCCAATTCCATAAGAATTGCCAATAAATTCATAAACCAGAACTAATACCCACAAGTAATAATGAATCTGTTTAACATATTCGGAAAGAATCGGAAGTGAGGATTTCCAGAAAACATCTTCATAAATGTCGCCTGGTGTCAAATTAAGATTGCGAGCCACAAGAAGGTACTCTTCTTTTACATTCTTTGATTCTTCGAATAGTTTTTTTGACATTAAGAATAGTACGAGAAGTAAAGCAAAAATGAATTCACCTAACAACTTATCATCGAACCACAAATTAAAAATAACAGCAAAGAAAAATGCCGGTAAGTATCTGAATAATCGGAATGAAAGAATGGTGGCTTCTAATTCCACGAATACTTTCATCAGCCATGCGATACGAATATAAACAAAGAAGAACCCGAGCATTAACATCAGATAAATGACGGTTGTGGAAATTGTAAAAGCATAGATGAGATTATAATCTCTCCAGATATGAAGAAACGATTCAGCTAATAGACTTGGTCTTGGAAGAATTTTGTTAACCGGAAGAATAAATTCAAACAAAACTATATAGACAAAAAGAAGTGTAATAAATAATACGAAGCTATTTTTTGCAGAACTGTTTTCTTTGATCATAATATTAAGATGGTTTTTATTCTTTGATTTCTTGAAACAATATATCTATTGATAACGGCTAAATCAAATTAAGGGTATCTCTAATAACTTCAAAAGCTAATCTGTGATAATCTGCCTGCCGGTTGAGGCTGTTGCAGAAGTCGGTAAGCAACCTTCGAGGTTATCATACCACCGACGATGTGTCAACCTCGAAGGTTTTGTTTTACAGAATTTGCGTTGTGCAACAGGCTCGGTAGGCAAGTCTATCACAACGTGGAATAGCATTTGTGTCTTTGAAACAATTATATTTTTAAATTATTCCATGGGGTGAATCAGTTTTATCTGTGTTCTATTTTTTAAAATATATTTATTAGAGATACTCTTAAGAAGTTTTCAGAAAAGAGTTGTATTTTTTTTCATCTCCGATTGTGGTTCGTGACTCATGACCCGGATAAACTACAACTTCATTTGGCAATGTAAGCAATTTGGTTTGTATTGATTCAATTAATTTATCATAATTCCCGCCCCATAGATCGGTGCGACCGATACTTCCATTGAATAGTACATCTCCGGTAAAGCAGACTTTTTCTGTTTGGAAATAAAGACAAAATTCGCCGGGTGTATGTCCCGGTGTAAAAATAAATTTACCTTTTAGTCTACCCAGAACAAATTCAACATCTTCAGAAATGAACTGATCAGGTTTAGGTGATGGTGTGAACTCAACTCTGTAATTCTTAGCTGTATCGATCATCAAGTCTAGCATAAAGACATCTTTCTCCGGTGCAAGATAGATAGGATTATATTTCTGTTTAATAAATGCGTTTCCAAATATGTGATCGATATGACAATGGGTATTGACAAGATAAATTAGCCTGATCGAATTGTTATAAATAAAATCATCAACTGCTTCCCTCTCCTTAGAGTCATAACATCCGGGGTCAATTATTGCACCTTCTTTCGAATCATCATCCCAAATTATGTAAGTGTTCTCGGAAAACGGACTGAATACGTATCGCTGAATTTTAAGCATCTATGTACCGGAATATTTTTACTTGGTTCTGCAATTTAGTTTTTCTGCATAATTCTTAAAGGTATCCTTAACAACTTCTATTGAGTCGCGGGGAAATTTGCAAGAACTATGGAAGAAATTTGGCAACAACTCAAACTTGCCCGGCAGTTTTTTGACGGATCTTTCTGGCGGGCCTGCCCACTTCCGGCAATAGAATTTGAAAGATGCAGTGAATACGCTATGAAAGTTATGAAAAGTTACAAAAAAATCCCTCTTAATCAGAGGGATTTTTTATGTTGGAAACATTATTTGAGCAGTACAAGTTTTTTTGTTAAAATAAAATCACCTGCTCTAATTTGATAAAAATAAGTTCCACTTGCTAAACCATTGCCGTTAAATTTTACTTCGTAATTACCGGCGGGCTTTCCTTCATTTACAAGTGTTGTTACTTCTCTTCCAAGCATATCATAGACCTTTAGAGTTACGAATTGAGAATTTAATTGTTGTGCTTGGATTGAATGGGTTGGGATAATTTTGCAAAGCTGCAACAGTATCTTTTGCCTGGCAGTCCGGCTGCACCAACGCCAAAAGAAACACCGCCCACATCGCCGCAGCCGAATTGACTTGATTCATAATGATAACCTTGAGGGTTTCTATAAACCCTCAAGGTTTTTAAGAAGTGAAAATTATTTTACAGACTCTCTTTCATATTTCACGTAAGATGAGTTACTTAAAACTGATTTGAAAAATTTTTCTTTATCTAAGTTATTCTGCCACTGACGATGCCGTTTAACTGATTCCATTCTCCTCTTCCCAGCAAGAGAAAGGAAACGGCTTGTTTCTAATGGTCCTAACTTTTCAGTTAATAATCTTATTGCTTTGTTAAATAATTCTTCTTCGTTGATATATTCGCTTTGACTCATTTTAATTCCTCTTTTATACAAAATTCAATAGGATTGTTTACTTCTATATCGAGTTTGGTTTTTCTCGTTCGCTTAATAAGTTTATCATCGCAGGTAATAAAATAATCTGATGATTGTTCTGCAAAAGCTAAATGAACCGCATCAGCTATTCCGAAATTAAAGGAAATTAGTTGTTCAGCTCGATTTCTGACTTTATCAAAATCATAATTTTGTCGGCTACCATGAACAGATAAAAGCTGAAGTACTTGAACCTTTTCCCGGATATCTTCTATGCTTTCAATTTCTTTAAAATGGACAGGTGAAACTATCATCTCATATTTCTTTCTTTGAATGCCGCTAAGAATTAACTCATAAATAGCACAACATCGTACACACTTTCTAGTATTACTAATGAAGCAGGAG